>CAZDSU010000045.1:0-55953 GCA_964508135.1 uncultured Saprospiraceae bacterium
ACGACATCGGTTATGTGCCGACGGCTGGGATTTGATAACTTGGCCTACGCACTGCCTGTCCCGACAATAAGTCGGGAGCGGCCAGAGGCCGCAACCAAAGCCCGTCAACAAGCAAAGCTCGTGACGAGCAGTGCCGTTCTTTGATTGTAAGGACAGGTAGGTGGCCAGCGGGGAAATCAGTGTTCAGTATCGAGAGAGCGGGTTATCAAACCCGCTGTTTGGAAATGAAAGTCAATGACCGTAACCAGCGGGTTTGATAATCCGCTCTCTCAAAAAGGGCAGTGCTTTTCACACAAAGCCGCCATGAGCCAAGAAATCAACTCAACTTAAACTTCACCGGCAAATTGAATTGCACCCGCACTGCCCTACCCTGCTGCTTGCCGGGAAGCCATTTCGGCATTTTGCCTACCACTCGCAGGGCCTCTTTACCACAGCCGCCGCCGATGTCCCGCATCACTTGGGCATTGCTGATGGTACCGTCTTTTTCCACCACAAATTTGATGTGGACTGTGCCTTCAATACCGGCATCCCTGGCCAGTTCGGGGTAGCGGATATTGGCGTAAATGAACTTCAGTAGCTGCTCCATGGCACAAGCACTTCGCTCTTTTTTGTGAGGTTCCCGACCTCGCAGCCAGGGAAACGGGGCATTTCTTCCACAATCAAAAAGGGAGCAGCATGGTCATCGTCCTCCGCTGGTGGCAGGAGCTGCGCTTTCGGGACGACTGGTGCGGCAGGCTTCGCATTGCCAAACTCCGGGCCGCCCACAGTGCTGGAGTCAATCGGGATGGCAGTTGGCAGCAAGCTGGAAACCACCACATCCGGCACTTCGATAATCAAGTCGTTGGCTTTCAAAACCGTGGCTGGTGGTTGGTTGGGCTGATTGGGCTGAGCAATGGTGAAGGGTTTCAGCGCCAACTCGGTTGGGTACGCCTCCTCTTCAAAAAGCAACGGAGCGGCACGCTCAGTTGTCCAATTGAAAGCCAAAATGGCGAGGGAAATGGCGGCTGCAAAGCCGATGCGGAGGTTGATGGAGCGCAGCCGCTCCATCCTACTGACATGTATATTTTTCATAGCTTTAAAATTTGGTACAACTGGAAAGATGCAACCTGGAGGCGTGTTGGCGTATTGGCGAGTTGGGTTATTGGCATGGTGAGGGGTTAATTTGGGAATAAAGGGCCATTAGCACACTATTTTTTGTACATCAGACTCCCTGAAATGCCGATGCGCCAACAAGGCAAAGCGCCAATGCGCCAATCAAGTTATTTGTTAGTTTTGCGGGCTTTTTTTGGTATTGGGATATTGGGTTATTGGGTTATTTTTCGCCAGTAGTCAATAACCCAATAACCCAATAACTTAATAACAAACATCGTGATTGAATACGAAAGACATATTTTGAAAAACGGCCTGCGGGTACTCATCCACGAGGACGAAAGCACGCCGATGGTGGCCGTGAACATGCTTTACGACATCGGCAGCAAAGACGAAAATCCAGCAAAGACGGGCTTTGCGCACCTGTTTGAGCACCTGATGTTTGGTGGCTCCGCCAATATCCCCGACTTCGACGACCCCATTCAGTTGGCGGGAGGTGAGAACAACGCCTTCACGAACAATGATATGACCAATTTCTACGACGTGCTGCCTGCCGAGAACCTCGAAGTGGCGCTCTGGCTGGAAAGCGACCGCATGTTGAGCCTCAATTTTGACGAAAAAGTGCTGGAAACCCAGCAAAAAGTGGTGGTCGAGGAATTCAAGGAAACCTGCTTGAACGAACCCTACGGCGATGTCTGGCACCATATTTCCGACCTCGCCTACAAGCGCCACCCCTACCGTTGGCCAACCATTGGCCTGGAGCCCAAGCATGTGGAGGATGCCAAACTGCAGGACGTCAAGGATTTTTTCTTCAAATTCTACCGCCCGAACAACGCCATTCTCGTCGTGGCGGGCAACGTGAAGCCGAAGAAAGCACTGAAATTGGCGGAAAAATGGTTCGGCGACATCCCTGCTGGCGATGTTGCTGTCCGCAACTTGCCAGAGGAACCGCAACAAAATGAGTTTCGGGAAAAAACGGTGGAGGCCAAAGTGCCCGTGGACGCCATTTACCTCGTGTTCCACACCTGCTCCCGCACCCACCCCGATTTTTATGCCATTGACCTGCTCTCGGATGTGATGGCCAGCGGGCCATCGTCGAGGTTGTACCGCAGGCTATTGAAGGAGCGAAAACTGTTCAGCCATATTGACTGCTACATCACCGCCAGCAACGACCCCGGCTTAATCATCCTGGAAGGCAAGCCAACCAACGGCGTCTCCATGGAAATAGCCGAAAAGGCGCTTTGGGAGGAACTGGAACTGCTGATTTCCGACCCCATTTCTCAGTCAGAATTGGAAAAAATCGTGAACAAAAGCGAGAGTTCGCTGGTGTTTTCGGAGGTCAGTGTGCTGAACAAGGCCATCAACCTCGCCTTCTTTGAGTTGGTCGGCGATGCCTCCATCATCAACCGGGAAACGAGCCTCTACCAAAATGTTACCGTGGAAGAAATGCACCGGGTGGCCAAGGAGGTTTTCCGAAGGGAAAATTGCTCCAAATTGATTTACAAAGCCACGATGCCGAAAGGGGAAACAGCGGAGGAGGAAGAGGAGTGAAATTGGGAAATTGGGAAATTCATACATCCGTAACCAATTTCCAAATTTCCAATTTCCAAAAAAAAAAGCCCCTCCCCAGCGAACCGGAGAGGAGACCAATCCCAAAAACCGAGTTACTAAAAGTTGGCTGCCGAACTGATTTCTGTTGAAATTACCAGTCCGGCAGCTATTAAATCAATCAATTTAACAAAGTCATTTTCTTAGTGGCCGTGTTCCCCGGCGTTTGCAGGGAGTAGTAGTAGAGGCCATTGGAAGGCAGGCTGCCCGTTTCGATTAGCACTTCGTGGAAGCCCTTCGTAAACTCACCGCTCACCGTTTTCACCACCTTGCCCGCCATGTTGAATATCGTCAAGGTAGCCTTGCTCGCCTCCGGCAAATGGAAGCGGATGACGGTTTCGTTGGCAAACGGGTTCGGGATGTTTTGGTAGAGTTCGAATTGGTTGCCAACGACGCTTGTGCCGTTTGGTAACGTGAACTCGAGAACAACTGGCCTTACCGTACCTCCTTTTTCATAACTTTCAGCAAGTGTGTAGCTTGAATTGATGTTGGCCAGTTTGCTCAACATGCCTTCCTTCAATGCAGTGAAGGTCATCGAAAACTGGGTGGCTGGCTCGCCGTTTTTCGGAGCGGCGAGTTGGTACCAGCTTGCCGTGACCACGCCTTCTGCCAAGCGGCTGAGGCCATAATTTTCGATGGACGTGGCAGCTGCTGGCACCAGTTTCTCAAACTGGAGCGCTGTTTTGTCGAAGTTCAAAGTGAACTGGTAGCCGAGCATACCTGCGAGGTTTGCATTGAAATCTACCGTGAATATTTCACCTGCCTTCACTGCCCGGTCTGCCGTTTGGATGCTGAAATCCAAGTTGTTCCGGTCCTCGTTTGGCTCACCAAAGTTGCTGGTAACAGCCGTCCCGTTCACGTCGCCGACTTTCACCGCCACGAAGTTGACGTTGGGGCTGGCAGTAGTGAGGTCGTTGATGTTGCACACTTCCGGTATTGCCGCTGCGAATGGATTTGCAGGGTTCGGGAACGTGTAGCTGGCATCCACGAAGCGCCAAGAGGTGTTATTGGGAAACTCGTCCAGTATGTGCAGGATGACTTTACGAATCTCTACAATATCGCTCACCGTCACCGAACCGCTACGATTTCCATCGGCAGCGATCAGTTTGTATGGCGAATCGAGCGCAACGGAACCGAGGATGTGCTGATTTATCAACAACAAGTCGTAGGTCGTCACACCATTCAGGGGGCTGATGTCAAGCACAGGCGTCACGGTGTAGTCCATGCCAATCGGGAGGTTGGAGAACTGGTATCCACCTGTGTTGTTGGTTGCAGTCGTACTGTTAATGGTGCCGTTGAGCTCCACCTGCACGTTCTCCACGCCTTGGTTCAGTTCATTGGAAATCTGGCCGTTCATGGCAATCAGTGGTGCAGCGCCACAAGCACCCATGTTGTCCTGAATGTTGACGGTTGTTTGGCAGAAGTCGGCATTGCCTGCTTCGTCCGTCAGCCAGATTTGGACCAGGTTAACGCCCAAGTCATCGCAGGTGAAAATTAGCTGGGTATTGGTGACATCCGGAGAAAACGATACCGACATGTCACTGAAGTCGGAACAGTTGTCGTTCGAAGAGCCAGTAATAAATTGGTCAGCATCAACAGGAACCATGCCCGAGGCCATGATGGCTACGTTCAGGCCATTATTGCAAATCGGTGTTGGCTTTTTGCAATCTTCGATGGCGAAGAGGAAGTTGCAAAAACCAACATTTCCGCATCCATCCGTTGCGCTGTAGCTGATTCGGTGCGTACCAATTGGGTAGTTGTTGTTGGTGTTCTGACCGGAACCCGAAGTAGCAAAACCTGGGTCAGCGATGCCGTCGTCATTCAGGTCAACCGTCCAGGTGTAAACGATTTGGTTGGCTGGTGTGCAAGCATCCGTTGCAGCAACCGTCAAATCTGGCGCAAGCGGGCTGCAGTCGGCCTTGAAGTTGCAGAAGGTCAGGTTGTCGCAAGCTGCGAAACTCGGCGCACTGAAATCCATGACCTTGATAACCTGCGTATGGTCCCAGCGGCCAGGCCCAGTAGGGTTGTTCACGTTGTATTGGCACCAATCAATCACCGTCCAAGTGCGGAGAATCTTCTGGCAGGCATCAGGTGCGGAGGTCAGTACCAAATCGGTATGGCCTACGACCAGTGTGAAACAGCCGTTTGGCGCAGGGAAAGTAGGAGTGCCCGTGTTCGTGGGGTCCGTTGGCGCCGAGCAACCGTTCAACGTGAGGTCAGGCGGGAAATTGATGCTTCCACCAGTGAACGGGTTGTTATTGATGACGGTGATGGTTTGAACGCAGAAGCTTGTTGTTCCTGCTGGGTCGGTTGCAGCATAAGTACGGTAAATAGTGCCCGAACCGCAAGAGAGCGTACCGGCGTCCGATTGCGTCAGCACTAGGTTCTCTCCGCAATTGTCCATTGCCAAGCCATCGAGCGGACCTTGCAAAGCTGGGTCGGTCTCCACTGTGCCCACCAAAGTTGGATTGGTGTAGTCCTGGCCACAATTCAGCGAGACGTTGGGCGGGCAGGTGATGGATGGGCCAGATTTGTCCTGTACCTCCACGTTTACCATACAATCATTGTAATTGCCGTGGCAATCGTACACACGCAAGATTACTGGAACATTGGTTCCAACATCGGAGCAACAAAACTCAACGATATCGTCAAAGACAAGGTTTGCGGGTATGTTGCAGTTGTCCGTCATTCGGGACACCCTGAATTCGTCCACGCAACAGTTGTCCGTACTACCGTTGTCGAACGAAATTGCGTGAGCATAACCGTATCCGACATTATCCAAAGCCACGACGGTGAACTGGTCACAAACGGCGTTCGGCTTGGTGCTGTCATTGACGGTGATGGTAAAAGTTTTTGAGCTGGAATTACCGCAGGCGTCCGTCACCTTTACGGTTATGGTGTGTACGCCATACGCCAGGCCCGGTGCAGGCACTTGACCTCCATTGCCAGCGATTGGGCCGGATGGGGTGAATATGGCCACCGAGTAGCTCGAACAGTCGGAAACGGCTACGGCGGGAATGACAGGGCGGGCACGGCAACCCGGCAAGTTTGCCGAAACGGTCATGTTTGCTGGTGCATTGAACACTGGAGCTGTGGTGTCATTGTAATGTATCACTTGGATACAGGTCCACGGGTTGTCTATGAAGTCAACAGGCAGGCACCAATCCAGCACCGTCCAGGTGCGGATAATACGGAAACCAACGCCGCATTTTGGGATGACCAGGTCTGAATAAGAAGCTGTTATATTACAAACGGCGTTGGCACCTTCCGTGATATCGTAGGTTGTTCCATCAATCACAACGGTCGGATAGCCTGTGTTTGATGGCAAAACATTGGCAGCAACACCGGGCGTGCATTCCATGACCGTATCTGCGGGACATTCTGGATTTAGGTCCAACAAATTGGTGCTTTCCACGAAAATCATCTGGTTGCAAGTGGTGGTGTAGCCTAATTCGTCAGTGGCAGACCAAATTCGCATGATAACTTGGGAGAAGTCGTCGTCACATTCTCCCTGCGTTATCATGTCCAAATGTTGAACCGTGAAATCGTGGCAATCCACAAAGGTTGGCTCTTCGACGTCACCACCTTCTGAAATTGGCCGAACATCTTGTAGGCAATTAATGGTGTCGTCAACACAGTTGAAGGCAAATGGGCCGGACTTGTCCTCAACCAATGCCTCCCCCCAACAAGAATTACCAGTTTGGGTGTTGGTGACGGAGAAAGTGATGGTTTCACCTACATAGTAATATCCGATGTAGTTGGTACCGGTGTTTTCCACGTCCACCACGAAGTCATCGTAGCACCCGTAGTTTCCCTCGAGAGCAGCATCGGGCGTGAGCCACATTTCGCAAGTGGAAGGGATTGAAATATGCAAATTGTCATCACAAATCATCCCGTTCGATGCCGGAACAAATGGGTTGACTGTGATTGAAAATGTACATGTTGCACCGTTTCCGCTGCAATCCAATGCCTGAAAACTCAAAATTGTGCTTCCGATTGGAAATGAACTTCCCGAAGTGTATCCAGTTCCGTCTATTTGAGAAATTCCTGGCGTACAGTTAGGGTCGTTGTCAGTGGCAAAGACTGCGAAATTGTAAACAGTTTCGCATTGGCCGGGAGCAAGTTGTAAGGAAACATTTCCTGGACAAAACAATGTCGGAGGGGTAGTATCCTGTGCAAGTAGGGAAGAGGCAAAGCATTGCATTGCCACCAAGTAGCTGAGTAACACTCGTGTCATGGGACCTGATTTAGGTTAAAGAATGTAAAGTAAGATTCGTATCCAGAGGTTGGTGCAGTCACTACGGAGAAAACCGCATGAACCATCAAAGCCAACCGAAGTTTGCTTGTGTAATTTTGGAAATACCTAGATTGGTTAAAATACTTTCAGGTCAGGCATGGAGCCTGTTTTGGATAGATTGTAAAAGGAGTAAAAATTGGAACGCCAGTCTCTTAGAAGTTGTCAGATAGAAAAACGTAAGTATTGATTAAATTCAGATGCAAATGTAGCCCATAAGGTTCCGCACATCCTATACCCCATTTGCGCTAATTAATAATTTGTTTATAAAGGACGTCTGTAAAAAGCTGCAAATCAGCATTTTAGTCTTCAATTGATTGAAACATTTTCCAAATCGGATCCTTTGGTACACTTGCGGTGATGTTCACAAGTTCCTTTTTCACCGGGTGCTCAAAAGTAATGTTCCGGCAATGGAGGTGAATTGAGCTGTCTTTGTTGGGCGTTGGATAACCATATTTCACATCGCCCCGGATAGGGCAGCCTATTTTGGCCAACTGTGCCCTAATCTGGTGTGACCTTCCGCTTTGCAGGTCAATCTTTAGCAAATAACTGTCCTCGATTTCAGCAATCAACTCGTAATCAAGGTCGGCTTTTTTTGCGTCTCTCGCACGGTTGCTCAGGGTATCGTAGGCTTTTACGATATTTTTGGTTGAGTCTTTCAGAATATAATGCGTTAGATGTCCAAAGAATGGCTCTGGCCTTCTACCCACGATTGCCCAGTAGGTTTTCTTGACCTCACGTTCCGCAAAGATTTTATTCATGCGTTCAAGCGCTTTGCTCGTCCTGGCAAATATGGTCACACCGCTCACCGGCCTGTCAAGGCGGTGGATGGTGCCAAGGAACACATCGCCCGGCTTTCCGTATTTGTCCTTGATGTATTGCTTGACCTGGTCGCCAAGCGTTTCATCGCCGGTCTCGTCGCCTTGAACCAGCACGTTGTTCGGCTTGTTAATGGCAATCAAATGGTTGTCTTCGAATAATACTTTCATAATTGCCGCAAAGGTAGGGAGTTCAGGTTACGAACTACTTTTTCCTTTGTCCTTTTTACTTTTTACTTTTCAGCCTATGAAACTCAGCCTTGGATTTTCACCCTGCCCAAACGACACCTTCATCTTCGATGCCATGCTGCACGGAAGGATTGACACAGAGGGCCTCGAATTCGAGGTCTTCATGGAAGACGTTGAAACGCTGAACCGCAGGGCCATGCTCGGTGAACTAGACATTACCAAATTAAGCTACCATGCCTACGCCTATTTGCTCGAAAAATATGTGCTGCTTGACGCTGGCAGTGCCCTGGGGCAAAACTGTGGTCCGCTCCTAATTGCCCGACAGGAAATGACCGACCAAGAAGTGGAAAAAGCGCTCATCGCCATCCCTGGCAAATACACAACTGCCAACTTCCTTCTCAGCTTGGCTTTCCCCGCTGCCACCCGCAAACTGGAGACCGTCTTTTCGGATATTGAAAATGCACTACTCGAAGGGAAAGTGGACGCCGGGTTGATTATTCACGAAAACCGTTTTACTTATGAACAGAAGGGTCTGAAAAAAGTCATTGACCTCGGTGAGTTCTGGGAAGCATCAACGGGAATGCCCATCCCATTGGGCGGAATCGTAGTGCGTAGGAGCCTACCAGATGAAATTCGCAAAAAAGTAAACAGGGTTATGGAACGCAGTGTCCGATACGCATTCGACCATCCCGAAGCATCGAAGTCGTTTGTGAAGGCAAATGCACAGGAAATGGAAGAATCCGTGATGGATAGCCACATCAAACTATACGTAAACGAATTTACCAAAAACTTGGGAGGAGCAGGCCGTGCAGCTATCGGGAAGCTTTTCGATGTGGCGAGGGCAAGGGGCGTAGTGCCAATCTACAAAGAAGATATTTTTTTAAATTAAAAAGAAATCTAATTCTTGGCACGAATGTTGAAATATGATAAAGTGTGTAAGTTTTGGTTAAAGAATTGTAAGATTCGTTTTTTCGCCCGGGTTTCAATCCCGGGCTTTTTTTTGCCCCTGCCCCACTCAATTCTTATCTCCTCCCTCCTTCCTTCCCAAAAATAGACTACCAAAAAATTCTTCTAACCTGCACCTCCTTGCACCTTGCTGCACTATCTTTGCGCCGCTCAAATTCATTCTATCAAAAGACATTAGATGATAGACCATAGAAATTAGAAGCGCATTTTGCCGATTGTTCCAAGCCCTCTAATGTCTAAAGTCTAATACCTAAAGTCTAACTAAAGCCAAATTATGGTTATTGCAGTACCTACCGAGATTAAAACAAACGAAAACCGTGTAGCGCTTACGCCCGCTGGTGCGTTAGAATTGACCAAACTTGGTCACACCGTGTACGTTCAAAAAGGGGCAGGCGTAAACAGCGGATTCCCTGACGAGGAGTACGAAGAAGCTGGCGCAAGTATCCTTCCCAGCGCTGCAGCCTGCTTTGAAAAGGGCGACATGATAATGAAGGTCAAAGAACCCATCGAACAGGAATATGCCCTTATCCGCAAAGACCAGTTGGTGTTCACCTACTTCCATTTTGCCTCCTACAAGCCGCTCACCGACGCTATGATTGAAAGGAAAGCAGTTTGCCTTGCCTACGAAACCGTCGAGATGCCAGACCGCAGCCTGCCCCTGCTCATCCCAATGTCTGAGGTGGCAGGCCGAATGGCTGTGCAGGAAGGCGCTAAGTTCCTCGAAAAACCAATGGGCGGTCGTGGAATCTTGTTGGGCGGCGTACCCGGCGTCCAGCCAGCCAAAGTGCTGGTGCTGGGCGGTGGCGTTGTGGGCACACAAGCAGCAAAAATGGCTGCTGGACTTGGCGCAACCGTTACCATCCTGGACGTAAACTTGAACCGCTTGCGATACCTGGCTGATGTAATGCCCGCAAACGTCAACACCATGTATTCCAACGAACTGAATATCAGGCGGTTGCTCAGGAATCATGACCTAGTTGTAGGCGCTGTGCTTATCCCCGGTGCCAAGGCACCAAACCTCATAACAAGGGATATGTTGAAAATTATGCGCGCCGGCACAGTACTCGTGGACGTGGCCGTTGACCAAGGTGGCTGCTTCGAAACCACCAAACCTACAACACACGAAGACCCGGTTTACGTGGTGGACGGTGTGCTGCATTATTGCGTAGCAAACATGCCCGGTGCAGTGCCATATACTTCGACAATTGCGCTGACCAATGCCACCCTCCCTTACGCCATCCAACTGGCGAACAAGGGCTGGCAAAAAGCCTGTAACGAAAACAACGCCCTCAAACTCGGACTAAACGTCGTTGATGGCAAGGTCGTTTACCAAGGTGTGGCCGAGGCTTTCGGTTTACAGTACCACGATGTGAACGAGTTTTTGAAATAACAACTAGCATTTTAGCAGCGGTCGGATTAGCCCGACCGCTGCTCCGTTTTTTTCTTGAAGAAGGCTGTACCCCACCTATCAAGACTTTTCGTTTTGCAAGTTTTAGAGTTACTTGAGAAACCATTCGAACAAACTATGACCTATCCTCGAATCATTTCCCAATCGCTGAATATCCCCATAAAAAAGGTAGAAAACACCATTGACCTGCTGGCCGAAGGCGCTACCATTCCCTTCATCGCCCGCTATCGGAAGGAAGTCACTGGTTCATTGGACGAAGTACAACTCGCTGATATTCAGCAAGAATTAAAAAAACTGATAGAACTGGACAAGCGCCGGGAGACCGTGCTGCACACCATCGAGGAACTGGGGAAAATGACGCCCGAACTCCGCTCTCGCATCGAAAACTGCTGGGACCCCATCGAGTTGGAGGACATCTATTTGCCCTACAAACCCAAACGCAAAACCCGGGCTAGCATGGCCCGTGAAAAAGGGCTTGAACCATTAGCCACCGTCATTTTTGAACAAAGAAATCAAAACGCCGAGCAACTCGCTAAACTATATCTGACCGACGAAGTGCCCACCCTCGAAGATGCCCTGCAAGGAGCACGTGACATCATCGCCGAGTGGATAAACGAGGACGAGCAAGTGCGCCAGAAGATTCGATTTGCATTTCGCAAAGGCGCTCAAATCTCCTCAAAACTCGTGCGGGGCAAGGACGAAGATGCCGCCAAATACCAAGATTATTTTGCTTTTTCGGAGCCATTGAAAAACTGCCCTTCGCACCGCCTGCTGGCCATGCGGCGTGGTGAGGACGAAGGTCTGCTGAGAATTAGTATCGAGCCGGAAGCCGAGGAAGTGCTGTACCGCCTCGAACAATTCCTGCTCCGTGGCAGCGGCGATACCACCAAGCAGGTGAAGGAAGCACTCCACGATTGCTACGACCGGCTGCTTTCGCCCAGCATCGAAACAGAATTTCGGAACGAAGCCAAGGAAAAAGCAGACACAGAGGCCATCAACATATTCGTGGACAACCTTCGGCAACTCCTACTGGCCCCACCGCTCGGCCAGTTTCGAGTGATGGGCATTGACCCTGGCTTTCGCACAGGCTGCAAAGTGGTGATGCTCAACGAGTTCGGTGACCTGCTGCACCACACTGTCATCTACCCGCACCCGCCCAACTCGGACGAGTACATGGCCCGCCGCATCTTGCAGGACAACGTGGAGAAGCACCGCATCACCGCCATTGCCATCGGCAACGGCACGGCGGGGCGTGAAACGATGGATTTGTGCACGGACATCGTGTTCAGCCACCCAGTCAGTATTTTCATGGTCAGCGAGGCAGGCGCTTCGATTTATTCGGCATCAGCGGTTGCTCGGGAAGAGTTCCCTTATCTGGACTTGACGGTGCGGGGCGCCATTTCCATCGGCAGGCGGCTGATGGACCCACTGGCCGAACTGGTAAAGCTCGACCCCAAAAGCATTGGCGTCGGGCAGTACCAGCACGATGTGAACCAAGTGAAACTAAAGGAAAGCCTCGACAGGACGGTGGAAAGTTGCGTAAACTCCGTCGGTGTGAACCTCAACACGGCCAGCAAGCACCTGCTCAATTATGTCTCAGGCTTGGGGCCTACGCTGGCGCAGAACATCGTGAAATACCGCACAGAGAACGGCCAATTCGAGTCCCGCCAACAACTGAAAAAAGTAGCCCGCATGGGCGAAAAGGCCTTCGAGCAATGTGCTGGCTTCCTCCGAATCAGGAGCGCAGAAAACCCGTTGGACAACTCCGCTGTACACCCGGAGAGCTATGGCATCGTGGAAAAAATGGCCAAGGACCTCGGCGTCAGAGTGCCAGATTTGGTGGCCGATGCCGCATTGCGCCAGCAAATTGACCCAAAAAAATATGTCACCGAAAAAGTGGGACTGCCCACGCTCACCGACATCTTGAAAGAACTCGAAAAACCCGGCCTCGACCCCCGTGGGGAAGCGAAGTCCTTTTCGTTCGCCAACGTCCACAGAGTCGAAGACCTGACGGTGGGCATGGTGCTGCCGGGCATCATCACCAACGTGACAGCGTTCGGTGCCTTCGTGGACATCGGGGTGAAACAAGATGGGCTGGTGCATATTTCGCAGCTTTCCAACAAGTACGTCCGCAACCCCTCCGATGTGGTTTTCTTGAACCAAGAGGTGAATGTTCGGGTAGTGGAAGTTGACCTGAAACGCAAACGTATTCAATTGACAATGAAGGATTTATCGTAAAGATTGTTGAATTGTTGAATTGTTGAATTGTTTTATGGTTGAATTGTTGTCGTGATACGGGTAACAATAAAACAATTCAATAATTCAACAATTCACCCATAAAGCAATTCAACAACATAGCAATCAAACATGAACGACTCCCCCCGCCTACAGCAACTTCTCCAGTTTCATTCGGAAAACCCGAACGATTCCTTCCTGCTTTTTGCCCTTGGCAAGGAGCATGAGAAGCTGGGCAATATGGAAATGGCGCTTGATTATTACCAAAAAATAGTGGCTGCCACGCCCGATTACGTCGGTGTTTACTACCATTTTGGCAAATTGTTGGAGAAAACAGACAACCCAGCCCAAGCCCTTGAAACCTACAAATCCGGGATGGCCATCGCCCAAAAAATCGGCGACAAACATGCCCTCAGCGAACTGGCCGAAGCCAAGCTCGAACTTGACGACGAATAATACCAATACCCAATTTCGTTTTGCCACTAATTCCACATTCCACCTACCGCCGATCGCCCCTCCTGTTGAACGGTCATTTCGAAACGATTGCGCCCAATGTACTGCGCAAAGTGAAAGGAATCGCCTACGAACGGGAACGCATCACCCTGCCAGATGGCGACTTTCTCGACCTTGATTGGCTCGACCTGGGCAGCCGAAAACTAGTGGTGCTAACGCATGGATTGGAGGGCGATAGCAGCCGAACTTATGTAATGGGCATGGCCCGCATTTTCCACCAAAACGGCTGGGACGTGCTGGCCTGGAACTGCCGCTCCTGCTCCGGCGAAATGAACCGTGCCCAACGCATGTACCACCACGGCGACATCGAAGACATTGGCCAGTTAATGGACCATGCATTGCACCGGAAAAACTACGAAACCGTGGTGATGAGCGGCTTCAGCATGGGCGCAAACATCACGATGAAGTACCTCGGCGTTCATGGGAAAAATGTGCCCGAACCTGTGCGGGCTGCCGTGGTTTTCTCCGCTCCGACCGACTTGCGGGCTGGTGCCGAAATACTTGACCATGCCTCCAACATTATCTATCGGAAGCGGTTCTTGTTTTACCTCAAACAAAAAATGGTGCTGAAAAACGGCCAGTACCCCGGCGTGATTGACCTCGAAAATTTCAAAAAAATCAAGGTTTGGCGGGACTTTGACGAGTACTTTTCTGCCCCGCTAAACAGCTTTCGTGACGCCGCCGATTTTTACGAAAAAGCCTCCGCCAAAAACTTCATGTCGGGCATTGCCATCCCTACCCTGCTCGTGCAGGCCCTCAACGACCCCATCCTTCCACCGTCCTGTTACCCGAAGGAGCTTTGTGAAACCCACCCCCGTATTTACCTCGAAATGCCACACCACGGCGGCCATGTCGGCTTCTGGAAACCGGGCAAGGAGTTTGCGTGGTCGGAGGAGCGGGCGCTGGATTTTGTCAGGAAATTTTGTTGAGAAATTAAGAAATTGGGAAATCGAAGATTCACGCTAGTAAATTGAATTCACAGCAATCTTTACAACCCATCTCCTCACTCCAATTTCTTAATTTTCAATTTCAATAAATTTCAATGCAAACCTTCCGTTTTCGTTTTTCCACCCTATTGACCATACTTCCGTTTCATTTTTTGGCTGCGCAAACCTTGCCCATCGACATTGACGGAAAGTTTGGTGACTGGACCGCAGAGGCTGTCAGTTTGGAAGACGCTGGCGGCGCTGGCACTGGCACTGACCTGCTCCGCATGGCCGTCGCCAACGACGAGAACTACCTGTTCATCCGCTTCGAGATTGACCAGGAGGTGGTGCTGACGGACAACAACGACCTGACCCTGTTTCTGGATGGCGACCGCAATCAGCTCACCGGCAAGTTCATCAACGGCATCGGGGCAGAATTGGAACTTCGCTTCGGCGACCGGGAAGGCGTTTTTTACCACGGCAATTCGCAGTGGTTCATTGACCTCTCCGACGTCAAGTTCCATCACCTGCCCACATTCAGCGACAAGGTTTTCGAGCTGGCCATTGGGCGAGACGTGCTGCCCGATGGCGTCTTCCCGCTCTTCACGGGCAATGAAATACGGCTGTACTTCCAGAACGGCACCGCTGGCGACAAGATGCCAAACGCCGGGCAGGCTTTTGATTTCACGTTCGACAGCGACCCTGCCCCACCCTTCCAAGCCATTGATTTACAGAAAATTAGCTCCAGCCACTTGCGAATACTCACATGGAACACGCTTTACGATGGGCTGCTCGACAACGCCCGAAAGCCTCATTTTCAGCGGGTGCTGGCGGCGCTCCAACCCGATATCATCACCTTCAACGAGTGCTGGGACATGACAGCCGGACAGGCTGCCACGTTCATGAACACCGCCGTGCCGCTCGGCAATTTCCAAAGCTGGAACGCAGCGAAACTGATTGACGGCAACATCACGGTCAGCCGCTACACCATCCTCCAAAACTGGCTGATTTACCCCGGTCACCGCCTCACCGCTTCGCTGATTGACCTGCCGGACACCCAATTTGACAAGGATATTTTGGTGGTAAACGGCCATCTGCGCTGCTGCGACGCCAACAGCGAGCGACAACTGGAAGCCGATGCTTTCGCCAAGTTTATCCTCGACGCCACCAGCCCCGGTGGTGTGATTGACTTGCCGGCAGCCACGCCGTTCGTCCTCTCCGGCGACATGAACCTCGTCGGCTGGCAGCAACAGTACACCACGCTCACCACCGGTGACATCGTGAACACCACTTCATTTGGCAACGGAGGCCCCCTCGACTGGGACGGCTCCAACCTCCTCGACGTGCTGGCCCTACAAGCCGACCAGCGCATGGCTTACACTTGGCACGAAGCAGGCAGCCAGTACCCGCCTTCCCGCCTCGATTTTCATATTTGCTCAAACAGCGTGTTGGAAGTGAAAAAGGCGTTCAGCCTGCAAACGGAAATCATGGCTCAGGCTCGCCTCGATGCCAACGGCCTTTACCAGGACGATACTGGCTCGGCCTCCGACCATTTGCCGAAGGTGACGGATTTTGTGGTGAAGCCGTTGACGAATGCGGTGGTGGTGGAGCGGCCAGCAATGCAATTGATTGTTTCGCCCAATCCGGCAACGACAGGCACAACGGTCGTGTGGACCAACCCGAAGCCAGCGGAAATCATGTTTTCGTTGAAAAAAATGGACGGCAGCTTGGCAAGGCAGTGGGCAGCCCGACATCCGGAAGGCCCGGCGTCGGAATCCGTGGATTTTGTGGGTTTGCCGCAGGGCGCTTACCTGCTTGAATTGCAGATGCCCGGAGAGGTGGTGAGCGTGGTTTTGGTGAAGGTGGAATGAAGCATGTAGGGTTGGCAGTTGCTAAAAGTGTAAAACGGTACGAGAAAAATGCCCGGCATGTTGAGCAGATTGCCTTCCTATCAAGCCGGAATTGATTCTTTTTTTATCTTGCCTCGACAAAACTCAACACCAAACCCAAAGGCATGAACCTAGCCCTCATCCCATTCAAAAAGACACTCAACAAAGCCTACCAGAAGGTAAAGCCCAACCGCACGGACATCGAGCGGTTCAAGGCCAATTTGTCCCGCCTGCTCGACCGAATTGACCACGAGGAAAGTGAGGAGAACGTCAAGAACCACCTGCGGGATTTCCTGAACGACACCTGGTACAAAGACAGCTACCTCGTGAACACGAAAGGGCGCACCGACCTCGTCATCCATGAAGACAAGTCGGCGCAGAGCCGGGCCGCCGTGCTCTTCGAGGTGAAGCGACCCAAGAACGCCACCGACATGGTTTCGGCCACCACCCCCAATGCCAAGGCCATGCACGAGCTGCTGCTCTACTACTTGCGGGAGCGCATCGAGCATGACAACACGGATGTCAGGTACCTCGTCATCACCAACGTCTATGAATGGTACATCTTCGAAGGGGCGACTTTCGACCGGCTGTTTTTCCAAAACAAGGCACTGGTCAGGGAATACGAAAAATGGCGCAACGGCCAAAAGGTGCAAAGTACAACTGATTTTTTCTACAAAGACATTGCCCGTCCGTTCCTGGAACAGTTGCAAGGGGAGGTGCCGGTGGCGCACGTAGATTTCCGAAATTTAAAAGATTTCGGAAATCTGGCCAACGCCTTGCTGAAACCTGAACCCACAAAACCTGAAACCGACCGCCCCCTCATTCCCCTGTTCAAAATCTTCTCCCCGCAGCACCTGCTCCGGCAGTCCTTCGCCAACGACAGCAACTCGCTCGACAAAGGATTCTACAACGAACTGCTGTACCTCATCGGGCTGGAGGAAAAAAAGGAAGGCGGCAAAAAACTGATACAGCGCTGCGACCCCGCCAACCGCCAGCCCGGCTCCCTGCTCGAAAACACCATCGCCACGCTCGAAGCCACCGAACGCTGGCAGCGGATGCCCAAATTGAGCAACTACGGCGCAAACAAAGACGAACAGATTTTTGGCATCGCCCTCGAACTCTGCATCACCTGGATGAACCGCATCCTGTTCCTCAAGCTCCTGGAAGCACAATTGGTCAAGTACCACGGGGAATCCAGTTCGCAGTTGGCTACGGGCAGCCACCGATTTTTGCAAACCGACCTGCTCAAAGACTTCGACGAGGTCAACGAACTCTTCTTCGAGGTGCTGGCAAAAACGCCGGACGAGCGGGCGGGCTACGTACAGGCGAAGTTCCGCAAGATCCCATACCTCAACAGCAGCCTGTTCGAAATCAGCGAACTCGAAGGCAACACGCTGTTCATCAGCAACCTCAAGGACCGCTTCCGCATCCAACCAATGGGCAGCACGGTGCTAAAAGACGAAAAAGGCAAGCGCCGCACCAACCAACTCAGCATCCTCGAATACCTCTTCGCCTTCTTGGACGCTTACGACTTCGCCTCCGAAGGCTCGGAGGAAATCTCCGAGGAAAACAAAACCCTCATCAATGCCAGCGTACTCGGGCTGATTTTCGAAAAAATAAACGGCTACCGGGACGGCTCCTTCTTCACCCCCGGCTTCATCACGATGTACATGTGCCAGGAAACCGTGCGCCGGGCGGTGATCCAGAAGTTCAACGAGCATTACGGCATTGATTGCAACGAATTCGACGACCTGAAAAACTTCGCCGCAAAGCGGTTCAAAACAGCGGACGTGCTGGAGATGAACCGCATCGTCAACAGCTTGCGCATCTGCGACCCGGCGGTAGGCAGCGGGCACTTCCTCGTGTCGGCGCTCAACGAAATGCTCGCCGTGAAGTCGGAACTCGGCATCCTCGCCGACCAAAAAGGGGAGGCGCTTGCTGGCATCGAGGCAAAAGTGGAAAACGACGAACTCATCGTGACCTGCAACAACGGGGAAGACCTCTTTGAATACCGCCTCAAAAACGGCACTGCCGACGCAAAATCGCAGCGGGTGCAGGAGACGCTTTTCCACGAAAAGCAAACCCTCATCGAAAACTGCCTCTTTGGCGTGGACATCAACCCGAACAGTGTCAAGATTTGCCGACTGCGCCTCTGGATTGAGCTGCTCAAAAACACCTACTACAAAGGCGGCACAGAAAACGGCGGCCTCGAAACCCTGCCGAACATTGACATCAACATCAAGACGGGCAACTCGCTCATCAGCCGCTTTGCGCTGGACGCCGACCTGAGCAAGGCGCTGAAAAGCGTGAAATACGACATCAACACCTATCGCCGCTACGTGCAGGAGTACCACCACGCCACCGACAAAGAAACCAAACGGGGCCTGCTGCTGCTGATGGAGCAAATCAAAAGCGACTTCAAGACGGAAATTGGCAGCAACGATCCCAAGCGTAAGCGGCTCGACAAGCTGCTTGGCGAGATGTACTACCGCTTCACGGGCAATTTCCTGTTTGAACCAGATACCCCTTATGGCGACGAAACCGAGGATAGCCTGGAACGGAAACGGCTGGCGGAAAAGGCGAGGCTGGAAAAGGAAATCACCGCCCTGCAAGGTGAAATGGACGAGGTCAAGAACAACCGCATCTTCGAGAACGCCTTCGAGTGGCGCTTTGAGTTCCCGGAGGTGCTGGATGCGGAGGGGCGGTTCGTCGGGTTTGATGTGGTGGTGGGGAATCCGCCTTATATCCCCCTTGAAAACATTTCTGAAAATGAAAGGATGGCATTTAAAAACAAGTACACGTTGTTTGAAAGGAAATACGAAACATCAGTATTGTTTATCGCCCTGGGTTTTGAACTGTTAAAGCCCACTGGGTTGCTTTCATATATTGCCCCCGTTACATGGCAGACAGGTGACAATTTCTCTAAGTTTAGAGAATATATCTTCAGAGAGAAGTCGATTGATAAAATTGTAAATCTACCTTTCAATATTTTCGAAGATGCCTATGTTGATACTGCACTTTACCTATTCAATAACCAAAAAAGCCAAGACTACTATCAAATCTATATATTCAACAAGAAGGATTCTCCCGATGACCTGAATTCATTGAAATTTCAGCCCATTCAGACAGATTTGATTACAGCCCCGTCGTTCAAGGTAATTCTAAACCCATTTGTTTTTAACATCCTCAAAAGGTTGCGAAAGGAAATTACTACAATTTCTTTGGGTGAAATCTCTATTTCTACGCAAGGTCTTTCACCAAGTGAATTCCCCGAATCCAAAGAAATCAACGAAAATATCTACCCATTTTTGAGTGAGGGAAATGTCTACAACTATTCGTTGAGTGTGGGACAAACCTATCCAACTGATATGTCTAACAAACTTTCACTGACCAGATTCTATGAAGCAAAGCCAAAGCTTTTGATTCGAAGAATCATAAATCGGAGAGATAGACTTGATGTGGGCTACACCGAGCAAAAAATGGTGTTTAAAAAAGATATTAATCCTTTCATCCCAATTGACGAGCGCTTTTCGCCCAAGTACGTGCTTGCTCTTTTGGCCAGCAAGTTCATTTCATTCCTCTACATAAACATCTCTTCGATAGCAACAAAGGACGATTTTAGGCAAACTACTCTTTCAGAATTAAGGGAAATTCCAATTCCAGTGATTGATGTGGAGGCTCAAAAGCCATTTATTGAAAGATTAGACCAAATCCTCGCCCAAAAGCAGAGCGACCCGCAAGTGAACACGACGGCGCTGGAGCGTGAGATAGACGAGCGGGTGTATGGGCTGTATGGGCTGACGCCAGAAGAAATAAGCATCATCGAACAATCCTAAAATGAGTGGCTTATGAAAAACGGATTTGAAAAAACATACCCCTACCTGTATTTGTATGTGAACTATCAAGGCTGGTTGGAAATTGGCCCGGATGAACATTACAACTCATGGGTCCGCATCCTCGACGAAGGAGGAATGCACTTGGAACTGGACGAAGGCTCATTGGACGAAAGCCTCAACAAAGCTGAAGAATGGGCCAAGGATTTCATGTCGCAGCACTATGCAAAAGAAGTAAAAGAAAGGCTTGGCAAAAAGGGTTGAGTTAGGGCGTTAGCGATACGATTGCTTGGAACAATCGTATCGCTTGGCTCATCCCCACATCACAAAAAAAGCGGGCGGAAACTCATTCCCGCCCGCTTTTTAGTTACCGAACCAACTCATTTTTTCTTCTTGGCCTCCGTCCTTGCCCTCGGCGCAGCCGCCCGTTCCCGATGCCTATCGGGAGTCGTCGCCACCACTACTGGTAGGTTCCCCGCCTCTGGCAGCTCATATTTCCTGGAGAACCAAACAATCCCCCAGATGGCCAAACCAATCACCAGCAAAGCGGCAATCAGCGCTATCATCTCGCCGGTATGGTAGGATTTTGGGGAGAAGACCATCTTCACCTCGTGCTGTCCGGCAGGGAGTTTTGCACCCCTGAGCAGGAAGTTGCACTTCGTAAAATCGTCCGTTTTTTGACCGTCGAGGTACATGCTCCAGCCCTTGGCAGGTGGGTAGTACACCTCCGAGAACACAGCAAACTGGTCGCTGGCCGCCGAGTAGGAATAAACCATCGTGTCGGGGTGGTAGTGGGTCAGCTTGATGGTGGCGGTGCTGTCGAAATTGGGGACGAAGCCCTTGAGGTTGGCAGCGAACGCCTCCTGCACCACGGCCTGTTCCTTCGGCTTGAGGTCGGCTAGGGCATCAATTTCGGCATCGCCATTGGCCACCGTTTTTATTTCCTTGACAAACCACGCATTGCCGCAGGCGCTGGGGTTGGTCAGTGCTTTGTCTTGTTGGTTGATGAAATACTTGGCGTTCAACATGCCGTAAACATGCTGGTTGGTGGCGGGGTCGCTCAGGTAGCGCTCGATGACCTCTTGGTAGCGCATCAGCTTGGCGGCGTGGTAGCCCCCGACGCTCTGGTGGTGGTAGCCCGTGAAGGCATTGGAAAACGGCGACGCTCGCCGGAAATCTGCCACCCGAAAATGCGGGTCTTTGTCCTTCAAAATCTCATCGTCCGCAGCAGTAGCTGCTTTCAGCGAGTTCTTTTGGCTTTGGTCAATGAAGTCCTCGGAAGTGAGCATCCGTGCGCCGACGCCCCAGATGTCAATCACGGCCAGCAGGCCAATGCCGATGACAAGCGCCACCGGGGCGAAGCTTTTTTTCACCCAAAACCAAAGCAGGCCGAAGGCCAGTCCGACAAAGAGGAAGGACCGCAGCACGTCCGCACGGAGCAGCGCCGCACGGTCTTCGGCGAGGGCATCGGCGAGGGCTTGGGGCAGTTGCTCACCGGGCTTCTGGTAATCAAATCCAAGGCTGAGGAGGAAGGCGATGAGGAGCAGCCCGCCCGTCACCGCTCCGCCCAGCAGCAGGCCATTCAGCCGTTGTTTTTGGTCAATGCCTTTGTCCAAAAACGCCTGCAAGCCGAGTATGCCGAAGGCCACGACAAGCATGTTGCCCAAAATGAGGAACATCTTGGGGTCCCGGAACTTGTTGAACATCGGGAAATGGTCGAACATCAGATAGTTGAAAACCGGGAAGTTGCTACCCCACGATACCATGATGGCCAGCACCAAGGTGCCCAACACGTACCAGCGTATCGGTTTTTTCACCAAAAACATGCCCATAAAAAACAGCAGCGTGAACACCACGCCCAGGTACACGCCACCGCCCACGAAGGGCTGTCCGCCCCAATAATGGGTGGCCCTTTGGGCATATTGCATGGCTTCCTCCGAGTTTTTCATGTTGCGCAGGGCGGCAATGGTGGCGCTGTTGGGGTCACTGGCAAAACCGATGGAACTGCTGCCACCGAGGTAGTTCGGGATGAGCAGGTTCCAGGTTTCCTTGACGCCGTAGCTGTACTGGAAGGCGTAGGTTTTGGAAAGTCCGCCGCCTTCCTCGGCAGTTGAGCCGCTGCTGTCGGCCTTTTTGGTCAGCTCCGATTTGCCCCGGATGGTCTCGTCAGCGTATTCCTTGGTGGTCATCAGGCGGCTGGCGTTGGTACCAACGGCCAGCAGCACGGCCACGAATGACACGGCAGCAGCCGTCCAAAAGCGGGACATCCAGCCGTTCTTGGCGGCGTCAAGGAGATAAACGACGCCGAAAATGAGCAGGGACAGGAAGAGATAGTAGGTGATTTGGACGTGGTTGGCGTAAATCTGGAGCGCCATGAAGAGTGCCGTGAGGCCGCCGCCGAGCCAATACTTGCCCCTAAAACTTAGTATCAAACCCGCCAAAATGGGGGCGCTGTAAGCTGCCGCAATGATTTTGGTGGAGTGCCCAGCCTGTGCGAGGTCCATGTGATTGGCCGCCAAGCCAAAGCCG
This sequence comes from uncultured Saprospiraceae bacterium, assembly GCA_964508135.1. Taxonomy (GTDB): domain Bacteria; phylum Bacteroidota; class Bacteroidia; order Chitinophagales; family Saprospiraceae; genus UBA6168. The sequence goes on from CAZDSU010000045.1 coordinate 22,298, forward strand.
ATCGCACCGATTACGCTCAGCCGCCAGTCCACGTTCAGCACGACCAGCAGCAGGTAAACGCCGAGCATCATCAGCAGTATGCCCGTGTGAGGCGGCGCCATGTCGTTGCCGAGGAGAAAGGCTTTCGACACGTATTTTATCGGGTTGGAAGTCGGGTAAAGTATCTGATAAGTAGGCATTCCAGAGAAAGCGGCGTTGGTCCAAAGCGGGTACTCGCCGGTTTTTGCCGCTACTTTTCGGCTTTCGCCCTGCATGCCCAAAGCTTGCAGGTTGTCGCCCTGTTGCAGGGATTTGCCCTCAAATACAATGGGAGCGAAGCGTGCGAACGCCACGATGAGCAGCACAAAGAAGGCGATGATATGAGGGACGAGCTTTTTAAAATCCATTGTTTTTCCGTGATTCGTGACAAGTGATTGGTGAATTGCGCCAAAGGTAAAGAAACTTGGAAAATGTGGGAATAAAAGGCATGTGAGGTTTGGGCCGAGTTGAGATGCCCTCCAAATTCCCTGAAAAATCAGGTTGTTGAATACTACTTTTGTCCCCATAATTTAATCATGCGTACACTCATCACCAGCATTCGCCAACTCGTTCTGACCGAAGAAAACGCCCGGACGACGCCCTTGCGAGGAGCCGAATTGGCAATCCTTCCAGTGTTGGAAAACGCCTTTCTTCTCATTGAAAATCAGCGGATTGTGGATTTTGGCGACATGACCCATTGCCCCCTTCGTGCCGACCAAACCATTGACGCAACAGGCCGCTACGTGCTGCCTGCTTGGTGCGATTCGCACACGCATCTTGTCTTCGCCCGCAGCCGGGAGGAGGAGTGGGTGAACCGCCTGAAAGGCATGAGCTACGAGGAAATTGCCAACCGGGGTGGCGGCATCCTCAACTCCGCCAACCGCTTGCAGGAAACCTCGGAAGACCTGCTGTTCGAGCAGGCACTGGAGCGGCTGGGGGAGGTGCGAAAATCTGGCACGGGGCTGATTGAAATCAAAAGTGGCTACGGCCTCTCGGTGGAGAGCGAACTGAAAATGTTGCGGGTCATCAGGCGGCTAAAGGAGTCGAGCGATGTGGAAATCAAGTCGAGTTTTTTGGGGGCGCACTCCGTGCCAATGACCTATCGGAACGGCAACCGCCAAGGTTATATCTCATTGATAATCAACGAGATGTTACCAAGAATCGCCGATGAAGGACTGGCCGATTATGTGGATGTTTTTTGTGAAAAACTCGCATTCAGCGTTGAAGAAATGGAAGAAGTACTGACGGCTGCTGCTCAATACGGCCTGCGCCCGAAAGTTCACGTCAACCAGTTCAATTGCATGGGCGGAATCGCAGCGGCCATCCGCCACGGGGCGGTCTCCGTTGACCACTTGGAGGTGTTGGACGATAGTGACATCGAGGCGCTCCGCAACGGGAACACCATCGCCACCCTGCTGCCATCGGCGCCATTTTTCTTGCAAGACCACATCCCGCCTGCCCGCCGCCTGCTGGCCGCCAACGTGCCAGTCGCCCTTGCCAGCGACTTCAACCCTGGCACCTCGCCGTCGGGTCGAATGCCGTTTGTTGTATCCCTCGCCTGCATTATGATGAAAATGTTGCCCGAAGAAGCGATTCAGGCGGCCACGCTGAACGGTGCGTTTGCCTTGGAGGTTGCCGCCGATTTTGGCTCCATATCCAGGGGTAAATATGCGAACCTAATCATCACCAAGCCCATGCCGTCACTGGCATATTTGCCTTATTCATTTGGCAGCGATTTAGTGGATATGGTGCTAATTAAAGGCAAATAATTGGGGATAATAGATAGTCGAATTGAAAATTAATTTCGGTGCTTTTTTTAGGCAGGGTTATCGAACCCTGTTGAGATTGCACACAGAATCAGGGGCGTAGCCCCAGCCCCGTTTGTAGTGCGGCAATCACCCCATAATTTTAAGGGGCGTAGCCCCGACACGGGTGATTTTCATAGCTTTTCGTGCCGGGGCTACGCCCCTTTGGAGTCCTTTTCAACTGACTGCTACAAACGGAGCCGGGGCTACGCCCCTGATTTTCAATGAATTATTCTGTGCGCAATCAATAGGGTTCTATAACCCTGCCCCTCAAAAAATACTGGAAATTTTCACAGCTCAACCATTAGTTTCAAATGCGATTACCTATAAACTGCCATATATCCAGTTGTGCGTTGCCTATTTTTCGTAAAAGTCGCAGTTCTTAAATAATTGGTTTTTAATGCCCGCAGGGCTTTCAATTATTTTATAAAAGGTGTTAAGGAATTTGATGACATGCTTCTTTGAATATTTGGAAAAATGGGGAAAGTCTTGACAGTATTTAATCATCTCCCCCTTTTTATTCAAAAAAACCTGAATCGTCTCCTTCGTCTCGGCTTCTGTTCTGCAAGGGCCTTGGTAAAAGCGTTCCGTAACGTATTTAATGGGCACTTTATCATTCGGCACCGAATAGGTAGTATTCACGAACCCCGAATAATCAAAATCATAAGGGATTGGAATTGGCTTGACGGTATCCGTTTCTTCTCCAAAAATATCGAGGTTGTGGCCGGTGGATGTCCACCAATCGGTGTTGCCAATCATAAACTGAAACATGCAAAAAAGTTCTTTCTCCTGGGTGTTGGGCAACCTTCTGCCAATGCTTTGTGGCTCAATTATTTTGCCACGAAGCCGTTTGGCCATTTCATCGTTGTTCTCAATGATGAAAGCAAATCCGTCCATCGGCGTGCCTTTTGATGAAGTATTTTTGAAATCAATTTTCACCAATTGCACCCGGAAACTCTGGTCGGTGAGCATATTGTAAAGCTTATATGCCACATATTCCCGCAACACATATTGCTCGTGGTCGTTGCCTTGGTCACAAATTTCCACCATCTCAAGCGTACGAAACTTATCCAAACCCTGTTCTTTGATGGCCGCTTTTGGGAACTTCAGCTTCAAGGGCGGCATGGTGCAGACCATCCGACGCATTTTGCCACGTGGCTTAATTTCTATTTCCCAACGCACGGTGCCCCCATCCTTGTTTTGGTAACTTAATACCGCAGGTTGGTAATCATCCGTATTCTTGTTCTTTTTGAGGTTTTGGAAATCTGATTCAAGGGTAATGGACAGGTAGTCCTCCGTTTGAAAAAGCTCAAAAACGGATTGTTTGTCGCTGCTTTGCGCAAGCAAAATGGCAGAGGCGGTTACCAATAGGAAGACAATGGCGAATTTTTTCATGTGGTTGCATTTTAAAGAAAAAGCAAATGTATCTATTGACAAGCTAATTTTTCCAATTTAGTCTTTTATCCAATTTCGGATGGTGATGTCCAAACTGTAGACTGAAAACCAAAAAAAAAAAGCGCCCTGTCATCAGCGCGCTTTTTCATTTTCCTTTGAAGTCGTTTTTTCAAAAATACTTGAAATTATGCCCGTTTTCGATTTTCATCAGCGATTCGTAAATCAGCTTAATGACGTTCTCCACGTCTGATTTGTGGGCCATTTCCACTGTCGTGTGCATGTACCGAAGTGGCAGTGAAATGAGGGCGGAAGGCACACCGCCATTGCTGTAAGCAAAAGCATCGGTGTCCGTACCCGTGGAGCGGGAGGCAGCTTCCCGTTGAATGGGGATGCCCTTTTCCGTAGCCGTATCAATGATAAGTTGAAGCAACTTGTTGTGAACCGCAGGGGCGTAGGTCACCGAAGGACCTTCACCAGATTTCACGTCTCCGATGGTCTTTTTTTCTATCATCGGCGTGTGGGTATCGTGCGTCACATCCGTCACGATGGCCACGTTTGGCTTGATGTTGTCGGCCACCATTTGGGCGCCCCGCAAGCCTATTTCCTCCTGTACCGAATTGACCACGTACAGTGTGTAAGGCAACTTAATGTTGTTTTCTTTGAGCAACCTGGCCACCTCTGCCACACAAAAGCCACCCATGCGGTTGTCGAGCGCCCTGCCGACGTAGTAGCGGTCGTTGAGCACCATGAACTCATCGGCGTAGGTGATGACGCAGCCAACATGAACGCCCATTTCGAGCACTTCCTTTTTGTCTTTAGCGCCGATGTCAATGAATATATTATCGAGCTTGGGCGTTATTTTGTCCTCGCCGTTCCGGGTATGGATAGCTGGCCAACCAAAAACACCCCGCACGACGCCTTTTGGCGTGTGGATGTTCACCCGCATGGAAGGCGCAATCTGGTGGTCGCTGCCACCATTGCGAATAACATGGATAAAGCCTTCTTCTGTGATGAAATTGACGAACCAAGAAATCTCGTCCGCATGGCCCTCAATGACCACCCTGAAATCGGTACCAGGATTGATGATGCCGTAGGCTGTGCCGTAATTGTCAAGCCCCCAGTCGTCAATATAGGGTTTGAGGTACTCCAACCAAAGCTGTTGGCCCTTGGCCTCAAAGCCAGTTGGCGATGCGTTGTTGAGGTAATTTTTTAGAAATTCTTCTGAATGGGTAGTGATTAATGACATATTTTGTTGCGTATTTGAAAGGCTGTTATTGGGTTATTGGGTTACTGAGTTATTGGGTTATTGGGTTATTGGGTGAGTAGTAAATATCCCAATAACCCAATAACTCAAGACCCCGTTTTCTTCCGCCAAGTCGTCAGCATATCCACATCGTTCAAGTTGATGTACTTGATGGCCAGCGCTTCACGAAGCAGCACATCGTAGTTTGACAAAGTTTCGAGTGGGCAGCCAGCATTTTCAAAAGCGGTAATTGCCTTTTCAAAATTGTAGCTAAAAATGGCCAGCACCCCCACCACTTTGTGGCCCGATTCCCGTACGGCTTGTACGGCTTGGAGGCTGCTACCGCCCGTCGAAATCAGGTCTTCAACAATCAGCACATTCGATTTTTCTGGCAACTCGCCCTCTATCAGGTTTTGGCGGCCATGCTCCTTCGGCTTGCTGCGAACGTAAGCAAAAGGCAACTTTAGCGCATCGGCCAACAACATACCGTGGGCAATCCCCGCCGTTGCAACCCCGGCCACAGCGTCAAACCCGCTAAAGTCCTTGGATTTTGCAATCAGGCATAGTTTAACAAAATCCCTGGCATCGGGATGGGACAACACCAGCCGATTGTCGCAATAAATTGGCGACAGAATCCCCGACGCCCACGTGAAAGGCTTTTGCGGGTTTAGTTTTATTGCTTTAATTTGCAGTAAACGCTTTGCGACTTCCGATGCAATGTTCATCCTTTGCTTTCTTTGCCGTTGAATTAGTTTCCGTTGAAGTTTTTTTTGAACGGTCAGCGCGTGAAATTCAAGTTCAATGTTACCTCAAAAATGGCAGCAAATGTATAAAATTTACATTAATGGTACGCCTTTGTACCTTGTTTCTTCCGAAGAAGTTAAAAGCTTTGGAGCGACCACCGAAAAAAAAATCGTGCTTCGCCATGCAGGCAAGAAAAAGTTTTTGGTCCACATCGTTCACCAACTGGAAACCAGCCACCGTTTTGATGCGATCGTGGTTTTTGACACCGACGCGGAACGGATTTGGTCGGATTTTCAAAAAATCTACAAACCCATTTCCGCCGCTGGAGGTGCTGTTTTCAACGCCGATGGCAAAGTCCTGCTGATACATCGCCGGGGAAGTTGGGACCTGCCCAAGGGCAAAATTGACCCCGGTGAAACACCAGAACAAGCCGCCGTCCGGGAGGTGCAGGAGGAGACTGGCCTTCGGCAAATCACGCTCGGCCCACACCTGCTCGACACTTGGCACACCTACGAACTCAAGGGCAAACGGGTGCTGAAAACCACCCACTGGTTCAAGATGCAAACCACTGACAGTCAATTGGTTCCACAAACCGACGAGGATATCGAGCTGGCCGTTTGGGACGACTTGAACGCCTTATTGGCGGAGCCGAAAGAAGTGTACGGCAATATCTTGGACGTGCTGAAAAAAGCGCAAGACCCAACTTAACACCGCCGTCAACCAACCACCGTCAACCTTCAACCAATTAAATGCAAATCCGTCGCATCCTCCTTCGCAACCTGCACTCCATCCGTACCGAGGTCGAAATTGACTTCAGGGTCAGCCCGTTGGCGGACACTGGGCTGTTCGCCATCACCGGCGATACCGGGGCGGGGAAGACGACCATCCTCGACGCCGTTACGCTCGCCTTGTACGGCAAGGTTTGCCGGAAATCGAAACCGGAGGAGGTACTCTCCCACGGGGCGGAGGAGGGCATCGCCGAGTGCGACTTTGAGGCGGGCGGGCGGTTGATACGCTGTCAGTGGCGCTGCTGGGTACCCCGCTCCAAAAAGGGAGCCGGGCCAAAAACCGAGCGTTCTGTGGCGGAATGGAACGAGGAGAAAAAGGATTTCCTCATCGTTGCGGAGCGGAAAATCAAGGAGGTCGAAGCATTTGTGGAAGAGGTGTCGGGACTTGATTTTGAGCGCTTTACCCGCTCCGCAATGCTGGCTCAGGGCGACTTTGCAGCGTTTTTGAAGGCAGCGCCACGGGAGCGCAGCGAACTGCTGGAGCGCATCACCGGCACGGAAATCTACTCAGCGATGGGCGTTTCCGCACATGAACGCCACAACCTGGAAAAGCTCAAACTGGCCGAACTGGTAACAAAACGGGAAGCACTGCAAGTGTTTTCAAAAGAAGAACTGAGGGAACGAAAGACCGAATTGAAAGAAAAAGAACAGGCCGCAAAGACCACACGAAACGACCTTGAGAGTACCAAAAATGCACTGCAATGGCTCCGCCAAGTGGCTCAGCTTCGGCAGCGACAAGAAGCTTCGGCTGCCAATTTGCGGGTGCTAGACGAAGAAAAATTGGGGATTCAAGCTTCGGAGGCGCTGCTTGCCCAGCATCGAAAGACGTTACCCCTCCACCCCACCCTCGCCCGCCTCGATGACAAGCTGGCCGAAGTGGCCTTGCTGTCGGAAGCAGTCGCCATATTTGCCCAAAACCAAATCACAGAAGAACAAACAGCCACTGTGGCACAAGCGGTTTTTCTGGAGAAAATGGCCTCACTCGACACGCTCAAGGCTGGTCAAGCCCATATCCTGCGGCAGTTCGATGAGGTGGGAAAAATGGATAGCCGCTTGGCTTCACTGACCGAGTCCATTTCAAAAACAACCAGCGTTTGGAAGGCGACGGAAATGCGAAAGCAAGAAACCGAACGCCAATTTGCAGAGCAAAAAAACAAGGAAATCGGCCATGCCGATGCGCTGAAAGAATTGGGCAACTGGCTGAAAACCAACGCAGCCTGGGCGTCACTGCCGCAAGATTTGTCCGCCATCACGATCCACGAAGGGACACTTCGGGACAATATAATCAGTAAAAACAGGCAAACCGAGGAGGCGAAAACCTACCTCCAAAATAGCGAAAAAGCAACCCAAGAAGCCCAGAGATTGGAGGCACTTTTGACCCAAGAAAAAAATGCGCTTGCTGGCCTGCTCGATTCGTTTGAAAAATCGGCGCCCGTCAACTTTGTGCCGAACCGACAAGACCTGCTCCAAAAGCTGACCCGTGAGATTGACCAATTGGGGACACAGCACCAGAATTTCACCAAACTGAACGGCCTAAACGCCGAATACCGGGCAGCATTGGAACAACTCGCACAGCTCGAAGCCCGCCTCGCCGAGCTGCGCCAACAGGAGCTTTGGCTCGATAAATCGCTGCTGACGGCCTACGAGGAAGCGGAGGAATGGGAGCATCAATTGGCCTATCGCCGGGAGGTTTACACCCAGCAACTGCTGCTGGCCAACTACGAAAAAGACCGTGAGAACTTGAAAGAGGGCGACCCGTGCCCACTTTGCCAGAGCACCCACCACCCGTTCAGGCTGCACGAGGTGAAGCCCTTCGTGGACGAGACCCGCAACGACCTCAAAGCCGCCGAAAAAGCCCAACAGGAACGGCAGCAGGAACGCAACAGTTTGCTCAAAAAGCATATCGAAATAAACACCCAAATCCAGCAAATCGAAGGAATAGATGCAGGGGAAATGGGCAAACTGGAAGCTCGGCTTGGCGAGTTGGAAGTTCGGTTGGCGGCCTTCTTGCCCGGCCTTGACGGCGAGGATTTCAGTCGCTCACATGGCGAATGGCTCGTGAACAAACTGGACAATTTTGAAACGGAGCTGTCTGAAAAAAAGGCAGTACGGGAACGGTTGGCCACGCTGAACAGCCAGATTTCAATGAAGGAGGAGCAGGTGCGAACCCTCGAAAACCAATTGAGGGACGCCCAATTTGCGAAGCAACAAAACGAGCGCAGCCGCCTCGACCGGGAGGCTTCACTGATGGATTTGGCGGCGAAATTCAAGGAGGCAACAGCAGAACTCGACAAGCTGGTGGGCAAGTACGGCTACCGTTTTTCGATGGAAACGGCCAAGCAGATGTTCAGCGACCTCAAGGCGAAGGAGGGCGATTTTTCCTTGAAAAAAACTAGCCGTGACGGCCACGAGCGCCAACTGGAACTCACCCGGCAGTCGCTCGAACAACTGGCGACCTCGCAGACAGAATTGGAATATAAATGCAAACAATTCAGCGATGAACTGGCTTTGCTTCAAGCCGAATTCGACACCCTAAATGCCAAACGGGTAGCACTGTTTGGAACAAAAAACGTGGTTTCAGAGCGGGAAAAGCTGCTGCATGACCTCGAAATGGCCGAGCAAGCAGTTGCCGCCTCACGAGTGGAACATGCACATTCGAAGGAGCAGTTGGCGCTAACCCGCCAGCGCTTGGAGAGCAGCAAAACGCAGTTGGCGGCCAGCCAAAAAACGGTGGAGGAACTAGAATCAAACTTGAAATTGGGACTCGCAAAAGCGGGTTTCGAGTCGCTGGAGGCATTGCGAAGCGCCATTTTGCCAACGCAAGAGGCCGAGCGAATTGAGGTGCTGTCGGAACGGTTGAAACTGCGGGAAGTCGAGGCAAGACAGGAGGCGAAGTCGGCCAAAATGGCGCTGGAGGCTGCGCTGGCCAAGCCATTGACCACGGAGAACGAGCAGGAAACCGAGGCAAAAGTGGCCATTTTGGAGGCCGAATTGCAAGCATTTCAGCAGGAGGTCGGGGCACTCAACCAGCAATTGAAAGACAATGAGACCCGGAAAGCAGAAGGCGAAGCCATTTTGCAACAAATTGAAAATCAACGGCTTGTGTACAACCGATGGGCTGCGGTTCACGACCTAATCGGCTCGCACGATGGGTCGAAGTTCCGCAAATTTGCCCAAGGTCTGACGCTCCAAAAGCTCGTGCAACTGGCCAACGTCCACCTCGAAAACCTGTATGGTCGCTACTTCGTCGTCAAGCGGCCAGGCGAGGACTTGGAGCTGGACATCGTGGACACCTACCAGGCCGACAACGTGCGCTCGATGATGACGCTATCTGGTGGCGAGAGCTTCTTGGTGAGCTTGGCGCTGGCACTTGGCCTCAGCGACCTCGCCGGGCGCAACGCCAACATCCGCTCGCTGTTCATTGACGAGGGCTTCGGCACACTCGACGACCAGACGCTGGACCTGGCCATCTGCACCTTGGAAAACTTGCAGGCGAAGGGTAAAACCATCGGCATCATTTCGCATGTGAAGGAACTGAAAGAGCGCATCTCCACGCAGGTGCGGGTGCTGAAAAAAGGTGGTGGGACGAGCGTGGTGGAAGTGGTTTGATTGCGGAATTCGGATTGCAGATTGCGGATTGGATGACTGCAATATTTGTCAAATAATAGCACTGAAATATGAAAATCCAGTGAGATAAAACTCTGGGAAAGTAGCTTTGAACAATGGTTGGGCGCTGCCCGCCGTTTTACCAAAACTGAACTTACACACATAAACCATTGGTAATGAACAAACTGAATTTTTACCCAATTGCCTTATTTTTTTTCTTTTTGATGGGGGCAAAACCGATTTATGGCCAGTTCAATGTAAAAATGAACGTACTGACTGGCAGTTCCACAACCACCTGCACAGACCCGATTGGCGCACCAGAACCCCAGTGGGCCGTGAACATTAACAATGCGGGGTGGGTCGCCTACCCTTCCAATGGAATTTGCTACACGAACTTCCCAAACGAACAATTCAACCAAACCTATCCTTGTTTGGCGGACATTCCCGCCACCATCCCCGTCTGCTTTCGGGCTTTTGAAAACGATGCGTCCATCTTGAACCCCTGCACCCCCGTGTTCAGTTGCCAAGCCGAACTTTGCATCAACGTACCTGTGCCGCCGATGGGCACCGTTCCTTTCACCATCACGCTACCTCCGGGCGGGCCATCGGGCGGCAGCGTGAACATGAACATCGCCGTGAGCGGCGTACCGGGCGGCATCAACGATGCGCTTTGCAATGCAATCCCGCTGGGTACCTTGCTGACTGGACTCGAAGTCGGCTTCCCCGACACCAGTATTTTCAACAATTTTTGCGCAACAAACCTGAACGAACCCGACCCCGGCCCCGCTGGCGCTGGCTGGTTCAACAACCAAGGCGTTTGGTTCACGTTCGCCACCGGGGCCAACCCCTCCGACGCCATCCTCCTGGACGTGAACAGCGACCCCTCCAATTTTGGCGACCCTATCAACCTTCAACTTGCCATCTACGAGAGCAGCGACAACACCTGTTCGGGCAATTTTACCCTCACAAGTTTCGCCTACAACTCCGCTAGTTTTGATGAAATGTTGGTTTTCAGTTGCCCAAAACCCAACACTACTTATTTTATCTTGGTGGACGGGGTGTTCATCAGCAGCACCGACGTCACTCAGGTGGAGGGATGGTTTGGACTAAGCGTAACACAGTTGGACGTAGTGGCCGCTTCCGAGCTGCGCTGCACCGCCGAAGACCTCGGCACCGTGCCACTGGGCGGCTCCGTGAGTTCCGTACTCAGCACCAACGCTTGCTCCATGAACACCAACGCAGCGTCAGCTTCTGCCTTTGGCGTACAAAAAACGGTGTGGTTCACCTTCACGCCGCCGCCAACGGGGCATGTATTCGTGCAGGGAATCAGCTCAACCCTTGACCCCATCGGCATCCAAATGGCCATTTACCAATCCTCCAACGGTGGCTGCACGGGCACGATGATGGAGTTGGCAAGCCAGCACACCACCGCTGACAATGACGAACTAATCGAGCTGCACTGCCTCGACCCCAACACCACTTATTTTGTGATGATTGATGGGGCAACGCTCGATTTGAACACTGGGATTTTCACCCTAACTGTTACGGATGCTGGCAACGAAACGCCTACGACCGCCCTCAATCCAGTCATTTGTTTTGGCCAAACTTTCGCCGCAGGCGGCAATGTTTACAACCAAACGGGGATTTACGCTGACACCCTGCAACTGCCCGGCGGCTGTGACAGCATCGTGGTTACGAACTTGACGGTGCTCTCGCAAGTGCTACCAAACCTGCAAGTGACCAACCAGGGCGCTGGCCTCGGCAACACCGCTGGTCAAATGCAAGTGAACCCCAGTGGCGGTGCAGGTGGGTACAGTGTGGCTTGGTCGGATGGCCAAACGGGCAACACCGCCTCCAACCTCGTTGGTGGCGACACCTACTGCGTGACCGTAACCGACCTGAACGGTTGCCAAAACGACACCTGCCTGCTGATGCCTTATTACCTGAACTTTTTGCCTTCGGCAACGGGCGACAGTCTCGACTGCAACGGCGACCAAAATGGCACCATCGAATTTTCCGCACTTGGCGGCGTGCCGCCCTACCAATTTGATTGGGCGAACCAAGACAACTCCGTAAGCGGTTCCGGTTTTATACTGACCGACGGTCAAGTGATGGTGCTGTCGGGTTTGCCGGGCGGGCAGTATTCCATCCACCTCTCGGACATTGCTTTCGATACCACTCTTTTGGTGCAAATTTTTGAGCCAACCAAACTAACGGCCACCGCCAATTCGGTCATGGACGTGACCTGCTTCGGCGACTGCAATGGTTCCATCGGCCTCGGCATCACGGGTGGTACGCCCCCCTACCTCATCAATTGGTCGAATGGCAACACGACGCCGAACCTTACCGGGCTTTGCGTTGGCAGCTACCAAGCTACGGTGACAGATGCAAATGGCTGCACAGTCATTGTAAATGAAAATATTCAGCAACCACCGCAGTTCACGGCCACTGCGACGGAGGAGCAAACTGTTTCTTGCTTCCAAGGCAGCGACGGCAAGGCCAAGGTCACGACGAGCCAAAACGCCACTTCCATCCTGTGGAGCAACGGCATGACTACTTCGACCATTTCGGGGTTACCGGGTGGAACGTACACCGTTACGGCTACGAATTCGGCAGGCTGCACAGCCACGGCCAGCGTTGTGGTTGCCGCACCAACGACGCCTGTGACGGTAGCTATTTCACAGACACAGGGCGTAGCTTGCGAAGGTGACGACACAGGCGTTTTACAAGCTTTGCCGAGCGGACCCGGCAGCAATTTCTCTGTTCTTTGGAACAATGGCGGCAACCAACCAACCGCCGCCAACCTTGGTGCAGGCAGTTATTCCGTGACCGTTACCAACGAAAATGGCTGCTCGGCAACAGCCAGCGCCACGCTCACCGAGCCAACCCAGCTTACTGCAACTGCTACCCCAAACGAAATCACCTGCCTCGACCTCGCCGATACAGGCATCCTCACCGTTGACCAAGTGACGGGCGGCCAACCGCCGTACCAATACTCCGCTGACGGGGTTCAGTTCGGCACTGACCCAGTACTGACGGGCTACCTCGCTGGCTTGAACCCGTTTTTTGTGATGGATGAAAACGGCTGTGTTGCAGAATTCCAGCAGACGATTATTGGGCCGGAGGAGTTGCTGATTGACCTTGGTGGCGATGAAAGCATCGCACTTGGTGACAGCATCCAATTGAAGGTTTCCACCAACCAAGCTGTCCAATCCTACGTTTGGTCGCCCGCCGAGGGGCTTTCCTGTGCAGATTGCGCAAGCCCGGTGGCGTCCCCTGTAATTTCTGGCAGCTACCAAGTCGTCGTCACCACGGCTGATGGTTGCAGCGCCACTGACGAGATTTTTATTGAGGTGAAAAACGGCCAAAAAGTATATGCCCCAAATGCTTTTAGTCCAAATGATGACGGCCTTAACGACGTTTTCATGCTGTTCACCGATGGGTCGGTGCGCAGCATACGGTCATTTCGGATTTTTGACCGTCAGGGCAACAACGTCTTTGATGCCTACAATTTGATTCCAAACGAACCTAGCTTAGGCTGGGATGGAGTTTTCAGGGGCAAAGAGATGCAGCCCGCCGTCTTCGCCTGGATGGCCGAAGTCGAGTTCTTGGACGGAAAAATCCAACTTTACAAAGGAGATGTGGTTTTGATTCGATAGCCCCAATTATGGGCAAAAAAATAACCCGGTCAAGTGTGCAACCTGACCGGGTTATTTTTTTTCAAAATGGCTATTTGCTCTCGCCAACGATGCCGCCGCTGACTTTCTCACCATCTTTGTAGGTATATTTCATGGTCGCTTCGCCTTTATCGCTGTAATAAATAATCTCGCCATCGAGCTTGTTTTGTTTGTAGTTCAGCTCTTGTTGCACGACATCACGGCCTTCGTAGTATTTTTTGAAGTTACCGTCCAATAGGCCATTGACGTAAGTTCCCTCCTCTGTTTTTCGTATGTTTTTTAGCTTCGCAAAACGCCCGTTCAGCACATTGTTGGTGTAGCTGCACATGTGCTCCATGTGGCCGTACTGTCCGTATTCGAACAGGGGGCCGTTGGGTATCCCACCCACGTAGCTGCCAATGGATGCTGGCACGTCACGATCTTTGTGGTAGATGACCCACATCCCATGCTTCCTCCCGTTGAGGATGGTTCCTTCCTCCAAGATTTTACCTTTCACGTCCGTCAAGGTCGCTCGTTTCATGTCGGAGCCGGGGATGTCCACGATGATAAAGTCTTCAAGGTCGAGGTCTTGTGGAGTGGCAGGTTTTTGCTCGCAAGCAGTTAGGAAACCGACTAGGAGAAGCAGCAAGAAAAAATTACGCATTGCGGTAGGATTAGGATAATTGAGCAAAAAGTTAGAGGAAACAACCCGATTAACCGGCCTTTTCCTTCTTCGTTTTTTGATTTCCACCTCCTCGGCAAACTCGATGCCAGTCTCCAGCCAGTACTGAAATTGCCCTTCGGCCCGATGGAAGTGGCCTACACCACCCCTTCGTTGCCTTTCAAAGTTCCTTCCCAAGAAGCCAGCGTGTTTTCATTAATATCCGTTGACAACAGGAAGGACTCATCACGGGCAAGCGTGTAGGCGATAGTATTTACGCCTTCAGGGGCATAACACAAAACCAAGTCGGTGAAAACGTTGTAGGCGCCCCGTGTCTTGCCATTTTTTAGGTCCGCATAGCCGGGCGAAGCAAAGGCCGTGCAATCAATCACCTTGCCCTCGTGGTTACTATAGCTCTGGCCAGCAATGACCTGACAGCCAGCGGAGTAATTGGTCTCGCCCTTGCCCGACCAATGGATGTTGATGGAATTGTTGGGCGTGGCGTCCAGCCCCTTGGCGATGTCAGCGGGGGTGAGGGAGTTGTCGTTGTCACGATCCCGAAACACCAGTACCCCATATTTGGCAGGCTTCAATGCCCGGTAAACCTGTTGTGCATCAGATACTTTGTGCCAGCCAAATCTGTAGATATGCTGCCCCTCTATCAAAAATGGCTCGTCCAGCCGCTTGCCAGCCACGCCCTGGCTGGGGTCGGTGCTTCCCCAAAACTTGAAGACTATCCCCTTGATGAGCAACACGAAAAGGTCGTCGTTTTCTCGCTTTTGGGAAGATTTCTCCTGGTTCCGGCGGATGCCGATGAGGTGGATGGCATCGGGCGAGGTGTTCCAGTCTTTGATTTTCTGCGTGTCGGTGGGTTGCTTGAAGTTCTCCGAAAATTGCAGGATAGGGTTTACGTTCGCTGCGTAGAGTGCCTTAGCCTTTTGCAAAAGTGAAATCCACTTGTTGAATTCAGGCGAACCAGCCTGGGCGGTTGACTGTCCCCATTTGCAAACAAAATTGGGTGTGCCCTGCTTTTCAGCCTTCCATTTCTCCACAAACCGCATCGTGTTTGCACCGGCAACCCCGTCGGGCGTGCCAATGGACGCATCGCCCTCCACGGTGCGGATGTATTCCTGGAACAACCGCACACCGGCTTGAGTAGCATACCCAAAAATGCCGTCCAAGCTCGCTTTTGGCATGAAGCCAGCCTCTTTTAGGAACTGTTGCAGCGCCTTCACGGGCGCTCCTGGCACCTCTGAGAATGGTTGCCACGCTCCATCTGCTTCGTCCCGGAACGACAGCTTGTTTTGAAGCGCTAGTGCCAGTGCCGCATGGTAAGTTGCAAAAAAATTCTTTTTGTCGGTCGGCATTGCGCCTTGGTCAACTTTGCCGAGGCGTAAAGTAGAAGTGTTCATTTAGAAAAATTTTAGGTGAAAAATTGCTTTGTTTGGGCCAAATATGAGGAATTGTAGGGAGAATTCATGCCATTCATTTCATTCCATGTTCAACCAGACTTTTGCAAAAATGAAGCACTACCGCTGGTGGTTCAGCAGTCGCATCAGTTCCTCCAAGTTGGATTCGCTCACCGGGATTTCATGCGCCCCAATCGTTATCTGGTGGCTCCTAATGGACTCCACCTTGTCCACGTTAATAATGAAGGATTTGTGTACCCTGAAAAACCGTTTTTCGGGCAATTTTTCCTCGATTCCCTTCAAGGTGGATTTGGTCAAAATGGGCCTTTTGACATTGGCCAAAAATATCTTCACATAATCCTTCATGCCCTCGATATGCGTGATGTCGTCCACCATGATTTTTACCAATGAATACTCCACGTTGACAAAAAAATGCGCTGGCGCCACGGACACAGGTTGCTCCGCAATTGGTACTGTCCGTTGCCGCAGTTGCCAGTTTTCAAATGCCTTCAACGATGCCTTCGTGAAACGCTCCATGCTGACTGGCTTCAACAGGTAGTCTATCACTTCCAAGTCGTAGCTCTCGACGGCATAGTTGGAGTAGGCCGTCACGAAAATGACCATCGGTTTTTCCACCAAGCTGGAAAGGAACTTGGTGCCCAACATGCCCGGCATCTGGATGTCGAGGAACATGAGGTCAACTTGTTCCCGTTGCAGCACTTCCATCGCTTCAAATGGGTTTTTGCAGGTGGCCACCAGCTCCAGGAACGGCAGTTGTTGGATGTTCTCTTCCAGCAGTTTGCGGGCGAGGCTTTCGTCGTCAACGGCAATGCACTTGAGTTTCATTTTTAATAGTTTTTGACCTCACCCCCGGCGACTCTCCTCGTAGGAGATGGGCCGAGGGTGAGGTCAAATCCACTTCGCAATCTCACGCAACTCCTCTGCCTCAAAATGCAGGTTTTCCAGTGTCCCAATATTGTCCAACATTTGCTTCGGGCTGCTGGCACCGACCAGAACCGTGGTAATTCGTGGGTCTTTCAGCAGCCAAGCGATGGCCATTTGCGCCAGCGACTGCCCCCTTGCTTTGGCAATTTCGTTGAGCTGTCGAACCTTCTCCATCAGCTCAGGCGTGAGCTTTTCTTTTTGCAAATAGCGACCATCTTTCACTATCCGTGAGTCTTCTGGTAGTCCCATGAGGTACTTGTCGGTGAGGATGCCCTGCTCCAGCGGACTGAACGCAATCGCTCCAACGCCCTGTTTTTCCAGCACTTCGAGCAGGCCGCCTTCCACCCATCGGTCGAACATGCTGTACCTGGGCTGGTGGATGAGGAGCGGCGTTCCAAGGCTGCGCAAAATGTTGGCAGCTCGCTCAGCCTCCGCAGGCTTGTACTGCGAAATGCCGACGTAGAGTGCCTTGCCCTGTCGCACGATTTGGTCGAGCGCCCCCATCGTTTCTTCGAGCGGTGTGTCGGGGTCGGGGCGGTGGTGGTAGAAAATGTCCACGTAGTCCACGCCCATGCGACGCAGGCTCTGGTCGAGGCTGGCGATGAGGTATTTTCGGGAACCGAGCGTGCCGTAGGGGCCAGGCCACATGTCCCAACCGGCCTTCGTGGACAATATCAGTTCGTCACGGTAAGGCTTCCAGTCCTGCCGGAAAAGACGGCCAAAGTTCTCCTCGGCAGCGCCGTAGGGCGGGCCGTAGTTGTTGGCGAGGTCGAAATGGGTAATGCCGTGGTCGAAGGAAGTCCTCAGGATGTTGCGGCCGTTTTCGAGGTTGTCGGTATGGCCGAAGTTGTGCCAGAGTCCAACGGAAAGCATGGGAAGCAGCAGTCCGCTTTTGCCGCAGCGGCGGTACTGCATCTGGTCGTACCGGGAGTCATTGGCACGGTAAAAACCGGGGTCGTATTTGTCGTTGATTTTCATTTTTTAAGACTTTAGACAGGAGACTTTAGACTTTAGACAGTGGAAAATGGCTTGAAAAATCATGGTTTTAATGAAAAAAACTCCCACACATGAGCCAATTTCTCAGCACTATTTCTAATGTCTAATGTCTAATGTTTGCGAGTCTCCTTTCAACGGTGAAGGTGGGAAAAAGCGGTGAGAAAATAAATAGGCAACTTTGAATAATCCAATTTCAGGAGCCAGTTTTCAGGGTAAGCTCCACCTTGAACCACTCCCCATCCCTGCTGATATTCAGTTCATGCTTGCCTGGGTAGAGCAGTTCGAGGCGACGCCGCACATTGCGCAAGCCGATGCCGGAGGCACTGTCCTTGTCTTCTGCGGTCTCGCTGGAGGTCTTGTTTTTAACGGAAAAAAATAGCGTCTTCTCCTCAATTTTCAACAAAATATCAATCACAGGCGCTTGAATCAAGCCCACCCCGTGCTTAAAGGCATTCTCCACGAACGGAATCATCAGCATCGGCTCGATGTGATGTGGGCCTGGTGTGCCCTCGATGGCCAGGCGGATGTCCACGTCCTCCTCGAAGCGGATCTTCTGCAACTCCACGTAGTTTTTGAGGTACTCAACCTCCTTTTCCAGCGGCACATGCACATCGCCGGACTCGTAGAGTAGGTAGCGCATCAGTTCCGAAAGTTTGATGGTCACCGACTCAGCCTGGCTCGACTTGGAGCGGATGAGGTAAACAATGCTGTTGAGTATGTTGAAAATGAAGTGAGGACTGATCTGGGAGCGCAAAAACGAAAGCTCAGATTTGAGGCGTTCCTCTTGCTCCTGCTGCCTCGATTTTTCCTGCCGAAGCAACAAGGTGACAAAACCGTAGCCCGTGCTGATAGCCGTCACGAAAAGTACCGGAACAACCGCCCAAAACACATCGTTGTGCTTTCGAATCAAATCATGGGGAACAACCAATTCCTTCATAAAATTTTGGAGAACGGCGAAAAAGACTATCAGGCCAAGCAGCGAAAGGAGATAAACTGGTATTCCTTTGCGTCCGAAAACCTTGGGTATGAGCCATTCTGAGTTGAGCAAAAACAGCGGGATATTGGTGAGCGCAACCGGGATCACTGCTAGGGAAAAGCGGTAGTGGCGCTCATTGTCGGCATTATTGATGAGCGGAAGGATTATCCAAATTGACCAAAGCACCACGTGGAAAGCGATGCGGAAAAGACGGTCAGATGGTATTTCTTTACCTAATAAATTCATGATTGATTGTGTCAAAAACTTGAAAACAAATCAAAATTATGCAATTGCAATGCCCCAGCCATTGAGAAGCGATGAACCTTGAAATTGTGAAGATGAAAGCGGCAGTTGAGGCACCAAGCCGGGATTTTGCTTGAAATCTGCGATGCTTTCCTTTTCATCTTCTCAAAGCCATGATTTGGCGACAACCTACACTTCCTTCAAACGATTCCCATTTCTTTGCGTTCAAGTAAGAAATTCATCCAATTATCATCATGAAAAAATCATCTCGCACAATGCTCCAATCCATTTGGAAATCAAGTTTTCTCCTGCTTTTCTCGTTTTGCGCTTCGCAAATGAATGCCCAAAATTGGCCCAGCGCCCCCGGTGGCGCGGGCGGAGGCCAGCAGATGAACATCGGCCGGTTCTACGGAAAAGTGGTGGACGAAAACAACAAGGGCGTCGCCTACGCCACCGTCGAGCTTTACGGTATGCAGTTTGATACCGTCACGAAGACCATGAAAGAACGACAGATCACTGGCCAAATCACAGAAGAAAATGGCGACTTCAGCCTCGAAAAACTGCCCATCGTTGGCGATTTCAACCTAAAAATCTCGTTTATCGGCTACGCCGAAATCACGCAGAAAGTCACTTTTGGCATCAAGCCGCCCACCGCGGGAGCACCAGGTGCGCCCGGCGCTGGCATGCCCGGAGGCGGAATGGGGGGCGGCAATTTTGACAAAGACCTCGGCAATATCAAGCTCATCAACTCGGCGCAAACACTGGCCGAAGTCACCGTTACCGCACAGGCTTCGCAAACCACGCTGGCCTTGGACAAGAAGGTTTACCGGGTGGACAAAGATGCTTCAACCGCTGGCGGCAACGCCCAGGACGCTCTCAAGAACGTGCCCTCGCTCTCCGTGGACATTGACGGCAACGTGTCGCTCCGCAATGGTGCCCCGCAAATCTTCGTTGATGGCCGCCCCACCACCCTCAGCCTCGACCAAATTGCAGCCGATGCCATCGAGAGCGTGGAGGTGATCACCAACCCTTCGGCCAAGTTCGATGCCGGGGGCGGTACGGCGGGAATCATCAACATCGTCCTGAAAAAAGAAAAAAGGATGGGCTACAACGGAAACGTTCGGGCCGGTACTGATACTCGTACTGGCTTCAACCTCGGTGGCGACGTGAATGCAAGGGCAGAGAAGACCAACCTTTTCGTGAGCGGAAACTTGAACCGAATGAAGGGATACTCGGATGGCGAAACATACCGAGACAACTTCGCAACTGACCTCGCTCCCAGGGTTTACACTTCCCAACTCTTGGACAATACCATGGAGGGTTATTTTGCAAATGGACGTGCAGGTTTCGACTGGTTCATGGACAACCGCAACACCCTCACCCTTTCGGGTAGTCTAACCCGTGGTCATTTTGAACCAACCGATGAGCTGACAGTTCGCCAAGACAGCTTTTTCCAGAACAGTACTCCGTTCAGCGAGTATGTGCGCAACACCATGCAAGACCGCAACTTCCGTAACCTTGGTTCTTCGGCGCAGTTCAAGCACCTGTTCCCGAAAGAAGGAGCGGAATGGACGGCGGATGTGAACTACAACCGCACCAAGTTTTTTGGTGAAAGCCATTATATAACAAAGTATGAAGGTGGCACGACCAGCTTAGAGCGCCAAAAGGGGGAAGGCAAGGGGGCTTTTTTGACCATTCAAACCGATTTTGTGAACCCGCTGAACAAAACGATGAAACTTGAAGGCGGCCTGCGGGCTTCCATGCGGGACAACAAGAATGACAACGCCAGTTTTTACACAGACCAGGCAACGAACCAAGAAGTTCAGGTCACCAGCCTTGCTGACCATTACAAGTTTAACGATGATGTTTACGCTGCCTACGGACAGTTCAGCCAACAGTTTCCAAGTTGGGGTTATCAGGTTGGGCTTCGAGCAGAGAGCAGTGTTTACAAGGGTGAACTGACCGACCGGGACTCGTCTTTCACCATCGCCTACCCCATCAGCCTCTTCCCCAGCATATTTTTGACCAAGAAGCTCAACGAAACTGACAACATCCAGTTGGCCTACACCCGCCGGATTAATCGTCCAAACTTCTTCCAGACCATGCCGTTCGTTGACTTTTCGGACTCCCTGAACCTTCGCAGAGGCAATCCTGAATTGCGGCCAGAGTTCATGAATTCGATTGAGCTTTCCTATCAAAACGTTTTCAAGGCTGGCCACAATTTGTTGTTTTCGCTTTACTACAAGCGGGCGAGCGATTTGATCACCACTCAGATTACGCCAGAATTCAACGAAGACCTTGGCAGAACCGTAAACGTAACGAGCTATATCAACGCCAACAACAGCCAAGCCTACGGTGCAGAGGCCACGTTGAAAAACACTTTTTTCACAATACTCGACTTGACCACGAACGTCAACGTTTACCAGTCCAGCATTGATGCCACCAATGTGGAAGCTGGGCTGAAAATAGAACGCTTGAGCTGGTTCGTAAAGGAAAACCTGCAACTAAGACTGCCAGCAGGCTTCTCTTTGCAGCTCACCGGTGAGTACCGCAGCAGGGCCTCCTTTACGCCGGACAGCGGCAACAGGATGCCTTGGCAACCAGGCCCCACCAATACCGCCCAAGGATACTCCCTTGATAATTGGTTTGTGGATGCGGCCATCAAAAAAGAGGTTTTGCAGAAAAAAGGCACCATTACCCTGAATGTCAACGACATCTTCAAGACCCGACGGAACGGCACGTACACCGAGTCCAACTTCTTTATACAGGAGCAATACCGCTATCGTGACCCACAGATTTTCCGCATCAATTTCTCCTATCGCTTCGGCAAAATGGATGCCTCCCTGTTCAAGCGCAAAAACATGCGGATGAACATGCAGGGGAACGACATGATGGGTTGAGTTTTGAGAAATTCAGCTATTTGGTTATTGAGAAATTGAGAAATTGAGTTGGTGACGTGGCGGCAATTTTATTGGTGAGAAATGATTAATCTTGTGCCGCCACTCATCAATTCAAACCATAAAAAACGAAAAACATGAAAAAGAAAATCTTGCTCGGCCTTTTGGCCATTTTGGTCATCATCCAGTTCATCAAACCTGAACGCAACCTTTCTAACGATGAAACCTATGCTGTTTCCACCAAGTACCCAGTATCGGAGGATGTAAAGGCCATCTTCAAAGTCGCTTGCAACGACTGCCACACCAACAAAACGGAGTACCCTTGGTACGCCAACGTGCAACCTTCCGCTTGGTGGTTAGCCAACCATGTCAACGAGGGCAAACAGAAACTGAACCTCTCCAACTTCACCCACCTCCCCGTTGCCGTGCAGAACCACAAGTTTGAAGAAGTCATCGAAATGGTGAAGGAAAAAGAAATGCCGCTTTCCAGCTATACCTGGTTCGGGCTTCACCCAGAGGCCAAGCTCACCGACGAACAGCGGGCAACCATCACGGGATGGGCGCAAGCGAACATGGACAGCTTGAAGGCGCAGTACCCGGCTGATAGCTTGGTGATGAAAAAAAGGAATTAGCCGAATCTATTCGCAGCGTATTCATGAGGCTTCCAGCGTTTTGGGCGCTGGAAGCCTTTTTAGTTGGTCAAACCTTCGCAATCAAACCCATCAACTCTGCTTTTTTGGTTCGGGCCACGGGCAACGAGCGGCCATTGCCCATCACGATTTCGCCACCATCGGTGCGCACGATTTTCTTGACATACTTCAAGTTGATAAGATAGGAATTGTGCGCTCGGAAGAAGCCGGGGTTGTTCAGCAATTCCTCAAACTCCCGCAGCGACTTGGACAATACAACTGGTTTGTTTTGTTCTTTCAGAAACACCGAGACGTAGCTCCCCTCCGATTCAAAGTATTGAATATCAGCCACTTCCACTAGTAATAACTCTTGCCCAACGGGTAATGCGATACGTTCTGGCATGGGGTTGTTTTTCAAGTATTGAACAGTTTCCAATTGGATGGAACTTGGGCTTGCAGCCTGTTGAGCCTTCTTTACGGCTAAAATCAGTTCATCCTTGTCAATGGGTTTTAACAGGTAATCCAGCGCATTGAACTTGAAGGCTTTAACAGCATATTGGTCGTAGGCCGTAGTGAAAATAACCTTGAAATCCAATGGCTCGCAGCGCCGAAGCAAGTCGAAGCCATTGAGCATCGGCATTTCGATGTCCAGAAAAAGCAACTGTGGCCGCTCCCGCCGGATGGCCTCCAATGCCATTTCCGGGTCGTTGAAAATGCCCGCTACCTGCACGTCGGGGCAGTATTTTTTCAGCAGCACTTGGAGCACGTCGGTGCAGTTGGGTTCATCGTCGAGGAGGTAGGTTTTTAGCATAATCAATGGTTGCTGCAATCTTAGATTTTGCCGTCAAAGCGATTTTTTGGCAAAATCGCTTAACTTTGTAGAAAATAAAAATCAATGGGTACATCTGCCATTTATCGGGAAGCGCCATACCAAGAAAAACTGCCCCGCAAGGTTTCCCTTGAAACCTTCCTTCGGAAATACCGGGAGGGTGCGCCCGGCGTGAAATATGAGTTCAATAATGGGGTAATCGAAAAATCGGATGCTATGAAGCTGACCGAACACTACATCATCCTCAATTTGCAGGACGTATATAAAAACACCAAAGCCTTTGCCGAAAGGGCACTTTTGACTTCCGAAGTGGAAGTCTGGACTTCCGACACCCAATTTCGCAAGCCCGACCTTGCCTTTGTTACGCTCGAACAAACCCGTGCAGCCTTCGACGGCTTTGAACCTGTACCTGAATTTGTCATCGAAGTCGTTTCAAAAAATGACAACTTCAATCAGTTGGGCAATAAGATAGATGAGTACTTCCTTGCTGGCGTTGAAATAGTCTGGGTCATTGCCCCGCACCTGAATCAAGTTCAAATACACCGCAAATCATCGGAGAACATCCAGCGGTGCACCGGCGACCAAATCTGCTCCGCAGAACCCATCGTCGAAGGCTTCAAAATGAAGGCCGCCGACATCTTCAAACGGCCCTAAACCCCAATTTTCAACACCACCCTCGTCCCCATCGCCTCGCCATTTTCATCCTTCAAATCCATCGTCGTTACCTCCGCATTTGTGCCGTAAAGTTGGTTGATGACCTCCAGTCGTTCAGCCGTCACCTTCATGCCCAGCGACTTGTTGACCGTTGCCGAGCGGCTTTTCAGCTCCATCGCCCTTTGGCGGCCAACGCCGTTGTCCTCCACTTCGATGCACAGTTTTTTCCCTTCATAAAACACCCGCACTTGCAGTAGTCCCGGCACTTTTTTGTGCATCAGGCCGTGCCAAATGGCGTTTTCCACGAAGGGCTGGATGAGCAACGGCGGTACTTCGAGGTGTTCCGTTTGTACATCATCCGCCACCTTCAAACGGTACTCGAAGCGTTCGGAAAAACGCATTTGCTCCATCTCCACGTAGAGTTGTAGCGCCTCCAGTTCCTTGTTCAGCGGCACAGTTTCGGTGCGGCTGTTGTCCAAAATCAAGCGAATAAGGCGGCTGAACTTGGTCAGGTAGGCCGAGGCTTCGTCTGGCTGGTTGACGAGGATGAAACGGTTAATGGAACTGAGGCAGTTGAACACAAAATGCGGGTTCATCTGCGCCCGAAGCGCCGCCATTTCTGTGCGAGCGATGCGCTGGTTGAACTCCGTTTTCAGCGCCTCTTCCCGCCGGACCTGGGCAATGCGCCAACGGTAAATCGCCCAAATTGCGCCAGCCAAAAACAACACAGCCAACGCCCTGAACCACCACGTTGCCCAAAAAGGCGGAGCGATGCGGACGCCCAAGCGGACGCCCGGCTCGTTCCAAAACCCTTCCCTGCCCGACTTTATTTCCAGCACGTAGTCGCCTGGCGGCACGTTGGTGTAGCTGGCCGAGTGGCGGTTTTTAAGGTAATTCCAGTCGGCATCAAAGCCTGAGAGACGGTAAGCGTACTCGTTCTTTTCGGGTTGGGAAAAATTGGTGGAGGCAAATTCAAAGCTGAAAAAATTCTGTTGCCAATTAAGGTCGATTTCTTGTAAGTAATTGATATTCAGCGAGTCAGCGTAGTTTTTGTCAAAAATCTTGAACGCCGTGAGCAGGATTTCCGGTGCAGGCTTTTCCTTCAATAAGCTGTCCGGGTGGAAAGACTGGTAGCCGTAAACCGTGCCGCTCAATACCTCGCCATTGGTTGCCAATGACAGTGGCAAGTCAAGGAAATCGGTGACCATTCCGTCTTTTTTTCCAAAGGAACGCACCCTCAGTCGGCGACTGTCCACCCATGCCAGGCCCTTGGCCGTGCCCGCCCAGACGTTGCCAGTGGCATCCGTCAGCACCGAGTAAACTTGGTTGCTGGGCAGCCCGTCCTCGCTGTTCAGGGTGATGAATTGCTTGCCTTTTGGGGCGTCGTAATCAAAGCGAGAGATGCCGCCAGGGTCGGTGGCCGCCCAGATATGTCCCTGCCCGTCCTTGCATACCGAGTTGACGATGTAGGCGCCGAGGCTGTGTTCCGGGTCGGCTTCCTCCTGCCGGTACAGCGTGAACTTGCCGCTCGCCTCGTCGTATCGAAACAGTCCATAGTCCTGCGTGGCAATCCAGACCGTACGACGCTCTGTGTCGGCGAGCAAATCACTCACGGATTTGCCGATGAATTCCTCTTGTTCACCAGGCTTCCACCATTGGTTTCTGTCAGGCCACCAGACCAGCACGCCTTCCTTGTTGTTGGCAAACCAATAGTTCCCGGCGGCATCCTGTGTGATGTCAAAAAACACCGAACCACCCGTAGGGTCGAGCAAATGAGCAGGAATGGGAAAGGGTTTCAAGCTGAAATTTTTGCGGTCAAATTGAAAAATTTGTTGCCCCCCGCTTACCCAGATTTTGCCCTGACCATCTTCGTAAAGTGCTGCCGCAGGACCGGGCAACTGGCTGGCTTTCAGGAGTTTACCATTTTCAAAAACCTGGATTTGCTTTCCGTAGTAGTTGAGTTGATAGCGCCGCCCATCTACCCGTGAGTCCGTGAAGCGGCAGTAGGTGTTGTAAAAGTCCTTGGTATTTTCGGGCCTCAGCGGTGTGTAGTCAAAGTGCTGCACTGCTGGGTCGTACTGCCAAAGCCCATCTTCGCCGCCCAGCCAGACTGCTCCGTTTTTTTCCACAAAATGGCATTCCAGCAACCCAGTCGGTGCGGTGAAACGGTTCTGGGTTTCGGGCGTGATATGTGTTATTGTTTCGGTCGCATTGTCCATCAAAAACAGCCCTTCCCGACCGAGCACCCAATGTTTTTCACCAACCAAAAAAGCCTGCGTCACGTACCGCCGCCCACCGATGAGGCTCGCCGAAATGGGCAGATTAATTTGCGACCACTTGCCATTGCAGGGTTCATAGCGGAGCAGGTCGGTGTCCCAGGAGCCGAGGTAAAGCGCTTCGGGGCAAGCGGTGGGGCTTGCTTTTTTCAGCCCAGTTTTAAGCAACGGGTGGTAGTCAAACGCCTCGGTAGCCGGGTCGAAGCTGAACAGGCCGAAATTGGTGAATAACCACATACCACCGCCGGTTTTTTCCTGAAAACCAAAGATGGTTTTGTATTCGGCGTTGGCCGTTTGGGACAGTTTTTTGACCAAAAACGCCTTCCAAGGAAAGGTCTTGAGAATGCCCGAAACGGGGTCGAAACGGCAAAGGTCACGGTTGTCGCAGGCAAGCCAGAGGTTGTTTTTTGGGTCAATGAAAATGTTCCTGACCAGTGAATTGGGCAGTGAGCCGTCGTTGCGCCCCGTGTTTTTCCAAACCTTGAACGACTCGGTGCGGGGGTCGTAGCGGTTGAGGCCGTTGGCAGTGGCCATCCAGATGAACCCGGCGCTGTCCTGTTTGATGTCGTAGATAAGTTCGCTGCTGATGGTGTGCTGCGGCTGCCGGGTATCGGGCATGTATTGCCGAAAGGCATAGCCGTCGTAGCGGTTCAGGCCGTTGGCCGTACCGACCCAGAGGTAACCTTGCAGATCTCGCAAAATGCACTGGACGTGGTTGTCGCTGAGGCCATCTTTTTCATTGTAATGGGTGAAATAGCGGAGCGACTGCGCCTGAGCAGCAAGGGTGAAAAAGCAGAAAAGTAGCAGCAGGCGCATACGGATTATTTTTTCACGCAAAGTCGCAAAGTTTCACGCAAAGCCGCAAAGATTAACATGCACTTGATTATTTGATACGTGTCATCAATAATTTCCCTTTCATTTCGTGTCGAGGGTCGGCGCTGTCATAATGGCTGCTACCATCGGGGCGAAACCAAGCAAATTCCACCGACAAATCAATGGTGTCATCCTTCCATTTCCCGTTGAGCAGGTTTAGGTTAAAACCGGGCGGATGCACATCGCTTATTGGCCAGAACTGGAAATGGAGGCCTTGGCCATCGGCCTTGTCCAGCCCGCCCCAAAGCTCGCAAGAGTCACGTTTCCCTTGGGTTTCGAGCACGGCCAAGCCATCAAAAAAGGTGGTGCTGGAGCGGTCTCGTTTGACGTTTCGACTGCTGACCCGCTTCCAACGCTCCTCGTCGGTGGTTGGCGAAAAAATCTCCATCTCAACTTTGTGGACGACCTGGTCGGGGTCGGTGCAACTGCCTTGCCATTTGCCAACCAGCAGCGGTTTCGTTGAGTCGGAACTGAAGGCCCATGGGCGACGGTAGTTGTCGTATTGTTTATCGAAATAAAAGCAGCCGACCTTGCCCAACACCACAACGGCAACTAAGCCAATAATAAATACTTTAATCTTGGTGGAATAACTCATACTTGGCTATTATTCGTGGTAGTAAAATCTGCCTTCCGTTATCTTTAAGACATCCCCTGCATTGCCGCTCATTTCACCTTCAAATGTCGCCTCAATTTCATCGGGATTAGTGGAAGCCTTGGTCACATTTACTTTCATGTTAAACCCCATCATACTGCCATACAAGTAATTTGCAGGCGACATATTGGCCAATTGCACAACGCTCAAGTCCGGGTTGCCATCTTTTAATTGAAAAACACCAGGGCCACCCGTATTGTAAATATTGATGTTAAAAGGCTGCTCGTCCTTATTTTTAGGGCCTTTGCTGGCTGATATTATGATGACCTTGTTGTAGCCTTTTGGATGAAATGCGCCGAATATATTATTGTCAGCCTTCCATTCCACACCGTTGATTTTCATAGTAAGATGGTTTTCTTTAGCGCTGGCGGTGCTTGCTTCAGCAGTTGGTGTTTCTGCTGTGCTTGACTCGGTTTTGCTGCTGCAAGCAACGATGAGCAGCGCGAACAAGGCGGTAAAAAAGAAAAACTTGTGATTCATGATGATATGATTTTTATTTTAAAAGATTTGTAGATTGATCGGCTAATGATGCACAATAACCGGCATGGAAGCCACGCCTCCATTTATCTCAACCGTCAATAAATACAGGCCATTCGGTAATCCACCGACACTGATTTCATTTCCAATAATTGATTGATTAATTCGGCCATCAAGGCTGGTAAGCGTAATATTTGGCGTTAAGTTATTATCGCTTGTTTTAACCAAAATATACTCACTGGCGGGATTGGGATAAACTTCCACCGTTATTCCCGGCAGTAATTCCCGCACTGGCGTCAATGCTGCATCCACGCCCGTCCCAATAACGTTGTTCGGTGGCGGCACTTGCAACGTTGCCCCGTTGCCAAACTCGTCCGCACCGATGTCAGGCGTACCGCTGCGGGGCTGTGCATCGTAGTCACGGGCAGCGGGGGAGCTTTGCCCGGCATCAATGGCGGGGCTGCCAGCCATCAGGTGCAGGTTACCGTCGAGCATGGGATAGTCCTCTTGGCTGTTTGCATCAAAGCCCATCTGCGATTTCCATTGCGCAAAGGTCAGGGCTGGCCAACTCACGCCGTCGTCGAATTTGGCATCGCCCGTGGTTTTCTGGTAAATATTGCGGTCAATCAAGTTGTTGCCAGACATGCCACCTTCCCTGATTTGCACGGTGTAGTCCTCATCGCCCGTGCCGCTTTGGTCCACGAAGATGTTGTTGTAAGCCTGAATGTTGAAGTTGGGCGGGGTCAGCGTGGTATTGTCGTCAATCCAAATCTCGCCGGGCGAAAGGTAGAGCGGCGCATGGAACTGGCCGGAACCAGTCACCACCGTGTTGTTGTAAGCCGAGCAATTGCGGGCCGCAAAGAAGCCGATGCCTGCGCCGCCCGTGTTGTAAATGATGTTGTTGCGGGCGAGGCTGTACTGGCATTCGTAAAAAGCAGGGTTCGTGCCGTCTTGGTCAAAGTATTCGGCATCGGTGTAAAAACCGAGCAAGATTCCACCTTCCTGAACACCGTAAATCAGGTTTTCCTCGATGATGCAGTCCTTGACGCCGCCCTTCACGTAAACACCCGATGTGCTGATATTGTGGATATAACAATTGCGCACCACCATGCCGTCGCCGTTCACGTTGTCAATGCCCTCGGCGTTTGGGCCGCCGTTGGCGGGCGAGTTGCTTTGCCCGACGCCGGAATTGTACAGCTCGCAGGAGAGGATTTGGATGTTGTTGCAGGCGGGCTTTATCTTGATGCAGTCCCGTCCGGTGTTGTGGATTTTGCAGTAGCGGATGGTGATGTTGCTGGCACCATTGCGGGTAGGCAGGCCCCAGTCCCAGTTGGTCTCGAAGCTGACGCCGTAGTAGTAACCGCCAACGATTTCGAGGCGCTCCAGCGTGCCGCCCACCACGTCCGGCTCGTTGTACCAGATGCAGGAGGCAATGTCCTCGTTGTTGGTCGGGGCGGTAATGACAGCCCATTCTCCCGCATAGCTGCGAATGGTCAGGTTGCTTTTCGTGATGCGGATTTCGTTAGAAGCGTAGTTGCCGTTACGAAGCTCAATCACATCGCCGGGAGAGGCTGCCTCGATGGCCGCCGGGAGGGTCTTGAATGGCGAACCGAGACTGCCGGGGTTGTTGTCGTTTCCACTTGGTGCGACGTACCAAGTGGCCGCCGGGAGGTTATTCAGGATACTGAGGAATGCGATAAACAAAGAGATTTTCTTCATGGCTGCGCTTTTTTTTTACAAAAGTGCAGCGATGGGCGGCCATGGAACAAGGGCGGGTTTGTAGATGGTGGGTTTGGGTTTGTGTTTGGATTATTCCCGCTTTGATTTTTTCACGCAAAAGCGCAAAGCTTTACGCAAAGACGCAAAGCTAGCCACATGTATTACTTAGAGACTGTTTTAAAACCCCTAACGAGGCAGAAAATGTCAGATTTTGAGCGGCAGACGAAGGGAGATTTTCAAGGGATAGTGGTTCTTATCGCTTGAAAATTTGCCACAGTATGACGCCAAAAGATGGCGTTTTATGTCCGTCAAGGGGTTTTAAAACAGTCTCTTAGCGCCTTTGCGTGAAAATCCTATAGCTGGTTCACTATCCTCTGAATTCCATCTTTGATAAAAGCTACATTGAAGTTAATCAGCAACCCAAGTCGAAGATTGCTCAACCGTAAATAAGTCAAGGTTTGTTTTTGATGAACGGGCGCAATGGCCTCAACCGACTTTAGTTCAACGATTACTTTGTCTTCAATAATCAAATCGGCTCGATAGCCTTTTTCCATCAACAATTCTTCCCAAATTACCGGTAGCGGTGCTTGTCGGTCAACCTTCAACCCCAACTTTCTCAACTCATAATACATGACCTCCTCATAAACGGATTCAAACAGCCCTGGACCTAGCTTGGTATGGATGTGAAAGGCAGCATTGACCACCAGTCTGGAGAGTTCGTTTTCATTCATAGTATGGTTTTATTGTCTCACGCAAAGTCGCTAAGGGTTCACGCAAAGTCGCAAAGATTTTCACGCAAAGACGCTAAGCTATATGGAAGTCAAACTTAGCGTCTTTGCGTGAAAATCTTAGCGCCTTTGCGTGAAAAAAAATCCTACCGTGAAAATCTCAAGGCTTCACGTTCTTCTCCCACACCACCGTCTCCACCTTCACATCTCTCGAATTACCACCGATGCCAATCTTGAACTCGCCCGGCTCCCAGTCGTACTTCAAATTATTGTCGTAAAACTTCAGGTCGTTTGGCGTGACGGTGAAGCTGACCACCTTGCTTTCGCCGGGCTTCAGCATCACTTTTTGAAACGACTTCAACTCCTTCACCGGGCGGCTGATGCTGGCCACGGGGTCGCTGATATAGAGCTGTACCACTTCCTCCCCGGCGAATTTGCCAGTGTTGCTCACCTTCACACTGGCCGTGAGCGAGCCGTTGCCGGAAAGTTTTGCGGAGCTGACTTTCATTTCCTCATAGACAAACGGAGAGTAACTGATGCCATAACCAAACGGGTACAGCGGATCGTTGGAGCTGTCGAGATAGTTGGATTGGAACTTGGTCTGGTAGCTGCCGTTGTAGGGGCGACCCGTCGGTTTGTGGTTGTAGTACAGCGGTATCTGCCCGATGCTTCGTGGAAAGGTCGCCGTCAGTTTGCCGCTTGGGTTCACATCGCCGAAAAGCACGTCGGCGATGGCGTTGCCAGCCTCTGTGCCGGGTGCCCAAACGTTGAGGATGGCTGCACAATGAGCGTCCTCCCACTCCAAGGTCAGTGGCCTTCCAGTGAACAGCACCAACACCACGGGCTTGCCCGTTTTGACCAATTCCTCCAACAACTTGCGTTGGCTGTCTGGTATGCCGATGTCCGTCCTGCTGCTCGATTCTCCGCTCATGCTCTCCGACTCGCCCAGTACGGCCACGATGATGTCGGCCTTGGCACTGGTTTCGAGGGCATTGCGGAGCAAAGTCTCTGGTGAAATGGGGTCGAGCGTGACCCTCGGCTGGTTGAAAAAATTCAGGCGGTGGATGAACGAGGTGTCGTCCGTGATGTTCGAGCCTTTGGCAAAAAGCGTGGCCAATTGCGGAGCAACATTTTTCACGCCCTCCATCACGCTCACCGACTTCTCCCACTCCCCGCCGATGACCCAGGTGCCGAGCATGTCCCGGTGGTTGTCGGCAAATGGGCCGACGAAGGCGACCGTCTTGCCCGTTTTTGCCAACGGCAAAATCTGCATGTCGTTTTTCAATAAAACAAAACTGTGCGACGCAACTTCACGAGCAGCCTTGCGGTTTTCGGGCGTCATGATTTCCTTGGCCGGGCGGCTCTCGTCGAGGCGACCGTAGGCATCCTTGAATAAACCCATCTTCCATTTAGCCTCCAGAATGCGACGACAGGCGAGGTCAATGTCCGCCATTTTCACCTTGCCCTCGTTGAGCGATTTTTTGAGGGTGAGGAGGAAGCCCTCGCCCACCATGTCCATATCCACGCCAGCCTTGAGGGCTAGTGCGCTGACCGTCTGCAAGTCGCCGAGGCCGTGCGCCGACATCTCGTTGATGGCTGTGTAGTCCGTCACCACGAAGCCCTTGAAGCCCCATTGGTTGCGCAGCACATCGGTCATCAGCCAGCGGTTGGCGCTGGCGGGCACTTCGTCCACCACGTTGAAACTGGTCATGATGCTGCCCGCACCTGCTTCCACGGCTGCCTTGTAGGGTGGCATATAGTAGTTGAACATACTGCTGCGGCTCATGTCCACGGTATTGTAGTCACGCCCGGCTTCGGCTGCACCGTAGAGGGCGTAGTGCTTCACGCAGGCCATGAGCGAGTTGTTCTTGGACAAATCGTCGCCTTGATATCCACGCACCATTGCCTTGGCAATTTGCGAACCGAGGTATGGGTCTTCACCGTTCCCCTCGCTAATGCGCCCCCAGCGGGGGTCACGGGCGATGTCCACCATCGGCGAGAAGGTCCAGTTCAGCCCCTCGGCAGTGGCTTCTTGGGCGGCTATTCGGGCGGATTTCTCCACCAAAGTCATGTCCCAAGTGGCAGCAAGGCCAAGTGGTATCGGGAAAATAGTGCGGTGGCCGTGAATCACGTCGAGGCCGAAGAATAGCGGGATTTTGAGCCTGCTGTTTTCAACGGCAATCTTTTGGATGGCTTTCATGCGCACGGGGTCGTAGTAGCCGAACATGCCGCCAACCTTGCCAGATTTGATTTTATCCTCGGTATCCTTTGACACGGTTGTTCCCGTTGGCACCCAACCTGCAACGGGCAGATTCAGTTGTCCGATTTTCTCCTCGACGGTCATTTTCTTCATCAGGCCGTCTATGTAGGATTTCATTTTAGCGTCTTGGGCAGTTGCCAACTGCGCAACAAAAAAGCAAAGACAAAGAAGGATAGTGTAGGTTCGTTTCATGTTGTTGAAGTTTAATGGCGTGTTGGGTGATTGGCGGGTTGACGTTTTAGGCAATCATTACCTAATACGCCAAAGCGCCAACCACTCCAACACGCTTGCGATGCAATGGTCGGGCATTCAGTGGAGACTACCAAAGGGAAGGAAAGAAAAATGAAGCGCAAAAGATTTACAAGGCTGTCAAAACCTTTTTGTCAAAAATCAAGAAAGCCCGTTTACGAGCAAAACTCATAAACGGGCCATAACTGCTTAATTGGAAAGGGCTGGGGACAGTTTTTTTTCTATAGATTACTGTAAAGATTGTTCTCTTCATCCTCGCTGCCAACTTCTTCTTGTTCATCGTCCAATTCTGAGCCTGGCACGTCGAGGTCTCCGCCACTCACATCGTCTTCAAATCCTTTTTCGTTGGGTGCATCCGGTGATTCATTGGGTGTTTTTTCCTTGGTAGGATTTTCAGGGTCTATGTCCGCTTCTTCGTGGGACTTCTTGAAAATATCCTCACTTGGCGGATAAAGTGGGTATCCTACCGCATTTTCGTCAATGTCTATTTCTTTTTTGAGTGGCAGTCCTGTTCGATTATTGTCTTGCATGATGAAAGATTTAAAAGATTTAAATTAAAATTAGAATCACTGGTATAACTGGGTACATGGTGCAATGTTCAAACATGCCTCCTCCAATACTATGTAAGTGTAACGTAAATACAATTTCTTGACATTTTACCTCTCCTTGCCGTCCCGAACAGCGGGACAGGCTCTTCGGCGGCTCGTCGGGGTTATTCCTTGTGTCTTTGAAAAAGCAGTAGTTTGAGTAAGCTTGAACTTGTCCCTTATTTAAAGTTACTATGCGGCTGCTTCATTCGGCAGGTGGAACACTTGTGCCAACGGGTGACATACTTGGCACAACTGGGACTTGAACCAGCGGGGTTGCTAGGGCTTGTTGAGCAGAAAGCACGGACTAAGAGGCTGTTTTAAAACCTATTATTGCCTAT
>CAZDSU010000046.1:0-54761 GCA_964508135.1 uncultured Saprospiraceae bacterium
TGACGCCAAGTTACCGCTTTTGCTTTTTGGTTCTGGCTCTGCCAGGTTAGGATTTAAGGGTCAAAATACTAGGCTCCAGTCGCTCTCCTCCATTTCATGGTTCATTGAAGCTGTTTAGACTTTCCTCATTTGGCTAAAAAATGCGCTTTTCCGCCCTGAAATCAGCAATTTTTTCGGCAATAGCGCTGCTATTCCCTCAAAAATTCCTGACTTCAGGACAAAAAATCACTCTTTTTTATCTCAAACAGGAAAGTCTAAACAGCTTCAATGTTTCCGGTACTTCGCCATCATCTCCACGGAAATGACGTTTTGTTTCAGAAATGCTGTGTCGGCCCCGTAGCTGCCTTTCGTCGGAAAGAAAACTTCCAGAGAAGGGACGAACCAAGCAGGGTCTTCGCCAAAAGCCTGCTTCAACCCCGCTTCGCCTTTGCCCTTGATGTCGCTGCCGTTCTTGGTCATGGTGACGTTTTCCTCGAAAAAAAACAGCCAGCTTGCCTGGGCCCTGGCACTGATACCCGTAGTGGTTTCATCGAGCAGGGCCACGCGGGCTTCTATTTTCACATGCTCCTGGGAGCAGACGTTTTCCACGATGTTGCTCCATTGAAAAACCCGGTTGCCTCCATCCATGTAGGAATAGTAAACGCCCGTGGTAGAGTCCACAATGGAACTGCCAAGCAGGTACAAATCATAGGTTTGATTGGGGCCGCATGGCGAATCGTCGAAGTAGTCGCAGCTTGCCAGCATGGTGGTACAGATGGCTACGGCCAGTAGAAGATTTTTTTTCATGATTTGAAAAATTTAGGTGAGAAATGGATGAAAATTGCCGCTTAAAATTGCTGCAATTATCTGAGCCATGCAATGGCATTGGAAGGAAAAAACATCGTTATTATTGGTATTTTGAGTGAATAGCCTAAAATTTGCCCTGTTTCCAAATCGAAAGCAACCACCGCAGCCCGAGTATACCGGAAATGACGAATCCGAAGACTCCCAGTGCAGGTAGGTTTTTTATGTGCGGCGGCACGTCGGCAATAACCAACAGCGACGAGCCAAGGATGAGCGCACCCAGTACCAGCGCAAACGAAATGCGCTTGGAAGCTACATCCAGCGCATTGTCAACTGGCTCCAAGCCGCGATGCTCGAACTCGATATGCAACTTTCCTTTCTTTATTTTTTCGATGATGTCTTCAATATCCTCAGGCAGTGAGGTGGCAAGTTTGGAAAGTTCGCCAAAGGTCTTGGTCATCCGCTTGGTAAACTTCGCAGGGCTGTATTTTCTTCGAAAAAGCCTCACCACAAACGGGTGGATGTTTTGGATGATGTTGTAACGGGGGTCGAGCATCAGACCTACGCCCTCAATGATGACGAGGGCTTTCAGGAGCAACAGCAGGTTGGAGGGTATCCGAATTTTGTAATCGAAAAACAGCGAGTTGAGGGCGGCCATGATCTCGTTTGAGTCAATTTCCTCCAGCCCTATGTTCGAGTAGTTTTGGAAAAACTCATTGATGTCGTACTCTAGGCTGGCATGGTCAATTTTTGCATCATCCCAAGAAAAGCGGAGCAGGGCCGTCTTCAGCCCGTCCACCTCGTGGTCGTGTACGGCAAGCAGCAGGTCGGCGAGGAGTTCACGGTCAGATTCGATCACCGTGCCCATCATGCCGTAGTCAATGAAGCAGACCCGCTGGTCTTTCAGCACGAAGATGTTTCCAGGGTGGGGGTCAGCGTGGAAGAAGCCATGGTCGAACACCTGCTCAAAGTAGAGGTTGATGCCCTTTAGCGCCAGTTGAGCACCTGTCATTCCAATACGTTCCAAAGCGGCGAGGTCAGTACATTTTATGCCTTCGATATACTCCATGCAAAGCACTTTGTCGGTGCTGAACTCTGGGTAGACCGTCGGCACATAGATGTCGTGCTTGCCCTTGAACTGCTCCTCGAAGCGCCGCATATTGGCTCCTTCCAGCCTAAAATCAAGCTCCTTGTGAATGCTTGTTTCAAACATTTTGACCAGTTCCATCGGCTGGTAGGCGTCAAATTGCGGGAAACGGTGCTCCAGCAACCGAGCCAAGCTCTTGAGGATATGGATGTCCAACTCAACCGTGTCGCCGATGCCGGGACGCTGTACTTTCAGCACCACCGCCTGCCCGCCAACCAGCGTAGCCCGGTGTACTTGCGCCATGGAAGCGGATGCAATGGGTTGGAAATCAATGTTTTCAAAGGATTTTTCCAGCTTGTCGCCCAGTTCCTTCTCCAGCACAACACGAATATCCTCAACGGGCAAAGGCACTGCATGATCCTGAAATTTTTGGAACTCCTCCACCAATTCCTCTGGCAGGATGTCGGGCCGATTGCTGGCAATTTGGGCAAACTTGATGAAGGTAGTTCCGAGTTCTTCGCAGACCATGCGCATACGCTCGTATCGGGTAAACTCGGTCACTGGATGGCCGTCGTGCGTGGGCATCAGCTTTTTCCATTTTGGAATAAACCGGCTGAAAGGCGGGTGCGTGGCAATGTCTGCAAAGCCATATTTGACAAGTACGCCTATGACTTTCTCATAGCGCCCAATGAGGGTAGGCTTATGTACATCTATGGCCGACATGAGAGGTGAGTTGAAGATTGGGTGATTGAGATATTGAGTTATCTGGAAGCCCAATAACCCAATATCTCAATAGCATAATAACCAAACATACTACGAAAGCAGGTTGGAAAATGCCTTCTTCATGTGGTCAAACGAGGTAGAAATTTCGTTTGAAAATGAATCAATTTTTTCGCTAGCCCCGGTTTCTTTTTTCAGCCTTTCACGGATGTCGGCTATGGCGTTCACCAGTTCTGGCTTCAGCGGTTCCAGATCACCTTCGGTCTCAAACTCACCTAGGGCCAACTTGATGCGGTAGTTGTCCAGCTTGCCACGGAAGACATCGAGCTTGGCCTGTAGCGCCATGCCAACATCGCCGTAGCCTTCTTTCATGGCCAGCTCAAGTTCGTAGATGGCATGGAGGGTTTCCCGCTTCTGCACATCGTACTGCCGCTTGTTTTCGGCCACGACCTTTGCCAGCCGTGCATCCAGTGTGTCAAACTTTTCCATCAGCACCGTTCGGTGGGTGCTGGCTGCCTCGCCCGACCGCCGCAAAACGTTCTTCTCTTCCGAAACGAAATTGAGAAAATTTTTGCGCTCCCGGTCAAATATGTCCCTGGCTTCGGCTTTGCCAAGTGACATCTGGACTTGAAGTTCGTCCAGCAGCACCTTCATCTGGGTAAGGCGTTCTTTGCCGATGTCCATCAATTCTTCTTGCAGTGTCATGGCTATTTGATTTTTGTGAAAAAATATTATTTACAATGCAAAAATGTCCAAAATACTAGATGAAAGAGATGAGTAACATCATGGTGATTAGTGAGTTAAGTCACCAACTTTGGGGCAAGATGGGCGTTCTTTTGTAGTGTAAATAAAAGTCAAATAGATTCATATTTCGGGTGATTAAATATTTTCAGAGCGCCATTTTGGCGCTCTTTTTTAAGTTTAAACAGCCTCGGATTTTTCACG
The DNA here is from genome assembly GCA_964508135.1 of uncultured Saprospiraceae bacterium. Classification (GTDB taxonomy): domain Bacteria; phylum Bacteroidota; class Bacteroidia; order Chitinophagales; family Saprospiraceae; genus UBA6168. The sequence continues at coordinate 3,536 of CAZDSU010000046.1, forward strand.
GATTATACTGGTTTATATTGCAAGAAATAACTGGTGGAATCAGCATAAATCAGCATCCAAAACACCAATAAATAAGCGTGAACCAGGCACGGATTTTCACAAATTGCACGGATTATATTTGAATGAAATAATCAGTGGAATCAGCGCAAATCAATGTCCTATTATTTAAATCATGGAGAATAAAGTAAGCTTCAAAGAATTGCTCAATGGCGAAAAGCCCGTGCTCATTGACTTCACGGCCAGTTGGTGCGGCCCCTGCCGCATGATGGCGCCCGTGCTCGAAGACGTGAAAAAACAGGTGGGCGAAAAAGCCACCATCGTCAAAGTGGACATTGACCGCAACTCGGCGTTCGCTGGCAACATGGGCGTGCAGGGCGTACCGACCTTTGTTTTGTTCAAAAAAGGAAAGGAAGCCTGGCGGCACGTGGGCATGATTTCAGGGCCGCAACTGAAGGGGGTACTGGAAAAATTTGCGTAGCCAGTTGACAAATCTCACCTAAAATACTATTGGTTCGTCATTGAAAGGGTCTTTGGAAATGCACAGCTTTGCCCATTGCAAGTCGAGCTGGCGTTGTCAGCGATTGCGCCGATAATTCGTCAACCATGGGAGCAGAAAAGGTCGCCATCATCAAGGATAAAGACCTACGCATGAAAGCAACAGCCCATCTGTTGCGTGACCTGAAGGCCATGGAAATCATGCTGGAAAAGGGCATGTTTGAAACGGGCGTGCAGCGCATCGGCGCAGAACAGGAAATCTCCTTGATAGGTGACGATTGGAAGCCCGCCCCTGTGTTGATGAATATCCTGGAGCATATAAACGACGACCGTTTTACCACAGAGTTTGCCCAGTTCAACATGGAAATCAACCTCGACCCCATTGTTTTTAGGGGCGACTGCTTTACACAGTTGGAACGAAACCTCTGGCGCCTCTTGGTAAAAGGCGAAGAAACGGCCAACCGCTTCCAAGCGCACCTGCTCTTGGTCGGCATACTTCCGACCCTCCGCCAGAGCGACCTCGACCTTAAAAACATCACCCCATTGCCCCGCTACAAATACCTGATTGACGCGCTCCACGCCATGCGGGGCGACAGTTTTGAGTTCAGGATTGATGGCAAGGACGAATGGATTTCACGGGCGGAAGATTCGTTTTATGAAAGCAGCAACACGAGCTTTCAGGTACACTATCAATTGCCGCCCGATGAATTTGTTGCTTCCTACAATTGGGCACTCGCCGTCACAGCCCCGGTGCTGGCATGTGCCACCAACTCGCCGCTCCTGCTGGGCAAGCGACTCTGGCGGGAAACCCGGATAGCGCTATTCCAGCAATCTACGGACGTGCGAAGCACTTCGGGCAAGTACCGGGAACAGGCGCCGAGGGTAGACTTTGGCACCCGTTGGATAAAAGACTCTGTACTTGATATCTACCGGGAAAATGCCACCCGCCACAAGCTGTTTTTTGCTTCCACCCGACAAGAGGATGCGTTGGAGGTACTGGAACAAGGCGGCATACCGAAGCTCTACCAACTCTGTGTGCACAACGGCACGGTGTACAACTGGAACCGTGCATGTTATGGCATTACCGAAGGGAAACCGCACCTGCGCATCGAAAACCGGGTGTTGCCGTCAGGCCCGACCATCATTGACGAGGTGGCGAATGCCGCCTTCTGGCTCGGTCTGATGAAGGGCATGCCACCGGAATACGCCAACATTGACCAGCGCATGGACTTCGATGTTGCGAAGCGAAACTTCTTCTGTGCCGCCCGATTGGGCCTGGGTGCCAATTTTTATTGGGCGGGTAGCGACAAGCAAATCAGGTCTGATGAGTTGATAATCAAGGAGTTGTTGCCCATAGCCAGGGAAGGTCTCGCCAAAGCGGCGGTGGATGTAGCGGATATTGACCGCCTGCTCGGCATCATCGAAGAAAGGGTGAAAACCGGTAAGACCGGCTCGCAGTGGATACTGGATGCCTACCAAAAACTTGGCAAAGAGGGGAACAAGGACGAAGCCCTGATTGCCCTCACCGCTGGCATGTCGCGCCGGCAACAGGAAGGCTTTCCCGTGCATACCTGGGACTTACCGGAAAAAACAGAGGCAGGTCATTGGAAAAACCGCTACTGGACCATTGAGCAGATCATGAAGACCGACCTCTTCACGGTCAACGAGGATGACCCCGTGCAGCTTGCCGCCAACATGATGTACTGGCGAAACATCCGCCACATTCCCGTCGAAAACAACTTGGGCGAACTGACTGGCCTGATCACTTGCAGGCTCGTCATGCTGTACTACAGTACCCATCATGTGGATGGAACAAACACGCCCGTCCGGGAAATTATGGAAAGGAAACTGGTCACGGTTACGCCCCAAACCAAAACCACGGTGGCACTGGAAATGCTAAAGAAAAACCACTTGGGCTGTCTGCTGGTGGTGCATGGCAACAAACTGGCTGGGATGGTGACAGAGCGTGATTTTATGAACATCACAGCGGAACTGCTGAGGGAAAATGAATAAATCTGGGCAATTGAAAATTGACACATGCCCGGTATCGCCAGAAAGTTGATTCCTTGTTTTTGATAAAATTCATTGCAACATCTGATTTTCCTCAATGAACTAGCCTGTTTTACCAAGGAACTTTGTTCAATTCGTTTACCTAAAAATTCCCGCTATGAACAAGCATTGGATTACCCTTAGCTTTTTGCTGCTGGTTTCCTGTCTTGCCTTTGGGCAAGCCCCGACCGGGTTTTCGGGCACAGGCTACCGCACTACCGTCCACCTGAAATGGGACGGCTACACGGCCTTCACGCCAGTTGGCTACAACATTTACCGCTCCACCGTGAGCAACAGCTTCGGCGCGCCAGCTAGGCGAGTCGGCGCATACAACGATTACACAGATTACGGCCTCAACGCCTCCACCACCTATTATTATAAGGTTTCGGCATTCGATGCGGCGGGCAACGAGAGCGCCTTGTCGAACCAAATCACGGTTTCGACGAACTACAACAACTACCTGAAAGTCGCCAACCTCGACCTGCTGATTCCCATCTACACTGGCGGCATGGCGGCGAACGAACCGAACGACATCCGACAGGAACTGGAATTTGCCCGTCAGTTTTATTTCCGAAACTCGAAGGGGCAGATCAACCTGAAGTTCCACTTCATGGAAATCCCAGGCTACCCGCCGCCCAACAATGATGGCGTGGCGGATTTCGGCACCATTGGCACCGACCTGCTTAACCGGGGCATCCTCGACAACCAGTACGACGCCATCCACGTGGAGGCATATCAGACCTACGGCTATTGGGGCGGGGCGGGGTGGTTCGGGCAAACGGCTGGCTCGATGGCGCACCAGCCTGCCTGGTATTACGACCCCACCAACCATTACACCACTGGCGATGCCTGGGTGTTCACGCACGAGTTCGGGCACTCCCTCGACGGCATCATCGCAGGTGGGAGCGGTTTCCCAGACATGATTTTCAACCACTTCCCCTGGGCGTTCCCTTTGCCGGCAGGCATTCCCAGTTTTGACGCAGGCACCGACTACGATGGCATGGCGCTGGTGCTTCGCCTGTTCGACCACCACCTCGACTACGCAGCCCCCTGGGATGGGTACTTCGAGGTGTCGGACAGCGACGGCGACAAACTGGCTAACAACGACGACCGGCTAACTTTTGACGAGGCCGATTTTGGCTCCAGCCCCGCCACCGACGACAGCGACCTTGACGGCTTGACTGATGCACGGGAATTTTACGCTGGCATCTACGGTGCCGCCAACCCCAACAACCCCGATACAGACGGTGACGGCATTCCCGACGGCACCGACCCGTACCCGATTTCCAACTTCAAAAGCACCTTGCAAAAAACCACCTCGGCGGTCACCATCAACGGAACGATGGCCACTGGCGAAGGCTGGCAACCGCTAGTGTCCAACCCCAATTTTTCTTTGCAGCCCGGCGCTACGTTCAGCGCCTCCGCCACTTGGGACGATGCTTACCTGTACTTCGCCTTCCAGAGCAACATGCCAATGAAATACTACCTGTACATGGATGGAAGTGGCGAAGACGGCATTTTTTCTTCACCCATCCGGTTTGAAAGCGGCACCTACCCAGGCATTGGTGAAGGGGCATTGGGAGACAGCTACTACGAATCGGCAGTGCTCGTTATCCGCTCCGACGCCTCGCAGGTGGTTTTGAAAAATGGGGCGGTGACGGGTTCGCAGGTAGCCACCACCTCGGCAGGCGGCACCTACACGACCGAAGTGCGCATTCCGCACAACCTGGGCCCCGGCTTCGGCTATACCTACACACCGCCGACTGCGCCGGTGGTCGCCACCCAATCCTACACCACGGGCGACATCATCGGCGTCAACATCGTGGCGCTGCCGCTGGCCAATGCAAATGCCAACGAAACCGACGATTGGCGGGGCAGCAACATGATTTCGATGAACGAGCCGTTCCATTTCTACGACATGACCTTGACTGGCGGCGGCACCCCAGCAACTTACTGCGCTTCGAAAGGAGACTTCCCCTGGGAAGACTGGGTAGCCAAAGTAAAAGTCGGAAATTTTGAAAACGCCTCCGGCAAGAGCAAGTACAGCGACTTCACCGGTCAGACCATCAACCTCACGCAAAACGTTCCAACGAACATCCAACTGACCACCGGGTACAGCTATTTTACCTGGAATGAATACTGGCGGGTTTGGATTGACTTCAACCACGACGGTGTTTTTTCGACGCCCGACGAGGTGGTGCAACAGCAGGTGTTGACTGCCCCTCTGGCAGGCACGGTGACCGCCAGCGTGAGTGGCAGCATCAACGTCCCGGCCAGTGCGCTTACGGGTGCGACGCGGATGCGGGTTTCGATGAAACGGGGCGGCTATGCCAGCGCCTGTGAGACTTTTGCCTTCGGCGAAGTGGAGGACTACACGGTGAACATCTCAGCGGGGCCGACGCAGTTGCCGAACCTGTACATTAACGCCTATGAAGTTATTCCGGGCGACGGTGCGACTTGTTTCACGAATCCAGGGCAAAATTTCTTGGTCTTCTCGGGCCTGGCGCTCAACAACGGCACGGCGGCGGCAGGCGCATTCGGCATAAAAGCTTGGTTTTCAAAAGACCAGCAGCTCAGTGCCGACGATGCCTTGTGGAATAGCTTTCAGTACACTGGTGTTGTGCCAAACAACGTGGTTTATTGGAGCATCACGAACCCCGTCCCCACTTCCCTGACGCCAGGAGGCTATTACGTCATCATGCGGGTGGACGTGGACAACACCGTTGCGGAATCAGACGAAACAGACAACACGCAGATAATGTCCGTGGTGATAGGAGCACCCGATTTCACGGTGAGCAACGTGGGAGGTGTGCCTGCTCAAACGATCCCAGGCAGCAACCTGAACATAGCTGTGGAGGCGACCAACTTGGTCGGGTTCCCCTTGGCGGAATTGACTGGATTTGGAGGAACCGGCAACCTGGTGGCTGACATTTACCTGTCCGCCAACAACCAGTTTAGCACCATTGACGACGCCCAACTCGGCACGGTGCAGATTGCCTACAACCAATTTTCCAACCCTCCGCTTTACCTCAACGGCAAAACCACGGTGAACGCAAACGTAGCCATTCAGGGCGGCACTGCCGCAGGGAGTTATTTCATTTTTGTGCAACTGAGCGGTTCTTGCGAGCAGACCATTCTCAACAACCTCTCGAATGCCATCCCGATTCAAATCACGACGGGAACCCCGGGCACTTACTGCCCATCGTACAGCAACTTCCCGTGGGAAGATTGGATTGCCAAAGTGGAGTTGGGCAGTTTTCAAAACACCTCCGGCAAGTCAGTGTACTCGAATTTCACCAGCCAGGTAATCAACGTGACGGCTGGGCAGTCGTACCCCATCAAGCTGACCACCGGGTTCAGCTATTTCACCTGGAACGAATACTGGAAAGTCTGGATTGACTTCAACCACGACGGCGTGTTTTCATCGCCTGATGAAGTGGTGCAGATGCAAGTACTCTCCGCTCCAGCCGCAGGCACAGCGACTGCCAGCATCACCGGCAGCGTCAGCATTCCGGCAGGCTCACTGACGGGCCCGACGCGGATGCGGGTTTCAATGAAACGGGGCGCTTACGCATCGGCTTGCGAAATCTTGCCTTTCGGCGAGGTGGAAGATTACACGGTGAATATCGGCACCAATGCAGCCAAACCTGACCTGACAACCGTCGCTTGGGAGGTCATACCTTCCAACGACAATTGCTTCACGCCGCCGGGCAGCCCGTATGGATATTTGGGCGGGCTGGTGCGCAATCCGTCGCAAATTGCTGTAACAACCTCATTTGTTGCAAAAGCTTGGTTGTCCAAGGATGGTGTGATTGGTGCTGGCGACATCTTGTGGCAAACACTAAACTACACGGGCATCGGATCGGATGCCGTGGCGGGTCTAAACATCAACGCAGCCGTGCCTGTCTCCACCCCTCCAGGCGTGTACAACATCCTCGTAATGGTAGATGCCAACAACGCAGTGGATGAGTCCGACGAAAGCAACAATATCTTCAGCGCGGGGAACCAGTTAATTGGTGCGGCTGATTTTGCACTGCAAAACCTGATGGGTGTTTCGGCAAGCCTGCCCGTTGGTGGCAACCTCAGCTTCTCGTTGCAGGTTAAAAACTTGGCGAACTTTCCGCTCAATGAATTAACGGGTGGGCTAACGGTTGATGTAGTGCTTTCAACGGACAATGTTTTGGGCAACGGGAACGACATTGGTTTCACCACTCAAACAGTGAATTACAGCCAATTTTTAGCAGGCACTGCAATCATAAACGTTTCAGGCCAGATAGCTGGAACCATCGCTCCTGGCACGTACTTCTTACTTTTGAAGGTCAACGCCAACTGTGAATCGAACTACTGGAACAACACCCTAATTGGGCCGTCGCTGAACATCACGGGAGTAACGCCGGGCAACTACTGTGCTTCTCAAGGCGACTTCCCTTGGCACGAATGGATTGCACGAGTAAAATTGAGTACGCTTGACAACCAGTCTGGCAAGAGCAAATACAGCGACTTCACGGGTTTGAGCACGACACTTCAAAAGGGACAGGCTTACCCGGTCACGTTGACAGCGGGCTACAGCTATTTCACTTGGAACGAATACTGGCGGGTCTGGATTGACTACAACCACGATGGCGTGTTCTCGACACCAGACGAAGTGGTGCAGCAGCAAATCCTCACCGCCCCTGCCAACGGCACCCAAACTGCCAGCGTCACTGGCAGCATCAACATTTCGCAAGGCGCATTGACTGGCGCTACCCGGATGCGGGTTTCGATGAAACGGGGCGGCTTTGCAAGTTCCTGCGAGACATTTGCCAACGGTGAGGTGGAGGACTACACCATCAATATCAGCAACAACCTGACACCTGGGGACACCGACAACCGGGCCACCAGCCTCTCCTTCGAGGCCGTGCCCGAAAAGACTTGGGTGAACCTCGCTGGTGCCTACCATTTTGCGGAACCAGTCGTTCAAATCGAAGTGGAAAAATCGGTGGACGGCAACGATTACGAGGTGCTGGAAACCTTGCAGGGCAAGGCCATCGCCGACAATTCGCAGGTGGTGCAGGTGCGTGACGAGCAACCCAACGATGGGTTCAACTACTACCGGATGCTCGTTCTGTTCGGGAACGGCGACGAGGTGTACAGCCCCGTGCGGGTGGTCTCCTACGACGAGCCGATGGACTACACCATCTTCCCGAACCCGGCCACGTCGGAGGTCTTCATCCAACTGACGGAAGCGCCGGAAGGCGAGATGCAATGGAACATCAACGACGCCTACGGGCGTGTGGTCTGGACGCAGAAAATTGCCCCGGACGCCCAGTTCCCGTACCGCATTGACTTAAAGGACTTTCGGGACGGCCTGTACTACCTGTTTCCCATGCAGCCCGGCAAGCGGGCCGTGGGCAAGCGGTTTGTGATTACGAGGTGATTACTTGTGAAGCGGGCTTCCAGCATCATTCTGCGGAAGCCCGCTTTTTCTCCTATTTTCAAAAACCTGAATAACATGAAACCGAATAAACTTCCTCAATCAATAGGGCTATTGACGGCCTTTTTCCTCTTCCTTTCCTTACTCGTTTCAGCGCAGACCTATATAAAAACACTGCCCGCTCCGCTAGGGCAATCAATTGAAGCTTGGGGAGCCGCAGCCCTAAACGACGGAAAAGCCTTGATAGGCATCAGAAAAAATCAAGGTTCACAATTCACTTATGAGGCTGTCAAACTGAACCAAATGGGCGATATGGAGGGTCCTGCCGTCAACCTTTCTTCCTACACGACCTATAACAACAACCTTTTTACTGGTGCAGGAAACGAAGGCCTCTATGTGGGCATGTGGGAAGGTGCCAATTTTTTTAGGGTAAAAATCAAAAACGACAATTCCACACAATGGCTCGGCTTGACCCCAACGCCCTACACGGGCAAGGTTTACCAATCTTCGACGGGTGATTTTTACGTCATCAATGTGCTGCACCTGGGTACCCAGGTCAAGCTGTTGAAGATTTCAAGTGGCGGGGCATTGCTCTGGCAAAAAATATTCAACTACAGTTTTCCGGTCGGCAATTCACACCATCAAAACGTGACGCAAACCACCGATGGTGGCGTGTTGGTCGCATTCCAAGCGCCGCCGGACAGCATTGCCGTGTTGAAACTTGATGGAAATGGCAACCAGCAATGGTTGAAAAAAATAGCTGCCATTTCGAGCAATGACATTGGTACACTTCAAATCGGCAATACCTACTTCGTGGGCACGCCAACTGCAAGCCCTACCATTCACAAGTTTGACCTCAATGGCAACAAAATCGGTGAAATCCAAACCGCCGGGTACATCCGTTTGATTGGGACGGCGGATGGGAATTTGCTGCTTGGCAGCGTTGACATTACTGCAGGGCAAGATTTGTCCTTGAAAAAATTCAGCCCCACTGGCAGTTTGATTTGGTCGAAAGTATATGAAAAGGACGATTTAGGTGTTCACCCCCGTGCCTTGCAAATGATGCCAGACGGTGGGTTTCTTTATGTGGGGGACGGCGCATCCAATCAGACATTGGTACTCTTGGTTCGGACGGATGCAGATGGCAACGTCGCAGGCGGTCCTGGCTGCTCTCCCGACGTGACACCGCCGGTAATAGCTGGTTGTCCGGCCAATATTTCTGTCAACTCGGCAACTCCGGCGAGCGTCTCCTGGACGTCGCCGACTGCCACCGACAACTGCGGAACGCCCACCCTGACCTCGACGCACCAGCCGGGTGCTACTTTTTCCTTTGGCACAACGACCGTGACCTACACGTCAACCGACGCCGCCAACAACACGGCAAACTGTGCCTTCACGGTGACAGTGAACCAAATCGTGCAGACCCTGCCCGACCTGACGCTGACCAATCTATCAGTGCCAATTTCCGGAACGGCTGGCTCGGTGGTCAATTTCACCTTCAAATTGGACAACATCGGCACAGCAACCGTTGCGGGCAACTACGTCATCGGTGCGTACCTCTCCACCGACAACACTTGGAGCGCCAACGACGTGCTGGCCGGTACCGTGCCGACTGGCAACACGCCCGTCAACTACAACACCACCGTTCCAGCCTCCATCACCATCCCGCTAGGTACTACTGCGGGCAATTATTTCCTGATTTGCGTGGCCGACAACGGCAACGTAATTCAAGAGTCGAACGAGAACAACAACATCGTGTCGGCAGCATTTGAGGTTACAGGCGGTGGCGGTCCGACCAATTATTGCGCCGCCCACTCGAACTTCCCTTGGGAAGACTGGATTGCGGCGGTGCAAATCGGCACGCAGGTAAAAACAAGCGGCAAAAGCACTTATAGCGATTTCTCCCCCACCTTCAACTTCAACCTTTCGCAAGGCAGCAACACCGTAAAACTGACGGGTGGGTTCTCCTATTTCGGTTTCGAGGAATACTGGCGCATCTGGATTGACTTCAACCGGGACGGAGACTTCGTGGATGCAGGCGAGTTGGTCTTGAGTACCGTCATGCCCAAAGGCCCCAACGGTGTGCCCACGCAAAGCGTCAATACCAGCTTCAACATTCCAACCGTAACCTTGCCAGGCGTAACCCGAATGCGGGTTATTATGAAACGAGGCGCTTTTGCATCGCCTTGTGAGAATATTCCATTTGGTGAAATCGAGGACTATTCCGTCAACATCGCAGCGCAGGGCGCTTGCAAAAAAGACATTCCCGGCACAATCCTTTGCCACGAAGAGGCTCCTGTGGCTGGGCAGTTTTACCTCTATTCCGCCAACCAAGGCACACAAACCCGTTACACCGTGAACAAGGACGGCGAGATTTTGGGACAAACTTCGATTCCAGTCATATTGGAAGACAGCATTTTAGTTCAAAATAACACCGTCGTCCGCAAGCTCGCCAACGGCAGCATTGCGTGGCAAAAGACAATCCCTGTAAATGTGTTGAGCAAGTTCCCAACTATCGAAGCAGCCGTGGAACTGAACGATGGCACTTTCATCTTGGGCGGCTTTCAGCGACAGTACAACCAAGGCAACGTGGTGGCTGATTCATTGGTGCTCATCAAGACCGACAACAACCTGAACTACCTGTCCTACGTGCGGGTCTCGCAGTTCAACAACAATTTGAACTACGACTTATTGAAGGGATTTGTAAAGACCTCCGATGGCAACGTGGTTGTGGTGTTCCTTTCCGCCAATACCTATTTCAACACCATTTATGGTTACAGTTTTATCAAGTACACCCCGCAACTACAGCAAGTGGCAAGCGGAGGGTTCGCCTTCACGGAACTGCTCCACTGGAGGCCGACACCTTGCGGATACTACTCCATTGGCTACAAATTCAACTTCCCGTCCATCAAAAGCTCGTCGGCTGGCACGACTAGCATTTTGTACGACTTCGAGACAATGTCAATTCAAACGACTAGGACTTCCGAATCAGGTACTGTGGCTTATATGGGCAGCTATTACAGAGAGTCTTACAACTCCAACCTGTTTGGCGACACGTTGACGGCCAATTACCAAATCGTCGTGTCCCAGCAGTATATCTCACCGTTTACCATCAGTTTGAAAAAGGCGGACGGAACCATATTCCAAAAACGACCTGCTTTAATTGACTTCAACCATATCCTTCAGACGGGCGATACGACGGTTTTATTTCTTGGCCCTAACTGGGCACTCAACCCCGATTGCGGCAGCCCAGGCACCAAACAGCCTGACTTGTCAATGGCGAACCTGACGCTGCAAAGCACTAGCACCACGCCGGGCGCTGTCGTTTGGTTCAATTTCGACCTGAAGAACACGGGCAATGCCACTGCCACTGGGGAGTACATCATCGCTGCCTACCTGAGCAACGACAACCAATTGAGCTATGAAGACCGCCTGACCGGCTACATCAACACGGGCAATACGCCAACTGGAACGATACCCAATGTTTTGGGCAGCATCACTGTGCCCGCCGAGCAGCCCAACGGACAGTATTTTCTCATCTTGAAGGCAGACGTGACGGGGGCCATCCTCGAACTTAACGAGAACAACAACGTGTTGGCCACCACTGCCAAAATCACTGTTTCGGCAGGGCCGGACGAACTTTGCGGCTTTGAAACGGCGGTCAGCCAAGACGGCTTTACAACCTACGGTGCGGCTTCTATCAACGGCCACCACGTTTTCAGGATGAGCAAATACGACGCAACGGCTAACATTTCCACCTTCAGAAACCATACCGTTGGGAGCGATGGCATCCTTACCGGAACGGAGACTTTTGCCCTTAACGAAAAGGTCACGCCGCTTTCCGACGAGAATTTCCTGTGCGCCACCATAGGCGAGCCGAACATTATTTACCTTAAAAAGATCAATAAATCGGGGACGGTGCTGTGGGTAAAGCAGTACAGCATCTATATCGCTACCATTATCGAAAACGTGTCCATCGGCGAGGCCATCAACGGCGATATTTTGCTGGCTGGCACCTACAACGAGAGCGGATACCCAGCCGATGTGCGCAGGGTATGGTATATGCGGTTGGACTACAATGGGAAAACACTCCAGCAGAATTATTTTGACGTAGCTAACGCCAAGACGGGCACTACCGCCACCGTGTTCCAAGGCTACAATCAAAACACATACCTCGTTGTGGAAGTGCCGACGTATGGTTTTACGCATACGGCCTATTTGGTGAAAATCAGTGGACAATATGGCAGCGTTCAATGGACTAAGGACCTTGGCACGTTCACGAAAGTGCGCGGGGTGGCTGAAATGCCTGACGGCAGCACCTTGGTGACGGCCTTCAATCCTGGCCCTCCAGGTGGCTCGCCCACCAGCCACGGCAATTTTTACAAGATTGACGCAAACGGCAACGAAGTCTTCAACAAGGACATGGCCACACTGGCCCCTCCAATTCCGGTAGCAGCTAGCACGGGGCCGTTCTCGGACGTCAGCCCAATCATGCGAGGAACGGATGGCGGCTTCATCACGGGCTTCACCCGCTACTTCCCATATACCAGTTTGCCAAGTCAGTCCCTCATCATTCGGATCAACAGCAACTTGGACACTGTTTGGACAAAAACGCTGTCCGGCCTAGATGCCACGCTATTCAGGGCCTTCCGAGCCGTGCCGGGCGGGGCGTTCCTTGGAACTAGGGATGGCAAGCTGATAAAAATTGGTGCGAACGGCCAAGCCGCTCCCTGCACCGCACCGAGCACCTATTGCGCCAGCACCAGCAACTTCCCTTGGCACGAATGGATTGCACGAGTAAAATTGAACACGCTTGACAACCAGTCTGGCAAGAGCAAATACAGCGACTTCACGGGTTTGAGCACGACACTTCAAAAGGGACAGGCTTACCCGGTCACGTTGACAGCGGGCTACAGCTATTTCACTTGGAACGAATACTGGCGGGTCTGGATTGACTACAACCACGATGGCGTGTTCTCGACACCAGACGAAGTGGTGCAGCAGCAAATCCTCACCGCCCCTGCCAACGGCACCCAAACTGCCAGCGTCACTGGCAGCATCAACATTTCGCAAGGCGCATTGACTGGCGCTACCCGGATGCGGGTTTCGATGAAACGGGGCGGCTTTGCAAGTTCCTGCGAGACATTTGCCAACGGTGAGGTGGAGGACTACACCATCAATATCAGCAACAACCTGACACCTGGGGACACCGACAACCGGGCCACCAGCCTCTCCTTCGAGGCCGTGCCCGAAAAGACTTGGGTGAACCTCGCTGGTGCCTACCATTTTGCGGAACCAGTCGTTCAAATCGAAGTGGAAAAATCGGTGGACGGCAACGATTACGAGGTGCTGGAAACCTTGCAGGGCAAGGCCATCGCCGACAATTCGCAGGTGGTGCAGGTGCGTGACGAGCAACCCAACGATGGGTTCAACTACTACCGGATGCTCGTTCTGTTCGGGAACGGCGACGAGGTGTACAGCCCCGTGCGGGTGGTCTCCTACGACGAGCCGATGGACTACACCATCTTCCCGAACCCGGCCACGTCGGAGGTCTTCATCCAACTGACGGAAGCGCCGGAAGGCGAGATGCAATGGAACATCAACGATGCCTACGGGCGGGTAGTCTGGACGCAGAAAATTGCCCCGGACGCCCAGTTCCCGTACCGCATTGACGTGAAGAACTTCCGGGACGGCCTCTACTATCTGTTTGCCATTCAGCCCGGCAAGCGAGCCGTGGGCAAGCGGTTTGTGATTGTGAGGTAAGCCGGATCGTGATAAATTGCCGGGCGATGGGTCGTCGCCCGGCAATTTTTACACATTGAATTATGAAAAATACACCTCAAAACGGCATTGGCATTTTAGCTTTTGGCCTGTTGTTAGTACTCTTTTTTTCCTGCCAAAACAAGGCGGAAACTCATGCCCAAATTGAAGTTGAGCCAGTAGCTGCCACCCAAGACACCCTCCCGACTCCACCGCCTCCGCCCTTCGACACCGTCGTGCTTACCTACGATGTTACCATTGGCTGCCTTTTCGATTTCCTGGACACGCTCGTGAAGCGTTACGACACGCTTGCCCCCTACCCGGTGTCGGAGCACCTGCTGGTGCGGGCGAACCCTTGGCTCATTGACAGCCTCGAAAACACCGACTACTACCGCCTGAAAGAGCGGGGCATTTTCAACTACGATAACCGCTCGCTGGTGGTGATGCAGGAGGGCGACACGCTTATTATCCCCAACGAAGCCGATGCGCTGGAACTGCTGACCAAAATGGACAGCACCGTCATTGACATCAACATCCCGGAGTTCCAGCTGCGTATTGTTGAAAATGGGGACACCATCTACACCTTCCCCGTGCGAGTCGGTCAGAACCGCAAGCGCTACCTCCTCGCCACCGATAGGGTGACCGACTTGCGCACGAGGACCGGCACGGGCACCATCGTTCGGCACTCGAAAAATCCATTTTTCAGGGATCCCGTGGACGGACGGATGTTCACCGTCACCGAACGGGACGACAAAAAGAAAACCCGGATGCCGATCATCCCGTGGATGGAGCCGAAACTGAACGGGCTTCGCACAGGGCAGCTCATCCATCCGACCTCCAACCCAAAATCCGTTGGCAAAGCCTACTCCAACGGCTGCATCGGCACGAAGGAGGCCGACGCTTGGCGCATCTACTACTACGCCCCCATTGGCACAAGGGTCGTCATCCGGTACGATTTGAAAGTGGTAAATGAACAAGGGGATACCGTTCAGGTTAAGGATGTTTATAAGAACTCACTAACGAAAGTTGACAATTAGCCGACGACCATTTTACCAGCCTTAAATCGCTTGTGCACACGTTTATCTGTGCCATGACGAAAGTCATCTTCAGCCATAATTCCACTCATTGGCATTGGCGGCTTTCTATGGGTAGTTTCGTAAATCATTAAATAAATTAAGTCATGAAAAAACAAACAGGCATCTGGCTCGACTCCAAGGAAGCCAACTTTATCGAATTGCAGGATGGCGATTTGATTCGCATTCACAAAATTGATTCTGATATGGGGTCTTCCCATTTCAAGGGCGGCTCACCTGGGCAGGGCGGCTCGGAGAAGACCCATGCAAATCGTCGGCAAAACGAGGAGCACAGCTACTTCAAAGAAATCATTGAAAACGTCAAAGGCGCCGACGAGGTAGTAATCTTCGGACCGGGCGAGGCGAAAGACCTTTTGGTAAATGCCATCAAGGAGCATCCCAGCCATTTTGATTCAACCCTGAGGGCCGTATTGACTGCGGACAGCATGACCGAAAACCAAAAAGTGGCTTACGTGAAATCGTTTTTCGAGGCCAGTTGAAAAATGGGTTGGTAAAGAGCGCCGAAAAGGCCGTTCCCACTATTTATCGCTGATAAAAATCACCTGAATAGGTTGACAGAAAACAATGATTTGGATTTTAGAGAAAGGGAACTTTACAACATTAATTAACAGGTTTCGCACGAGATGGTGGTTGGTGGACGGGATATCCAAGGCCAAATGCCACCCGCCGAAATTCAAAATTTTATCGCCATGAGATGGAGACCAAATCTTCGCAACCATGCATTCGACTGGATGGGCGAGAGCTATAAGCCACTCATAGATTCCAGTCACTTTCTTGGGCGTTCCTCTTTTGATTTTCCGTGGCACGAGATGCCGCCAACCAATGTTTCAAAGCAAGAAAAAAAGGTGGTGCTGGATGTTTCCGTGCCTGGGTTCACAAAGGACGACCTCGAAGTAACGATTAAGGGAAATGTACTGACCGTGAAGGGTGATAAGCCTCACCACTTGGAAAAAACAGGCGTGGAGTACATCGTGGAGGAATTCTCAACGGACTCGTTTGAGCGGAAGTTCAAGCTGTCGGACGACATCTCCGCTGACCACATGGAGGCAAAGTGCGAGCATGGTGTGCTGCACATCAGTTTTATTGACAATAAACCAGAAGTGCATAAAAGGGCGCACCATGTAAAAGTCGAATAGTGCAAGCCCATAACTATCGGCAAGCAAGAGAGTAGAACATGCGGACTACCGTTAAATGGCGAGTTAAAGAACTTGTCCAGTCATTTTGAAAATCCGAAAAAAAGTGCGCTTGACATAAGTCAATCAGGTGGTTGATGGAAGTCATTTCAGCCCGAGGTTAACAAATTTACCTTTGTTGCATAAACCAAGTGAATGATAAAAACCGGGTTTAAGGGAAGGGCAAATGGACAATGGTCAGGGCATCCAAGCCCCCGATGGACTTGCCTCCGAAGGCCAAAACTTGGATGGTTTGGTTAGTTGCTCATTTGCCCGGTTTTTTAAGCCCAACAACAAAAGGAGGTACATTATGTCAATCGTAAAATGGAAAAATCGGAACGAATTGCTTCCTGCATTGAACATGGCAGACTGGGCTATGAATTTTTTCAAAGACGACGACTTCTTCGACAAAAGGTGGTTGCCCGGTTTTGAAATGACGACGCCTTCCGTCAACGTCAAAGAGACGAAGGAAGCCTACAAGCTGGAGGTAGCAGCCCCTGGCATGAATAAAGACGACTTCAAGGTGGAGATAAAGGAAGGCCATTTGTGCATCGCTGCTGAGACCAAGTCGGAGAAAGAAGAGAAAGAGGAGAATTTCACACGCAAAGAGTTCAACTATCAGGCTTTTAGCCGTTCCTTCTGGTTGCCAGAGAACGTAAAAGCTGACAGTATAAAGGCTACTTATAATGATGGCATCCTGAAAATTGAGGTGCCAAAAGTTAAAGTCGAAAAAGAAGAACCGGCCAAGGTGGTTAAGGTTTCTTGACCGCTGGGCACAAAAACTCATTCTTCAATGTGAGAGGTGTATCCCGGAGGCCGGCCGCAAGGTGGCTTCCGGTTTTTTTTTCAACGTATTTTTTCATGCATTTAAACCTATAAAAATGAACCCGAATATCACCGTACAAGAAATCATGACCGCCAATCCGGTCACCGTTCAGCCAGATACAACCCTTGGCGAAGTACGGGAACTTTTTTCAAAGCACAGCTTTCACCACGTGCCCGTGACGGGGCCTGGCGGTGAACTAGTAGGCATCGTCAGCCGTGAAGATTTTTTCAAGGTGGCCTACGTGTTATCCGTGGAAGCGACAAGAGCGGCCAATACCAAGTCTCGTTTTCAGCACCTCATGGCGGAGGACATCATGACGAAGTACCCGCTCCAACTCAGTTCCGATGACACCATTGGGCTGGCAGCGGACATCTTCCTTGCCAACAAGTTCCATGCGGTGCCTATTGTGGAAGATGGTCGGCTTGTGGGCATCGTTACCTCTCACGACCTATTATCATACGCCTTTTCGTCCCCAGTTGGAGAGCAGCTGGAACTGGAGAACTTTGAAGAAGCATAAAGAAACAGGTGTGCCAACGTGCTGAGCCAAAGGCCAGCAGGTTGACGCACCTTCTAAAACGCACCAATCATGTTTGACAGAACCACCACCATCGCCAACATCATGACGCGTGATGTATTCTTCGCCCATCCGAACGATACCATGCAACGGGTGGACGAGTTGTTCACAGCCAACAACATCCACCACATTCCTGTCATAGACAATGAGAGCCGCGTCGTGGGTATCGTCAGCAAGTCGGATTACCTGAAAGTACTGCATGGGTTCACCCTTTTCAAAACGGAAAAAAGCGTGGAGTACAACAAGGCCATCCTCCGCTCCCTGCTCGTGAGCGAGGTCATGACGAAACAAGTAGCAACCTTGCAGCCCGAAGACACCGTGGATATTGCAGTGGGGTATTTCCGGGAGAACCTCTTCCACGCCATCCCGGTTGTGGATCGCCAGAAGAAGCTGGTTGGCATCCTCACCACCTTCGACATGCTAAATTTCGCCTTCATGGAGCCGGCCTTGTTACAATGAGAGAATGATGAAATAAGTCAATGAGTGAATGCACCGCCATAGCAGTTATTCACTCATTTCTCCATTCGCTCATTCGCTCATCGAATTATGAAAATCCAAGACTACCTCGCCGAGTTTGTTTATGGTGGCATGGATGGCATCGTTACCACCTTCGCAGTAGTGGCAGGAGCAGCGGGGGCAGGGCTTGACAGCTCGGTGGTCATCATTTTGGGCTTCGCCAACCTCATCGCCGACGGTTTTTCGATGAGCGTCGGCAGCTACCTTGCCCACCATTCTGAAAATCATACCTACGAAAAATACCGCCGCTTGGAGTACCTCGAAGTAGACCACAACCCAGAAGAAGGAAGGGAAGAAATCCGACAGATTTTCATTAAAAAAGGCCTAAGTGGTCAATCGCTGGAACGGGTAGTGAAAGCCATCACCTCCGACAAGGACATCTGGGTGGACACCATGATGAAGGACGAACTGAACCTGACGCTTGGCGCCCGCTCCCCACTTTCAAGGGCGGTGATTACCTTCATCTCTTTCAATGCCGTTGGCCTTATTCCCATGATTGTTTATTTGGCAGATTACTTCGCTCCCATCCAGCGAGACCTGTTCTTGGTGTCGAGCATATTTACTGGGCTTTCGTTCCTAGGCGTTGGTTTGCTGAAAAGTTACGTCGGCGAGCAACCGCTCTGGCGGGGTGCACTGGAAACTTTTGGACTTGGCAGCGGAGCAGCCATACTTGCCTATTTTGCGGGGAGTGTGCTCGAAAAGATGTTTGTGTAAAAGAGACAATTTATGACAAATTGTTTCTCCGTGACTTCGAGTGAACACGATAACCTATGGACTTTTAATCTCACCTAAAACGGATGGACAGCAATTCAGGCCGACTTCACAGGCAGCGCCAACATCGGGATATGCACCCGTCCGGCCACCTGCCCCGTCAGGCTTCGGTCGAAAATCCGCTCAAATACGGTCAGCCGCTCATGCACGAACATGCAGAGTGCCGTGGCTTTCAAGTTGGCGCTGTATTCCACGAGGTCTTCGTAGAGCGGCTCTTCCGGCATGGTGACGATGGTTTTGATGGGGAAAGGGCTTTTGCTTTGATTAGGAGCTGCGTCGGCAATATTCGTGAAATAGGCGATGGAAGCGGTTGCCCCCATCCATTTTGCCCATTTGTTTATTTCCTTTTTGTGGGCGGGCACTTCTTCGGGCGGAAGACAGAACTCCAGTTTTTGCAAGATGGTCGGCTTCCAACTGGGCGGTACGGTCAACACAGGCAGTTCTGCCTTGCTGATAAGGTTGGCGGTGTTGCTGCCGAAGATTTTGTTGGCAAGACCCGAGATGCCCGTAGTGCCCATCACCACCAACTTAGCCTTTGATTTCTCAAAACGGTGGGTAATCGCAACGAGGAAGTGTTCGGCGTACAGCACCTTCACCCGCCAGCGGGTAGTGGCGGGTAGGCTCAGTGCCTTTATTCGTTCGGCGGCTAAAGCTTTCAGGCGACCTTCCTCCTCCTTCTTTCCACTCATGATGTAATCATAGATTTTGGGGGAATCCGAGGTAGGCGACATCACCACAACGTGGAGCAGCTCGACCTCGTCGTTGTCCTTTTTCGCCAGCAAAAATGCTTGGTCGAGCGCCTTTTCAGCGGTGGTTGAATAGTCGGTGGGAACAATCAGTCGTGCCATTTTATTATTTTTTTATGAAAAAACGCCATTTAAAGGGCAATTCACTACTTCGATTAGTGGCTGTAAAGCAAGTAATTTTTTTCCGAATTGTGGTATTACAAACAACGAAATAATAGCTATAAGACGTTATGAAGAAATATCATCCGGGCATGTGATATTTGTCAAAAAACCAGCCTTTTTGTTTCGTCTTTTTCAATTTCCGTAATGGCGGATGACATACCCGGCACTCCTACCTGCTGCCATTTTCCAATCAAACCGCGCATTTCAAAAAGCGCCGATTTCCGAAGGAACGGGAGCAGGGGCTGGACAGGAACCCAAAGGTTTTTCAAACCAGTCCTTTACCCGCCTGATGCCGGAGGGAATTTCTGCTTTGTGTTGAAACTCATTTTTCCCCGGATGATAGTCATAGTCGGTTGCCCATTCCCGGTGATACCGGGCAAGCTGGCCTATCGCGTCAACGATGAAATGAATCTCCTCGTCGGTCATGACCGGGTGAACGGACAGCCTCACCCAGCCGGGCTTGGTCGAATTATCGCCCTGCGAAATGCGGTCGGTGATGCTTTTGGATTGGTGCGGAGAGACGTGCAACAGGTGGTGTCCGTATGTGCCAGCGCAAGAGCAGCCTCCCCGCATCTGGATGCCGAAGCGATCGTTCAGGAGGCGGACGGCGAGGTTGTAGTGCAGGTCGTCCACGTAAAATGACACCATGCCCAACCGGTCTTTTATGTTGCCTGCGAGGATGTGGAGGTTTGGGATTTGGTGAAGCCCTTCCCACAAAATGTCCAGCAACTCCTCCTCCCGTGCGAGCATGTTTTCCACGCCCATTTCCTCCTTCAGCTTGACGCAGAGCGCCGCTTTGATGGTCTGCAAAAATGCGGGCGTGCCGCCGTCCTCCCGCGCTTCGATTTCCTCCACGTATTTGTGCTGCCCCCACGGGTTTGTCCAATCCACTGTGCCGCCGCCCGGATGGTCGGGTACGCGGTTGTGGTACAACTTGGAGTTGAAAACGAGGATGCCTGTCGTGCCGGGCCCTCCCAGGAATTTGTGCGGGGAAAAATAAATGGCGTCGAGGTGTTGCAGTTCATTGCCGGGGCGCATGTTGATGTGGATGTAAGGAGCGGCAGCGGCAAAATCCACGAAGCAAAGCCCGCCGTGGCGGTGCATGATTTCGGCTATATTATAATAAGGTGTAAAAACGCCCGTGACGTTGGAGCAGGAGGTGATGGCGGCGATTTTCGTTTTCCGGTTCTCGTATTTTTTCAGCAGCTGCTCCAAGTGGACCAAGTCCACCAGCCCCTGCCTGTCGGCGTTGATGACCTCCACGTTGGCGATGGTTTCCAGCCAAGAGGTTTGGTTGGAATGGTGCTCCATGTGGGTGCAAAAAACGACGGGTCTTTCATCCTCCGGCAGGTGGATTTGCCCTGCAAATTTTTCGTGTACCCGCAGGCCGAGCAGCCGCTGGAACTTGTTGACCACGCCCGTCATGCCCGAGTCGGAAGAAATGATCACGTCGCTCTGCCAGGCGCCCACGTGTTTTTTGATGATGCTCAAGGCCTCGTGGTAAGCGAGCGTCATGGTCGAGCCGGTGACGGTCGTTTCGGTGTGGGTGTTGCCGACGAAGGGGGCGACCTCCTCCAGCAACCGCTTCTCGATGGGCAAATAAAGTCGCCCGCTCGCCGTCCAGTCGGCGTAGGTGATTGTCTTCGAGCCAAATGGCGTTTCAAATGATTGGTCAATGCCGATGACGTTTTTTCTGAAAGTGGAAAAATAGGTTTCCAGCATGGCGGTTGTGTTTGAATTGTTTGAATCGGGATGTTTGAGCTGGCAAATTTACAAAAAAGGCTCGTTCCGTTTTCTCACGCTTCTTTTTGGCAAAGGAAGCCGACGTAGCTGGGTTGGAATCACATCAGGTTTTGCTCAACTTCATTTGGCTGCCAATGTGACTTTAAGCACATAATTCTAAAATAAAGAGAGATTGCGGAAAAAATACAAACTTCCGGTAGAAACAGATGAACATGCATTCATACATTTACCGGACGCTTAAGACAATGGAAAAACATTGGTTCGCACCCGCAACACTGACGTCGGCAAGCTCGAAAAATTAGCCGAAATCATGAGGGTCATCTCGCACCCGGTACGGCTCGAATCCCTTTGTTTGCTCGAAGAAAACGAGCCGCTTTCGGTAGTGCAAATCAACGGGCGGATACCCGTGGAGCAATCGTTGTTGTCCCACCGTTTGACCAAAATGAAAGACAAGGGTGAACTGATTTCCAAAGGGAAGGAAAGAACATCTATTCCGGCTGGCTTCGAGGCATATCATCCGCATCTTCGATTACATGCGAAGGCTGGGACTTGGGATAATTCACAAATTCATTCATCAAAAAAGTTGAAAAATGGCAGACTTCACAGTTAATCAACATCTCGACTGCAAGGGAATGCTTTGCCCAATGCCCGTCGTGAAGACAAGGGGCGCCCTGAAACATCTCCAGATTGGCGAAGTCCTGGAAATGGTCTCCACCGATGCCGGAGCCATGCCGGATATGCACGCATGGGCAAAGCAAACCGGCCACGAACTCCTCGAAGCAAAGGATGAAGGAGCCACTTTCCGTTTCGTCATCCGTAAAACTCATTAACAATGGCTCGTTTGGGCGAACCTAGGTGGTTTTGATAACCGTCGTGTTTCTCGGACGAAAATTAAATTCCTATCACAATGGCTCAAGAAAATGGAAGTGGCAGGCCCAAGCGCCTCGCCTTGATATCAAGCAAAGGATCCTTGGACTGGGCCTACCCGCCGTTCATCCTGGCATCCGCCGCCGCCGCAATGGATTGGGAAGTCTGCATATTCTTCACCTTTTATGGGCTGCCGCTTTTGAAAAAAGACATTGATGCCAAGGTGTCCCCCTTGGGCAACCCGGCAATGCCCATGAAAATGCCCTTCGGCGGCGAGGGTTTTCAGAACATCAACTGGCCCATCCCGAATGTGCTGATGGCAAACGTGCCGGGCTTCGAGAGCATGGCCACGGGGCTGATGAAGCAGATGTTCAAAAACAAGGGGGTCGCCACCATTGAAGAACTGCGCGATGCCTGCATCGAAATGGACGTGCGGCTTATCGGCTGCCAAATGACGATGGATGTGTTTGGTTTTTCCAAAGACGAATTCATTCCCGAAGCAGAAATTGCAGGTGCCGCAGCTTTCCTTTCCTATGCTGCCGACGCTGACGTTAGCTTGTTCGTTTGATTAAAGTGGCGACATCGTGAAAAAGGATATCCCTATTCGATTTATTGATGCCGGAACGGTTTCGGGGCTTCAGTCACAAACGATTTACCATGCCTTGGCTTATGCTAAAGCACCCGAAGATGCCGACACCATTGTGTTTTCCAGACCCGGAAGCCCTTATGTCTGTGTGGGTTTCCATCAGGATGCAAAACAGGAAGTAGATATAGCGTTTTGTAGGCAAAATGGCATCCCGGTCATCCGGCGGGAAACAGGCGGCGGGACGGTATATATAGACGAGGAGCAAATTTTTCTCCAATGGATATTCCAACCGGACAATCTTCCTCGCAACATAGACGCCCGTTTTCAACTTTTTGTCAAACCCCTGATAGAAACCTGGAAGTACTTTGGAATTGATGCAAGCATTTTTCCGCCAAATGATGTACACGTGAGCGGCAAAAAAATAGCGGGCACGGGCGCCGCTGCCATCGGGAACGCGGAAGTGGTCACGGGCAATTTTCTGCTGGGCTTCGACCACGGGCGAATGGCGCAAATCATCCAATCGCCCGATGCCCGGTTCCGGGAAATGTTCCGCCAAAGCCTTGAAAAATACATGACCACTGCGAAGGAGGAACTTAACGAAGTGCCCACCTTGGAATCCCTGAAAAAAGTCTATTTTGAAAACTGCGCCGCCGCTTTGGGAAGAACGGTTGAGCCGGGCGGATTCACGGCCATTGAACTGGATTGGATGGAACGATTGGGTGAAAAACTCCACGCTGACGAGTGGCTTTTCGAGTACAGCAAACCGTCTCAGCCGCTTCGCAAACTGAAAGTTCACGCTGGCGTGTGGCTGTTTCAGGCAAACCTTCAAACCGCCGGGGGCATCATTCAAGTTGCGCTGCGAACAAAAGGACAGCGGATTGACAAAATTGCCTTTTCAGGGGATTTCGACTTTCAACCCAAATACAGGCTGGAAGGATTTGAGGAAAGCCTGCGAAACGTGGCTTTGCAGGAGGAAAACATCCGGGAAATGGTCGAATGTTTTTTTGAACTGCACGGTGCAAGCACCCCAAATGTTTCAACAGCCGATTGGACGGCGGCAATCATGCAATGTCAATCCTGATTTTGCCCACTTGATGTGAAGCGGAAAAAACTATACCACGCCAATGAAATGGCGCAACTCTACGCCGAATTGCCCAACCAATGGCTGCTGCTCGAAATAAAGCAAAAAGACAGCACCGGACGGGCAAAAAAGCTCTTGTTCATAAAAAACGACCCCGAAAAGGACCGCTTGCTCGAATATTTGATGGACGAAGAAATCAATTTGGATTGGAGCAAAAACCATATCCTAGTTTTTTCTGACCCTGACAAAATCTGTGAACTTATTTAAAAAAAATAACGACCACAATGGCAGACACCGAAGGCAAAAAAATCCTCGTCATCCAAACCCACGGAGTAGATACGCCTACCCGCACGTATTCCCCGCTTTACTACGCCGTGGCAGCCGCTGCCATGGAAATGCAGGTCATGGTCTGGTTCACCATGAACGGTACGAACCAGTTGAAAAAAGGCGAAGCGGAAAAGGTTTGCCTCGTGCCAGGCAGCGGCGTTACCCTGAAAACCATGCTCGACATGGCACTCGACAACGAGGTGTCGCTCAAAGTCTGCCAGCAAAGCCTCACGCTTTGGGACATGACCCCCGACGACCTCATCGAAGGTGTGGGGATACTCGGAGCCACCAGCATCATTGACCTGGCACTCGAATACGACCACGTCATGTATTTTTAAAAAAAATAAAAAGTCAAAAAAATGGCAATCGAGAAAGTCAACCAATGCGTCATCTTCAAAAATCTCCACTACGCTGTGGACGACAACACTTGGGTACGGGTCAATGACGACGGCACCGTCACGATTGGCATGACCGATGTGGCGCAATCCCTCGCTGGCCCCATCCTCCACGCACGCGCAAAACAACCAGGCGTCCGGCGGGAAAAAGGCAAACCCATCGCCACCGTCGAAAGCGGAAAATGGGTCGGCCCTGTGAAATCGCCCGTCACCGGCGAAATCGTGGAGACCAACGAAAACCTGGCGGGCAATGCCCAATTGGTGAACCGAAGCCCCTACAATAACGGCTGGATACTGAAAATGAAACCAGACGACCTCCAGGCTGACCTCGCTTTATTGACGACCGGCGACGAAGCCGTGGAAGCCTATCGAACCAAAATCACGAAAGACGGCGTGACTTGCACCCATATTGAAGGGACGGACGAGTATTAGACCTTTTCGGAAATTGGAAAATGAGAAATCAGAAATTTCCCAAAACACTAGATTTCGGTTCCTTTCAATTTCCGATTTCTAATTTCCGAGTTCCTCTATTGAATACCTGACAGCAATAGCTTCTAAATATTTCAGACAATGATGGCACTCGACCTTTCATACAACAAGTACGCTAATGTTTCCATGGAGGAAAAAGAGCGGCTCTTCGACCAGGTCAAGGCAGATATGCGCTACGAAGGCCACGCCCTGCACGGCTGCTACGAGTGTGGCATCTGCGTGGCAGCTTGCCCTTCTGCCCGTTTCTACGATTTCAGTCCCCGCGTCATTGCACAGGCAGCCGCACGAGAAGATGCCGATTTGATGTACACCCTGATGAACGACAGCATCTGGGACTGCTCCCAATGTTTTTCCTGCGACCGATGCCCCCGCCACAATTCGCCGGGGATGCTCATTACAATTATGCGGGAAGTTGCGGTGAACAATGGCCTGCGAACGGCAAAGGAAGCCCTCGAAGGCTACGGGCGCATTATTTACAAAATCATGTCCACCGGCACACAGGTCTCGCCCGATATGCTCCAGCCCAACGCTTTCCCGGACTGGGGCGGGCACGTCAAGGACATTTCGGACAACCTTGATGTTTGGCGCAGGGCGCTGCCGCCCGAAACGATGCACACCACCGAGACCAGTTGGTCGGTGAGCGACAAAACCATCATCGAACTGTACCTCATCTGGCACATGACCGGCGTCATGGACATGATCAAAGGCGTGGACGAGGGGCTTTTCGACATCTTGGTTGACGTGATGGAGGAGCGGCTTGACGAAGCTGGTTACGATGAAACATTTTGAGAATTCAAATGCCAAATGCCGATAGTCATTTGTCAAGAATCAATATTTTGAAATGCACAAAAATTTTGTCAAAATGAAAAACGAAAAAATTACCAATCTGGCAAAAGCAGCGTTGTTCTTTCTCATTTGCCTGACAAGTGTCAGCGTTTACGCAACCGACGGCTATCTTTCCAACGGCATCGGCATCCGGTACCGGGGAATGGCTGGTGCCGGCATCGGCTTTCATTGGGGTCCAATATCGGGTGCCAACAATCCCGCAGCCATGGTATTTGCTGGAAAGGGGTATGAACTCAACGTTTCCCTTTTCAATCCCAATAGGCAATATACCGTTACCGGCGCACCTTCTGGGTTTCCAGGCACTTTTGGTTTGGCGCCCGGCACCGTGGAAAGCAGCAGCACCATTTTCATTATCCCCACATTGGGCGCCAATTGGATGCTGAACGATAAAATGTCCCTGGGCCTCAATATTTTTGGCAACGGTGGCATGAACACGGATTACGAGAGTCCCACCTTCGGCGCAGACCCTACCGGCGTGAACCTGTCGCAATTGTTTTTTGCCCCTACTTTTTCAGTCAAAGTCCTTGAAAACCACGCATTGGGGATTTCCCCCATCTTGGCCTACCAGTCTTTCGAGGCAAAGGGGTTGGCAGCCTTCGGCAATTTTTCCAGCGACCCGGCCAAGCTCTCCAACAATGGGAGCGATAAATCCATAGGTTACGGGGTGCGCATCGGCTACCTTGGGCAGTTGACCGATTTTCTTTCCCTTGGGGCCTCTTTCCAATCTCCCATGAAAATGGGGGCATTTGATGAATATGCCGGCCTTTTCGCCGAGCAGGGGGGCTTCGATATCCCCATGAACTGGACGGCTGGCGTTGGCTTGCAATTCGGCAAGTTTGGGGCAGCGTTGGACTTTAAGCAAATCTATTACAGCAAAATCAAATCCATTGGAAACCCATTGCTCCCAAATTTACAAACGACGCCGCTTGGCAGTGATGGTGCCGCTGGCTTTGGCTGGAAAGACATGAGCGTTGTCAAAGCAGGTGTCTTTTATGAAGTAGCGGATGGCTTGACGGTCCGGGCTGGGTATTCCTATGGCAAACAACCCATCCCGGAAAGTGAAGTTCTTTTCAATATCCTTGCCCCGGGCGTCATCGAGCAACACCTTTCGTTGGGCGTCAGCAAATCTATCGGCGAGGGAAAGGAAATAAATTTCTTTGTTACCCGTGCCCTGGCCAGCTCGGTGTCAGGGCCGAACCCGCTCGAAGCACCCAACCAGCAGACCATTGAACTGAAAATGGACCAATGGGAAGTCGGTCTTGGGTTTTCTTTCTGAGCGGCAAAACGACTGCGCAACGGAGGCTTGCCTCAACGCTCCCGAAGACTTGGGAACGGTCAAAAAAACAACTTGGAAAGGTTTATTGTAAAATTCTGTGAACCCGTTACAACTTATTTTTTTGACCGTTCCCATTCAAAATCGCAACTGATCAACACAAAAAAATAGTCAATAATGATACACCTGCCAGTACTCAAAGTCAAAGACCGAGAATTCCAACTCCCGGTGGATGCGCCTACCGAGGATTACCACGATGCCCTCAACGAATTGGAAAAAGACGGTGAAATCATCGTTCAAAGAGCGCCCGAAAACAGCATGGAGGTGAAGACCAAGTACGGGCGCACCAAGCTGATTCCCATTGACAAGACCTGGCACCACAAAAGCTGTGGGCAATGTGGGCATATTCCGGGCTATTCGACCTCGATTTTTTGGCTCAACAGGGCATTGGGGCTGGACTACATTGACCCGAAAGACCAGACCTCCTGCACCGCCTGGAACTACTACGCCTCCGCCACCTCCAACCCGGCGGCACAGGCTGCCGTCGCCATCCGCAATTTTGCCGCCGCCCACGAAACGGGCTACTTCCCCATCATTCACTGTGCCACCAGCTACGGGCATTACAAAGAAGTGCGGCAAAGCCTCATCCACCATGCCGAATTGCGGGCGCAGGTGCGCAAGATTTTGGCCCGGCTCGGGAAAAAATTGGTCATTCCCGAAGAAATCGTCCATTACAGCGAGTGGGTCTATGCCATGCGCCACCGCATCGCCGAGCGGCAGGTGATTGACATGAGCCACATCACCGCTACGGTACACCCGGCTTGCCATTACCACAAACTCATCGAGGAAGATGCCATCTACACGCCCGAAATCTATGGGGCGCAGCGCACCGCCATCATCACCGGCGTATTGCAGGAGTTGGGCATAAATGTCGGCGACTATTCCTCGTGGTTCGACTGTTGCGGCTTCGGTTTCCGGCACATCCTCGTGTCGAGGGACTTCTCCCGCTCCTTTGCCGTGCAGCGCAAAATCGAGGTGATGATAGAAGAAGTCAACCCCGACCTCACCGTTACCCACGACACGGGCTGTGTGACCACGCTCGACCAAAGCCAGTTTGCTGGAAAAGCCCACGGCAAAAAAGTCGGCTTGCCCGTCATGGCGGATTCGCAAGTGGCTGCCCTCGCCATGGGCGCACATCCCTACAAAGTGCTTCAACTGCATTGGCACAATACTGACAACACCAAATTCCTGAACAAACTCGGCATGGACGTCGACCAGAAATGGCAAGAGTTCGAAACAGCCTGCTCAAAACTGCGGGACGGCTCGAAACAATACCTCACCTGGGAGGACGCCGAGTCAAGTGACCTGGTCGGGAAATTCGCCCGTCCAAAAGCCACGGTTTAAGGCTTTGCCGCAAGGTCTCTGCACGACCCCCTTAAACCGACATTTCTAAATCAAAACCATAGAATATTTAGCCATGGCAAACAAGAAAATTCTCGTCATAGGAGGTGGGCCCGGCGGCTTGGAAGCAGCACGGGGCATCGCCGAATTGGGCTACGAAGCCATCCTTGTGGAAAAAAGAGACCGGCTCGGCGGCACGCCCGACGAAGCCCAGTACGCCGCCCTCACCCCCGATCTGCGCTCCGCGGATGAAACCCTAGCGGAAATGATCGAACCGGTGGTGAACAATCCGAACATTGAAATCCACTACAACACGCTGGTGACCGATGCCGCGGGCAGCCTCGGCAATTTTAAGGTAAAAGCCATGCAGCTAGGGAAAGAAGTGGAATTCGAGGCGGGTGCGGTCATCGTTTGCACCGGCTTCCAGCACTTCGACCCGGGGCGCGAAACGCAGAAGTACGGCTACTACGAGCATGACGACGTCATCACCCTGACCGACGCCGAAAAGATGCTCAAAGCCCACAATTTCGTGCGCCCATCCAACGGCGAGAAGCCCAAGCGCGTTTGCTTCATCCAATGTGTCGGCAGCCGCGACCGCCAGATAGGCAACGAGTATTGCTCTAAAGTATGCTGCGGCGTCGCCTCGAAAGAAGCCATCGAAATCCGCCAGCAACTCCCCGATTGCAAGGTCTATATCTTTTACATTGACATGCGGATGTACGGCTATTGGGAAAATGAAATCTATTGGCCCGCCCAGGAAAAATACAAAGTCAATTACATCAAAGGCATCGCCACCGAAATCGTCAAAAAAGGCGACAAGCTCCTTGTAAAAGGCGAAGACACGACCCTGCGCCGCCCAATGGAAGTGCTGATGGACATCGTCATCCTTTCCGTCGGCATGGAACCGAGCAGCGGCACCAAGCAAATGGCGAAGATTTTTGGCCTGAAGCAAAACAAGTACAACTTCATCGAAACCACCGGTGGCCCGATGAACACGGTGGCAACCAACGTCCCCGGCGTGTTTGCGGTTGGCGCATCTACGGGCCCTGCCGATTTGGAAGACACGGTATCAACGGCGGGCGCTGCGGTGATGAAATCAATCATGGCGTTGCGACAAGCTGCCAAAAAATTGGAGTTGGCTTAATTTTACCAAAAAAATGCAAGGAGTAGTTGATACCGAAAGCGCCCAGGAATTCATGGGCGAAGTACTGAGCAAGGTTCCGGCGACAGAACTTGCGGATATTGTCATGCGGTTGGAGGTGAAGCGCATTTTTTTTCAAAAATTATTGAACCTGGAACATCTGGGGCAATTGACGGGCGAAGAAATCCACCAATTGTTGCACAGCATATTTGCCACCCGTCGCAATGCAGCGTCCATCATGGAAAACTGTCCGCCCGAAAATTTCCGAAAACTGGCCGCCGGGTTGTTGCACGGAACTGAAAAAATAGACACCCGTTTTCAACAATTCTGTCAACAATTTGAAGATTTGAACCTCGGCAAATTCGCCGCCGACCTTGCGGGCGAGATGCTGCATTTCACCTTTCCCGACCGGTACTGGCTTTGGAATCGGTGGATGTGGGATCCCATAGCCAAAACAGGCTCCTTGCCCTTGGTCGTCAGCGAAGGCTTTGACCTGTCCGGTACAACAAGCGGTGAAATGTACATGAAGGTGGGCAAGGCCGTCGCCTTCGTACATCAAACAGGCGAGGCTGCCGGTTTTCAGAAAATCGCCCCTACGCTGTTTGGAACGGATGTTTTCCTCGCTTGCGTCTATGTCATTTACACTTACACCGTGCTGCGCATGCGCATGACACAGGAGTTCAACAAAGTGATACCCGGCGTCGTGGAATTTTCCCAACGATTGTTGGGCGTAAACAGAATGGAAGAATTTGAAAAAACATTTGCGTAGGCATAAAATTTTAAAACTGAGACAAAAATGCCAGTTGAAAAAAGTCAAATCAAGGAATTTCCCCTAGTCGTTGTGGAAGGTATCGAACTGACCGCCAATTGGAACCGGATGTTCGACCAGCGGACCGTGTTCGAATACGATAATTCGGGCTGCATGGACAAGGTAACCGACATCGCTGGCGCCGAATCCATGGGCTGGTGCTACGGCTGCGGGCAGTGCCTCCCCGTTTGCCCGGTGGACGCCAGCGGCGGCGAATACGGTCCGTTCAGGATTTTCAGCAAACTTCGGCAAGGCATTGACCTGCTCAACGACCCGGATTTGTGGAAATGCACCACCTGTTCCAACTGCCTGCGCGTTTGCCCAAAATCAGTGGACATGATCAAAATCATGCCCGCCGTCCGTGCCGAAGCCGTGCTCGATGGCAACGTGCCGAAGGAATTGCAGGCCGTTTTTGAAACCACCCTCGAATACGGCAATCCCCTTGGCGAGTCGCCCCGCAAACGGATGGACTGGGTGGCGCAAACCAATTCGACCGTTCCGCTTATCAAAGAACTTGGGCGCCCGGTGGACTTGCTCTGGTACGTCGGCAGTTACCCATCCTACCATGCCAGGGGCAAAGATGCCAGCCGCGCCTTCGCCAGGATACTCAACCTGTTGGGTGCGGATTTCGGCATACTCGGCAACGAAGAAAAGGACGATTGCGACAGCATGAGGCTGGCGGGCGAGGCTGGCCTTTTCGAGGAATTTGCAGAGTACAATATCAAGACTTTCAAAAAATACAAGTTCAATAAAATCCTGCTCACCGACCCGCACGCCTTGAATGCTTTTCGCAAAGAATACCCCAAGTTTGGCGGCAATTTCGAGGTGGTGCATTACTCAACCTTCCTCGCACCCTTGATGGACAAGTTGGATTTTACCAAAAAACTCAACTACACCGTCACCTTCCACGACCCCTGCTACCTCGGCAGGCACAATGGCGAATTTGACGCTCCTCGCAATGTCTTGAAGGCTATTCCCGGCATCAACCTGATTGAAATGGGACGCTGCCGGGAACAAAGTTTTTGTTGCGGCGGCGGCGGCGGCGGTATGTGGCTCGATGGCTTCATGTCAGACCATGTGAACGAGCGGCTTTCGGAAAAACGGGTGCGCGAGGCTGTTGAGACTGGTGCCGATGTGCTGGCGGTTTGTTGCCCCTACGAAGTTTCCCGCTTCGAGGATGCCGTGAAATCCACAGGCAACGAAGGCAAATTGATGGTAAAAGATATTGTGGAACTGATGGAGGAGGCACTTTGAAATGAACTTGGATGGTGAAAAGCTGCTCCGAAATCTAGGGGGGGCGCTAATCATAAAGTGGTCGCCAATTTTTTTTGGCCGACCGAATCAATCACAATGAGCAACGGCCAAATCCGATGCACAAAATTCAACAGAAAAAGATGCAGAACATACAAGGCTACAACGTTCGAACCGACCTGCTTTACGACCCCTCCGAAGGTTTCTGGATGGAAGTCCACGACGCTACCGCCCGAATAGGTTACAGCCCTTTGGTACAGGAAACGTCCGGCTCCTTCGTGGCGCTCACCCTGAAAAAACCGGGAACCCACGTGGCCAAGGGCGAAAGTTTTGGCAGTGTGGAAGCTGAAAAGCACGTCGGGCATTTGAAAGCCCCGGTGAGCGGGACAATCGTCGCCGTGAACGAAAAAGTGATGGGAACGCCGCGCCTGCTCAACGACGACCCCTACGGCAAGGGCTGGCTCGTGGAAATAGAAATGAGCGCCCCCGCCGTCGAATTGCCCGCCCTGCTTTCCGGCGAGGAAGCGGTGGCAGCTTGGTTTGAATCTGAAATCAAAAAATACAAAGACAAAGGATGGTTGGCACAACCCTGACACCCCCGACGACCCAAATCCGCGCAGCGGAAACGGGTTTGCTTCAACGAGCCTTCGCCGTCCGGCGGGCCAATTTCCCCGACGAGATAAAATTCTTCGCGCCGGGGCTAAAACGCTACGCTACCGACGAACTGGAGCAAAATAATCCCCGCGCTTTCCAGTCGGTCAGCATCACCGGCAGCGCTTGCGCCCTCGACTGCGACCATTGCAACAAAAAAATCCTCGAGCCGATGATACCCCTCAACCCGCGCACCGGGTTGTTCAACCTTTGCAAGCACCTTGCGTCCAATGGTACCGAATCTGTGCTCATCAGCGGCGGCTCGAAGAGCACTGGAGAAACGCCGTTCATGAAGCATACGGCGGACATCCGTCGCGTAAAAGATGAACTGGGGATGCGCATCATCGTACATACCGGGCTGGTTTTGAAGAACAAGGAAGCGGCGGCTTTGAAATCGGCGGGCGTGGACGGCATTGCCCTTGACATCATCGGCGCAGACGAAACCATTCGGGAAGTTTACCACCTCGATGCCACGACGAAAGATTACGACCGCTCGTTGGCATTGCTTTCCGGCCATGGGTTGAGCCTGCGCCCACATATTATTATTGGGCTGCACTATGGACAGATTTTGGGCGAACACTATGCCCTCGAAATGATTGCCAGACATCCAATCCATTCGGTCGTTTTGGTCATCCTCGTTCCCATGCACGACACAAAAATGTGGGGCGTTAAGCCGCCAGACACCTCGGAAGTGGCTGATTTTTTTGCCCATTCACGGATAGAAATGCCGCAAACACCAGTCCTGCTCGGCTGCGCCCGCCCACTTGGCGATTACAAATCAACAGTGGACAAGGCAGCCGTGGAAGCCGGGCTGAACGGCATCGCCTTCCCGGCAGAAGGCATCGTGGCGCACTCGGCGGGCATGGGCTTGAAACCTGTTTATTATGAAAATGCTTGCTCGTGCGGGACATGAGCCGATGTTCGTCGCAGGTTGCACAACCTTACTTTGGCACAAGTTTGCTCGTAAAACCTGTGCGAAATGTTGCGCTTCAATCTTGAATCCAAGAACTGGCGCTGATTTTCGACTGGTTGCGATATTCAATGGTTCGTGAAGGTTTCAAGTTTCAGGTTTCACGGGGGCTTTCTGGTAATTTGAAAAGAAATGGCATTTTTGAAATGGCTTTGGTTGCAAAGCAATCCTTCCGTAAATGATTTAAGCAGGGCCTTCCCTGAAACCTGAAACCAAAAACCTCACGAACCATTGATATTTATCTTCTACAATCAACAACTTACAAGCTATGGTTCCCGAATTTTTCATCCAAATCAAAGACTTCATTTCCCAGCCTTGGCCCTGGTGGGTGGCGGGACCGATGATTGCCTTCATCATGTTCATCCTGCTGTATTTCGGCAAGGAGTTCGGCATTTCGAGCAATTTCAGGGTCATGTGCGCCGCCGACGGGGCAGATAACCTCGCCGATTTTTTCCAGTTCGACTGGAAATCGCAGGGCTGGAATTTGATGGTGGCGCTCGGCACCATGTTCGGCGGCTACTTAGCTGCCCACTACTTCATCCCGGCAGGCGGCGAGGTGGCCCACGTGTCGGCGGCGACGGTGGAAAGCCTGAAAAACCTCGGCTTCAACTACCAGGAAGGGCAGGTGCCATTGGTGCCTGAGTTCTACTCCTGGGAGGCGCTGTTTAGCTGGCAGGGGCTGCTCGCCATCGTGGGCGGCGGGTTTCTCGTCGGCTTCGGTTCGAGGTATGCGGGCGGCTGCACCTCCGGTCACGCCATCAGCGGCATGTCGGCGTTGCAGCTCGGTTCGATGTACGCCGTTATCGGCTTTTTTGCAGGCGGGCTGGTGATGACCCACCTGATTTTCCCACTGATTTTTTAAAATAAACCACGCTAATTGCCAGTGGCCAATAGCCAACTGCCAACTGCAAAAAAAACATTGGACTATGCGAATGTCAAAATACATCATCGTCGGCATCCTGCTCGGCATCACGCTTTACAAGTCAGAAGCCGTCTCGTGGTTCCGGATTTTCGAGATGTTCCAATTCCAGTCGTTCCACATGTACGGCATCATCCTGTCGGCGATTGCCACCGGCATCATCGTCGTGCAACTGATAAAACGGTCGCACTTGAAATCCACGGAAGGCAAGGAAATCACCATCGCCGAAAAGGACAAACGCTGGCAGCGGTACATCATCGGCGGCTTCGTGTTCGGGCTGGGCTGGGCGCTGGCAGGCATCTGCCCGGGGCCCATGTTCATCCTGATGGGCAGCGGCCGCACCGTGCTGGTGGTGTTCCTCCTGGCTGCCATGACGGGCACTTTTTTCTATGGGTTGGTCAGGTCAAAACTGCCGCATTGAAAACAGTACGCGACGTGCAGGAACACGCTTCCGCTTGAACCCTTTCAATTTTGAATTTTGAATTTAAAAACCGCTTGGCGATACATCGAAGAAGACAACGTTTCCGCCGCCTACGGGCTGGCGACGGATGAGTTTTTGATGAACGCCAGTTCATGCGACCTCGCTGTGGCAACCTTGCGGCTTTACACGTACCGGGACACCTGCACCTTGGTTGGTCGTTTTCAAAACATCCATGCCGAGCTGGATTTGGAGACCTGCCGCCGGGAAAACATACACTTCGGACGGCGGCTGACGGGCGGTGGAGCCATCATCATGGGGCAACACCAATTGGGGATTTGCTTCGCAACGGCCAATACTTTTGGCTCTGCGACCACTCGGGAACTGTACCATATCCTTTCCGGGCCAGTGTTGAAAGCCCTCGAAAAATTGGGCATCCGGGCGGCGCTACAAGGCAAAAACGACCTCGAAACAGGCGGCAAAAAAATAGCCGGGTTGGGCATTTACGTCAATCCGCAGGGGGCAATCCAGTTCCACGCCAGCCTTTTGGTGGATTTGGACATCCCCCTGATGCTGAAAGTCTTGAGCGTTCCGGTTCAAAAACTGGGCGACAAAGCGGCAGGCAAAGTGCAGGAACGCATGACGACCGTCCGTCGGGAAATCGGGCAAAAAATTACGACGGAAGAAGTGCGGCAATTGGTCAAAAATGCCTTTGAGGAATATTTTCAAATCCGGTTCGCCAATGAACCCCTGACCGCTGCCGAACAAAACAGCATCGGGAAAATCGCCGCCGACCGCTACCAAAGCCAAGAATGGCTATTTCAAAATACCCCGACGCCCGACATGGCAGGCATGGGCATAAAAAAGACCCCAGCGGGTTTGTTGCGGGCATACGTTGCTTTGAAGGGCGAAACCATTAAAAGTGCCCTGATTACGGGCGATTTTTGTGAAAACGAGAACCTGTTCAGGCAAATCGAAGCTAGGTTGAAATGGAGCCGACTGGACAAGGAAAAAGTGGCGCAAACGATACGGCAAGTGTTTTCACAATTTCCCCAAACCGACAGTGGGTTGACCCCCGACGACATCCTCGATGCCGTCTGGCGAGCGGCAATGGGCGCTATGAAAGAAGTTCGTCATGTAAAGAACGGCGCCTGCTTTGCTTGATTTTCAAACATAAAAACGTCGTTGAGCCTGAGTATTCGGCCCAGCAACGGCAAAAAAATCAGAATGGAATTTCAGTTACCAACGCTAAATCCGGCCGTCGGCACGGTCAAAGAGAACAAAATCAGCCCGAAATACGTGCGCCTGAGCGCTGCGAGCGCCATGGCTTTGCGGATGCAATCCGGCCGGTTTGCCAGGGAGTTCGAGTTCGGCGGCATCAACTTGTTGCTCAATTACGACAACGGCTGCCTGTCCGACTGCGCCTATTGCGGGCTTGCCCGCACCCGCCCCGGCGATTACGAAGAGAAGTCTTTTATCCGCGTGGATTGGCCGCTTTTCGAGACGGACGAAGTGATAGAACGGCTCGGGCGGTACAAGGAAAAACTCACCCGGCTCTGCATTTCCATGGTGACGCACGGCTCGGCTTACCGAGACACGGCAGACATCACGGAGCGCATCGGGCGAGTGGTAAAAACGCCACTTTCCCTGCTCGTAGCCCCGCCGACCCTCAACCGCCAGCGGCTGCAGCATTTCAAGGACCTCGGTGCCGACATGATTGGCATCGGGTTGGATGCCGTGAACGAAAACGTGTTTTTCGAACGTCGCACCAACGTACCCAACGGCGGGCTGAAATGGAGCAATTACTGGGATACCATCAACCATTCCCGTGAAATTTTCGGCCCATGGAAAGTGAACATCCATACCGTCGTCGGCCTCGGCGAAACCGACAGCGACCTCGTGGACACTTTTTACCAATTAAAAGAAAGGGAAATCCTCGCCTACCTCTTCTGTTTCAACCCCGAACCGGACAGCCGAATGGGTGATCATCCAAAATCGCCCATTCGCCGTTGGCGGCGCATCCAGTTGGTCAAGCACCTCATCGAAGAGCACGGGCTGCAACGCAACAGCCTAACTTTTGACGAGGAGGGCAATATCACCCGCCTAGCAGCGGACACTTCCCGAATCAACCAGGTGTTAAAAAACCTCGGCGGCGGCATCCCTTTCATGACCAACGGCTGCCCTGGCGAAGACGGCGAGCCAGGCTGTTCGCGGCCTTACGGAAGCTACCGCCCCAGCGAATCTTACCGAGATTTCCCTTTCCAGCCAGAAACGGACGATTTGGTGCTGATTCGGCAGGAATTGGCCCTGGAAGAGTTCGTAGCCTAAATTCATCATTCATCATTCATCAATAAAAAATGAACATCATCGTACCCATCAAGCAAGTTCCCGACCTGGTCGAAGAACTTGAAATCAACGGCGCAGGCACCGACCTCGACCGGGAATACCTGAAAATGAAGACCAACGAATTCGACGACCATGCCCTCGAAGAGGCACTGTTGCTGAAGGAAGCGCATGGTGGTTCGGTCACCGCTATCGCCCTCGACACGGGCGGGGACATAGACAAAACCCTCTTCGCCGCCGCCGCCAAAGGAGCGGATAAAGTGGTGAAAATCACCGGTGATTTTGAGGGCGGCGTTTCCAGCCATGCCGCTGCGGCAGCCTTCGCAAACGCCCTCAAAGGCATGAGTTATGACCTCGTGCTGACGGGCGTTCAGGCTGTTGACGATCGCGACGGGCAACTCGGTGGGTTGCTGGCACGCTACCTCGGCCTGCCCTGCGTCAGCGTCGTGACGGGCGTGGAGGCTGGCGGCGGTGGCAGCATTTTGGTACACAAGGAATACGGCGGCGGCGTGGTTGCCGAGTTCGAAGTGTCGCTCCCCGCTGTACTCGGCGTACAGGCGGCAAGGGAAACGCCCCGGTACGTGCCAGTGGCAAAGGTACGACAGGCAATGCGGGACACGAGCATCGAGGAAACGCCAGCGGGCGGCACAGGCGCATCGGCAGGGTCTTCGGTGAAGCGGATTTTTAAACCCGTTAGCGGCAAAGGGGCGCAAATGTTCAGCGGCAGCGCAACGGATGTGGCTGCGCAAATTGCGGCCATCATCAAAGGAAAAGCGTGATGAACGCTGAAACCACGTTTACCAAACTTTCAAAGTTTAGTAAACATGAATTACCAATTCAACCAATTCACTAATTCAACAAATTCAATTAAAATGAGCAACGATATATTCGTAATCATCGAACATTTCAAAGGAAAGGTGGAGGACATCTCTTATGAAATGTTGGGCAAAGCCAAAAGCCTTGCCGCCTCGACGGGAGGCAAAGTCGTGGCAGTGCTGCCCGGCAGCGGCGCAAAAGGACTGGCAGCCGACCTCGCCGCGGACAAGGTCATTTACGTGGACGACCCTGCATTGGCGGAATTCAACCCCGAAGCCTATTGCAGCGCCGTTTCTGCGCTGGTATCCACCCATTCGCCCAAAATCGTTTTGACGGCAAACTCCTCGCAGGGCATGGACATAGCGGGCGGGGTGAGCGTGGATTGCAACCTTCCGTTGGTGACTTACGCCAACGACGTGGCCACGGATGGCGCAACCAGCCAACTTTACGGCGGAAAACTGAACGTGGAGTCCACCGTGGAGGGTGGGCGTTTTGTCGCTTCGGTGCTGGCGGGTTCGTTCGCCGCAGCCGCGGGCAAAAGCAGCGGGACGCCTGTCGAGGAGGTGGCTGCACCCGATTTTAGCGGGCTGAAAATCCGTTTCAAAAAACTCATTGAACCGGAAGGTGGCGATGTGGACATTACGGCGAAGGACGTGCTGGTGAGCATCGGCAGGGGAATCCAAAACGCCGACAACCTTCCGGTCGTGCAGGCCCTGGCGGACAAAATTGGCGCAGCGCTTTCCTGCTCCCGACCCATCGTGGATGCCAAGTGGCTGCCCAAAACCCGGCAGGTGGGCAAGTCGGGCTTGAAAGTGAAACCCAAAGTTTATATCGCCATCGGCATCAGCGGAGCGCCCGAACACATCGAGGGCATGAAGGATGCCGATTGCATCATTGCCATCAACACCGACCCAAAAGCGCCGATTTTCGACCATGCCCACTTCGGCACGACAGAGGACTTGTTCGACGTGGTGCCTGCGCTGACGGGACACTTTTAAATTTTAAATTCAAAATTTAAAAAAGATGCACGAAGCCACCAGGGAAATCTTCCGAAACTTCCCCCTCTGGATGCAGGTCGCATTCTACGTCGTGGGGCTGTCCACATCCGCTTTTTTCCTTTACGGATTTTGGAACCGCTACAAAAAATACCGCCGTGGCGCTGACGCCGGGCGCTTCAACCAACTCGGCGGGCGGTTTTTCAAAGCCTTGGCGCTCATGGCGACCAACCGCACGGTCTTCAAGCGGGACGCCTACGCTGGCGCTGCGCACTGGATGATTTTCTGGGGCTTTGTCGTGCTGTTCATTGGTACCTGCATCGTCGCTTTCGACCATGATTTTTTGGAATTGGTGTTTGGCTACCGGCTGCTGCAAGGTTCATTTTACGTGGGTTTCTCCATTTTTATGGACGTGTTCGGGGTGCTGTTCATCGCCGGGGTGCTGATGATGATGTTCCGCAGGGGCAGCAAACCGGCGCAGTTGGACTACGCCCGACCCGACCTGAAAGCTGGCCAGTACGACCGCAGCGGCTACAAAAAAGACGACAAGGCATTCCTCTGGCTGCTGCTCATTATCGGGGTCACGGGCTTCCTCATCGAAGGGCTGCGCATCTCGGCTGACCGGGCGGCGATGAACCTCGATTTCGAGCGCACGGCGTCGCCCGTCGGCTGGCTGGTCGCCAATGTGCTCGATGCCATTGGCTTTTCTGGCAATGCAGCGCATCAATACACTTGGTGGTTTCACGGCATTATCGTGCTGATTTTCATTGCTTACATCCCGTATTCAAAGGCGATGCACATCTTGTTGGACTACGCCAACCTGATGTTCAAAGACGAAATGGCGGCAAAACGACTGCCCCGCGTTTCGGAGGAAAAAATGAAGGTGGGCATGGGCTACCAGAAAATCGAAGATTTCTCTTGGAAAGAACTCCTGGATTTCGACTCCTGCACAAAATGCGGCCGCTGCCACGTCGCATGCCCAGCCAATGCTTCGGGTGCGCCGCTGTCGCCGAGGGACTTGATATTGGACCTGCGCACCTACGCCGATTCGGCCATCGGCAATCCTGAATGGTTCGGCCAGTCCTTTTCCAATGGCGCAAATGGTCATGGAAACCCGATTGATATTGCGGGAGGGGTCATCAAAGCGGAGACCTTATGGGCTTGCACCACCTGCATGGCTTGCGTGGAAGCCTGCCCCGTCGGTATCGAGCACCTGACGAGCATCGTCAACCTGCGCCGCACACTGGTTGAAAAAGGGAACATGGAGCCAAGTTTGCAGGACGCGCTGGCGAACATCGGCGAGTACGGCAACTCCTTCGGGCAGAGCGACCGGATGCGAGCGAAATGGACAAAAAGCCTTGAAACGCCCATCAAAGACGCCCGAAAGGAGGAGGTCGAGTACCTCTGGTTCGTGGGCGACTTCGCTTCCTACGATACGGGGGTGCAGCAGATGACGCAGAAGGTCGCCCGCATTTTTCAACGCATGGGGCTTGACTTCGGCATCTTGTACGAGGGCGAGAAAAACTCGGGCAACGACGTGCGCCGGGTCGGAGAGGAAGGGCTTTTCGAAATGCTGGTCGAAGACAACATGGCGGCATTCGGCAAGGCAAAATTCAGGGAAATCGTCACCACCGACCCCCACTCGTTCAACACCATCAAAAACGAGTACCCAGAATTTGGTGGCAACTATTCCATCTATCATTACACAGGGCTGTTGTGCAAACTGGTTGATGAAGGCAAATTGAAATTTTCCAAAAAACTGAGCCATTACAAGGTGACCTACCACGACCCCTGTTACCTCGGCAGGTACAACGGCGAAACCGCCGCACCGAGGCGCTTGTTGGAATTGTTGGGCGTGGAGTTTTCGGAAATGCGGCGCAACAAGGAAAACGCTTTCTGCTGCGGCGCTGGCGGTGGGCGCATCTGGATGGACGATTCGAAGTTGGAAAAACGCCCCAGCGAACAACGCATCGAGGAGGCACTCGAAATACCGGGCGTCAACCTTTTTATGGTCGCTTGCCCGAAGGATTATTCGATGTACTCTGCTGCCGTGAAAT
This sequence comes from uncultured Saprospiraceae bacterium, assembly GCA_964508135.1. Classification (GTDB taxonomy): domain Bacteria; phylum Bacteroidota; class Bacteroidia; order Chitinophagales; family Saprospiraceae; genus UBA6168. The sequence goes on from CAZDSU010000046.1 coordinate 44,491, forward strand.
CGCTGGGAAAAGAAGGCGTCATCGCTGTGAAGGATTTGATAGAACTGGTGGAGGAGGCGCTTTGAGTTTTAAATTTAAAAGCTATGTCCAGCAACTTAAAAACATTTTTGGAAGACCCACTCCTACTTCGGCTTTGGCGGGAAGTCCGCTCAGTCGGCGGGTTGAAATCCATTGCGCTCGACATCACCCATGTATGCAACCTCCGTTGCACGGGCTGTTATTTTTTTGAGGAAGGCATGGACAAAATAGCGCCGCCGGAAGATGAGGCGGTTTTTGATGATTTCATTCAAAAAGAAAAGGAGCGGGGCACCAATTTCGTCACCATCGTTGGCGGCGAGCCGAGCCTGGCGCTGGGCAGGTTGAAGAAAATTTACGACAACTTCAAGACCAGCGTGGCGACCAACGGGTTGCGCAAAATCCCTGTTGAAGGTTTTGAAAACCTGCCCATCGGCATCTCGGTTTGGGGCGACCGGGAAACGGACAAGCGGCTGCGGGGAAACGGCAAAATCGAAGTGTTTGCCAGGGCATTGAAAAATTACCGGGGCGACCCCAGGGCATTTTGGTATTACACGGCAGCGCCAGGCCTGGCGCATGAAATCAAAAGCGTGGTGAAGCAATGCGTCGAGAACGGCAACTGCGTGCTGTTCAATTACTATTCAGACCTCAGCGGGCGGGGCGGAAATTTGGATTTCCGGCAAGGCTTCCACGAAGTGCAAAGGGAAATTGACCGCATGATGGAACGCTACCCCGACAAGATTTTGATGACTTCCTATTTCAATGAGATAGTTTCAACGGGGCAACTTTTTGATGAAAAATGGGGCTACGAAGTCTGCACCAACCTCTCCGAAAACTACCTTCCCAATGCCGAACGCCTCCAAAACAGCAAGCCCTCCAACCCGCACTTCCGGGCATACAATGCCGATTTCACGACCACTCGCCGCTGCTGCACCGGCATTGACCGCGACTGCGCCTCTTGTTTCGACACTTGGGAACATTTTTCTTGGCTGATGATCAACCTCCGCAAGCACCTCGGCTCTCAACAGGATTTCGCCAACTGGCTCACGACGACTTACCTTTTTTACTTTATCAACAGGCTGGTGGATTTCGAGGAAGGCGTGAAGCTGCTGCCGGAAATTCAGGTTTTTTTAAAAAGGCAAAAGAGTTTTGAAACGGACTTCGTTTCCTGAGATGCTGTGTTTTATTCGCACTGCTACGACGGTCTCAGAACACATTCCGCCCCCTTTCACTTCCGCCAATGGATTAACGCAGGGATACAGGGCAATGTCACTAACTTAATTCTACTTTGACACTTTAGAATATTGAATATTTCACTTTGAAAAGTAGGGGGTTTGGGGGCGCTCGGTGCCAGCCCAGCCCAAAGACTCCCTCCCCCGACGAGCCGCCGAAGGCGGCGAGGAGGGGAAATGACAGTTTTGATGATGTTTATGCAATACATCGCCCCACTTGAATCGAACTTTTTTTAAAGTGACAAAGTAGAATTAAGGTGAGTTATGGCAATAAGTATCAGATAATCAGTCTCTACCCTACGGGACATTTCAATTGCCATTGCACACGGTATTTTATGGAAAACGCCATTTAGGGAATAGTTCGCTACTTCGATGAGTAGCTGTAACGCCAGCTAATTTGTAGCGAGTTGCGGTGTTGCAAACCACAAAATAATCGCTTCCGACCTTATGAAGAAAAGTCATCCGGGCCACACAACTGGACATTTTTTCTCACGCCACGCCGCAACGAACGCAACGCATTGATTTTCAACCAGATTACGAAAACAACGTAGCGTACGTGGCGGCGTTGCGTGAGAAATGTCCAGTAGTGTGCATCCGGGCATGTGATATTTGTCAAAAAACCAGCCTTTCTGTTCCTCCTTTTCAATTTCCATGATGGCGGATGCGTTTCAGGGCGACATCCCACTTGGTTGTATTCCAGCCATGGCTCGTGATTCATCTCAAAACACCGCCATGCCATCGAAAATCAATGCCTAGGCAGTGGCAACCGGCCTTATTTTCGAAGCAAAATTTCCACCGATGCAGGTAATTCTTAAAACTTGGATATGAAGCCAGTGATTTCAATTTTGCTAAATCTTTTGCTGGTCGGCAGCCTAATTGCGCAGCAGGGCCTGAAAGCGGAGTACTACAACGGCACCAATTTCAACCAAAAAGTTGCCACCCTAACCGAGCCTAATATTGACAAATCGTGGAACGACATCCCGCCTGTGCCCGGCCTCGACCCCCACGACTGCTCCATCCGCTGGACGGGTCGGCTGACCGCCCCCGAAACAGGCACCTATACTTTTTCGGCCAAGGTGGACGACGGTATCCGGGTCTGGGTGGGCGGCGTGATAGTGATTGACAACTGGCAACTGAACGACGACGGCCGGTTCACCGGGAAGGTCATCATGCGGAAAGGCACGTCTTACGACCTGAAAGTGGAATATTTCAACGCACTCATAGAAGGGGAGGTTCGGCTGCTCTGGACATTGCCAAACGTCCAAAGCCCGGTCGTAGTGGAAAGCAAATATTTTAACGAAAAACCCAAGCCTTCCCTCCAGCAAGCACCGGCCAAGGCCGATGCGAAAAAAGATTCTCCACCCGCTGCCAAGTCCAACCCAGAACCAAAAAGGCAACCAACTCCCATTAACCCAAAACCGGAAGCTCGCCAGCAACCAGCCACCGACGGTGGAGCCGTGGTCGTGACGAAGGATACCCTCGAACGGTATGTGCCGAAAAACGTGCTTTTCGAGCAAGGGAAAAGCGAGATGCTGGAAAAATCGAAGCCGGGGCTGGACAATCTCGTCGGTTTTTTGCTCCGCAACCCCAAGCTCCAGCTCAAGATTGAGGGCCACACTGACATCATCGGCGATATGGACATGAACAAAACGCTGTCGGAAGAGCGGGCCAAGGTGGCGGCCGAGTACCTGGCTACGAAGGGCATCGAGCAAAGCCGATTGGAGGCCAAGGGCTACGGCAGTTCACGTCCGCTAGTCACTGGCAACTCCAAAAAGGGATACCAGGAGAACAGGCGGGTGGCGTTTATCATTCGTTGATGGGGGAGGGTTCAACCCTTCGGGCTGGCAGGTGTTGTAGTTGCTGATGAATTGTCTGCAATTTTTGTATTTATCTGTTTAAAAATGAAGTGGTTAAAAAGATTGGGAATCGTTTTGGTTTTTGGGTACGCACTGGCCTGCTGCGGCTTATACTTTTCACAGGAGCGCTTGATTTTTCACCCGGACAAGCTCGGCGAGGATTATGTTTTCAGTGAAGGCGAGGAGGTGGAACTGCCCGTCGGTGACGGCATTTCGCTAAACTGCCTTTGGATGAAGGAACCTGACTCGAAAGGCGCCATCCTGTACCTGCACGGCAACCGGGGCAGCAACCGCCGCTGCTCACACCAAGCACAGACGATGGCGGGTGGCGGCTACGATATCTTCATGCCCGACTACCGGGGCTTTGGCAAAAGCGATGGTGAAATTGTTTCGGAGGAACAGCTGTTCGACGACGTGCAGGCAGCCTACGATTTTTTGAAAAAACACTATTCAGAAGACCAAATCGTGGTGGTGGGCTACTCCATCGGGTCGGGCATGGCCAGCTACCTTGCCGCCAATAACCATCCGCAGCAGCTTGTGCTACTGGCGCCTTACACTAGTGTTGTTGATTTGAAAAATGGCATGGCGCCCTTCCTGCCCGATTTTTTGTTGAAATACCCACTCAGGAGCCAAGCTTTTTTACAGAAAGTCAAGTTCCCCGTCACGCTGTTCCATGGCGAGTTCGATGAGGTAATCCCGTTTAGTTGTTCTGAAAAATTGCAGGCCATCAATCCAGCGTTGTTTAAGCTGGTCAGCCTGCCGGAGGGGCATCGTGGGGTAATTTTCAACCCCGTTTTCCAAGAAACAGTGAGGAAACTCTTGAAGTAAGCAGCCTCAAACATACCTCCATACCTCCATACCTCATACCTCAAATAGCTTTGTCCTTTTCCAGCAACTGGAACCCGTTCCCGTGGATGTTCACGATTTCGAGGTTGTCATCCTCGGCGAGGTACTTGCGCAGCTTGGTGACGAACACGTCCATCGAGCGGGCAGTGAAATAGTTGTCCTCGCCCCAGATTTTGGTCAGTGCCTCGTTGCGGGTTAGAACGTCGTTCATTTTGAGGGCAAACATCTTGAGCAGTTGTGCTTCCTTTGGTGACAGCTTGTACTGCGGCTCATTGACGCCGCCTTTATCAAAAGTAAGTATGCGAAGTGGGTAGTTGAAATGGTATTTGCCAATGAAATACTCCCGTGCCTCTTCCTTCGGCTCTTCCTTCGGCTTGGTTCGCTTTAGGATGGCGCCGATGCGAAACAGCAGTTCCTCAGAGTTGAACGGCTTGGTGATGTAGTCGTCTGCACCGATTTTGAAGCCTTGCAGCACGTCCTCCTTCAAGGTTTTGGCAGTGAGGAAGATGATGGGGATGTTCTGGTCTTTTTCCCTGATTTCACGGGCCACGGTGAAGCCGTCTTTGCGGGGCATCATCACGTCGAGGATGCAGAGGTCGAAGTTGCCCCTGTGGTAGCTTTCAATGCCTTTGATGCCGTCGTTGGCGAGGGTCACTTCGTAGTCGTTCATTTCGAGGTAGGAGCGCAGCACGTCCCCGAAGTTTTGGTCGTCCTCGACGAGGAGTATGTTTCCACGTTTGATATCTGACATTTTATTAGTGGGTTTTTGAATTGTTACTTTTGGAAATCAGGCTTCGACCTTCGCTGGAAAAAACAGCACAAAACTACTTCCTTTCCCCAGTTCGCTCTTCACCTCCACCCGGCCCTTGTGTGCATCCATCATCGCCTTCACGTAGCTGAGGCCGAGGCCGAAGCCCTTCACGTCGTGGAGGTTGCCGGTGTGCACCCGATAAAATTTTTCAAAAATATGCTTCATTGCCTCCTTGCTCATGCCGATGCCCTTGTCGCTGACTATAACTTCGACACCGCCGGTCACATTGCGTGTAGCAACCGAAATTTCGGGGTTTTCGGGCGAATATTTGTTCGCATTGTCCAATAAGTTGTTGATTATGTTGGAGATATGTGTCATGTCGCCCTGCACGGTGGCCTGCGTGGCATGGAGGTCTGTGGACACTTTGCCGTCCCGTTTTTCCACTTGTAGGCCGATGTAACCTACAGCTTGGGTGATGACGTCGTGAAGGTTTACGTTGCTGAGTTTTATGTCAAAATCCTGGCGGTCAATCTGCGCCATTTGCAGCACTTTCTCCACTTGGTTGTTCATCCGCTTGTTTTCTTGGCGGATGATGTCGGTGAAGCGGCGGATCTTGTCCGGCGAGTTGATGACCATCGGGCTGGAAATGCTGTCGGAAGCAAGCGAGATGGTGGCAATGGGCGTCTTGAACTCGTGGGTCATGTTGTTGATGAAGTCATTCTTCATCTCCGACACCTTTTTTTGCTTGAAAATGACGGAGATCGTGTAGAAAAAACAGAATAGGATGATGCCCGTGAAGATGATGGAACCAATGAGGTTTTTCAAAACAGAACTCCACAGAAAGCTGCTTTTAGTGGGGAAAAATACCATCAGTAAGCCTGGCGTCTCCTTATCACGCTGGAACAGGCCGACCCTGTACTCGCTGTTGTTGAGGTTTTTGTAGCCTTCCAACGTGGGCTGCGAGCGGCTGTCCTCCACGGTGTAGCGCCCGTCGGCGATGACGAAGCTCTTTTTGCGGTTGTCGAAGACCCCGTAACGGAACGGGATTTTAATGCCCTTGTCCCGAAACTCCTGCCTCAAGAACGAGCTTAACATATCCAGTTCGATACGCTCTGTGATAGGGGCGAGGTCGAGGCCCTGCGTGATTCTGACGAATTGCGAGAGTTTTTTTGCCCGGTCCGCTTGGCATTCGGAGCAGTTGCAGTTAGTAGCCGCCAGGGTAATCTCGATGAGCTGTTGCTTGGTGAGGTGGGTGTGGCCGTCCGTGCCATCTTCGTCTTCAATGGAGAAAGTGAGGCCGCCCATTTCAATCTGTTGCCGGACCTCTGACTGGTAGAAATCTTGTGCAAACCCATTATCAACATGCCGGTAAGCTTCCATCTCCTCTTCTTCCTCTAGCTTGTCGGCCACCTTGTTCAGGGCCGCCACCACTTGGTTGTTGAACTGCTCCTCATTGGCCTGGAGCGAGTCCACGACCCACTTTGCCTGCATGGCGGCAATGCCGATGAGCGCTGCGCTCATCAGGCCGATGATTAGCCAGATTACTTTTTTGTTCATTTCCCTAAAAATGGTCATTGGCCATTGAGTCACTTTTTTGGGTCAATGACTGAATGGCCTTTTCCATACTGCAAACATGACAAATTTAACAATGGCAAATGCCAATCCCCTGTTTTAACTTAGAATTAACGACGTTGACAAAAAAATCGGACGCCGCTGTTTTCGCCGTTCCTTTTACCTTTAGGCAAGTTATTATAAGTCAGACATCAGGCCAGAAATATTAGACCTGAGATGGGTGGTCGTCCAATGTCTATCGTCCAATATCTATCGTGTCAAAAAGCATGAACCACTACACCTGGACATACCTCGGGGACGGCAGCAGAAACTACCGGGTCGGCTTGATGCACAGCCCCAAGACTGGGCATTTGCTCATTTACATCGGCTCCAAAATCGTTCAGGTTGACTTCAAAGTTTTCGAATCGAAGGAATACAGCTTTTTTATCGAAGAAGAACTGGTGCACATCAACCTTGAAAGGCGGGGCAACGAAATGTACTTCACCTTCAACATTGACAAAAAAGCCGACACTCCCCGCAACCGTTTTAGACATGCGTTGGAGCGCAAACACTTTATTCAACTGCTAATCTCTGTGGGAATGCTTGCAGCGCTCGTTACAGCCATTGTTATTTGGGGCAACAATGCAAGGAAAAGCGAAACCGAACGGCTCGAAGAAATGCTGGCAAAAGGCAGTCGAGAAACCGTTGGCAGGGTTTTGATAAAAAAACTGGACAACGACCAATCCGAAATTTCCTACCAGTTCGTGGCTGGCTCGCAGACCATTACCACCGTTTCGATGTTGCAGTCCGAGCCGCTGATTTTGTTGGTAAACCCAATGCCCCTGGAGTCAGGCGACGAGTTCCGGGTGCGTTACGCCACCAAAAAACCGCACGTTAACCAAATGCTTTTCAGCGTGCCTACGCTCCGTCAAATTGAGGGGTACAAGCAGCGGGCCGCTGCTAAACATGCCCGACTAAACCCTGACGCCCCGTCCGGAATGACCGATTGTTTTGTTCAAACGGCTTTTGAACACGACGGCCTCCGAGCGCTGGCTAACATCTATTTTCAGGACACCAAACCGAGCTACAACCTGGAGCACAACCTCGAAACTTACGCCAAACTAACCACCGACAATAGCTTTTTGGCAAAAATGGAGGCCAAGTGTGGGCATCTCAAACCGCAAAACTGAGGCTGCGTCGCCCCGATTTTTTACCTATTTTTGCCTCCCGAAAACTTGAATCCTTCAATCAAAATTGTCATCCCCGAAGGGGACCTAATCCTTCAAACCTTGGAGAAACTAGCCCAACATATCGAAGCGCTGGTCTTCGCAGCCGACTCCCCGCTCTCGCCCGACGACATCCGGCAGGTGCTGGACGAGGCATTTGAGACCGAGTTCTCAGTCGAAGACGTGGCCGCTGCCATCGCCGAGGTGAAGGCCCGCTTTGACGACGACGACTTCGCCATCGAGCTGGTGCAAATCGCTGGCGGCTTACAGTTCATGACCAAGGGCGCCTACCACGCCGTCATCGGCACTTGGCTCAAACAGACGACCAAAAAGCGCCTCTCGCAGGCTGCCATTGAAACACTGTCAATCATTGCCTACAAGCAGCCGGTGTCCAAGACCGAAATCGAGCAAATCAGGGGCGTTAGCAGCGACTACTCCCTGCAAAAACTTCTGGAGAAAGAACTTGTTTCCATAACCGGGCGCAGCGACGGACCGGGTAGGCCACTGCTCTACGGCACAAGCATTAAGTTCATGGACTACTTTGGCCTCAAGGATCTCAGCGACTTGCCCAGGCCCAAAGACTTTAAAGACCCCGACCAAGAGATTGGGGAACGGGCACCGATTGAGGAGGTGGTGGGTGGTGATTCGGGATTGGTGTCACATGAGTAGGCATTGGTCGTTCCGTTTCTACTTTTGACTTTCTCCCTTTAATTTTTTACTTTTGAAACATGCAAACAGTCGAACAACCTTTGGTAAACCGAGTGGCATCCAGCGGACTGGTGACGCTCAAGTTGGAGGAGTTTTTTCCGAAGGAGGAAATGGCCAGTTTTGACCTGAAGGACTATTTGTTCATGGGCCTGATTCTGAAGGAAAAAGACTTTCGGGAGGCACTAACCAACCACGACTGGGCGCAGTACACCAATAAAAATCTTGCTGTTTTTTGCTCCGCAGATGCCATCATCCCCGTCTGGGCGTACATGCTGGTGACGGCGTACGCTGCGCTGTTCGCCACTGATATTTTCCAAGGTACGCCGGAGGAGTTTCACAAGCATATTTTTCAAAAAGCACTCGACGAAGTGGACGCTGCGCAATATGCCGGCCAACGCATCGTCATTAAAGGGTGCAGCGACCACCCGGTGCCACCCTCGGCCTACGTCGAGCTGACCCGCAAGCTGCAGCCCCACGCCCAGAGCATCATGTTCGGCGAGCCTTGCTCAACTGTGCCTATTTACAAGAAACCGAAATCGTGAATTTGGCGTGTTGGCGACTTGACGTGTTGGGTGTTGGGGACTGTGCCAAAACGCCTGACCCGCCCAAAACGCCAGTAAGCCAAAACGCCAGTAAGCCACACCGTCTATGAAAAATTCTATAAAATACTACCTCGCCATCCTCGCAGCATTTGCCACGGTGGCCATTTTCACATCCTACACGCCTGAGGCCGTTTTTGGTACTCAGGAGGCTGTAATTATTCCGCACGTGCAGCCGACGGATGAGTTTTGGTTTGCCGGAGAACGAATCCCGGTCGAAAACTTCGATGTGCGGGAGCGGCTGGAGCGGGAATTGATTATCAATTCCTATCGTCATTCCCACACGATTTTGAACCTAAAAAACAGCGCCCGGTACTTTCCGGTGATGGAAAAAATATTGAAGGAAAACGGATTGCCCGACGACTTCAAGTACCTCGCCGTGGCTGAGAGCGACCTCCGCAACGCCACGTCCAGCGCAGGGGCGAAGGGCATTTGGCAGTTCATGGAAGGTACGGCGGGTGACTACGGGATGGAGGTGAGCAAGGAGGTGGACGAGCGTCTGCACCTCGAAAAATCAACACGTGCCGCCTGTAAATACTTGAAGCGGTACAAGGAGCAATTGGGCACCTGGTCGCTGGTGGCTGCCGCCTACAACATGGGGCCGACCGGCCTGCGCAATGAAATGGAAAGCCAAAAAACCGACAACTTCTACGACCTAAACCTCAGCGAGGAAACCAACCGCTACATCTTTCGGCTCGTGGCCATCAAGCACGTGATGGAGCATCCAGAACAATACGGCTTCGACCTGCGCAACGAGCAAATGTACCCGCCCCTCGACAACTTCGCCCTCGTCACGGTGGACAGCTCCATTGCCAACCTCGGCGAATTTGCCCAACAGTACGGCACCAGCTATCGGATGCTAAAAGTGTTCAACCCTTGGCTCAAGGACAACAAGCTCACGAACCCGAAAAGGAAGGTATACGACATTAAGATTCCGAAGTAATTTTCGTTTAGAAATTAGAAATAGATGGCTACTGTGACGCTGAAATTTAGGGACTGGGAATTTGAAGTTGACAAACAATTGACAGAGCAGACCTATAAGAAAATTTCAGGCAGTGGTGCTGACGGTTGTGCTTGTGATGATTGCAAGAACTATGTTGCTTTTCGGAACGAAGTATTTCCTGATGAAGTACAAAAGCTTTTTGTTGACTTGGGGATTGATTTCCGCAAGGAAGTAGAAGTAACGAGTCTTGAAACACTACCAAACGGGCTGCACTGCATCGCTGGTTGGTTTCATTTTAAAGGAAAAGTCATCAGAGGCAATGACTATAGACTTCCTTTATTAGGAGGTGGATATACTTTTGACTTGACAAAAATCACGGAAAATTTTGAAATTGGTTTTGCAGAAGGTAGTGCCTTAACATTTTTTGAAGACAAAGAAGGTTTGGTTCAAATCGAATTTATGACCTACGTTCCTTGGGTTATCAACAAGGTAAGTAGTCAAGTTGAATTATTCGATACTTTCTATCTTGCGGCATGAGATACGT
>CAZDSU010000047.1:0-54761 GCA_964508135.1 uncultured Saprospiraceae bacterium
TTTTTGTTTCCGGCAAAGTAACCTAATTTTGTTACTTTATTCTATTTCTATTCCTTATCAAAACGTTTGAAAACTAAAAAGAACACAATATAGAAATATTCCAATCAAAGGCGTCATCTGCCGCCAATAATTGAGCCGCCATTACGGGAAAGAAAGCAAAATGCTTTTCAATCCGTTTCCAATAATTCCAAACGGGAAAGCAAGTTTTTCAAAACCCCTCCACCCCCAGCTTCTTCAGCACCACACCCACCTCGTCCGGGGTGTTCACGTTCATCAGCACATCGGGGTTTGGCGCATCGAGCAGGTGCACCTGGGAGTTTATCAGCACCTTGCGGGGGCAGGAGTAGCCCTGTGCTAGAAATTGCAATAATACCGGGTAGCTCTTCGGCTCCCAGATGGCCACTAACGGCTCCGGGAATCCGTTCTCCTGGCTGCGATAAGCCGTGGCAATGGCCGATGGATCTCGGTTTTCCACCAAATAGCGCAGCGCCTCCTCGTCGAGCAGGGGCAGATCGCAGGCCACCACTAGCCAAGCACTGTCCGGCTGCTGCCGAAAGGCTGAAAGTATGGCGCCCATTGGGCCGAGTCCGAGGAAGGTATCGGGCAGTACGTCGTGGGAATACACTAGTTCGCCCGCCTGTTCGGGGCGGCAGGAGACCTTTGTTTTTTTGCAAAATTTATCCAAAATATCAATCACCACGTCCCGCTGCGGCTTGTTGTGGTACTGGAGCACGCTCTTGTCCGTACCCATGCGGCGGCTCTTGCCACCCACCAGCACAAGGCCATTCAGCGGCGGCATAGCATGGTGCAGCTCTTTTTCAAAAAACGATTGAATGGATTGAAAATCAGCAAGTTGAAGTACTGGTATTTTCTCAAAATCACTCAAGTTTTCTTTCAAAAAACCAAATGGTTGCAACGCCGGATCGGTAAGCAAAATCAACTGCACGTCGGTCAGGCGGTCGAGCTTTCGGTGCAGTGAGTCCTCCTTTTTTGGGTCAATGACTACCACCTGTTTTTTTGCGGAGAAATGGTTTCCGTTCACCAGCACGATATCCATTTCGTTGAACAACGGGCGCAGTTGGAACGCCGCTGGCTGGCCCATGAAGTCGAGGCGGTTGAAGGCAATTTTGTCCGTAAACTCCACCATTGCACCATGGCCCAACTGCCCACCTTGCCTACCGGCAGGCAGGCTGCCAACTGTCGAACTGTCCACTTCCTGATGGTCGGCGTCCACGTACGCTATTTTCCATTTTGATGAAAATGCATCGCAAAGCTGACTGGCCAGTTGTTTGATTTGGCCGCATTCGGTGCCGAGGATAGCCCATTCGTTCCTGCCATAATTGCCGAGCGGCGGCTTCGCAATGTCGTCGTGTTTCTTATGTTTCATTTCTCTTTGAACTTTTGCCTTTGTCCTTCTTACTTTGTTCTTACAAAATCCTTCTTCCCCCCCGTCTTCTCCATCAGCATCGTTTCCTTGATGACGATGTTGTGCGACATCGCCTTGCACATGTCGTATATGGTGAGCGCCGCCACCGAGGCACCAGTGAGTGCTTCCATTTCCACCCCCGTCTTGCCGGTGAGGCTGGCCTCGCACTCAATGACGACCTCCCGACGCTCGTTCAGTGCGATGCGCACCTGGCAGTTTTCGAGGCCCACCGGGTGGCAGAGCGGGATGAGTTCGCCCGTGCGCTTGGCGGCCATCACGCCAGCGATGATGGCGGTCTGGAACACTGGGCCTTTTTTAGTGTGGATGTCGTCGTTTGTGAAATGCTGCAAAATCGCCTCATCCAGCACCACGATGCTGCGAGCAATCGCTGTGCGGCGTGTGAGCGGTTTTGCCCCCACGTCCACCATGGAAGGGTTGCCTGCGGCATCGAGATGGGTGAAGTTTTTTGACATAAAACAAGGCGGCATTGGGTCGCTGCGCAAAGTTAGCGCATGTTTTGGCCGCAATTATGCCAAAAATCACCCATTCTTCAAGTATTTTACTCATCGAGCTACGCCTTTTGCGCATGGTTTTTACCTACTTTTGCTGCTCAAAAAAGACGTTAGACAGGAGACGTTAGACTTTAGATAACCAGTGCAGAAAATGTCTATCGTCTAAAGTCTATTATCTAATGTCTCAAAAAAGGCAACATGAAAATTGGCGTAGTCATCTTTCCCGGTTCCAATTGCGACCACGACATGCTCCACGTACTGGGCAATGTGATGCAGCAGGAGGTAGTAGCGCTCTGGCACAAGGACAGTGAACTACCACCCGACCTCGACTGCGTGGTGCTTCCCGGTGGTTTCTCCTACGGCGACTACCTGCGTTGTGGGGCCATCGCCCGCTTTTCGCCACTGATGAATGCGGTGATTGAATTTGCAAACGGCGGCGGCTATGTGTTCGGCATTTGCAACGGCTTCCAGATACTTTGCGAAGCGGGACTGCTACCGGGCGTTCTGTTGCGCAACGACCGCCAGCAATTCATTTGCCGCAATGTCTGGCTGCGCTCCATGACCCGCAACTCGGCCATCACTTCCCGCATTGACTCTCAGGCGGTGCTGAAAATCCCCATTGCCCACGCCGAGGGACGCTACTACGCCGACGATGCCACACTGGCTGAACTGGTGGCCAACGACCAGATTTTGTTCAAATACTGTTCACCATCTGGCGAAATCACGCCGGAGGCCAACCCAAACGGCGCACTGCTCAACATAGCTGGCATCTGCAACCGTGGCCGCAACGTGTTCGGAATGATGCCCCACCCAGAGCGGGCCTCGGAGGAGATGCTCGGAAACTCCGATGGACGGATACTGTTTGAGTCGCTGGTGCAGGCCGTCGAGGTGATGGTTTAAAGGGTTGATAAGGGTTGATAAGGGTTGATAAAAAGTTGAGAGGGGTTGATATTGGACGTCGTTATGCGAGAAATCAACCCTTATCAACCTTCCCAAATATTAGTTTTCAATAAAATTTGTTGGCGAACCCAACTTTCCTGTAATTTTGAAAAATATATAAACTGTTCAGCGCATTTGGCCTGAACTTGGAATAGCGAACGAATCTACAATTACATCATTCAAATTATTGAACCTGAACGATTTACATTTACTGATTTTTTACTGACAACAACCTTAAACGCAACTGAACATGAAGTCGAAACTTGTACTTTGGGGCAGCAACGCCCAGGACGAAAAATGCTTGATTGCCGTTTCTTTGAGAGCAGCAGACAACAAAGTTGACATCTGGACTTTTCCCGAATCGGTGGCCACGGAAGATTTTTACCAACAAATGATGAAGGAGTGGCGGGACGGCGAAGGCCTGGAACTGCCCGATCCGAAAACCCACCTCGAACGGGATCTCTCCATCACCGAGAGCATACTGCCCGACGACCTGAAGGTAGAGCGGGGCGATGTGGTGCTACGGGCGCAGACCGAATGGCAATTTGTCGTGCTATCTTCCAAGCTTCACCAAGCCTACGAAAACCAACTCGGCGACCTGAAGGAACGGGTGAGCAAGCTCGAAGACTTCGACCAACCGACCTGGGACAACCTCAAGGAGTTCTGGGACAAAGTGCAAGAACAAGTACGGGAGCGCAACCTCTTCCGCGACCACGCCGACCGCTTGCGGGCACATACCAACGAGCTTTTCGGGCACATGAAAACCCTCCGCTCCAAGCTGGACGAGGAGTTCGAAAAACTTTCCAAAGAAGCACACGACAAGTTTTTTACGGCGCTCGCCGAAGTGGAAAGAAAAATGGAGAATGGTGCACGAGTGCCTGTGATTTTTGATGAACTTAAAAGGTTGCAAAGCATGTTCCGGGAGTCGAAGAACCTGACCCGCGAGCACCGCAACAAGGTTTGGGGAAAACTCGACGGCACCTTCAAAGCCGTGAAGGAAAAACGCTTTGGCTCAAAACCTGGTGGTGGGGACGGAGGCGGTTCAATGCTCCAAGGCACCCAACGCCGCTACGACGGCTTGATGTCGGCCATTGACAAGATGGAGCAGTCCATTCGCCGTGACCGCCACGACCTCGATTTCCAGTTGCACAAAATCAACACGACCGACGGCCAATTGGAGGCACAATTGCGCCAGGCCAAATTGAAAATGATAGAGGAGCGCGTACACTCGAAGGAAGAAAAGCTAAACGAGATGAACGCCACCAAGATTGACCTCGAAAAGCGCCTTGTTTCCTTGAAAGAAAAAGAAGCCCGCCGTGCTGCACAGGATGCCGCCAAGGAGAAAATAGCAGGTGAAATGAGGGCAGCAGCTGAGGCCCGTGAAGACGTCGCTGAAAAATTGGACAAGGCCGCAGAGGAAATCAGTACTGCCAAGTCCAAAAAGACAGAAGCACCAAAGGAGCAAGCACCAAAAGAAGAGGAAGCACCAAAGAAAAAAGAATCCATTTTGGGTGCAGTAAGCACAATGATGGGCGAATCTTTCGAGGATGTGATTGACACCGTAAAGGCCGTTGCTTCCGTCATAGGCGACAAGATTGAAGACGCCATTGAGGAGTTTAAGGAAGAAATGGAAGAGGCTACCGCACCAGCACCGGAAGCGCCAACCGAAGCTACTGCACCAGAAGCACCAACTGAGCCGGAAGCTAAAGTTGAAGCGCCAGAAGTTCCGGCTGCCGATACACAAGTAGCTCCAGTTGCCAAGGCCAAACCAGCAAGGAAAGCTCCTGCTAAAAAGGCTGCTCCTGCCAAAACTGAGGAAGAAGAATAGGCCGAAATCGCCTGTTTTTTTACGATAAGATAAAGCCCTGTGCCAACGCACGGGGCTTTTTGTTTGCATACCTCACTTCTTCCGCTGCGTCACGTACACCACCAGTTCCCTCATCGCCGTGCGGGCGAGTGAATCAGGGAATTGGTCGAGAATGGTAAAAGCCGCCGTGCTGTACCGCTCCATCGCAGCCTTGGCGTATTCGAGGCCGCCGCTGGCCTTCACGAAGCTGATGACTTCCCTCACTCTTTCGGGCTTGTCGCTGTGTTTTTTGATGAGGTTGATGACATGGCTCTTTTCGCTGCGGGAGGCATTTTCGAGGGCATAAATCAGCGGTAGCGTAAGCTTTTTCTCCTGAATGTCAATGCCGAGCGGCTTGCCCACGTCGTCGGTGCCAAAGTCGAAAAGGTCGTCCTTGATTTGGAAGGCGATGCCAAGGTTTTCGCCGAACAGCCGCATTTGCGCTATCACCGCCTCGTCCTTGGTGGTGGAGGCCGCCCCAGCACTGCAAGCCGCTGCGATGAGCGAAGCCGTTTTCTGGCGAATGACTTCGTAATAAACCGCCTCCTTGATGTCCAACCGGCGGGCCTTTTCGAGCTGGAGCAGTTCACCTTCGCTCATGGCCTTCACGGCTTCGGAGATGATTTCGAGCAGGCGGAATTCCTTGTTTTTCAAAGCCAGCAACAGACCCTGCGCGAATAGGTAATCACCCACCAGCACGGCCACCTTGTTTTTCCAGAGGGCGTTGATGGAGAAAAAACCACGGCGCTCGTCGGACTCGTCCACCACGTCGTCGTGGACGAGCGTGGCCGTGTGCAACAGCTCTACCATGGAGGCAGCGGTGTATGTTGCCTCTGTCACCCCGCCGCAAATCTTGGCGCTGAGGAACACGAACATGGGCCGCACCTGCTTGCCCTTCCGCTTCACGATGTAGTACATGATGCGGTCCAGCAGCGGCACATGGCTGCGCATGGCACCCCGGAAGTGCAGCTCGAATTTGTCAAGCTCCTTCTCGACGGGCTGTTTTATCGTATCAATGGAAGACATAGTGAAGTTGGCAGTTTGTCAGTTGGCAGTTGGCAGTCAGTGGCTGTTACCACGGTATTGAATGCCAATTGCCCACTGTTTAATTGGGCCGAGCAAAAGTAAGTTGAAAGTTCGACAATCCTGATTTGCACCAACGAAACAGCCCCGACGGGATTTGGATGCCGGTCGGGGCTGCTTTTTTGAGCATAACCAAACTTTATTTTATCGAAACCGACGCCCCTGCCCTTGCTGAAAAGCTATGTGCATCGCCAGGATTTATCAATGAAAACAGATTGTCGGTGACGCCAAAGACCTGCACCGGGCCAAGCTTGAGCGTGAGGTTGAGGCCGAGGTTGTCGTAGCTGTCCGGCTGCTTGAAGGCATAGCTGAGACCTGCATTGAGCTGTTTGATGGGGCTGAAATTGATGCCGACCGCCACTGAGGAAAACGGCTCGCCCCGGTAGTTTTCGTTGAAAAACAAGCCGCTCACTGCCCATTTTTTATTCAGCTTGTATCGGGCGCTGAGGTAAATTTTGCGGGTAAGCGTGGTGGTATAGCTGTCGCTGGTTTCTTCGACCTTGAAAATTGATTTCAGGGTGTCCAGCGCGTCGCCGAAACTGACCGAGTCGCCCGTCAGTGCGCCGGAAAAGTCAAGCCCGTCGTACTGGTAGGTTTGGGTGGCTTCGTAGTTGGTCACGTTGTCGTCCCAAGTGATTTTGCCAAGGTCGAGCACGCTGGCGGCGAGGTCGAGCTTACCGAGTTCCGCACGGAGGCCAAGGTCGAATGCCATGCCGTTGTTCTTGCTAAAAAACTTTTGGGCGGTGAGTTTTGCGTAGTCAAAATCAACGTTCACATCTTCAAATTCTTGGTAATCAATCGTATTGGCTGAGTGCAGGATGTAGTCTCCGTTAAGGGTGATTTGGTAAACATCGGGGTCGGTGTAGAGGCTGGCAGCGTGGTGGTCTTTGTCGGTGGCCGCACCAGCGATGCCACTGAGGAACTTGACGTTGGCACCGAGCGTCACCTGCCCGAACTTGTAGGCAAGTCCCGTCGAAAGTTCATGGTAGCCAGCCAGTTCCACCTCGTTGCCCAGTTCCACGGTCTGTCCAATGAATTGTGCATTGCCTTGCCAAACCACCTGCGGCAATGTTTTCGGATAACTCAAAAATGCGTTGTACTTCACGGCATGGCCGATAGTCAGGTGCAGGTTTTTTAGCTTGAAGCTCAGGCTGAGCGAAGGGATGCCCAACTCGTTGCGAATGGTGTTTTCCGCATCCAAATGACCGATGAGCTTGTCAATGTCCACCACGGTTTTGCCGTCTTGCTTCGCAACGATTTGGTTGTAGGTCGGCCCGTCGAAAGCGATGGAACTGTAAATTCCGGGCAGACCGATGGTCAGTTTGTTGTCCTGCACAAAGGCCGGATTGGTGCTGTTCGACTGCCAGACATGGGGCATGAAATGGAGGCCAAGCTCCTGTTGGGCACTCATTTGCGAAGCGAAAAAAAGGAGGAAAGGTATGAGGTATGAGGCATGAGGTATGAGTGGTTGACGGTCAGCGTTTCGCATTTTAGAATTGTATTTTCGGTGCAATTTCAATGATTGTTTATAGGTAATCGCATTTGAAATTAATAGCTGGGATATACCAATTTCCAGCCTTTTTGAGAGGCGGGGTTATCGAACCCCGCAGTTCCGGAACTGCGGGGTTCGATAACCCCGCCTCTCAAAAAATTTCCAGTTTTAATTTTCAATGCGAGTATCAATAATGAGAAAAAGGGGCTTCGAGTGCTTTTGTTCAAACTGCTCGAAGCCCCTTATGAAGTTGTGAACTATGAACTGTGAACTGCGAGTGCGACAAACTCACAATTCACAGTTCATAGTTCACAGTTCTTTTAAAACTCCGCCTGCCCTGCCGCCCTCGGAAATGCAATCACATCCCGGATATTGGACATGCCAGTGATGAACAGCACCATCCGCTCGAAGCCAAGGCCGAAGCCTGCGTGGGGGCAGCCCCCGAATTTGCGAAGCTCCAAGTACCACCAAAGCTCCTCCTCGTGGATGCCCTGGGCGTGGATGCGCTCCAGCAGTTTGCCGTGCCGCTCCTCCCGCTGCGAGCCACCGATGACCTCGCCGATGTACGGGAACAGGATGTCCATCGCTGCCACGGTCTCCCTGCCTGGCTCGGTGCCATCGTTCTCCCGCATGTAAAATGCCTTGATGGACTTCGGGTAGTCCCGGACGACGACGGGCTTTTGAAAATGCTTCTCCACGAGGTAGCGCTCGTGCTCGCTCTGGAGGTCCTTGCCCCACTGCACGTCGAACTTAAACTTGCCTTTTTTGTAGGTATTTGAGTTGCGCAGGATGTCCACGGCCTCGGTGTAGGTGATACGTTCGAAGTCGTTTTCCACCACGAAGCGGAGCATGTCCACAAGGCCCATCGGGCGGCGGTCTTCCTGCTTCATGTTTTTTTCTTCTTCCTTGATGCGCTTGTCGAGGAAGGCGAGGTCGTCGGGGTAGTTGTCGAGGATGTGGCGGATGAGGTACTTTACGAAGTCTTCAGCCAAGTCCATGTTGTCGTAGATGTCGAAAAAGGCAACCTCCGGCTCTATCATCCAGAACTCGGCCAAGTGGCGGGTCGTGAACGATTGCTCGGCCCGAAACGTGGGGCCGAAGGTGTAGATTTTGCCCAAAGCCATCGCCGCTATCTCGCCCTGCAACTGGCCGGAAACGGTCAGGTTGGTGCTTTTGCCAAAGAAATCTTCCTTGAAATCAATCTCGCCGGACTCGGTGCGGGGCAGGTTTTCCAGGTCGAGCGTCGTCACCCGGAACATCTCGCCAGCGCCCTCGGCATCGCTGCCCGTGACGATGGGCGTGTGCATGTAGTAGTAGCCACGGTCGTTAAAATATTTGTGAACGGCATAAGCCACGGCGTGGCGGATGCGGAACACGGCGCTGAAAGTCTGCGTCCTCATGCGGAAATGCGCTTTTTCCCGCAGGTACTCCATCGTCATGTTCTTCGGCTGGAGGTGGTACTCTTCGGGGCTGCACTCGCCGAGCAGTTCGATACCTTCGGCAGCAAGTTCGA
Organism: uncultured Saprospiraceae bacterium; assembly: GCA_964508135.1. Lineage (GTDB taxonomy): Bacteria > Bacteroidota > Bacteroidia > Chitinophagales > Saprospiraceae > UBA6168. The sequence goes on from CAZDSU010000047.1 coordinate 8,812, forward strand.
CGGACTGGCCTGCGCCCTGCGACTCCACCAACTGGCCAGTGACCGAGATGCAGGCATGGAACTGGATTTTTTTCAAAAACGCTTCGTCGAATTTTTCAAAATCAACCACCACTTGTAGCGTGTTGAACGAGGAGCCGTCGTAGAGGGCGATGAAGCGGTTGGAGCGAAAGGAGCGCACCCAGCCGGACACTTTTACGGTGGTGCCGACTTGTGGCTGGCGCAATATTTCAGCGATTTCTGTTCTTTTCATGTTAGTTTGATTCTGACTTGTGGTCGCCCAATTTATTGGGCTGACCGTTTTCTTTTTCGGTCGGCCCAATAATTGATGTTGTTAAAAGATTTGCACATAACACAACTAACCCGTTTTGCAAAATCAAGCATTCATCGAAAAAAGATAAGCGCGATTCTTTTAACAACATCAATAATTGGGCGACCACAATTGGCAAATCGGGGTGCGAAAGTAAGCCAAAAACTGGCGTGAAACGTAGTTCCGTGGTCGGAATTTGAAAAAACGTAAGCTTGGCAAACTTGGTTTCAAAACAAAAAAAGCCTCGGCAACACCGAAGCCTTTTTCCAACCTAATGTTCCAATGCCCTTTTAAAAAAGGGGGCTGGCACCGGCAGGATTTTCTACCGCACCTCCAGAATGGGGATGCTTTGCCCCCGAAAGGAAATGGCCTCCCCTGCTTTGCGGCTCGCCAATGCGGCTCCAATTGGCGATGCCAAGGATACCAGATAATACAGCCTCCCCTCCAGTTCCAGCTTTCCGGCGCTGATGGCGATGAAGTAGTTTCCCTGCCCGGTCAATACCAGGCTTCCTTCCCCGATGCCCGGCGGCAAGTCTTCCAATTGGATGCGGTCCAATACCTGTTGGAGCTGCTGCACCTCCGCCAATTGCAGCGATAGTTTTTCCTGTTCGAGCTGCATCATCGCCCGGCCCGTTTCATGCTTGTCGCCAGCACTGCTCTTAGTCTCTTCGTCCAGGGCCTGGCGGATGGCTTCTTGGGCACGGGTGACGGTGTCGAGGCGCTGGGTGACGTATTGCTGGCAGTGGGCGAGGAGGAGGGGTTTGAGATGCATGGAACGAAGGTAAGCTGTTTTGGTTATTTATGGGGGAGGTGAAGCTCGCTGGGCTTGCGGTTGATTTAGCCCTTTGGACAAACCACCTAACGTACAGATGCAAGTCCCACAGGGATTAATTGTGCTGACACTAAACTTGTCATAGCTTTTGGGTTTTATTAGTTCAGACATACTTGCAACAATAGGAAACATTCAAAACTTAAAATCATGACCGTTAAAGAACTTATTGAACTGCTTGCCCAGTATCCGCAGGAAGCCCGTGTTGTGGTAGCTGGTTATGAAGGCGGGTACAATGATATATTGAAGGTTAACCCAATTTCGCTACGATTAAATGCCCATGCAGAATGGTGGTATGGCCAACATGAACGCTCAGAGGAAGGTGCCGGGGAGCAAGCTGTTTTCCTGGAAGGAAAGAATAAGATGGCTACGGATTAGCCTACTTGGCCTACGCACGGCGGGCTGAACCCGCCACCTTGGTGCGTATGATAGCTGTAGCTATCAACGAGCAGAGTGGCATGGTTATTTGGCAGAGGTGGTGACAGCGGGCATACTTGCAACAACGGGGTTTCTTAGTCATATGAAATTGTCTGTCTTATGGTTTTTATTAAAACTCCGAATTTTTGCATTAGCTCCTTTCTGTGTGGTCCAGAAATTTCATTCTCGAATTTTCTAAACTTTTCAAGTTTTAGAAAATTTTCTTTACAAAGAATTGTTTCAACCGCATGATTGTAGCATTGCAATTCTTTAGTCTCAATTGCAGTTGCCGTAACTGACTTGTAAATATTGAGAATATCATTACTTGCCGCTAAAAATTCTCTTGCTTTTAGCGGTTCGAAAGCTAAAGAGTAAGTCAAGCTAAGTAGTGAACAGAATTTTGCTTTTAGCATTCTGTATTCTTTTGTTTTTTCTTGAGCAAGAACATCAATATTACTTTCAATGCTATTGAGCAAATCCATTGCCTTAGTTGTGTCTTTAATGATTTGAAATTCAGCTAAAGCCATGATTGTTTTTGAAGTCCAAAACTTATGCTGATTGTCTCTTGGAAAACTCGGTTCTACTTCTTTTATCATGAGGATAACTTCATGCGCAATAGACAAGTCGCCATTTTCATAATGGGCAACCCCTGCCTCTATTCCGTAACCTATTTTTCGTTCTAATTGGAACGCTTTGTAAAAAATTGGAGCATACTCTTTTGAAGATTCCCTTTTATGTTTTTTCAATAGTTTACCATACTCAAAAAGAACTCTGGGATCATTGTAGAATGATGACAAAGATTCAACAAAATATTGTTTGACTACTCCGTATTCGTAAGAAGGATTGTTCAATTCTATGAGTGCCTTGTAGAAAGGAATCAGGTAAAACCTTGGTGCAAGGCGTTCGGCTTCTTTTACAAGATTTTGAGGAACTTTTTTATCCAATATTTTTTCGGAAGAAATTTTTAGCGCTTGTAGAAGTTTAGATTGTGCAAGTTTTTGTGCAGGTCTAAAATCACGATTTTCCTCAGATGATATTTTGTCAAGTTCTTGCTCAATATCAATAATCCGTTTTTCATACCTCTCCTTAATGTCTTTGTCAATATCAGTTATGTTATTTATGAATGTTTGAGCAAGACCCAATAGATTTATGGTTTCAATGATTCCATTTTTAGAATCAATTCTTTCTTGATTGATAAGTGAATGTTGCTCTAATTCAAAAATTGCATCCATGAGTTCTTCCTCCGAGTCCAATTCTGCAATGTAAGCTATTATATTCCTGTCGGGTATCTCCTTATAAAGGGCTAATGAACGAAGTATCTTTTTTGAATTCTTTGAAAGCTGCTTGTAAAGCTTTTGGAAGATGAATTCCAAAAGTGCATTTTGGGGCTTGTTCAGTTCTGAAAATGCACCTTCTAATTCCATTTTTTTATTTGCTACTAAACTCAAACACCATTTTATTACAAGAGGGTAATTGTTTGTTTTTTTCAGTAGTTCTTTAATCTTCTTGACATTGACACTAGAGTAGTCAATATTGAATAGTGGGCTTTTGCATAAGTTCTCAAATAATTTTAAAGCCGAAGTGTCGTCTAATGGCTCTAACTTGTAGGTTTTATTTATTTCCCCAAGTCCTTTTCTGCTCGTGATTAAAACATAATTAGGTGGAATAACTTTATTCTTTATGAAATCCAAAATTTTTGGGTCATCAATGTTTTCAAGATTGTCCACCACACATAAAATCCTATTGTAACTATTGAATATATCTGCAATTTCATTTTCAAGTTCTTCTTCTGTAATAGCTTCAAGATTAGTGACAAATAATTCTTGGTAGAACCCAGATATGAACTGATTTAAAAAGTCCTTGTAATTATTGTTGTAAAAATAATCGGGTCTGAGTTGGCTAATTCCAGAGTAGTCAAGAAAATTATTCTTTGAAGTTATCCAAATGATATGTTTGAAAAGAAAATTGGTTGGCTTTAAGAACTCATTGCTAATGTCAAGTGCTAATGCAGATTTGCCTATGCCACCACCTCCTGTAATTGCAATTACTCTATTGTAACCTTTTTGAAAATCATTTATTATTTCTGTTTTTATTTCTGCTCTTCCTACTAATCCATACCAATCTTCATAGTCAGGTTTAGGTAGGTTGTTATAAATTGTTTCAATATTATCTTTAAGAAAATGGTTACTTTCTGCAATGGAATTTTCAATATCCTTTTCAATGTTCTTGTAACGAAGTCCAAGCGAACTTAGCCCCGTCATATTACATATTACTAACCCTGCTCTCAAAAAGTCTCGGATGTCTGTAATGTAAAGGGTCTTGCCAGCAGGGTGAAAAATTAAGTTTCTGAATCTATTCGCATCTCCTGTCGCTTGAAGAAGGAAATTTCTTTCCTTGTCTGTTTTGAAAAACTTCTTGAAGTAGTCATTGCCCTTCGCTGCAAAACTTGCTATCAACTCAACAGGATCTGCAAAGTCAAGGTTTTGTTTAAAAGATGAGAAGTTTGAAAAGTCAGTTGACCGTTTGTTTTTAGTTGCATTCAGTGTTGCCTTGTCAATGATACCCTTGTTTGTCAACAGCAACCATTTGCTCCATTCCTTGTCAACACCTGCTTCTAAAGTGTCCAGCAACGATGTCTCTAAGTCGTGCAGCAAGTCAAAGGAAAATGCTTTTAGAGTTTTTTGCCCAAACTGCATAATTTATTTTTATTTTCGTTTTTGTTCTTTTGACTAATGGTGTCGAGGTTAATTTCTTGTAGTCAGTAAAGTTTGCATTGTCACTATAACATTGCAGGTAACCTTGTAAATAAGAATAACTTTTGACATCTTTTCAAAAATAAAAATTCCATCCTAAACCCTAATTCGCCAAAGCACCTTCCAATTTTCCAAATCTGTTCCGAACTCGCTTGGGCGAAGATTTCAATGGCCACACTACCCTTGTGACCAAATAGTTACTTGATGTAACTGCAATCGGTAAATCCGGATTCCACAAGCACATCAAGGCAAGTCACCCGACCTCCCATCGTTTTTCAAGGTTTTCCCATCTATGTATTAAAAAAAGAACTCAGGTCAGCATCTCGTCACAAAGCAACTAATTTACCTGCAAAAAACCAAACATCGGTAAAATAATTCCTCGAACCCTATACATTCCTACCTCCCGCCCCGCCCACCCCCATCATTTGACCCAAATTCCCCATCCCTTGCCCCAAACCCCAGAATCACCCCGCCACAATGACAAAAGCACACTAGCCGCAGAGCGGCGTCAATATTTGTAGAAAAATGTCCAAAATGCGTTCAGCACCAGCGGTGCGAAATATTAGATTACGCACCGCTGGTGCTGAACCCCTTGCCATTGCTGCATTCTACAAAGATTAGCGCCGCTCCCGCTGGGCGGGACAGGTCCTGCGGCTTTTAAATCTCCGCACGTTAAAGCCCCAAGCCCCTTGCTTTTCACGCTAAACCGCCATGAGCATCATCCAGCTTTAGTCTTGGGCAATTACGATGATTTTATCCGCTTGCGTGAAACTTAGTTTTTCATGCTTGGTTGGATTTAATTTCACGCCATAAGCTTTGGATGAATCAAAGGCATCTTTTTGGGTGCGGTAGCCAATGGCTATCTCATTTTTTTGCTTTGCGCTTTCGAGCACGGTATAAAAATTCACTGGGGAACCCGTTTTCACATAATGCGATACGGGCTTCAGGTATATTTCCGAACCTTCCGCATCAAACAAGTTTTCAAATACCCGCATCAGTTGCTTGTTTTCAGAGACCTGGCTCATGATCAAACTCAGCAGTTTGTCGCTCACGATAAAATCATCGGCCTTTGTAACCTCTGCCAGTTCACGGTTGTTCATGTCCAACATCTCACTGACGATGTTCATGTCCTCGCCGGTTTCTTCCGCTATCTGGCGAAGGTGCAGCAGGGAAATCAAGGTTTGCGAGTCGGCCTCCTGTACATCCATCTGGTCTTTATAACTCAACAATATGATATGGTGAAAGGAGATTGGATTGCAATTGTTGATGACGGAACGGCTGGTGCTATCGTCCTGATTGTAGGTAAGTTTCAGGTTTTCCAAATTGCCTTTCATCGCCTTCAGTGAGTCGGATTCGGCGGTCTGAGAAACAATTACCACCTCTGAGCCAGGCATCACATAATTGTTCAACTCTCGGATGATTACATCACCACGGTGGTTCCACCCCAGTATCAATGTTTTCTCTGCTGCTGCTGCCGGTATTTCGGCAGATGAAATCATGGAAGCATCCACCTCGGAGTTATGATTTTTCTTGATGACCAGGGTGTCTTCATCTTCTGCGATGGCTACCACTCTGTCGCCATGATTTAGCACCGTGTCCATCGGTGGGTTTATCTTCACCTCGCCGCTGGCAAACTGCATTCCTATGACGGCACTGTCTTCATAAGCACTTAGTGCCTCTCCAAACGATTTGCCCACCAGTTCTTTTTCTTCGCTGAAATAAATTTCTGCGCCTTCAAAATCCATCAGCTCCGTGTACACCACGCTTAGGCCGCTTTGGCGGCAAGTCTGTACCATGATGCGGCTGATCAAGTCGTCGCCAAGTAGCAACTCCACTTCATCCTTGCCCACCATCTTGGCAACCTCCAGGTTTTTTTCGTGGGTTATTTCGGCTATTACGTGATAAGGTTCGGCTTTGCGGTTTGGGTTGTTGGTGATGGCCAACAATGTTTTGATGGTCTGCGAATCGGCATTCCCTTCTTCCGGTGCGAGGATGATGATGGACTTTGCCTGGTGCGGGTTGGCAATGCTCAGGTCCACTAAATCATTGGGGTTGCCGCTACGGCAAATCACCTTGGTGTTTCGCAGGTTGCCAACTTTGGCCCTAATCTCGTCCTCCATTTCCACTTTGTCCTTGTCGCCCATCACCACTATCCTCGGGCGTTTTTGGCTTTCGTTGGCGATGACCAATTCGGAAATAATGGTGAACACTTTGCTGCTCCACCCCAGTATCAAGGTGTGGTCTTGTTCAATCACAAACGAGCGGCCCTTGCGCATCTCTTCAATCTTGGCCTCTATCCCCGACGACAGCACGCCAATCAGCGTGGATACGATAAAGATACCGCCGAGTGTCACCAACAGCATCACAATCCGGAACCCCCATCCCGCGTCGCCGCCCATCGTACCGCTGTCCAGTGTGCGCATGAGGCTCAGCCAGAGGCCCTCCACAAAATTGGGTTGTTCCTCGCCCGCTGGAGCAATTCTGAACGCAATCAACAAGATGGAGGCGACCGTGATCACGGCCAATGATAAGATGCCCAACCAACCAATGAGCGCTGCGGTGCCCCGGCTCATGGTATTGTCAAATGAATAGCGGAGTCTTTGTTTGAAAGTTGGCTTTGTCATTGTTGATATTTGATGGTTGGTGAAAATTGGCTTTGCAAGAGCGTAAGGTTGTTGGTTCCTTGCAGCGGTGGTCAAGCCCGCAAATGTACCCAGTTCCCTGATTCGCCCAAATCCAACAGAAGAAATCCTGAAAGGGAATTCTTCAAACGAAGCTTTTGCACAATCGTTTCAAATGCGTTGATGCCCGATATCTAAGTCGGAATCCACTACGGGCATGCTTTGAGATGTGTTGGAGGGGGTGTCCGATTGGAAGTTGGGCAAAACCTGATGCCTTTGAGCGCGTCATGGCAAGCTATAAACGAGCGTGCTATCTCCGATTGTGCATCAAAACTATGGAGCGCATTTTCTTGAAAAAACCTATTTTTGTAGTAAATTAAAGAATCATGGAAGCACAGGCGATGCCGCAAAAACTTACGGAAGCACAACTAATGTTGCTAAAACTATTCTCCCGGCAGATGCCGCCAGAGGCAATGAAGGAATTGAACCGCCTACTCGTGGAATTTTACGACAACTTGGTGCAATTGGAGCTTGAAAAGCTGCAAGCAACTAAGCCCATCACCCAATCAGACCTTGATAGATTGCAAGTGACGCACCCCAAGCGCAGACCCTATCGGCCATGACAATAGTGCTTGACACCAATTGCCTTTTGCAAATTATTCCTCGTTTTGCCCGTCACCGTTGGTTGTTCGATATGGTAAAAAATGGCGAACTCGAAGTAGCCGTTACCACCGAAATACTTGCCGAATACGAAGAACAGTTGTCCGATTTTTATGCACCAGCCGTTGCCACTGGTGTCCTGCAACAACTCGACATTCTCGAAAACGTACTTCATATACAAGTGTATTACAAATGGAACCTCATTGCCGCCGACCCTGACGACAATAAGTTCTCCGACTGTGCCGTCGCTGCTTCTGCCGATTATTTGGTGACATACGACCGCCATTTCAGGGTGCTTTCCAGCATCGGGTTTCCACCTATTACCTGCCTGACGATTGAAGAGTTGAAGGATGTGCTGAACGAATAAACCGCCTAACGTACACATGCAAGCTGCGCTTTTCATCTGTTGTTGTAGGCCTAGTTCTGGCAATGAATTCGAAGCGCAGCAACTAAAAGACCCAACCTCCGGCAATTGCCAAAGACTGGGTCTTTTCCATCATAATTTTCCAATACCTTTTTCTTGAAGTTGGCAGTTTGACAGTGGGCAGTGGGCAGTCAGGGGCTGCTTCAACGGCATTGGCTGCCAACTGCAAACTGTCGAACTGCAAACTCAGTTCGCCCGGTGGTTGCATTCCAGGTAAGCCATAGCGCCTGGGTTTTGCATCATCGTGTAAAGCATTTCTTTGGCCCTGAACAGTTGGGCCTTCACCGTGCCGAGCGGGATTTCCAGTTCGGAGGCGATTTCCTCGTAGCTCAGTTCTTCGTAGTAGCGCAGCTCAATCATGAGGCGGTACTTGTTGCTGAGTTGTCCGAGCACGGAGCGCACCATCTGGAGGCGCTGCTGGCGGATGAACTCCTCTTCCGGGTTGCGGGCGTAGTTGCGGATGGTACCGGTGAAGTCCTTGTCCCCGTTGGCCTCCATGGGCTGGTCAATGGACAGGAAGTGCAGGCGTTTTTTCCGGATGTGGTCAATGCAGTTGTTCACGGCGATCTTGAAAAGCCACGTGGAAAACGCATAGTGCGGTGCATAGGTCCCAAGCTTGTTGAAGGCTTTGCCAAATGCTTCAAGGGTCAGGTCTTCCGCATCGTCGTGGTTGCGCACCATCTTGAAGAGGTGGTTGTACACGCTGGTACGGTAACGTTCTAGGAGTGTGGAGTAGGCTTTCTGGTTGCCGTTGATGGCTGCCTTGACCAACTGGTAGTCTTCAGATGCCTTGGGCGAAAGCCTTGTTGCTGTTGCTGTGACTGGGTGCTTCGTAAGTGTTAATTCCATCGTTGGGTGTCGTCGTTGTTCATGAGAACTGACGGTGCGAACACGAGATAGTAAAGTATCAGCAAGCAATCAAGAACCGGGATCCAAAGTCGCAACGAACGGTGCTGCAACTTGTCCAAAATAACGCTGCCTATAGCCAGTACTACACCCATTCTCACCGCATATCCCAATAGAGCAAACATTATGCTAATTTTGAATATCAGTAATGCGCCTCCCAAAAAATAGTGTAGTAAGTGGCTCACAGTCAGCAAACTAAGAATAAATTTATCCTTAAATTTATATTCGGTACCTGTCGAAAAATGCCTTGTCTTTTGGCGGAAGTACGCCCGCCAGGTTGTTTTGGGCTTAGAGTAAACGAACGTGCGAGGATTGAGCCGGATGCCGACTTTACCACGTCTTGCCACCGCATTGACGAACAAGTCGTCGTCGCCGGAGGCAAGGTGTTCGTGACTGCGGAAGCCGCCGATATTATCGTAAAGCTCCCTTCGGTAAGCCAGGTTCCGGCCGACCCCCATGTAGGGATGCCCGGCCAGTGCGAAGGACAAGTACTGCATCGCAGTGTAACAAGCCTCGTACCTGACAAATTTGTTCAGGGGACCAGGAGCTTCGTCATAAGGCGCCACGCCCAGCACGATGTGGGTGTCCTCGTCCATGCCAGCTACCATTCCCTGAACCCAATCGGGGCTAGCTGGCACACAGTCGGCATCCGTAAGTAAAAGAACTTGGTGTTTGGCCTGCTCAATCCCTTTCGCAAGGGCGAATTTTTTTCCTGCTCTTTCATCATCACAAACGACAATGCGTAAGTGGCTGAACTTGCGCTGCAAAGATGATAATACATTTAAAGAATTATCAGATGATTTATGGAGCACTAGTAAAATCTCGAGGGAACGGTAGGTTTGATTTAGGATACGGTCAAGGTGCTTCTCCAAATTGGCCTCCTCGTTGCGTGCGCAGATGATGACGGAGACAGGTGGGCAGTCGGCAGTTAGCAGTCGGCAGTCGGCACTTTTTTGAGTCGAAATTTCTTCAACTGGATGGCGGGCCAGTTTTCCGAAGAAAAAAAGCCAGAAGTAAAGTTGCACCGCCGTGGCGGCCAAGAAGCCGTACAATAGAATGGTTTCGAGCATGGCCGGTCAAGTGGCGGTTTTGGTGCCAATCCGGCAAAGTTAGTCAAACGCATTTGTCGGGAATGGGTTTCAGCGAAACAGGAGAACTCGTACATTTGTCGGCCCCAGCTCGAAAGACCTTTAAACGACCTGATTTAATGACAAAAAATGACTTCTTGAAAAAAGTGGCCCAACAGCTTGAAGACGAGGGCTTTATAATCGTGAAAAAAGACGAGTCCCGGCCTTGGGGCGGTTTTTTTGTCATAGATGAAGCGCAGGCGTCCCGATTCATCGAGACCTACTTCCCCGGTGTGCCGCTCTCCGATTTTGAGGGGTTTGAGAAATTAAGCCCGAAATTTCTGGTAGTTGCACCCGGCAAGCGCCTTTCTTGGCAGTACCACCACCGCCGCTCCGAAATCTGGCGACTGATAGAAGGCGTGGCAGGCGTTGCCACCAGTTCCACCGACGAGCAGGGCGATGTGCAGACCCTCGCCATCGGCGACCTCGTGCGCCTCGAATGTGGCGAGCGCCACCGCCTCGTCGGCTTGGATGGTTGGGGCGTTCTCGCCGAAATCTGGCAGCACACCGACCCCAACCATCCCTCCGACGAGGACGACATCGTGCGGGTGCAGGATGATTTTGGGAGGTGAAAATGATTGTTGAATTGCTTTATTGTTGGATTGTTACCCGCATCACGACAACAATTCAACAATAAAGCAATTCAACAATAAAATCACTCCTTCACTTTCGTATCCATCACAATCGTCACCGGCCCGTCATTGAGCAGGGCCACCTTCATATCTGCACCGAACTCGCCCGTCAGCACCTCCAGCCCCGACGTTTCCCGAAGGGACTCCACAAATTTTTCGTACAACGGAATGGCCACTTCCGGCCTTGCTGCCCGGATGAACGAGGGGCGGTTGCCCTTCTTCGTACTGGCGTGTAGCGTAAACTGGCTGACCACGATGACCTGCCCGCCAATGTCCTGCACGGACAGGTTCATCAGCCCGTTTTCGTCGCCGAAAATTCGTAGTTGCGCAATTTTCTTGGTGAGCCAATCAATGTCTTCAGCAGCATCGGCATCCTCCACGCCGAGCAGGATGAGCAGGCCAGGGCCGATTTGCGACTTGACTACGCCCTCAATGGTGACAGAAGCATGGGAAACCCGTTGGATGACTGCGCGCATAATTGAAAAGCAAGGTTTGTTTATTTCGCTGCAATCATAAGCAATGCGTGGGGTAGTTTACTGTTTTACAGTTCTTCATTTCTAAAAAGCCGCCGTCCCAAATCCTGCAAACTCCCAACTTCCTTTCGTAGTTTTGCGCCTCAACCCGCAGCCGCTGGCAATAAAAAGTAGCGGCCTGTCGGCAAACATTCATCAACACGATGTCCAACATCACCCCGCAACGACTAAGAGAAATGAGGCTTCCGGTCTATCACCGCATCATCCGTTGGATGTGGCGGTTGGTGGCTTTGGGCATTGGCGGCATCTTGCTGTCGCTGCTGCTGCTATCCTTCTCCGACCTGCCCGACACGGAGGAACTCGAAAACCCAAAGAGCGAACTCGCCTCCGAAATAATCGCCGATGACGGTTCCGTGCTTGGCCGCTATTTCATCGAAAACCGCGTACCAGTTGATTTCAGCGAGCTGTCCCCATTCGTGGAGCAGGCACTGGTGGCCACCGAGGACGAACGCTACTACAGTCACTCCGGCATTGACTTCCGGGCGCTGGGCAGGTCTATTGTAAAGACTTTCATGTTGGGAGACAAGAGCAGTGGTGGCGCCAGCACCATCACGCAGCAGTTGGCCAAACTGCTTTTTACAGGCCAAAAAGCAAACAGCTTCATCGGGCGGATACCACAAAAACTCAAGGAGTGGATTATCGCCGTGCGCCTCGAAAGCAAGTACACCAAAGAGGAAATCATGGCGATGTACCTCAACAAGTTCGACTTCCTCTACGACAGCTACGGCATCAAATCGGCCTCCGAGACCTACTTCGGCAAGGGTCAGGACTCGCTCAACATCCAAGAGGCGGCCATGTTGGTGGGCATGTTGAAGAACCCATCACTTTTCAACCCAAAAAGAAAACTGGAAAAAGCCACGCAGCGCCGCTCGGTAGTGCTCGACCAGATGCGCAAGAACGGCATCTTGAGCCAGGAGGAGTATGACTCGCTGAAAGTACTGCCCGTTGACCTCTCCAGGTTCCGCCGCAAGACGCACACGCAGGGCCTCGCCACCTACTTCCGCTCTTCACTTGCCGAGGAGTTGATGAAGGTCATACTGATCAGCGAAGATGCCCGAAAGAAGCCCGACGGCTCGCCCTACAACATCTGGAAGGATGGCCTGAAAATATACACCACCATTGACCCAATCATACAGCAACACGCCGAAGAGGCGATGGTGGCACACATGGCCAAGGTGCAAAAAAACTTCTGGAACCTCTGGAACAAGCGCATTAAAAAGTCGCCTTGGGACTACAAGGATGACAAAACCACGGATGCCGAGATGGCTTATCGCAAGCGCAAGCTCGCTCAACTGGTGCGCTACTCCGACCGCTACATCGCCATGCGCGACCAAGCCGTTGGCTCGTTGGAGGCCGACCTCGAAACGGACGTGGACGGTTTGCGACTCGGCGACGCCGCCATCGAAAAAATGTTGAAAGAAAAAGACCTCAGCGGCCCTCAGCGGGAAGCCATGCAGTCGGAAAAATGGAACGAGCTGAAGCGTAAATGGCAGGCTTTCCAGAAAAAAGTAGAGCTGGAGTTCAACAAAAAAACAAAAATGACCGTGTTCGATTACACGAAGGAACTGGAGAAGGATACCGTCATGTCACCGCTTGATTCGTTGAAGTACCACCACATGTTCCTACAGTTTGGTTCGCTGGCCATTGACCCCAAAAACGGTCACGTGAAGGCGTGGATAGGCGGTGTCAACCACAAATATTTCGCCTACGACCATACCCGCTCCAACCGGCAAGTGGGTTCTACGTTCAAACCATTCATTTATGCCACGGCCATCCAGTTGCAGGGCGTATCACCTTGCATGGAGGTGGACGATGTGCCCCGCACCATCTCCGCTGGCACCGGCAACTTCCAACTCCTCAAGGACTGGACGCCACGGAATTCCGATGGCAAATACAGCTACCGCAAAATGCGCCTCCGCACCGCTTTGCAGAAGTCCGTCAACACGGTTTCAGTCTTCCTCATGCAGCAAATGGGCAGCACTGAGCCGGTCATCGAACTGCTGGACAACATGGGCGTTGACACCAAAAAAATACCGAAACAGCCCTCCATCAGCCTCGGCGCCGCCGACATGAGCGTGATGGACATGACTGGGGCATACACGACCTTTGCCAACAATGGCTACCACAGCAAGCCTATTTACATCACAAGGATTGAGGACAAAAATGGCCGCACCATCTACGGACAAGAGCAGAAGGACAACCAGGCGCTGCAAGAAGAACCCAACTACGTGATGGTGGAAATGCTGAAATACGCCAGTGGCGGCATGGGCCTGAGCAGTGAAATAGGCGGCAAGACGGGTACCACCAACGACTACGTGGACGGATGGTTCATCGGCGTGACGCCGAGTCTCGTGGTGGGCACCTGGGTCGGTGGCGAAGACCGCTGGATTCGTTTCCTCTCACTGGCCGAGGGACAGGGCAGCAAGATGGCAAAGCCGTTTTGCAAGGAGCTTATCTCTCGGCTGGAAAAAGACCCAAAAGCCATTGGATACGACGCCAAAGCCCGTTTCCAACGACCCGGCGGTGACCTCAGCATCGGCCTCGATTGCAGCGACTACGACAACCGTGGCTCCGATGACGAAGGCTCTGGCGCAGGGGACGATGGTGGCACTGCCCCGGCGGGTGGTGACGATTTTTACGAAGACCCCTTCGGCACTGGCAAGGTGATGAAACGGGATACCTCGATGAAGAAAAAAAGTACGGACGATGGGTTTAACGGGGGATGATAATAAAGTGGAAGGCTTCCGTGTTTTTATGAAAAAAAACATGAAGAAAACTTCTTTTTTAGTTTGCATCATCCTTTGTGGAGTTTTTGCCATTTTTTTAAGCAAAAAATATTGTGGTTCAAAGCCGGTTATTTATGCCAAAGTCATCGCCAAAAAAGCGGAGTCTTTGCTTGAAAGCGACACTATCAACTGGGCAGATTTTGACATTAAACTAAAGCCTATGGGAGGCAACTACCCACAAATTTGCCGGGAGGCAAAAAACAAAAGAAAGTGGCTCGCTTCGAAGGAAGTCAGCGAAATTGGGGGGTATTTTGAAACAATGTTGATGGACGAAATCATACCATTTTGGTATGGGACGAAATGGGATTTTTATGGCCATACGGACACGCCAGGGGTAGGTGAGGTGGCCTGCGGTTATTTCGTCTCGACTACTTTGCAGCATATCGGAGTGGGCGTGAACCGTTACCAGCTTGCGCAACAAACGCCTGAAAATGAAGCTATATCGTTGGCAGCAGATGGCGAGGTGATAGAAGTATCGGGCGAAAGCAGTTCGGAAAACTTGGCTCAAATCAAGAAAGCCGTTGGAGACGGAATTTGTTTTGTAGGCTTAGGCCGAAGCCATGTTGGTTACTTGCTTAAAAGAAAGGAGGAGCTTTTTTTTATTCATTCTAGCTATTTTTCGCCCAGAGCAGTCATTATCGAGTTGGCATCAAAATCACCCGTTTTTTGTGCTTATGACAAATACTACATCGTTGAATTATCGAACAACAAGGCGTTCGTGCAGCGGTGGTTGAATAACGAAAGCATCGAAGTAATCAAAAATCAATGAGCAAATATTTAACCTTACTAATTGTTTGTATCGGCCTTTTCACGCAGTGCGTACCGCCGTCGGAGGAAAAGGCGATGGGCGTACACCTCGACTTTACCAACCCCACCTACCAAGCCGTTTATGACCTGAAAGACAGGGGCCAAACCGACAGCCTGCTCCAATACTTCAAGAGCAGGGATGCTACGCTGCGCTACATGGCCGTCCTTGCATTTGCTTCTATCAAGGACAAAGCTGCGATTGACAGCCTAGCCTACATGCTGGGCGACCCGGAAGAAGAGGTGCGCATCGCCGCCGCCTATGCACTAGGTCAGATTGGCGACCCCAGGGCCGAGCCGTTGCTGCTCGAAGCCTTCAACCGGGAGGATACGGTCGGCATTTCGAAGAACATCAACTCCGCCATCATGGAGGCCATCGGCAAATGTGGCACGAAAAAAATGCTCCAAGCGCTGACCAACATCAGTACCTACCGCCTTACCGATACTACGCTTTTGGAAGGCCAAGCCTGGGGTATCTACCGCTTTGGTCTGCGGGACACCATATCAGCCGAAGGCACGGCGAAGATGATGGACTTTGCCACCAGCGCCAAGTATCCGAACAGTGTGCGATTCATTGCTGCCAATTACCTTTCGAGGGTAAAGAAAGTTGAATTTGAAAATGGCGACAGCCTGTTGGCACCAGCATTGGCCAGGGAAGAGGACTACCGCATCCGCATGAGCCAAGCCATTGCCCTCGGCAAAACCAAAACGGAGCGGGCCGCCGATGCCCTGCTTTTACAGTACAATGTGGAGCGGGATTATCGCGTGAAGTGCAACATCTTGCGGGCACTCGGCAATTTTGATTATGAAAAAGTAAAGACCACCATCTACAATTCCCTCTCCGACCCAAACCTTCCAGTGGCTATAACGGCTGCCGATTTTTTTGTGGATCACGGCATGGCGACAGAGGCAAACACTTATTGGGAAATAGCCAAACAGCCAGGCCGAAAGTGGCAGGTGGCCATGACCATGTACGCTGCTGCCTCCAAGTACCTGCCCTACGGCTTTGAGGAGACGCGGAAGTACCTGAACTGGGAAATCAAACGCCGATTCGAGAACGCCAACTCGCCCTACGAGAAGGCCGCCGCCCTTAAAGCTCTTGGGCAGTACGGCTGGAACTACCGTTATATCCGCGACGCAGCCTACCCTTCCGAGTTTGTGGTGGTGCGCACAGCCGCCGTGGATGCCCTCGCCAACATTGCCAAAATGCCCAATTTCAGCTCGTTCTTCGGGGGTGGAATTACAGCTAGGCGGGAGCTTGCCGAGTGTTTCCAGGACGCCATCAACACTGGTGATGTGGGCATGATGGCCGTGGCCGCTGAGGTACTTCGAGACTCGACGGCCAAGTTCAAGACCGTTTTCGACAGTGTGTCTGTGCTTGAAAACGCACTGAAAAAACTGCGCCTCCCACAGGAAATAGAGACCTACATCGAGGTGAAAAAGACGCTCGATTATTTCAAGGGCGTTAGCAGCGTAGCTACCAAACCCAAGTTCACCCACAAAATTGACTGGAAAATAATCTCCGAACTCAAGCCAGGCTCCACGGTGGTCATCAAAACCCAAAAAGGCAACATCACCCTTGACCTACTGCACGACGAAGCGCCTGGTACGGTGTCCAATTTCTTGGAGTTGATGAAGGACAAATACTACAACGGCAAAAACTTCCACCGGGTGGTACCCAACTTTGTGGCACAAGGTGGCTGCACCCGTGGCGACGGCTACGGCGGCCCCAACTACGCCATCCGTTCCGAACTGCCCTACCTCCACTACGACAACGAGGGCTATGTAGGCATGGCCTCGGCTGGCAACGACACCGAGTCGGCGCAGTTCTTCATCACCCACAGCCCAACGCCCCACCTCGATGGCAAATACACCATCTTCGCCAAAGTGGTGGAGGGCATGGACGTGGCACACAAAATCGAAATTGGCGATGTGATAGAAGAAATGACGCTGGTAGAACCGAAGGGGTAGTTGGCAGTTCGACAGTGGGCAGTTTGCAGTCAGCGGCTGCGTACAACCTGAACCCACAACAATCCAACAATCTAACA
Source organism: uncultured Saprospiraceae bacterium (assembly GCA_964508135.1). Taxonomy (GTDB): domain Bacteria; phylum Bacteroidota; class Bacteroidia; order Chitinophagales; family Saprospiraceae; genus UBA6168. The sequence goes on from CAZDSU010000047.1 coordinate 25,659, forward strand.
ATCAAGCAATCTAAAAAATGAAAAACACACCACTGACAGAAAAGCACATTGCCCTCGGGGCAAAAATGGCCGAGTTTGCTGGCTACAACATGCCCATTTCCTACGCAGGCATCCGGGAAGAGCACGAGTGCGTGCGCACCGCCGTCGGCGTGTTCGACGTATCGCACATGGGCGAGTTCATCGTGCGGGGCAAGCAGGCCCTCGACCTCGTGCAAAAAGTGACCTCCAACGATGCCTCCAAGCTCGAAATCGGAGACGTGCAGTACTCCTGCCTGCCCAATCTCCAAGGCGGCATCGTGGACGACCTGCTCGTGTACCGCCTGCCCGAAGACATGTGCGCCGAGGGCGAACAAGCCTTCATGCTAGTCGTCAACGCCAGCAACATCGAAAAGGACTGGAACTGGATTTCGAAGCACAACAGCTACGAGGCCCGCATGATAAACACCTCCGACGAGACTGGGCTGCTGGCCGTGCAAGGCCCCAAGGCCGCCAAGGCACTGCAACCACTAACGGACATTGACCTCCACGGCATGAAATACTACAACTTCGCCAAGGGTCGTTTTGCGGGCATTGACAACGTGCTGGTAAGCGCCACGGGATACACTGGCTCCGGCGGTTTTGAAATTTATGTAAAAAATGAAGACTTGGCCCGCCTCTGGGATGCCGTTTTCGCTGCTGGCGCAAACTTCGGTATTAAACCCATCGGCCTCGGCGCTCGGGACACGCTGCGCCTCGAAATGGGCTTCGCACTCTACGGCAACGACATTGACGACACCACTTCCCCACTGGAAGCTGGCCTCGGCTGGATCACCAAGCTGAACAAGGGTGACTTCAACGACAGCGACTTTCTCAAAAAGCAAAAAGAAACTGGCCTCAGCCGCAAGCTCGTCGCCTTCGAGGTGCTCGACCGCCGGGTGCCCCGCCACGACTATCCCATCGAGGACCTGGCTGGCAACACCATCGGCAAGGTGACCTCCGGTACGCAGTCGCCTTCCCTCGACAAGCCCATCGGCATGGGCTACGTGACCTCGGCCTTTGCGAAGGAAGGCACGGAAATTCAGGTAGTGGCTGGCGGGAAACGGCTGGCGGCGAAGGTGGTGAAGTTGCCTTTTTATAAGGGGTGATCCCTTTTTGTCGTTGCCGAAGGCAATCTGCAATAACCTACGGGGCGTTCCGCGATGGTGCAGATTGCCTTCGGCAACGACAAACTATCCCAAAAACTCCGCCACCAGCCCATGAAAATGGTGCACCCCCTTCTCCATCGTCGGTGAAAAGCGACCCTGCTGGTAGAACCTCGACTGGATGCCCCGCTGCACCGATTCCACCACGGCCTCGTCTTCGAGTTCTGTTTTTTCCAATTGATTTTCGCTGCGATTAAATGGCTGACCTTCAAAGCGGTAGCTGCGGAAACGCACCCTCGTGCGGTCGTGGTTGAGTGGTTCGATGACGTTGAGCGAGAGGCCCCACGGGTAGAAATTGAGCATCAAATTCGGGAAGAGCCAGAAGTACCAAGCATAGATTTTTTTGCCAAAATCGGGTTGGCCGGGCGGCAAGTCGAAGTGCGGCTGTCCCTCGTCTGCGATGCCGATTTGGAGGTTGCAGTAGCGGAAAAGCTGGTAGTCGTACTGCCCAAAGTCCAGCGCCTCGTTGAGTGCCGGGTGTACGAATGGGATGTGGAAGCCCTCTAGGAAATTGTCGCAGTAAAGCGCCCAATTTGCCTGCACGAGGTAGTCCTGTGTGCCCTCTGGTTCGAAAAACAGGCTTTCCGTCGGAAGAAAGTTGGTGCGCTCCCGAATGGGCCGGGTAGCCTCTTCAAAGTCAAAGGCAGGTTTGAGCGACACGAAGACCATGCCCAGCCACTCCCGAACGGACACTTGGTGCAGGTCATCGGCAGCGGTGGGAAAGCCCTCGGCCTGCCCAAACTCCGGCATGGATTTAAACGAGCCATCCAATCGGAAGCAACGACCGTGGTAGCCACAGCGCAACATCAGACCCGCATTTCCCGGCTGCTCCACGATGACCTTCCCCCGGTGAGTACAGACATTGGAGAGGCAGCGCAGCACCCCTTCCCGGTCACGCACCAGTACCAGTGGCTCGTCGAGCACACCTTCCAACAGGATGAACGGGTACACATCACTGGGGTTTTTCACCAACGATGAATCGGCCACGTAGAGCCACGAGGCGGCAAATATTTTTTCCTTGACTTCGTCAAAAACGGCACTGTCTCGGTAAAAACTACCGGGCAGGGTGGAGGCTTGACGGATGTTTGCGTTAATTTCCATTGATACTTGTTGCTTTGGCGAGTTGATTTTCCAGCCAAATCTAAAATTGAAATTTAGATTTGGCTGGATGATATTTTCCTTACCCAGCCCAACCTTCTTTGTCCAAGCTCCGGTACTGAATCGCCTCCGCAATATGCTCAATCTTGATATCCGGGCTGGCGGCAAGGTCGGCGCTGGTACGGGCCACTTTCAGGATGCGGTCGTAGGCACGGGCCGAGAGTTTTTGCACTTCCATCGCTTTTTTCAGCAAGGCAATGCCAGCGGTGTTGAGTTGGCAGACTTCCCGCACTAGGCGGCTCGGCATTTGTGCGTTGCAAAACACACCTTTGTATTCCGTGAAGCGCTCGGCTTGAATATCGCGGGCACGGATAACGCCCTCCACAATCTCCTTGCTGGTGCGGGCAGGGGCATCGTACCTCGCCAGTTCTTCGTAAGAAACTGGGGTCACCTCCACGTGCAAGTCAATGCGGTCGAGCAGCGGGCCGGAGATTTTGCTCAGGTAGCGCTTCACCACACCGGGCCCGCAGACGCAGTCCTTCGTCGGGTGGTTGTAGTAGCCACAGGGGCAGGGATGTGTCTAGAATTGGCAACATCCAATTAAAAGCCTCAAAACCCTTATCACCGCTGCACCCCAAGGCACTTTTGTCTTTAGGCGACCACATTCGCAAAGTGCGTCTGGAAAGAAATTTTTCCCAACCTGAGGTCGCAAAGATAATTGGCGTTACCACAGATGCCATTACCTATTGGGAAAACAACAGAAACAACCCTCGAATCAGCCACCTTCCAAAAGCCATTGAATTTTTAGGCTATAATCCATTAGTAAACAAGGAATTAGATAGCATAGGAGAAAGGCTGCTTTATTATCGCCAAAAGCTGGGATTATCTCGAAAGTTGCTGGCCAAACAAATCGGCCTTGACGAAGGGACGCTCATGCGTATAGAGGAAGGGAAGGAGCGAATCCTGTTAAAAACACAAGAGAAGCTGAAAATCTGTTTTATGAAGTTACAATCGCCGCCGCCTTGACTACTTTTTAATGTCGGAGTGTTTTCTCACTGTTTAACTACCCTCCCCGTCACTTTGAAAATACCGTTGCCTACTTGCACGAAATAAACGCCCGGAGCGATATTGCCCAGGTCAACCGAAAGGTTATTTATACCCCGTTGGGAAATGGTTTTCCGGATGGAAATTACCCTGTCGAAGAAGTCGGTGACAGTTACGGTAAGTTCCATTTCATCCGGTGAATTTACCTGGAGGGTAACCTCTTTCGAAGCCGGAACCGGAAACACATTGACCAGTGAGAAAGCGTCGCCCTGCCTTTCGATTGTAACAATGTGCGATAACTGCGTAGAGCCGTCGAAGTCCACTTGCCGCAGCCGGTAGTAGTTCGTGCCGGGCAGCGGCACCCCATCGGTAAAAAAGTAAGACTGCGCTTCAAGTGTCGAGCCGTGGCCTTCAATAAACCCAATTTCCGTCCACCCACTGCCATCCACCGTCCGTCGTTCCACAAAAAACCCTTCGTTGTTCGTTTCGGAAGCGGTCGCCCATTCCAACAGGTTGTAGCTGTCCATGATGGCCTTGCCCGTAAACGAAACCAGTTCGACGGGCAGCACGAGGCCTTCCGCCTTGATGTCAAAGTCATAGGCGGCTTCTTCGCAGTCGGCATTGTTGATGGTAAGCGTCGCCAAATGCACACCTGCGCTGGGCGCGTAGGTGACGACGAACGGCGTGGACCCGCCTGCGGGCACCGGACTGACGGGCGGCGTGGTAACAGAAAAACTCGAAGCGCCCGTGCCCGAGATGATAACGCTGGCAACTTCCAAGACGACCGAGCCCGTGTTTTGGATGTTGAAAGTGCGGGTGCCGACACCGTTGAAATCGGTGTGGTCGGCAGTGGACGGCGAATTGTCGCCATCCAGGATGGTGGCACTGTTGCCCTGCGTATTGATTTCCGGTGCCGTGCATGCTGCACAGGATGTCCCCGTGGCCACGCCACCGGGCGCTGCCCAGTTCGAAGTGGTGCCTACAAGTGCAAAGCCATTGAGCGTTCCGGTGTTGCTGTTGCCGCTGGCGTCATTCAGGGCAGTGCCGGTGTTGGCTTCGGCGGCCGTGCCCTGGTTGAAATTGTAGTTGGCCACCAGGCCGGTCCCAGTGGTCGGAACTTCACAGCTCTTGTTCGCCTCGATTTCGCATTGGCCGAGGGCACGTGTCCAGACCCGCACTTCGTCCATTTTACCCGAATAGGGGTTCACCAGGCCAGTACCGTTGTTATTGGTCCTTATTCCCAGGAGGAATGGCGTGGAAGCATTTGCAAAAGCAGCAGGCTGCGTTACAGCCAAGGTGCCTTTTTTGTACAAACTGAACACGCCGTGCTCGTAAGAAAGTGTGACGTGGGTCCAGGTATTTGCCGTGATGGTCGTTGATACGCTCAGGCCCTGGGGCGATTCCGCACGGAGGAGACCGTTCTCGATTATTACTGCAAATCCTCACGAAGGGCGCGATACAGGTTTCCTATTCACTCAATAAACAAAGAGCCGACACACAATCTAATGGCACCGGCTCTTTTTTCTAACAGTTCCTTCAATATTAATGATACTTGATGGCCTGTGTCTTTCTTATTTCGTTATCACCAAACGCTGGGTTTGGGTTCCATTTTCATTGGAGGCAATTATGGTGTAAACGCCTGCCCCAAATTCGCTACTGGAAATATCCACTTCCAATGCCACCTGGCCAGCTTCTGCTTCCTGCTGCCAGATGGTCCTTCCGTAGATATCGAAAATGACCAATTGCGTTTTGAACTCAGCACCGGCGATGTAAATGTTCACTTTGCCACTGGCCGGGTTGGGGAAGACGGTGAAGTTCGACTCGAGGTTGAAGACGACCTGCCGGATGGGCGAATAGGACAGGCTGCCGTCAAGGTTTACCTGCTTCACCCGGTAGTAGTTGACGCCTTCCATCGGATTTTCGTCGTAATTACTGTACTGCATGGCAACGGAGGCGTTGGTGTCACCCTGCTTATACAGCATGGTAGTGAAGTTGACCCCGTCCGTGGAGCGCTCCACTTCCACCTCGCCAGCATTGTTGGTCAGCCACAACAGTTGCACTTGTACGTCCTGCAAGGTTGCGTCCAAACCGAGGATGCCCGTTGGGGCGTCGACGTTGCTCGGCGGCAGGAAGGGGCAGGCCGAGGCGTTCCAGTTCCAGTGCACGTATTCCTTCGAGTCCACCTTGTCGGCGATAAAGAGGCCAGTCATGGTAGTAGGAGCATTCGCTGCCCCCTTTTCCACCTGGAGCTTCTTTTGCGAGTAGATATTGGCGGCGACGCTACCGCCCTCGCCAATCATCACGTCGTCCTCCACAAATATCCAGACGGTGTGCCCGTTGTTGGAGATAACTAAATTTTTGTCGCTTTCCAGTTTCTTGTCAATCAGCAAGTTGGTGCTTTGTGCAAAAAATACCGTCGAATTTTCCTTTAGCTTCAGTTCTCCCACCTTGACGCTGGCATGGCCGGAGAAGGTAACACTGGCGTTCTTGCCCACTTCAATCTTGCCGTAACAGGCCAGGCCCAGCGTGACAGGAGCACTGTTGTCCGGAATGTTCACGTCATTGTTACAGGGGCTGGTGTTCGGCTGGAAAGCTGGCAAGATACCAGATGCGACCTGCCCGGCGTAGTAGGTTGTAACCTGGCTTCCGCCGGTGAGGTCGAGCACTGGTGCCTTGACGAAGGTGTTTGCCGCCGTGATCAGGGTGCCGGATTCCAGCTTGGCCTTCTTACCGGCGTTCACCACACCAACACCGCCGCTTTGCACGATGTTGGTTTTCATCTTCACGTCGTCAAGGCCGATGACCGTGTAGGCGTACAGCAGCCCGGGGTCACCCGTCTTGTTCACGGTGACGGTGAATGAGCAGGTGGCCTCGTGGCCGGAAGCGTCGGTCGCCTTCCAGGTATTGGTCGTTACGCCGACCGGGTGCGGTTGCCCTGAGGCGATGCCCACCGTTTTCACCAGCGTGAACGTGCAGTTGTCGCTGCCCGTCACCGTGTAGTTTACCACAGCACTACACTGGCCCGGGTCGTTGTTCTTCACAATGGCTGTCGGGCAGGTGATGGTTGGATTGACATTGTCCCCCACGCTGACGGTGGCGGTGCAGGTTTTAATGTTTCCATGACCATCGTTCACGGTTAAGGTCACGATATTGGGGCCCACATTTGTACAGTTGAAAGTGTTGGGAGAAACGCTGACTAAGTTCACTGTTCCACAGTTGTCTGCGCCGCTCATATAAACGTTTGCAGGCGAAATGCTAGCCGTGCCACTTCCGTTAAGTGCCACCGTATGGTTTTTACAAATGACGGTCGGCTGCATATTGTCCTGGACGGTGACGGTAGCGGAGCAAAGTGTGAAGTTGCCGTGCCCGTCCGTCGTTACCAGCGTAACCTGATTGGTTCCCAGGTTGGCGCAGGTAAACGAGTTCGGCGTGACGCTGAGGAGGTTGACCGTGCCGCAGTTGTCGCTGCCGCTTTGTAAAACCTGAGCAGGAGTCAGGTTAAAACTGCCGGTGGCGCTCAACGAAATGCTAATGTTTTTGCAAATGACCATCGGTGGCGTTTGATCAAGCACAATGACAGTGGCAGTGCAGGTGCCGGTTTTCCCGTCGGCATCCTCTGCCGTCAGCGTCACAGTGTTGTTACCGAGGTGCGGGCAGTTGAAATCGGTTTGCGAAAGCGAAAAGGTTTCGATGCCGCAGGGACCATGGCTGCCGTTGTCCAGGTTGGCAGGTAAGAGAGTGGCATTCCCGCTTGCATTTAAAATCAGCGTTGCATTTTTACAAATGGCGGTCGGCGGCGCAGGATCCACCGTGATGCTTGCCAAAATAATATCCCCGCAATCGGGTATTGAATTTTTTGAATTGCCTGCCTGGCCGAACCAGTCAGACGGGGTTGAATTTGTTGAATTGGATGACTCATTGCCTGGTTTGTTTCCACTTGCAGTTTCCACGACCACGGGGCAGCTCTTGAGGATGGGGCAATCGGTGGCGTTCAAGCCCTCGTAGTGGTAAACGCCTTCCACCGCAGCGCCGAATGTTTCTCCCGAACCAACTTCCACGTCGTCCAAAAACCAAACCACCGAAAAAACATCATCGTCCGCCCGTAGGCACAAGCTGCCACCAGGTTGCAGTTCGAGCGTTTCCCCGGCGCATTGTCCAACCAAAAAAATAACTTCCGCAAAGTCTTGCTTGTCAGCGAACTGGCAATCAACAGCAAAAAAATATCCTCGCTGCTCGCCTGTCCAGCTATCCTTCAGTACCGTGGTCGTCCAGCCGCCTGTCGGCGAAACATTGACAAGAATGGGAGCAAAATCCACCATCACCGGGTCGCCGAAACTCCCTGCCGAACCAGCAGGCATGAAATCCAAACCCGTCGCTTTTTCATGCAAATACTGCCGGGCAGCGTCGTAGAACTTCATGGTGATTTCTCCGGGGCCAACGTTTGCCAAGGTCAAAAAATAAAGCTCCTTGCCTGCCACCATCTGGGGGCTTGCCACGCCCGCGAGTTGCCCGCTCACGAAACCTGCCAGCTTGTTCGCAACACCTGGCACAAGGTCGCCACCGAATTTTACCTGCACCACCAAGTTCATGGAGCCAGAATTGCTGCCCGGCTGCAACCACGCAGGCATTGGCGCTGCGCCTTCGGGCAGGGTGAGTTCTACGGCATACTCCAGGCAATCGCCGTCAAAGGTTAGTCGGTCATTGAGGTCGCCGCTTGGCAGCGGCACGTCGTCTTGCACGAATTCCACGGGGAACTCATCGAAGCCCGGCGCTGCGTAGTCGGGATTCACGGTGAAGCTCACAAGTTGGGAAGCGGAAAAACCGTTCGCCGTGCCGGTCTCCGTCACCGTGACGAGCAGGTTTTCCGTGCCCGTCCAGGCAGGATTGGCGGAACTGACCTGGAGCACATTGCCTGCTCCGATTGCTCCAATCAGGTTGACGCCGCCACTGACTGACCAGGAAACGGGGTCGTTGTCTTGAGAAACCAAATAGTCGTCGAGGTCTATTCCTGCAAATGGGTAGCCCGCAAGCGTCGTTGCGGCGGGAATGGGCAGCAAGGAAATCGGGAAGTCGTTTGCCGCCGAAATGTTGACGCCGAAACCACTGGGATAGCTGCCCAATTGGGCATTTTTGACAAAAGGCGTTTGCTCGATTGCCGGATGGATGTCATCCGTGGCGGAGAGATAAACCTTGAACGTGATAGTTTCCCCGGAAACGGCGTTGGAAAAAATGGTCAGAAAATAGTACGCGTTGCCGAGGATGAGCATAGGAGAAGCCACGCCCCGCAACTCGTTCCCGGCAAAAGCGCCGAGCAGATTTGCCCCGCTGTTTACTTCACTGCCGTCCAAGTAAACCTGGGTGGTGAGGTTCATGCTGTTGGAAAAAGCCGCCGGGTTCACCGTCCAGGCAGGAGCTTGGGCGATGGTTTTTGTGCAACAAGCGAACAGCAAAATTACGAGAGGTAAATATTTTTTGTGCATGGTCAGCATGTCTTGCCTGTTCCTTTTGTCATTTTCCCAAAGGGAACCTGCAACGCCGTTCGAGACGCCGCAGTTTCCCTTCGGGAATGACAAAAGAGCCAAGGTTATCGTTCCAAAACCACCTTTTCCGTCAGCGTCGCCCCGTCCGTTTCCAATTTTACGAAATACACGCCTGTCGGCAAACCGCCGACATCCCACTCAAAGCTGTTCCACCCTGCGGCGGCATCCAGTTCAAAGTGTTCTGCCATTCTGCCCAGAGCGTCGCTCACCGTAACAGAAACGTCTCCGGCAGAAGCAGTCAGGAAACGAACAGTCGTGCTTTGACTGAACGGATTCGGATGCACCAGCAGGTGATTTTGCGAAGCAAACGACTCATGCGAGATGTTGACCGGCAGCGTGAACGGCATCGGCTCCTCCACCGTCCCTTCCTGGTCGTCAATGGCAAAAAACAGCCCTTCCTGCAAGTCGGCAATCGCATCTGTCTCCGCGTCGTGCAGCTTGAAAGTCAGCGCCTCCCCAGACGAGTTGGCGTAAATCGTCAGGAAAAACAGCCACTTGCCCAGCGGCTCGATGTACATCGCAGGCGCCACGCCCCTGACTTCGCCGTTGGCGAATGCGCCCAGCGTCAGTCCTTCCTTCGTGACATTCACGTCAATTTCAGAAAGCATTCCCACCAGAATCATCGAGTGCTCGAACTGCGCCGGGCCCACCGACCAGGGCGAGAAGTTCACGCCACCGCCATTGCGGTCTTCGAGCGGATGACCGCCGGTGAAATTGTCCGGGTAAGTCAGTGTGCCGGGATTTGCCAGTTTCAGCAAGTAACCTTCCGGCGCTTGCATGTAATCCAGATTTCCGAGCCAGCCGAAGCCTGCGACGTATTGGGCAAAGGCAGTTTGGCTCTTCACCACGTCGCCGTTCAATGCCGTCAGCGATGTCAAAGCCTCGTTGACAGTCAGCGGGTTTTGCGGCAAATAACTTATCCAATTCCAGCCTGCCACGACGGGGATGCTCGTCGCCAGCACGTCAATCGGATGACCGAGTAGGGAGATGGTGTCCGGCACGTCAGCCCGGAATTGATACATGCTCGTATTGCCCAGCGTCGTCAGCGAGCCGACCCAGCCGTTGACCGGAGCACCCGCATAGCTGGCGAAAGTGGTCTGGCTTTTTATCAAATCATCCTCCGGGTCGTCCAGGCTGCCGAGTGCTGCGTTCAGCGCGGGGTCGGGGAAGCCGAGGTTGAAACTTATCCAGTTCCAGCCGCTGCGCAGGGCGATTTTGCGAAGCAAGAGGTTGTTCGTATGCAGCGTGGCGGGAGCGTTTGGCGTGCCCACCAGCTCGTCGGAGGTGAAGGTGTAGCTTTCGAGCACTTCGCCGTAGAGCAGGCATTCGGAAGCGTCCCAAATCTGGAACGTGACCGTGCCGCCGGTGAAGTCGTCGCTGTACACCGTCAAAAACGCTTCGTACTTGTCCACGCCGGGGACGTATTCCACGTAAGCCAAGCCCCGAAGCTCGCCGTCAATGAAAGCGGCGACGATGTCCTGTTTGTCTTCCGAAATATCCCCTTCGATGTCCAGCTCCACCGAGAAGTTCATGCTGTAAGTCCACGCTGCCGGGTTGACTTCCCATTCGGGCGAGCGACAGAGGTTGCGGAAATCAATCGGCAGTGGCTCGTCGCCGAGCGCCCCTTCGAGGAAAATCGTGTCGTTGAACTGCCCAATCACGAGGCTGCTGTCGAACTCGAACGTGATGAACTGCTGCTCGCCGGGAGCGAGCAAGCCATTCTGCGGAAAGACGTTCACCCAGACGGGGACGTCCGTTATTTCGTAAGCCGTGGAAGCCCCACCGACGTTGACGATTTGGCGAACGTAGGTCTTGAACTCGTCTTCAAACTTCGTTTCCTCCAAATCCGAAGCCTGCCACTTGAGCGGGTTGCGGTCCACGAAAAATTCCCATTGTGCATGGACAAAGGTGTTGCTTGCCAGGTCCTGGATGTTGTCTATTTCCACCCGCAAAATTCTGTTCTCGATGAACTGGTTGGGCACGTTCGGAACGAGGGTGATCTTGTCGCCGCTACAGGTGACGAGGGCGTCCACCAGGTCGCCCGTCTGCGTGTCATAAAGCCCGACGTTGTTGTTCGAGAAAAAATCGGCCTGGATGAGCAGGTCGCAACGGATTGGTTCCGTGAAGGTGATGCTGATTTCGTCGCCGGCATTGAGCACCCCGTCCGCAGGCTCTGGTGTGCCGAAAACCTCCGGTGCCGTCCGCTCGATTTTGCCCTTGATGACGTGCGAAATGCCGGGGTTGAGCGCCCCGCTGAAGCACTGCGTCAAGGCCCTGACTTCGTACAGGCCGTCCTGCAGGCCATCCGTGTCCCAGGGCGTGATGGTGAAGACGGGGCCGAGGTCCGCCTTCATGATTTCGGCGATGTTTATCCACGCCCCGTCGCCCTGCGTCCGGCGGTACTGCACCCGCACGAGTTCGAGGTCCATGTCGTTGATGTCGTAGAACGAGGTGGTGATGTTCAGGATGTTGCCAGAGGCGGGGATGAGTACCCAGTCTTGCAGCGGGAAGGCCACGTCCACCTCGCTGCAAGGCTCGAGAAAGTGGACGTCGAAACTCAACTCCTCGTTGAAACCTGCCGGCGGGTCAATGCCGAGGGCGTCTGCCCGCTCTATTTCGCAATCGGAGAAGAAGGCAACCGTCAAATCCTCGTAATCAAATTCAACCGGCCCCCGCTCAACGGTCATGGTGACTTCCACACTTTCCCCGAAAGGTACTCCTACGTTGAGGGAAGGCTGTCCGTTGAAGCGGATAATGGCTCCGTCCGGATTGTTTTCCTGCACCGCTTCGAGGGTGTAAAGTTTCGTCTCTTCCGACTGGCTGGTGTTGCCAAGAAAGAGGGTGAACACGGCGGCATCGTTCATCGGCACATTGACCGCCACGTTTTTGTTGGCGGCGAGGTCAACGCCTTCTCTTGGCTGCGTGTTCGGCTCATGCGGGCACTGAGACTGGCCGCTCAACAGGTCGAAAACGGGGGTGCCGTAAACCTTATCTTTCTTGATGTTAACCGTGAAATTGTCGCCGATGTCGTCGTCCGCCAGCGTGAAGCCGACGGTTCTGCTGTTCGTGGTCGTATTGGAAGCGTTCAAGGTTTCGGCCGTCGATATTCCGAGCGAGATGCCTGCCCCCAAGCCTATTCCATTGACCTCCACGCCAAATTCCGTTGTAAATTCCGAGCTGAATTCCACCGTAAATTCATTGGTAACGGTCTGCGATACCTCTGTCGTTTCAGATTGTTCATAGACCACGCCGGCGTCGAAGGAGAGGTTTTCCGCAAAGACCGCCTGGCTTTTCAACAGATTGTTGCGGTCAATGATGGCTTGCCAACGGGCGGCGCTGGCGTTGTCGCCGATGAGGAGCAGGTTGGGAATGACCACGTTCAGGATGTGGTATTCCGTGTAGATGAAAGTTGTGCCGAACCCATTGGGAAACACATACAATCCTTTGTCTAAGTAAAATGCGCAGTTCATCGTGTCGAACTTCAGCTCGTCGGTGATGCCGAAAATGAAGTTCATGGCGCCGCCCATATAGACGTCGCCACCCATGGCGCTGCCCACTATCAAGTCGTTGTCGCCGGTGGAAATCACCTTCGTCGTGGTGAGGCAGGTTTCCATTTCATTGGACATGAGGTTGCTGAAACTGGAGTTTACTGCGAAGCCGAAGTCTGCCGTTACGTCCAATTCGAGTTCCACTTCCGCGCCCAAGCCAATGCTGGTGGTGAGGTCTCCGCCTAATGAGAGGTTGACGCTGGCGCCAGCGCTGTTGCCGTAGGTCGCCGCGAACGACCAGCCCTGGCAAGTCGTCACGCCCGACTCCATGAAGGAGGAACTGGCGTCGCCGGGCGGGTCCCGCAAAATCAAGGTCGGGATTTCCGGGGAGGTGGAGGCAAAAGTCGTCTGCCTGGGCCGTCTGCCCAGCACGACCGCGCTCAGGGTTTCTGTCGCCAGTTCATCGTGGGCTTCCGCCGTGACTTGGAGGGTTTTTAAATAAGGAGAAACGATGTTGGGTCCGCCCGTCTTGAACTTGTGGACGAGACTGCCCTGCGTCATCATCGTGTCGAATTGGCTGAGGTCGGCAATGTCGTTGTCAATCGTCAAAAGCGCCGAGTCGAGGTAGCACCTGCCGCCGTCGTAGTCTTCATAAACCTTGACGGTCGTTTTGTAGCTGCCGAGAAATTCCAGCATAGGGTCGCCGCAAACGTTGACGTCGAGCGGCGTCAGTTCCACGTAGGGCGGAGCTAAATAGATGAAATCAATCGTGTCGTCCTGCACCTTCAGGTCGAGGGTTGCCCCGCCCAGGTTTTGAAAATAGGTATAAATCACAGGGTTGGAATGTTCGATAACCGAGACCGTCACCGAGTCGGGCGGGATGCCCGTGAAGGTGAACTTGCCGTTGGATGGCAATTCCAGTACCTTTTCAAAACATCCGTTCAGAGTAGCCACTTTTACTTTCACGATAGCTCCAGCGGGTATGACTGACTTGCGGCAATGCCCGCCTGCCAGTTGCCCGCTCACCGTACGCTTCGTCTGGTCTCTGAAAAGAATGCCAGCTACCGGGGCAGACAGGTTTTCCAATTCCCAAAAAGCCGGGTAAAACGTGTGGTTTTCAAACTTCGGCGTCAGCGTCACGTCTGCGCCCGGCTCGAAGTCAGCGATGAACTTCCCGTCGGCATCCGTGATAATGAGGGGGATGTGCGAAAAGCCGTTCACCAAAATTTCCACGCCTCTGGCAAAGCAGTTCGTGCCCTCGAAGCGCACGTAGCCGCTGATGGGAATGGTGCTTTGGTCGGTGAAATCTATCTGGTCAACGCTGGTGCTGCTGGGGTTGAGCGTCGCTAAACGGGAGGAGGGGAGGAATTCGTGTTCCAGGGTCATTGAAATAGCGGCCACCGTGCTCCAGTCCGCGCCGTGGGATTCACCTGCGCCGGTCAGCCCCGTGCCCATGTCGTGCAGTTCCGTGCCAGAGCCTTCGTTGAGGTTGAAATAATTGGAGAGGTTCGGGTGCGCCACGTTCGTGCCTATGTTGGCGAAAACCTGGATGTCGGGCAGCGGCAAAAACACATCGAAAAACGCCGCCTCGTCAATCAAGCCGGTGAAATAATTCGAGTGTCCCGTTGCTCCGTCCGCCTTCGCGCCGAGCTTCCAGGGCAGCCCCGTCCAGCCTGCGACGGGCGTGAAAGTATGTGTACCTGCCGGGGCGCCGTCTATGAAAAAGTCCGCGTCGAGCGAGCCGCCTGTTTTTTCAAAATTCATGACCATATGGTGGAAGCCCATGCCAAGCGAACCGAAGGCGTGGGTTTCGCTACCGATGGTCAGTTCGAGGTTGCCGCTGTTCAGCGATAGCAGGAATTGGTTGTTGCCGCCAGCGTCCGCTTTGCTCAAAATGGCCTGGTTGCCGCTGAAGTCGAAGGCTTTCATTGTCACCGTCACCGAGGCGCTGTCGTGGAGGGCGAAGTTGGTCAGGTTGGCGTAGCTTTCGTTCGCCCCGTTGAACTCGATGCTTTGGTTGGAATAAAAATTCTTCGACGGCACGGCGGAGAAGGTCTGCCCCGCTCCGTAGTTCACGCCTGCGATTTCATAAAAGCCCGTCTCGTCGGTGATGCCGGCGTTGACGACGTTGGGCTTGTCGGTCGTCCAGCTTGCTCCGCAGAGATAGGTTTTGATTTTGTTGGCGCTTTGGTCGAAGCCCTTCGTGCCGACGCCTTCGTCAAATTTCCAGTAGGCCTGCAGCCCTTCGGCATTGGCAGGCACGGTGCGGTTCATGAACATCTGGACTTCCGTCTGCGCCAACTGGCGGTCGTAGATGCGCACCTCGTCAATTTTACCGATGAGGTTGCCAGACCCGCCGCCCCGTTTACCCATAAAAAAAGTCATGATGTCTGTTTGCATCGAGCCAACCGCCGTTGAGATAAGCTCTCCGTCCACGTAGAACAACAGCGAAGAGCCGTTGTAAGTGGCGGCGACGTAATGCCAGTCACCGGCGGTGGCTGCCGCAAACTCGTGGCTGAGGGTGGTGGTGCTGCCCAGGCCGTTGCCGATGCTGAACGCCACGCCCTTCGTGCCCGCCCCTGTGGTATGCAGCCACCAGTTTTTGCCGATGCTGCTGCCGAGGTCGAGGATGCCGGAGGCGTCATTGCCGTCGCCCAATTTTACCCAGCAGCTCACAGTGAACTGGCCCGGCGAAAGCGCCGGGACGTAAGGCGCAAACAGGCTGGCACTGCCGCCGAATTCAATCGCTGTGCCGATGGTGGGCGACAGCGTGACCGAAGCGCCCGGCACGGGGTTGCCGGTAAAGGATTTCACCTGCCCGGTGACAACGCCGTTGGGATTGAGGAAGCCGAGCGCCGGGCCTTTGTAACCTTGGCCAAAGATGTTCACTCCGGCCACTTCGTAGGTGTAAAACTTGCCCGCCAGCACGTTGAAATCAACGAACGCGCGGGTGTCGGGGTCCACGTGCGCCAGCAGCGCTCCGTTTCGATAGACGTTGAAGCCGCCGGAAGCTGCGGGCGAGAGCGGGTCGGGTTTCCAGTCCACCTGGATGCGGTCTTCGAGGTCGCCCTCAGAGGCGACGACGACGGGAGCGCTGGGCGGGAGCAGGAAGCGGGTCCAGAAGCCGAAACCGCCGGTAAAGTCCTGCCCGAAGTTGGTGCCGATGACGGGCTGCCCCACGGTGAAACTGGTCCGGGTGATGGAATTGAAAGCATTGGACATGCTTCCGTAGTTGAAGAATACTTCGCCGGTGAAGAAGTTTTCGTCGCTGACGGTGGCGCAGTTCGGAGAGGTGTTTTGGCTGCGCAAACTGCCTGTCAGGAGGAGAAACAACACCGGTATCAGGTGTTGAAATATTTTTTTCATGATGAATTGCAATTTGAAAGGTGAAGGAAATTGGCGCTCGCCCCCGCCCCTGACCCCTGAAGGGGAACCTAATCTGCCACTTTTTCGGGTGGTTTCTGATTAGGTTCCTCTTCAGGGGTCAGGGGCGGGTCAGGGGCAGTGTGCGACCTACTTCTGCGCAGTCCCCGTCGCCAGGTTTTCCAATTTCAAAAGCCTGCTTTCGATGCCGTTCAAATCAGTACGCAATCCGTCGTTTTCCTGGCGGAGGGCGGCGTTTTCCTTTTCGAGTTGCTCCACACGGCGGACGAGTTCTTGCGTGGCGGAGACGTTCAGGGTGTGGATGCGGTCGTAATCCACCTGCCGGAAATCTTCCACTTTTTTGCCGTAGGCAAAGACCCATTCGGGTTGTGCGTCTTTCCAGCCTTCCACCGTGAAGGTGTTTTCATCGGAAACAGCAGCCACTTTCAGTTCTTTTTGGCCGTTGGCGAGCATCAGGCGCACCTGGTCGCCTGCTTTCAGGCCGTGATTTTTGGACAAAACAACGGTCAGGTTTTCGCCCGAAAGGGTGCACGATGCGGCTTTTTCATAAATATCGGGGATGAAATCGGCGGTTTTGGTCACGGCTTCGGGGAACACTTCCTCCACCTCCTGCGCGATGAAGCCTTTTTTGAAGGCCGAGCCGTTGGCGATTTCGTCCACGTGGCGGTAGTTGGTCACGCGGAGTTTTTTCAAAATATCGAGGTCGCTGTGGTTGTCGGCGAGGAGCAAGTCCTTTTTGATACGGCGGTCGGAGTAGGCATTGAACTCAGCGGCTTTCATGCGGTAGGCCGCAACAAAAGAATAATTACCACTATTACTACCAGTAGTACCAGTACCGCCTGAATTGAGCCAGCCATAAGCACCACTAAAAACATCACTCCCATTTCCATACACCGTTGATTGAAAAGTGCCGCCACTCGAAGAAAAACCACCGGATAAGGCACCGGCTGAGCTGGCAAAGCTGGCACTGCCGGTAATATTGCCATTTAGGGTGCCATTGAATTGGCTTGCGGTAACTTGGCCAGTAACGTTTATTCCGCCGTTGTCCACGCGCAGTTTTTCCGAGCCGTTGTAAAGAAAACTGGTGTTGTTCGCACCCGGGTCCAGCCGAAAGGTATTGTCACCTGTGGCCCAGCCGAGGTAGGCATCGGTGCTGCCTTTTCTCAGCACCAGCCGGGAAGCGGTGGAGCCTTCCACGAAGAGTTTTCCTTCGCCGGAGCTGTTTTTGACATGCAACTGGTAGCCGCTTGCCGGTGTGGCCGTACCTGCCCCAACCGCACCTGTGGATGGGAAAATATTGTCTTGGCCAATGAGTGAAAGCGCATACGGCGCAGAAGTCAGCCTTGCGCGGGGCGTCATTTCTGTTCCGCCGTCCACCGCCACGCCGAGGTAGTAGGTCGTGTTGAAAGCAACGGTAAGTGGCTCGACCGAGCCAAGCAAGGCGCTGTAAATACCGCCGGTGACGGGCAGTTGGCTTTGGTCTTCTGTCCAGATGTCAGAGCCACCGGTTTCGACGGTGTAGAGTTTAAAGGTGAGGTCGTACTTGCCGTTGTCCACGGCTGAGCCGTCCGAGTTTTTGATGACGCCCTGCACGGAAAGCGTAGCTCCCTGGGCGATGAGGTTGGCACTAAGTGCAAACGAACAAAGGAATAAAGTGTAAAAAAACTTTTTCATTTTAAATGAGATTTTTTTGTTTAATAAATGAGTCCCAATCTCCTACTCCATTGGCAGGGATTCGACAGGCTTCTAAAGCCATGAAAAGTTACTTATTCTGTTTTGAGGGAAAGTCTTGCAAGAATGTAATGAGTGATACCGTGGCAAAATTAGAATGAAATACCCCCCTGGGAAATAGGTGTTACCCCCTATTTCTACGTGAAAAGAGAAAAGCCTGCTTATCAACGATTACATTTGCTGGGAATCAAAAAGGAGCTTGTTGGTTTGAATGGCAAACCAAGGTTAACCAAATAGATTACCAATCTAATTATTGGCAATCTATGTTTTATAACCATGTAGGATGCTATACTCTGCGCAATAGGTTTTGTGCAAAAGGGGTTTGGGGCGTTCTCCCCCCGACGAGCCGCCTGAGGCGGCGAGGAGGGCAAGGCGCTTTGCGGAATGATTTGCACAAAACCTATTTGAGTGAAGTATAAATTTTTATTAAAAATAAGCCAATTGAAAAATGGCTCAGAGATGTTTTTTACTTGCAATGGTAATGTTGGCTGTTGGCTTAGGCAAAGCCAGTTGCCAAGTGGCGCCCAACCTGGATAGCCTTGAGCGGGTATGCCATGCCTATCCAGGAGAGGACTCTGTTAAGGTGAAGATGCTGATAGAGATGTCCTCCCAATACAGAATATCAAATCAAACGAAAGGGCTGGAAGCGGCAGAACAGGCCCTGAGCATTTCCCAAAAGAAAAACCTACCCATTTTTGTTGCAGAATCCCATCGGGTGAAGGGGCTGAACCTTTTCAACATGGGGCAGTACCAAGCTGGGGTTGAGGAATTGGAGCAGGCGCTGGAACTCAGCAGGCCATTGGGGAATCAAAAACAGCTAGCAGGTGTCTTGCTGAATTTGGGAAACGTTTATCATTACACCTACAACCATGCCCAAGACATGAAGGTACTGCAGGAAGCACTTACCCTTTTTGAGCGCCAACAGGATAAAATGAATATGGCAACCTGCCTCAACTTCCTGGGGCTGACAAAAATCAGGCAATCTGACAACTTAGGGGCTTTGGAGGATTTTAACAAGGTCCTTACCATCTGCAAGGCGATGAATAATTTAGATGGGATAGCAAACTGTTACAATAATCTTGGTATTGTATACACCAACATGGCCAAGTACGATTTGGCAATGGATCAATACCAGTTGGGCCTCACTTTGAGTGAAAAAACCAACGATGCTGTAAATATGGCCCGGATTTATACTAATCTGGCTGGAATTCATTACAGATTGGGAGATATCAATCAGTCTTTGGATTACGATAGGAAGGCGTTGGAAATCTATCAAATACTTGGGGATAATTGGAGCATCGGGATGACCGATATCAATTTGGCTTCCAAATATTTTAGCATAGCGGATTACGACAAATCTATCGCGTACAACCAAAAAGGCATCCGAATCCTGGAGCCTCTCCAAGCTTTCGATTATATAGCAATAGGTTATAGTAATCTGGGGGTAAATTACATGAGCAAACAAGATTTTGGGAAAGCACTGGTGTTTTTGGATACAGCCTTGGTATATTTTAGAAATCTTGGGAACGATGCAGAAATAGCTAGGATACTCTTGAATAAAGGAATGATCATCCTGAGTGCCCCCGATTCAGTTTTGCTGAAATTTGATGTCAACCCCGCTCTTCGTTATGATGAAGCTGAAACGGCTTTTTTAGAAAGCTCCGGGTTGGCAAAAAAAACAAATTCCACCGTTTACCAGGTAGAAGCCTCCAGGCAATTGAGTACAGTTTACGAATTGAAGGGAAACTACCAAAAGGCCCTGGAAGCCTTTAATGACTACATGGTTTTGAAGGATAGCATTGCAGGGGAGGATATCCGGCAACAAATTACCCGCAAGGAAATCCAGTTCGAATTTGATAAAAAGAAGGCGACATTTCAGCTGGAGGAAAAATTGATCCGGGAACAGTTGGAAAAGCAGCAGCTGCTATCCCTCCGACAACAACAAACCCTTGAATTTCAAAAACAAGGACTCGAATTGGCCGACCAGGAAAAAGAATTGCAACAGTTGGCGCTGTTGCAGGAAAAAGCCAAAATCCAGGAAAAGGAACAACAACTGGTTCAGGCAGAAGAAGCTAAAAAACTTCAATCCGCTCAACTCAACCAACTTTCACTTGAAAAAGAAATTCAGCAACAAAACCTGGAGAAAAAAAGTATTTACATCGGATTATTGTTGGCAACACTGATATCGGCCTTTTTAACGGGGTTAACATGGTTACTTTGGCAACGCCAAAAAAAGATAAAAAAAGATATACTGCTACAACAACATTTCACCCAACAGCTCTTCGAAAATACAGAAGAAGAAAGAAGCCGGATAGCCCGGGACTTGCACGATGGTATCAGCCACGAATTGCTTACCCTGAAAAGAGACTTTGTCCGGGAAGCCGATAAGCTTAAGGCTTCAGCCAAAATTGAACAGATAATAAACGATATCAGAATGATAAGCAGGAACCTTCACCCGGTCATGCTGGAAAGTATCGGCTTAAAAATAGGGCTGGAAACGCTTTGCGAACAGTTCATGCAGTCCGATAACCTATTTATCTCCTACGATATTGATTACACAACCGCCCTGCCCAAATTAACAGAACTTCAAATCTTCCGGATTGTGCAGGAGTCGCTTACCAACACGCTTAAATACGCCAATGCCAATGCAGGTAAAATTACCATCTCAATGCAGTCTGGAAAATTATTGTTGAAGATACAGGACAATGGAAAAGGATTTGATGTCAAAAAGGTCATGCAGAGTGGTAACGCTTTCGGTTTAAACAGCATATACCAAAGAAGCAAAGGAATTGGCGGAACTGCCAACATTCATTCCTCTCCAACTGGTACTATTATTCAGGTAGAAATTCCGATACCAACCATTATTCATAAAGGGAATGAATTGTCAAACTAAAAAACCAATTGTTCTCCTAACTTTTTCCCTTGAAGAATACTCAAAAATAACTTCCAGGTTAAACGTCAGAAGGGTTACGAACCCAGCTGACGTTTAGCTAAACCTTCAAATTTCCGGCAATGGCTAGAATATTAATTTGTGACGATCATCCTTTTACCCTTATGGGTACAAATGCTTACGTGGAAGCTTTGGGACATGAAATTTGTGAACTATGTTCGAATGGAATATCTGCTTTAAATATGATACAGAAGCATCAGCCTGAAATCGCTATCCTGGATGTTAACCTGCCCGGAATCAATGGGCTCGAAATCCTCGAAAAGCTTCAATCCTCTCCTGTCAGAACCAAAGTAATACTGCTTACCTTGCACAAGGAGCTTTCTATATTTAACAAAGCTAAGTCGCTGAGTGCCAAAGGTTATGTGCTCAAGGAGTTTTCAACGGATGTCCTGGACGCTTGTATCAATGCCGTATTGAAAGGCGAAACCTGGTACAGCCGTGAACTGGATGAAAATCTTTTTTTTGACAAGGAAGCGCATCCGGGAGGCCCTGATTTATCCGTATTGACTTTTGCTGAAAGGAAGATTCTCAAGCTCATTGGCCGCCAGCACACCACCAATGAAATTGCCACCATGCTCTTTATTGCTGAAAAGACGGTGGAGAACCACCGACATAACATTATGAAGAAACTTCAACTACCGCCCGAAAAAAACGCATTGTTGGTTTGGGCAGTTCAAAACATGCCTTCAAAGTAGCCGTCTTCTCGCTTCGATTTCATGCTCAAACAGTTTTGGGTCAAAAGGCAAATCGTGCCCAAACCGCTCCTGCGTACTACAAAACTTCTCAGTGACAGGGTCGAGAAAAAGGATGCCCTTGTGGTTCCATATCCAGAGCAAGCCCTCGTCGTCCTGACCGATGCGGCTAATATAATTGACAGCTTGTCCGTGCACTTCTGCCTGCCAATTTTTGAATTGGTACCCGTCAAAGCGGTTCAAACCAAAACGGGTACCAACCCAAATGACACCTTCCCTATCTTGGAACACACACTGCACCTCCCGGTGGGACAGGCCGTCTTCCACGCTAATGAATTGGTGATTGTATTGCAGGTTCTGTGACTGGACCAGGAGCGGCCAAACACAATGAAAAATGAAAACCAGAAAAGCAGCCCTTTTATTCAAACAGTTCATCAAAATGTGTTACGCTTTGGGAAAATTGACTATGACCATGCTAATGTCCAGCTTCGTCTGGTTGTAGGTAAAGGTACTTCGGTGCGGGATAAAAAATGCAGGATTTGTACTTTCCGTTTTGAGAGTTTCGAGGATTTTGTGTAGTCGTGAATTTTACCAGAGATTTCAAATTCGGTAACGGTCGCCAAAGACAATCAAAATCCATTCCCGTTATGTGGGATAGCCCTTTTGGCGTAACCGGGTTTTTCCAAAATGACAAAATAACGGACAAGTTGGCGTGTAGCTGTTTATGAGCCTTTCATTGAAAAAAAAGACCCAGTGCTCATCCGTCCAACTTTGCTATCCTTTCCGAAAACTATCTTTGACTAAAAAAAATAGCATGAAGCTTTTCAACACCTTGCTATTCCTGTTGACCGAGCGCCAGCAGGAAATCATGCAGGGCATCGTGGACGGGCTGAGTTACAAGATGATTGCCGACCGCCTCGACATCTCCATAGATACGATGCGGACACACATCATGCATATTTACAGGTTGCTGAACATCAACAGCAAGGGGGAATTGATACGGCGGTCGTTGGAAGGGGAGGTTTTATAAAATAAGGTGCTTATTAGTTCATCAATTATCCCGCCCACCCCTCCTTATCCAAACTCCGGTATTGAATCGCCTCAGCGATATGTTCGATTTTGATGTCCTGGCTACCGGAGAGGTCGGCGCTGGTGCGAGCCACTTTCAGTATCCGGTCGTAGGCACGGGCGGAAAGCTGCTGCACTTCCATCGCTTTTTTCAGCAGGGCCGCACCAGCAGTGTTCAGTTGGCAAACTTCCCGCACCATGCGGGTGGGCATTTGCGCATTGCAAAAAACGCCTTTGTAATCCTTGAAGCGCCCGGCCTGGATTTCCCTTGATTTTATCACGCCTTCGGCAATATCCTTGCTGGGCCGGGCGGGGATGTCGTACTTCGACAACTCCTCGTAAGACACCGGTGTGACCTCCACGTGGAGGTCGATGCGGTCGAGCAGCGGTCCACTGATTTTACTCAGGTAGCGCTTCACCACGCCGGGCCCGCAGACGCAGTCCTTCGTCGGGTGGTTGTAGTAGCCACAGGGGCAGGGGTTCATGGAGGCGATGAGCATAAAATTGGCGGGATAGTCAATGCTCACTTTTGCCCTCGAAATGGTGACCCGGCGCTCCTCCATCGGCTGGCGCAGCACCTCCAGCACCGAGCGCTTGAACTCCGGCAACTCGTCGAGGAACAGCACCCCGTTGTGCGCCAGCGAAATCTCGCCCGGCATGGGGATGGAGCCACCGCCCACGAGCGCCACGTCACTAATCGTGTGGTGCGGCGAACGGAATGGCCGGTTGGAAATCAGTGAAGACTCCGGTGGCAAGACTCCGGAAACAGAATGAATTTTTGTCGTTTCCAGTGCTTCCAACAGCGTGAGCATCGGCAGGATGGTCGGCATACGGCGGGCGAGCATGGTCTTGCCAGCGCCTGGCGGCCCAATGAGGATGGCGTTGTGGCCACCGGCAGCGGCGATTTCGAGGGCACGTTTCACGTTGTCCTGGCCCTTCACGTCGGAGAAGTCCACATTGAACACCTCTTGGTTTTGGGAAAATTCCTCACGGGTATCCACCACAGTAGGTTCCATCGTGGTGCGGCCATTGAGAAAGTCCACGGCTTCGAGCAGGGTGCTGACCCCGTACACATCGAGGTTGTTGACGATGGCTGCTTCCCTGGCATTTTGTTTTGGTAAAATAATGCCCTTGAACTTCTCCGCCCTGGCTTGGATGGCGATGGGAAGCGCCCCTTTTATTGGCCGAAGGCTGCCATCGAGCGACAGCTCGCCCATCATGATGTACTTGTCGAGTTCCTTGTTGCTGATTTGTTCCTGTGCGGCGAGTATGCCAATAGCAATGGGCAGGTCGTAGGAAGAGCCTTCTTTTCGGATGTCGGCGGGGGCGAGGTTGACCACCATTTTCATGCGCATCATCTGGTACTTGCTGACCTTCATGGCACACTCGATGCGCTGGAATCCTTCCTTCACAACGTTATCGGGCAAGCCGACGAGGAAGTACCACGGGCCATTGGGGCCTGGCTGCCCTCCTGCATTTACTTCTACGGTGATGGTTTGGGCGTCAACGCCATGGACGGCGCTGGCATAGGTTTTTACGAGCATTGGTTTTTCTCATTTATCAATGAGTGGATGAAGTAAGGAACGAATGAGTGAATGAATATGCCTCCGCCCTTCAACCACGCTGTTTGTTTCGTTTCTGTTTGTGTCGAACCGCTTTTAGTCAGCATCAAATATCATTCAAAAACCTGAAAGCCCTCACTTTATCATGGCATGTTTCCTCCTCCAGAATAAACACACAAACACCTAAGCACACAGATACAACCATTTTCACCCAAACAAAGTGGGTGGCTCCGGCACTTCCAGGTGCATCTCCGGTGAGTCGTTGGTCACGGCATTCACCTTGTCCGTCACCCGGTACTTCTCAATGATATGGTCAGGCGGTGTTTGCAAGAGCATCAGTATTTCATCGAGGTCCTCAGATTCCAGCCAACTTTTTTGTTGTTCAGGCGTGGTGAGCAGCACGGGCATGCGGTTGTGGATGTCGGCCACGTCGTCGTTGGCATCGGTAGTGATGATGGAAAAAGTCTTCAGGCCGTAGTCGCCTTTGTACCACACGTCCCAAACACCAGCAAACATCATCAGGTCGTTGTTTTTTAGAAAAATGCGGTAGGGGACTTTGCCGCGCCCTTCATTGCGCCACTCATAAAAACTGTCGGCGGGCACGAGGCAGCGGCGCTTGCGGATGGGCACCCGGAACGACGGCTTGGTCTCGATGCCTTCCCGCCGGGCATTGATGAGGCGGCCCGTGTTCTTGCCGTCCTCCGACCAGTGCGGCACGAGGCCCCAGGCGATGTACTGCAACCGCTCCGGGTGGTCGTCCGTCACAACGTAGGCATGTTGGGTCGGGGCAATGTTGTAGCTAAGGCGCAGGGTCTCTGGCACCTCCACGAAGGGCAGTTGCTGCTGCAATTTTTCCTTTGATGTGGCCAATGAAAAACGTCCGCACATGATTGCTTGGTAGTTTGTTTGCCAAAAAAACAAGGCGTTGCGAGTTATTTCTTTCCCACAAAATAACCTTGTTGTTCCACATGATTCAACAACAGGAACGGGGATGTCCACAACAAATATTTAGGGCAAAAAACAAATCGTTGGGAACACCCAGAAGCCGTTACCAACACCCCTAAAAAGGAGTTTTCATAAAGGTATAAAAATCAGGGTTTTAGCAAAAAGCTCCGCCAACAGTTTTTGTGAAGAACATTGTGGAAGCCAAGGGAGGTTGCCAACAACCATACAGTTGGAGCGTGTAGCTTTTAAAATGGGAGGTACACTCGAAATGGGTTCTCTGTGGGTAACCCCATGTTTCGTCAATGTTAACCGAAAGTTATCCCGACCTCTAAAAAATGTTTTTATCACCACCCACCTTCCCAACAGACTGTGAAGAACGGCGCAAATGACTGATACTGAATACTCGACCATGTTGGCCGACTGTGGATGGAAGGGGCAGTTACCAAGGTTTCATAAATGCACACAAAAACACCGCTTTTTTCTCCACGAACTAACACCCCTAATAATAAGGAGCATCTCAAATTTTTTAAAAATAAAATCATCAATACTACTACAAGTGACACTGCCGTGATTTTGGGTAAAACAAAACAATTTAGTTTTACCCAAAATTTTGCCCGATGAGTACAAGCACTCCTACTTTTCAAATATCAAGACCCGTTCGCCTTTGGCTACTGGCAGGTGTGGTCATGGTCTTCTTCCAGGTGGTCATCGGGGGCGTGACCCGGCTCACAGACGCTGGGCTTTCCATCACCGAGTGGGCCGTCATACAGGGCATGCTGCCGCCGCTCAACGAGGCCGAGTGGCAGGTGGCCTTCGACAAGTACAAGGTTGCGGCCAAGAAGCAGTTCGAGACGCTCCATGCCGACATGGCCCTCCCCGAGTTCAAGGTGATATTCTTTTGGGAGTATGCCCACCGGCTTTGGGCGAGGATGATGGGCTTCGTGTTCCTTTTCCCGTTTATTTGGTTTTTGGTAAAAAAACAGCTGCCCGGCTGGCTCGTGCGCAGGCTTGGCGTGGTGATAGGCTTGGCCATGCTTGCGGCGGTTTTCGGTTGGATAATGGTGGCCAGCGGTCTCAACAACGACAACCGCACATGGGTGAGCGCTTACAAGCTCGTGACCCACCTTGGCATCGCTACCACGCTGTTCGGTTACCTGTTCTGGACCTGGCGGCGGGCGGCGCAGCCCGTGGTGGCTGATGGCCACCTGACGGGGTTGCGGAAGCTTGGCTGGTGGGTGGCAGGGGTACTCTTCGTTCAGATTGTTTTCGGTGGACTAATGGCCGGCATGAGAGCTGGGCTGATCCACCCACATTTTCCGGTCTTCGTGGAATGGGGGCGGTTCTGGCAAGTGCTCACCGCAGCTCCTGTTGGTGCAGAACAAGTGCTGGACTACGAGCCACAGCAAAGTATCAAGGCGGTTGTGCAGCTACTGCACAGGGGCATGGCTTGGGTCTTGTCGGCGTTGGTGGTTCTGTTGTTCCTAAAAATAAGGCGTTCGGCTGTTTCGGAGCAGGCTCGGTTGAGTGGAAACTTGTTGATTGTGATGCTTTTCGTGCAGTTTTTACTAGGTGTTTTTACGATTGTCAATTGCGTTGGGCGGGTGCCGATGGTGTGGGGAGCGGTACACCAAGCAGGAGCATTGGTGCTATTGGCAGTGGTATTGCACGTGAACTACCAGTTTTCAAAAAGCAAGGAACAATAGATGTTGAAAAACTTGTTGATAACTTCTTTTAAAAATATAGGTAGCTTTTGTAGTTATGTAAGGCTATGAAAAGTAGTGGATTGTGCGAGTTGAAGGTAAGTCTTTCCGTACCCTATTTGTTGATAAACTTGTTGACAAACTAATTCAAGGTGTACTTTAAGCTCAATTTTTTACCTTATGTTTTATTTGATTGGATAAAAAATGGGATTGATAAAGAATTACGGATTAAAATAAAAATGATTATAAATACCAACAATTGTGGATAACCGTGTGGATAACCGTGCAATCGAACAAGATTCCTCCTGCTCAATAAAATAAATTCTCATTTGTTTTTATTTGAACGGAAGCTATGCGTCTGGGTTGCAGGGTTGGAAAACAAATTGTCGGATAGAACTTAAAAAAAGTATTTTTGCCGCATTGGCCAACAATTCAAAAGCTAAATGGATTATCCTGTCATCGAAGAAGGAGGTTTCAAGTACATTGAAACCAAAGGTGGAGCGCAAAACCTGCTTCTGCTTCACGGTTTGTTTGGTGCGTTGAGCAATTTTGCCAGCATACTCCAGCACTTCGGCAATACCTACAACGTGGTGGTGCCTATTCTCCCCATTTTCGAAATGCCCATTCGCAAGCTCTCCGTCTCCGGTCTGGTAGATCACGTGACTGCTTTCGTCGAGAAAAAAAGATATGGAAAAGTGCATGTGCTTGGTAACTCGCTAGGCGGCCATATCTCGCTGCTTTATGCCTTGGCCCACCCAGAACGCATCGCCTCCATCACGCTCACGGGAAGCTCCGGCCTCTTCGAAAGTGCAATGGGTTCCACCTTCCCGAAGCGTGGCGACTACGATTATATCAAGAAAAAAGCGGAAGATACTTTTTACGACCCCAAGGTGGCCAGCAAGGAACTCGTGGATGAAATTTTCGACATCGTCAACGACCGCAACAAAGCCATTCGGGTAGTTGCAACGGCAAAGTCGGCCATTCGCCACAACCTGCGCGAGCGCCTGCAAGCCATCAAAGCGCCCACCTTGCTCATTTGGGGAAAAGAAGACCAAGTGACACCCGCCTTCGTCGGTGAGGAGTTCCACGAGCGCATTGTCAATTCCCGTCTCTTTTTGTTGGAAAAATGCGGCCACGCCCCCATGATGGAGCACCCGGCTGTGTTCAATTATCACCTGGAAGCATTCCTGAAAGAAGTGGCTGGCTGATTGTTGTATTGCTATATTGTTGTATTGTTACGTGCGGCAAAACAATACAACAATATAGCAATACAACAATCAAACTAACTCCTTGCACGCCCGATAAATATCCGCCCAATCCTTTCGTTCCTTCACCACCGTTTCGAGGTATTCCAACCAAATATTCCGGTCTTGAACAGGGTCTTTGACGATAGCCCCGGTAATGCCAGCCGCTAGGTCGTGCGCCCGCAACGTGCCGTCGCCAAAATGGACGGCCAGCGCCTGTCCACTATGCACCACCGAAATAGCCTCGGCGGTGCTGAGGGTTGCGCCTGGCGACTTCAGCTTGGTGCGCCCGTCTTCTGTTTTTCCGCTGCGCAATTCCCGGAAGATGGTCACGAGCCGCTCGATTTCCTTCAACGGCGCTGAGTTCGGCGGTAATTCGAGTGAGACGCCGATTTTTTCCACCCTGGTTTTCACGATGTTCACCTCCTCGGTGAGGGTGGTGGGTAGCGGCATCACCACCGTGTTGAAGCGGCGGCGCAAAGCGCTCGACAGGTCGTTGATGCCCCGGTCACGGTCGTTGGCGGTGCCAATGACGTTGAAGCCACGAATGGCCTGCACCTCCGTGTTCAGCTCTGGGATGGGCAGCATTTTTTCGGAGAGGATGGTGATGAGCGTGTCCTGCACATCGGATGGCATTCGGGTCAGCTCCTCGATACGGGCGATTTTGCCCTCCCGCATGGCGTTCATCACGGGGCTGGGCACGAGGGCGTTTTGGCTAGGGCCTTCGGCCAAAAGGCGGGCATAGTTCCAGCCGTAGCGCAGTGCCTCCTCGCTCATGCCCGCCGTTCCCTGCACCAGCCGGGTGCTGTCGCCGGAGATGGCGGCTGCCAGGTGCTCGGCCACCCAGGTTTTGGCCGTGCCGGGTATCCCGATGAGCAGCAGCGCCCGGTCGGTGGCCAGCGTGGCCACGGCGATTTCGATGAGGCGACGGCTACCGAAATACTTGGGTTCCACCTCCGTGCCATCGGGCAGCTTGCCGCCCAGCAGGTAGGTAACTACTGCCCACGGCGACATCTGCCAGTTGGTGGGCCGCTGGTGATCGTCCGTAGCGATGAGCGCCTGGATTTCGTGGGCGTAAACCTGTTCGGCGTGGGGGCGGAGGATTTGGTTATCGGTCATGATTTCTGAAAGTAAAAAGTAGAAAGGCGAAAGTAAAAAGATTGGGAGCTTAACACCTTAGGAACGGTTTTAAAATAACGTGAGGTCTGGATTAAAACCTTTCTAATTCATTGATAATCAGACTTTTCGCAAAAGAGGGTGTATAAACAGTTATAGCAGCCTTCTTTCGAGAGGGCGGGTTATCAAACCCGCCTGTTCCGAACAAGCGGGTTTGATAACCCGCCCTCTCAATTCAAGGCACAGTCTGGATAATTACGCCAATTTAACCCAACAAAAGCCTGTTTTGTAATCCAGACCTCACGTTAAAATAAAGTAACATATCAGGCAGCGATGCGGTACGAAAGCTCTGGGATTTTA
>CAZDSU010000048.1:0-54286 GCA_964508135.1 uncultured Saprospiraceae bacterium
GGGCAAGGGGAATGTAGTCCTGCCCATCGGGTTCGTCCTTGGCACGTGGCAGGGTGTAGTTGAAATCGGCGTCGGCGTACAGCTCACGCAGAATTTGCCAACGGGCACTCAGGTCGAAACCTTGGCGCTGGGTGCGGCCACTCGGCTCCACCACGCCTGCATCGCCTACGTACACGAACTCTTGCTCCAAGTCAAGCCGCCAGACAGCGGCGTTGAAGAGCAAGCTCGGTACCGGTTTGAACAAAATGCCAGCCTCGATGCCGTATGCCTTCGGCAAAATCTCCTGACCCTGCTGCGCCACCACGACCCGTGCGTCGTTGGAGTGAAAACCGATGCCGCTGTTGGAATAGAGCCGTACGGTTTTACTGGCATCAAAGAACAGGTTGAGCTTCGGGGAAAAGGTCCCTTTCATTTGCGTTTTTTGGTTGAAAACACTGTCGAGGTTGTTCAGGTAGGTGAACATGAACTGGTCGTAGCGCAGCCCAGCGTTGAGTTTCCAGCGGGACGTGAGTTCCAACGTGGAATTGAGGAAGAGGCCAGCATTGCCCTCCTGAACGTCGCCCAGGGCGAGGGGCGTGATAGTCTCCCGTCGGTTTTTGGTGCGGCTGAGTTCGTTGCCGTCCACTTCATCGAAGCGGAGTTGCAGCCCGGCATCGGTGGTCAGGCGCTTGCCGCCGATATTGGCCTCCTTGCTCCAGGTGGCATTGTAACCGATGATGTTGCGGCTTTCCTTTTGGCGGATTTGGTCGCCGTTGATGGGGTCTTCGAGAAAGAAGGTGAAGTTGGAGTACAGCTCGAAGTCATATTTTACGAAGTAAACTTGGTTTTTGAAAAAGCTGCGGTTGCCAAGGTTTTTCATGAAAACGAGGTTTAGGTTGGTGCGGCTCGTCTCGCCGCCCTCCGTGTCGTCAATAGCCCCGAAGCGGGTGATGCTGCCGCTTGCCCCCATGGGGTCGGCAATGGCTCGAAGGGGGATTTGGCCTGAGTGGTTCCACTTGCTCCTAAACGTTGAAAATGAAGCGGTTACGCTCTGGTTTTCGCCAACGAGACCCGAGTATTTCCCCATCAAATTGGAGCGGGTAAGGTTCTGTGGGCTATCGAAATAACTGTTGGTGAAGGAGTATTCGGAGGCCAGCCAAGCGTTTTGGTTTTTGGCCTTGGCCGCATCGCCCAACAAATCGAGGGCAGTTACGGCCCGCCAAGTGTCGAACTGGCCGCCTTCCAGCTTGACCATGCTCTGGCTCAGAGCGGTCGGGGTGTTGAAGTTCACATGACCTGCCGTGGCGAAGTCGCCCGCCGAGGCATCGTAGTTGCCTTTGGCAAAATCAACGCCCCGCACCATTTCCGGGATGAAGAAGTGGAGGTCGGCGTAACCTTGGCCGTGCGCATGGGACACCATGTTGACGGGCAGCCCATCCACCGTGATGCGGATGTCGGTACCGTGGTCAATATCGAAGCCCCGCAAGAAAATCTGTTCGGCCTTGCCGCCCCCGGCGTGCTGCGCAATGACCAGTCCCGGCACGATGCGCAGGATGTCTTGAGAGTTGTTCACCGGGCGGGTCTTAATGTCCAAAGCACTGATTGTGTGCAAGTTGTCATTGTTGTCAGCGTCGATGTTCACGTCGGGCAGGTTGATTTCCTGGGGTGCCATGCTGATTTTTACGGCAGAAGTTTCGTGGTCATTTACCTTTACAATCACCGAAGTGTCGCCAAAACCGATATAGGAAATGCTGACCGTAAACTCGCCAGAAGGCAGGTCCACAAAGCTGAAAATGCCAAGTTCATCGGTGAAGGTGGCCTGTGCTGGCGCTGAGTTGATGCGGACGTGTGCGCCGGGTAAGCCGGTTTTTGTCTCGTTGTCAAAGACGACGCCTTTGATGGTTCCGTTGTGGGCAAAGGATAGATTCGTGGCAGCCAAAAAGGCGATGAAAGCCAATACTTGATAAAGCTTAAAACGGGTGTGGAGCTTTTTCATGTTATCTGGTTAAACAATTTCCTTCATTTACGACTTTGGCTCTTTGTCGGTTTTCAGGTTTCTATTTCTTTTTTGTAAAAATAGGTTTCATGATTTTTCAACCAAAACTAATAATGTTGGCAAGACTAAATTGATTGGACTTTGGACACTTTTGAAAACCGTTCCTCTATTTGTGCCAAATGGCGATACGCTACAAATAGGGTTTGTGCGAATGCGTAGCGTATTGACTTTTGGCACAAATGCAGATAGTGACTTTTGGAAATATGTTGCCAAACGGCACTATCTACGGAACGGTTTAGCTGAATGTCCAAAGTCTAAAAATTGATTACGCTCCAAATATGGAAAAGAGCAGCTCGCCTTCCAAGCCGCTGAAGCATTTCATCTGTGGAGTTACTGATTACTTTCCTAGTTTTGCCGCCGATTAGAATTCAACCAACGAATAAATGCACGAATCAGAAATCATAACCGCACTAAAAGAAGGCGACAAAAATGCCCTCGGAACAGTGTACGACCGTTACGGCGCTGCGCTGTACGGGGTTGTGTTGCGCATCGTGCAATCGCCGGAAGTGGCAGAGGAAGTGGTACAGGATGCGTTCGTGAAAATATTCAGGAACATTGGTAGTTTTGACGAAAACAAAGGGAAATTCTATACTTGGGCTATCAATATTGCACGGAATACTGCCATTGACGCCACCCGAACCAGCGATTTCAGAAACCGCCAGAAAACCGAACAATTCGATTTCGTCGTATATAGCCACACACACCCAGCAACTTCAACTCCCGTGGAAACCATCGGCTTGCGAGAGATAGTGCAAAAGCTTGACGAGAAGCACCGCAAGGTGATAGACCTAGCCTATTTCCAAGGATACACACAAACTGAAATCGAACAAGAAATGAACATTCCAATCGGAACGGTAAAAACCCGTTTGCGCTTGGCCATTAAAGAATTAAGAAAAGCTTTTTAGTTAGTCAGTTAGTCAGTTGGCAGTTGGCAGTCAGAGGCTGCAACTACGTCACTGACCGCCAACTGTCTAACTGTCAACATAGAAAATGAACCTTCAAGCATACATATCATCTGGCATTTTGGAGCTGTACGCTGCCGGCCTCGCTTCGCCCGAAGAGATTCGGGAAGTGGATGCCATGGCCGAACAACACCCAGAAGTTCGGAAAGAACTTGATGCAATCCACCAGACCTTGGAAGGCTATGTTGGGCTGCATGGGGTTCAGCCGCCAGTCGGCTTGAAGGAAAATATCATGGACCGGCTGGATGCCCCGCCCAAAGGTCGGCAGAAGGGAAAAGACAGCAATGAAGACGCTTCAAAGTCGAACCGGATTTACGAACCTCGTGATTCCAGTGAAAAAAATATTGCCTCCATTGCTTCGTGGATTTTGGGTTTGGCACTGCTTGGTGCTTGTGTGGCGGTGTTCTTGTTTTGGCAACAGGCCGACCGTGCCGGTGCTCAAATGAAAGCAGCGCAGGAGCAGGTGGAGCAGGTAAAGAAAGATTGCGAAGCAGAAAAAGCCAAGGCCAACGAGGTCAAAGAACAGTTCATCGCCATCCGCCACTGGGCCACCAAGCCCGTGCAGATGAAGGCCACGCCGCTTGGAGGGGATGCTTTTGCGGTGGTTTACTGGAACAATATCAAGAAAACTGCCTACTTGGACGTGGTGAAATTGCCACCCCCTGCCGCCGACAAGCAATATCAACTTTGGGCCATCGTGGGTGGCAAGCCCACCGACATGGGCGTCTTCGACATCGGCAGCCCTGCCGACAGTCTCCGTAAGGTCGAGTTCATAGAACGCCCGGAAGCATTCGCCGTAACCTTGGAACCCAAGGGCGGTAGCCAATCCCCCACGCTCGACCAAATGTGGGTGGTTGGAGCGGTTGCGAAGGGGTGAGTTTTTCTTTAACTTTGATGTTGAAATGAGCGACCAAGAAAAAGCAGAAATCTTGAGAAAACTAGACCGAAGGGAGCATATCCTAAAAGGACAACTCAATTTTTTTGTGCGCCTACGACACACCATTCCAGAAGGGATAAAATATGCAGATGATAGGATTGACGGAGCTTTGGATGAACTCAGGGCAATCTGGGAATGGAAAAAAGAAAATGGACTTTAAATTATCTAGTATGGGTACTAAGAAATTTTCAATTGGGAGGAATTTCCAGTCGTATCTGGACGAGTACTTGCTTCAAACAACCGAAGCAGAAATCAATGCCTTTTGGAAAAGAATAGATGAGGTGATGAAAAAAATGCCAATTGATGAAAAAACGCAATTTTTTCAGGATTTGATAAATGGCATTGATGAGAGCGTCGAAGATTCAAAAATGTTGAGGAAGCAACTCACAACTGACGCCCGCTGATTTTTTGAGTAATTTTTAATCTTCACTATTTTTAGGAAATGAACCACCTCATCGCCCCCTCCGTCCTCTCCGCCAACTACAAGAACCTCCAAGCCGACTTCGATATGGTCAACCGCAGCGAAGCGGACTGGTACCATGTGGACGTGATGGACGGCCGCTTCGTGCCGAACATCAGCTTCGGCATGTTCATCGTGGAGTTTATGAAGCAAATGGCCGAGAAGCCACTCGATGTCCACCTGATGATTTTGGAGCCGGAGAAGTACGTCGAAGCGTTCCGGAAGGCCGGGGCGGACGTGATTACCGTGCATTACGAGGCGTGCCCGCACCTCCACCGCACCATCCAACAAATCAAGGAAACTGGTGCAAAAGCGGGCGTGGCGCTGAACCCGCACACCCCCGTCAGCCTGCTGGATGATGTGCTGGAAAACCTCGACATGGTGC
Organism: uncultured Saprospiraceae bacterium; assembly: GCA_964508135.1. Classification (GTDB taxonomy): domain Bacteria; phylum Bacteroidota; class Bacteroidia; order Chitinophagales; family Saprospiraceae; genus UBA6168. Next base: position 4,780 of record CAZDSU010000048.1, read on the forward strand.
TGCTGATGTCCGTGAACCCTGGTTTTGGAGGGCAGAAATTCATTTATCAAACCCTTCAGAAAATCCGGCAACTCAAGGAAATGATAATCGTGAAAAACCTGAACACCCTCATCGAAATTGATGGTGGGGTAGGGCTGCAAAACGCAGAGGAAATCCTGCGGGCTGGTGCAAACGTGCTGGTGGCGGGCAGCAGCGTTTTCAATTCGCCCGACCCGGCAGCGACGATTGCGCAATTGAAGGCGATAGGAAAAGATGGGGTGTGGGTGTGATGTTTCCGTCCGCGTCTCGGTTGTCGTTAGCGGGTTTGTCATCCTGCAAGGACCCGTCCACGTCGCTAGGGCAAACATAACTTCACTTTTGGGGTGGACAGGTCGCCTTCGGCGACGGCAAACGAGGTGTGGACTGGTCCTTGCAGGATGACAAACCCGCTTCCGATAACCGTGGCAACCACCTTGACGTGAAGCAGGCGATTTGAATTGTTGCGAAAAAGCAAACAGCAATCGCCTGACGCTTCGAATACCGTTTTCACCAAAAACTAATTGATGCGGCTAAGTTTTGTATTTATGGGTTGCCTGTTTTTGTCTTTTGCGGCCTTTGGCCAAAAGGGCAAACCCACCGTGCCGCCAACCCGCCCAACGCCACCGCAACCTGTCGCTGACACTTCCGGCAGCGATTTCATCAATATCCTGTTTTCGGATGAATTCAACTACAACCTTATGGGCATTGACACCCTCAAGCGCCTCATCGGCAACGTGGAACTGAACCAGGACGATGTGTACCTTTTTTGCGACAGCGCCAATATCCTCAACAGCAAACGAGTGGCAGCCATGGGCAATTTCATACTCCAGCAAGGCGACTCCACGACCATCTTCTCCGACTCGGCACTTTACCGGGCGGATACGAAAATTGCCGATTTGTACGTAAATGTTTCGCTGGTCAGGGGGCAGCAAAAGCTGTTCACCGACCACCTGACCTACAACGCCAACACCAAAATCGCCACGTACCTCACCGGGGCTACCCTCACCGACGATTCCACTTTTTTGACCAGTGTGAAGGGTTACTACCACGCAGACAACGACGATATTTTCTTTCGGGAAAAAGTGGTGGTGGAAAGCCCTGACTTTACCCTGCGAACCGACACGCTGAAGTTCAATGCACGGGCTAAAATCGTCACGTTCGTAGCTCCGACGCTCATCATCCAGGACACGGCACGGATTTACACAGAAAGCGGCAACTACGATATCCCGAACCGCAAGGCCATTTTCAACAAAAACCCGCAGTACGTCAAGAATGACCAAAAAGCATGGGCCAAGCGCATGGAATACGACGGCAACCGTGAGGAAATCACGCTGGCTGGCGATGCCCATTTTGAGGACAGCACCACGACTGCCACCGCCGACCGCATCATTTACAATGAAAAAACGGGCGTGACCATCCTTCAAGGCAATGCCCATGTTCAGGACGACAAGCGCAACATCACCGGCGACACCGTGACCTACGACTCCAAAAAAGGTACCTACTCCACTCGTGGTCGCTCGCACATCGTAGACGGCAACCAAATCCTTGACGCCAACAAAGTGGACTATGACAAGGAGCGGGAACTGGCCATCGCCACGGGCAACGTCATCTTGCAGGACACGACCGAAAAGCTAACCGTTGTAGCAGAATTTGCGGAGCACAGCAAAAAGAAGAATTACTTCAAAGCCAGCGGCGGCAAGTATGGCAGGCCACTTTTGATAAAAGTAATTGACAACGACTCGTTCTATATCAGCGCCGACACGCTGATGTCGCTGCAACCCGACACTGTCGCTGTCGTTAAAACTGACAGTCTGCAACTGACCGTTGTTGATTCGACCAGCGCCGGAAACCCCGCAGCGCCCATTTCACAAAAGCCCGATAACCCACTGAATAAACGCCCTGTCAAATTAACGGAGCCAGCCATCCCGCAAAAGCTTTTTGACATCCCCTCGGAAAAAGACAGCCTGGAAACCGCTCCCATCGTCCAGCAAGATTCAGTTCTGCTGGACTCGACCACGGCCCTCCCACCGGGACAGGCCAATCCGCAATCCGCAATCCCCAATCCCCAATCCGAAGATGCCCGCATCATCCTTGCCTTCCACGATGTCCGCATCTTCAAGAGCGACCTGCAAGCCCTTTGCGATTCGCTCTCGTACAGTTCCCTGGACTCGTTGTTCCGGTTGTTCAAGCAGCCCATCATCTGGTCGGACACCTCGCAGTTTACCGCCGATACGGTGAATATCCAATTGGCGAACGACAAGATTGACCACATTTTCCTTCGGCAAAACAGCTTCATCGTCAACTCACCGGACGAGTTTTTTTTCAACCAAATCAAGGGGAAGAACAGCATCGCCATGTTCGACAGCAGCGAGCTGCGGCGGGTACGGGTGGAGGGGAATGCCGAGTCGGTTTATTACGCCCTCGACGACGACAAGGCGTATATCGGCGTGAACAAAACGGTGTGCAGCGAGATGCTGATTTTGTTTGGGAACAACGAGGTGGAAGGCATCAAGTTTTATACGCAGCCCAAGGCCACGCTCTTCCCGATGGCCAAGGCCGACCACGAGGGACTGAAAATGGCGGGGTTCAGTTGGCAGATTGAACGAAGGCCGTGGTCGGTGGAGGATTTGTTGAAGGCGAAAACGGTGGGGGCAGTTCCGGTTCTTCCACCGATTGGAAAGCCAGCCATCTTGCCAAGTGAAACAGAGCAAGGGAAATAAACTCCCTAAAAATCCTTCCTCCCCGCCACCCTTTTTATCCCCCAAACTGGCACCGCCACCCACAGCATCAGCATGCCAAAAGCGATGGCCATCCCGAACCCCGTCCCCAAGAACTTACGGAACACCGCCCCCGTAAAACCCATCAGCGCCGACACGTCCAGTTTCAGCAAAATCAGGATGCGGGAGAGGTCAATCGGGTTGAGAAGGGAAGCGATGAGCGAGAACTTTTCGAGTGGGTATTCGGTGAGCAGAGAGAGCGAGAGCAGCAGCAGCCCGTCGTAAATCACGGCAAAGAACAGCCAAGCGAGGATGGCCAAGCCAAAGCCCTTGATGCGGTTTTCGTTTTTCAGGGCGATGAAAAAAGCAATGGCGCTAAACACAAATGACAGCACCACACCCGTGAAAAGGAGCATGGCGAAATTGCCAGCTTGCTCAGAACCAAAAACACCGTACAGCGCAAACGGAACGCCCACGCCGATGACCCAACTCGCTGACAATGAACTTGCTACGCCCAGGTATTGCCCCAAGAAAATGCTCGTTCGCTTGACGGGTTGTGCCAGCAGAAGCTCCGTGAACTCCCTCGAATTGTAGTAGTACATCACCCCAAACATGGTGGCGATGAGCGGGCAGAGCAGTAGCACCACGTTCATCAGGCTGATGACGACTTTCGAGAGGTCGTTGCTCAACCACAGCAGCGAGAGCGTGAACAGCAGGTAAAACCCACAGTAGATGTACGTCCATCGGCTGCGGATAAGGTCGTAGAAGCTGTATTTGAGTATTTTAAACATGGTTGCTGGTTTGTGGCCGCCCAATTTATTGGGCTGGCCGATGTCACATCACGGTCTGCCCAATAAATTGGGCGGCCACAATTAGGCGAGCAGCTTCGCAATGGCCTTCTCCACATTCGCCTCGCCCGTCATTTCTTCCAATTTTTTCAGGCTGCCCCGGAAGTGGATATGCCCTTCGAGCAGGAAAACCACCTCGTCGGCCAGCTCCTCCACGAGGCTCATGACGTGGGTGGTAATGAGGATGGTTTTGCCGATAAGTCGTTGATTGTGAATGAGTTCCTTGAGCCGGACGAGCGAGATTGGATCAAGTCCGGCGGTTGGTTCGTCCATGATGATGATGGGGCAGTCGTACATAAACGTGAGCACGAGGTTCACTTTTTGGCGGGTGCCGCCGGAGAGGTTGCCGAGGCGCTTGTCGAGGAAGGATTGGAGGTCAAACAGTTTAATCAGTTCCTCGTCGTGGGTCTTTCCGGTGTTCAAGTCCTTCACCATGCGCAGCAGTTCGGCCACGGTCAGGTTCTCGGGAAAGCGGGCGATTTGCGGGAGGTAGGCGATTTGGTTGCGGTACAGCCATTTGCCCTTGATGTCCTCGCCTTGTACCTTGATGATGCCCTCGTCGGGCAGCACCATGCCGAGGATGGACTTGATGATGGTCGTCTTGCCAGAGCCGTTCGGCCCCAGCACAGCCACAATGCCAGGCTGGTCGAATGTCAGGTCCACGCCTTTCAGCACGTGGTTTTTGCCGAAGGATTTTTGTAGATGGTGTATCGAAATCATTTCTTCAATTGAAAAGGTGTCAGTCAGCATTTTCCTAAGTGCTTTCTGCCAATAATGGCTTATTGTCCACTACATTTTCGGGCGTGAAAATAGGGCTAACTTTTTCGGAAAAATTCAAAATATCCACAAAAAGGCTGCGGAGCAGCACGAGGCTTTCGGGCGTATTGCTCACCACGAAGCTGAACAGCTTCATGGGGCGGTGCGGCACGTCGCCGATGCCGTCGTGGTCGAGGTCATAACCGGCGTAGTCGCTCCAGAAATTGCCGTCGAACAGGTTGTCGGTGCCAGCGGAATGCACCGCTAGGTCGAAGCTGTTGCCGATAAAGTTGTTGGCAATCAGGTTGTTTTGCTGGCAGCCACCGGAGATTTTGAGTGCCCAACCGTTTTGAATGAAGTTGTTTTTGGTGTAAACAATGCGGTTGGAGGTCTCGGCGAAGATGCCGACCGTGTTTTCCTGAAAGGTGTTGCCCTCGATTTTGCTGTCATGGATTTCTTTCAGCAACAGCCCGTAGGCGGCGGGGCCCCAGTTTTTTTGGAAAACATTGCTGAACATTCCAATCCTGCGGGAGTACATCACAGCCACGCCGGCACCGTTGTCGAGGAAGGTGTTGCCCCGGTAAATGTCGTCGTTGGAAAACATAAAGTGAAGTCCGTAGCGCACATTCCGTTCGCTGTGGTTGCCCTGGATGGTGCTGAAATTGACAAATTCGAGGTAGATACCGTCTCGGTGTCCGTGGGTTATGTTGTTGAGAATCAGCACGTTGTCGCAGTACCAAAGGTGGATTGCGTTGCCGGAACTGGTTTCGTTGACTGCTTCGCCGACCACCTCGTTGCCCTCAATGGTGCCGTTCTTGGCGTGTTGGAGGTAGATGCCAAAGAAGGCGTTTTCCACCCGGTTGTTCATGACATAAAAGTCGCTGACCTCCTTCACTCGGATGCCCGCACGGTCTTCAGAGTAGCTAACTCCGACGTTTTTTATCACAAATCCTTCGAAGTGGACGTGGTTGGCAGCGATGGTGACTATCTCGGTTTTGCCCTCGCCGTCAAGCACGGGCTTGTTCCGACCAATCAGCATCAACTCCTTGTCAATCAGGATATTGCCTTCGGCATAAATGCCTTTTTCGACAAAAATCGTGTCGCAGGGCCTCGCCAATTGTATGGCCTCCCGGATGGAAGAAACAGGGCAGGACTTGCAAACTTGTAAGGTATTAGCCAAGAGTCCTGCCTGCCCTGCAAGGCTTAAGGTGGTTACAAAAATCCATCTAAACATGTGAGAGGTTGAGAGGTTGAGGGTTTGCGAGGTTGAGGGTTTGAGGGGGAACACGTTCTCAAACCCTCAAACGCTCAACCTCTCAAACGCTTATCTATTTCGTAAAATGCTTTTGTAAGGCCGCCCAATCGTAAAGTTCGCCGCCTTTTTGGGCTTGCATGGCAGCGGCATTTTCCTTGGAAAGCCAGGCAGAGAGACCAGCGCCCATTGGGCTTGGCAAATCTTTGGAAATCAGGTAGTTGCACTTGGTGGCATCCTGCCATTCCTTTGGGTTTTCATAGTCCCTGACGAACATTAGGGCCATTTTGTCCGACTGCTTTATTTGCAGAAACTGCATCATGCACTCGATGGCATCGAACTTATAAACCTTGCCTTTTTGTGTCACCACTTCGGCAGCAAATGGCTCGTCAACGATGGTCATTTTGCAATGGGCACACATGTCCTCACCAAAGGAAATTGGCTCGGCAGCAGGGGTGCAGGCAGTGAACAGTCCGCATACGATTAATATTGGAATCAAGTTTTTCATGTGGTACGGGTATTTCGTTTTTGCAGCCAAATGGCGATGCCGCTGAGGATAAAAGTCACGCCAATAAACCATCCGCCAATATATGGCCACGATTTAGCCAAGAAATTTAGCAACAATTTATTGCCAATCAACGGGGGCTGGTAGGCCATGCCGGGTATCTTGATGGGGGCCGTTGGGCTGAGGTTGTGTCCGTAGTCGTATTCCCAAAGGTAAAAGTCGTAAAGCCCTAATCCACAGCCGACTATGCCCAAAATAAGCCATCCCATCCACCATTTCCAGCGGCCTGTGAAGGCCAATGCCATTCCGAGCAGTGACATAGCTGCGACCACGATGGGGAAGTACTTCAATTCTGGAATAGCATCCGGTTCGATGTACTTCATGCCCACGTAGTGGTTCAAAATGTTGATGTTTTGCAAGGTGCCTTCCTCGCTGCCCGTGATTTTGTTTATCCAAATATACATGGTAACGCCCTGCGGATATTGTGGAGCAATGAGCGTTATCTGCCACATTGGAAATACGAACAGCGTGAGCAATAAAGCGGCGGCAATAAAGAACAATATTTTAGGTAAGATTTTCATTTTCTTAATGGTGAATGCCTGCCTGTCCGGTAGGCAGGGTGAAATGATGAATGATAAATGGTGATGCTTGCCGGGACTCATCATTTATCATTCATCATTCATCATTAATTTACTGTACTGGCTTCTCCTCGCCCATCCACCACCTAAGCGCAGTGGCTGAGCCTGCAGCTGAAACCCTTACATAACCCTGCATTTCCTGGTGGAGCGCTGAGCAGAAGTCGGTGCAATACATCGGGATAACGCCCGCTGACTTTGGCTCCCAAAGCAGTGTTTCCGTCTGGCCAGGCATAATGAGCAGCTCGCCATTGGTGGCGCCCATGATGGCAAATCCGTGTGGTACGTCGAAGTCCTGTTCGAGGTTGGTCACGTGGAAATAAACCTTGTCGCCCACCTTGACGCCCTCGATATTGTCTGGGTTAAAGTGGCTACGAATGGTGGTCATATAAACGTGGACGATGTTGCCCTGCCGCACCACTTTTGCGTCTTTTTCGGTGGGCGTCACGTAGGGGTGCTTGTTCTCACCCAACCTGAAAAACTGCTTCGAATTGGGTTTAACCTTGTCTGCCGAAATCCCTTGCGCATAGTGCGGCTCACCGATGGTCGGGAAGTCGAGCAGCAGCTCCATCTTGTCGCCGTCAATGGCGTAAAGTTGTGCGCTCTGGGTCAACTCTGGCCCGGTGGGCAGGTAGCGGTCCTTGGTGATTTTGTTCAAGGCTACCACGTATTTGCCGTCTGGCTTCATCGAGTTGCCACCCGGCACCATCAAGTGACCGATGGAGTAGTAGGTTGGCTGGCGGTCAATGACTTCCCATGTGCCTACCTTCCACTTCACGATTTCAGAAGAAATAAAGAAGCTCGTGTAGGCATTGCCTTTTCCGTCAAATTCTGTGTGGAGTGGGCCAAGACCAGGCTCTTTCACTGTGCCACCGAGCACAGATTCGAACTTCAAAACTGGAACGCCACCTACCTCGCCGTCAAACGCTTTGTCCTCGATGGCTTTTAGCATTTTTGGGAAAGAGTGTGCCGTGATGTCGGCGGAAAGTTTGCCAGAACAAACGATGTATTCACCCGTTGGGTCAACGTCCACACCGTGCGGCGACTTGGGCGTTGGGAGCAGGTAAACTAGGCCAGGACACTCGCTCGGAATCAACACCTTCACCGATTTCATGGCCGTGGAAGTGGCCGAGTGGGTTTCGTCGCTGTAAACATTGTGCATGTAGTTGGCCGGGAAATCTTTGGCCTTGCCCGCTTTCAGGTACTCCTCTGCCTTTTTCCAGTTGATGGCGGCCACGAAGTCCTTGTCGTTTTGCGAAGCGTTCACTTCCAGTAGCGTGTTTTTCATCTCGGAGTTGTAGGAAGTAAAGAAAGACCAACCGTGCGATGGGCCTTTGCCACAGCTTGCCAAGTCGAAGTTGAGGGCTGGCATCAGCACTTGGAATTCGACGTTCATGTGGCCGGTCTTTGGGTCAACCTTGATGAAAGAAAGCGCCCCGTTAAAGTTTTTGGCGTAGCTCGAGATTTCCACGTCCTTCTGTGGGATAGGCACGCTGAACCTCGTTCCAGCCACCAAATACTCAGTGCTTTGTGTCAAATACGGTGAGGAGTGGTTGCCGCCGGAGTTCGGGATTTCAAGGATTTCCGCTGTCTCGAAGGTCGTCAGGTCTATGCGAGCTATCCTCGGCGTGTTGTTGCCGTTGATGAAAATCCAGCGGCCATCGGTCACCCCGTCGGTCTGCGAGAGGGCAGGGTGGTGTGCATCGTCCCAAGGGATGAACCCGTGAGAAGTGTTCAGCAGCGGCTTGGTTTCCTCGTTGAAGCCGTAGCCCTTTTCTGGGTCAACGGAGAAGACGGGGATGACCTTCAAAAGCCTTCCAGATGGCAGGCCATAGGCAGCAATCTGTCCGCTAAAACCACCGGACATAAATGCGTAAAATTCGTCGTACTGGCCTGGGGCCACATAGACTTTGGAGGCGGCATTGCCGCTCAATGCGCCGGATGTTGTGCCTTTGTTGGCCTTGCCGCAGCTGGCAAGCACCAGTACAAAAGCAGACAACAAGACGAGCATCAATTTGTAAAGCTGGCTTGATTGTTTTTTCATGTCAGAAAGATTTTTTCAAATGAATGATGATTGAGTTATTGAGTTATTGAGTTATTGAGTTATTGGGATAATGGGGTATTGAGTTATTGGGGTATTGAGTTATTGAGCTATTGGGTTATTGAACATTGGACATTGGTCAGATTAATTTCTCAAGCAATAACCCAATAACCCAATAACTCAATAACCCAATTAAAGTGTGCGGAAGTACTCCAATACCGCCCGAGCGTCATCCTCAGTGAGGTGTTGGTTGGCCATCGGCGAGCCATTGTACTCCATCAGCAGTTTCTTGGCGATGGGGTCTTCCTTTACCATTTGCTCGGGGTTCAGTATCATGTTCATAACCCACTCTGGCGAGCGGCGGTCGAGAACGCCTTTTGGTGCTGGACCGATGAACTTCTCGGTAGGCTTGTGGCAGGCCATGCACATTTTTTCATAAACGTCTTTGCCTTTGGCGGCCAAAGCTTGGTCAACCGCTGCCGACATCTCCACGGAAGTAATTGGACCGATGCCCTTGTTGGTCATGGGGTCTGCCTCTTCGGCAAGCATGGATTTAGGTTTTGGTGCATCCGAGGCCGCTGGCTCCGATTTATCTGAGGAGCAGCCGAAAACACCGATTAGTAGGAGTAAAGCGATTAGGCTTGATGCTAATTTTTTCATAAACGTCATTTTTTAAAGCGATGGAATTTTTGCCAAAATGATTACCGGATATTTTTATCCTTTTTTTGACACAGCAAAGATTGCGCTACGGCGGAAGGTGGTTGATGACTAATGTCAGGCGAGGCACTGATATTTATCAGTTGGGAAAAAAGGTATTTTTATCCTTTATCGGTCATATTTGCGGGCTTCTTTTTTGCAGATAGAATGTAGGAAGCGGCAATAAATCTCCAGTTAACTCAGTAAAAATGTTTTCAAAAAGCTGTCAATATGCTATCCGTGCGGTCACGTATCTTGCCGAACAGCATGGTTCGGTAAAAAATGTGGGCGTTAAAGAAATCGCCGAAACCCTTCATGTGCCACAGCAGTTTTTGGCCAAAATCCTGCAACAACTGACGAAGCATAATCTAATTTCATCTGCGAAAGGTCCCGGTGGAGGGTTCTATCTTGGAGAAACCAACGTAAGTGCTACACTACTTGAAATTGTGGAAATCATTGATGGGAAAAACACGCTCAATACCTGTATCCTCGGTAAGCCTTCTTGCTCAAGCGAGCATCCTTGCCCACTGCACCATCACTTCTACGGGTGCAGGGAGGGTTTGCGAAGCACCCTTTCAACCTGTGAGATAGGTTCGCTCATGGATGGAAAGTCGTGCTAACTAATTGATATACAATTGGTTATTTTTTTTTTGGCCGTTCGTACTGGCAGCAGGAGTGCAGGTTTGCATACACCTCGTCATCTGCCTTCACCAAGTCGGTATCGTGCCCAACGGCTGCTACGTTTTTGTAAAGTTGCAGCAACGTCACCACTTCTGGGTTGAATTTTACAGTCGCCGTGTCCGTTTCCTTGTCCCAGGAGGCGTACTTGACGCCCTTAACCACGAGTGCTTTTTCGATGCGGGTCTTGCACATGTCGCAGTTCCCGTACACCTTGAATTTTTTGGTAATGTTCCCAGTGTCAGCTTTGAAGGAAAGCGAAAAAGTGGCAATGGCAATAATGGAAAAAATGAAAGTTTTCATGTTGAAGAATATTTACACCAAGTAAAAGAACTGGCTCGCCTGTTTGTTCTTGGCTTCAGGTTAAAAAGTTGTGAAACCATCAAAAAACCCATAGCACGATGGTTTCCGCAAAAAGTGCAATCACCAAGATTGACAAAATGTCAAGCCAAAATCCTGATTTTACCATGTCAACTACCTTCAAGTGGCCACTGCCAAACACAATGGCATTGGGCGGTGTGGCCATCGGGAGCATGAAGCCGCAACTGGCCGCCAACGTCATCGGAACAGCCAAGAGGATAGGCTCGATACCTGCTCCTTGGGCTATTCCAGCTACCACCGGCAAGAACACCACCACCAACGCCACGTTCGACATGGCCTCGGAAAGCAACACCGTGGCCGCCGTCAGTGCTAGCACGAACAGCACCCGGTTTATTTGGCTGCCGTGAAAAGCATTGCCAATCAAGTCAATCAGTCCGGTTTTGTAGAGCGAATCGGCGAGGGCCAGGCCACCGCCGAACAACAACAGGATGCCCCAAGGCAGCTTCGAGGTATTGTCCCAGTCAAGCAAAAATACGCCCTGCTTGAAATTGACTGGAACGAGGAACAGGGAGATGCCCGCTGCCATGGCCACCATGTCGTCCGTGAGGTGTAGGCTTGGGAAGGCTTTTGTCAAAAAGCCGCTTGAAATCCAAAGGACAACCGTACATGCAAATATCCAGAACACCCGTTTCTCAGCTTTGCTGGGCTTGCCGAGCGCCGCCAGTTCGCCGTCAATTAGCGCTTTTGCGCCCTCAAACTTGCCGAGCTTGTTGGGGAAAATGATTTTCACGTTGACAAAATAGGTCAACATCAGCAGCACAACCATGAGCGGTACGCCCACCAGCATCCAATCGAAGAAGTTGACATCGTAGCCGTTTTTTACCATGTACCCCTTGAAGACCACGTTGGGCGGGGTGCCGATGAGGGTGGCCATGCCACCCAAGCTGGCAGCATAGGCGATGCCCAACATGATTGTTTTTGAAAAATTGGTCATGTCTGCCGCTTTGTCGGAGTTGCCATTTGCGATGCGGTTTTCTGTCAGCAATCCGATGACCGACAAGGCGATGGGCAGCATCATGATGGTGGTGGCGGTGTTGCTGATCCACATGCTCATCACGGCAGTGGCCACCATGAACCCCAGCACGATACCGTTGGCGTTGGTGCCCGTCCAACTCACGATGGTCAATGCGATGCGGCGGTGCAGGTTCCATTTTTCCATGGCCAAGGCCAGCAAAAAACCACCGAGGAAAAGGAAGACAATGGGGTCGCCATAAAACGGGGCTACCTTCTTCGCTTCGCTGACGCCCAACAGGGGGAGCAATACCAGCGGCAGCATCGAGGTCACGGGCAGCGGCAGTGCCTCGGTCACCCACCAACCAAGCATGAGGATTGCCAATGCCAACACATGCCAAGCATCTGTTTTCAGCCCAAATTGAGGTGGCAATGCCAACATCAACAGAAACAATGCAGGCGAAAGGAAAAGGCCGATTTTTTTCGATAAATCCATGAAGCTGGGCTTGGTGTTTTCACAAAGAAAAAAACTTTCCGCAAGCAAGTCACGGAAAGTTTTTTTCGATAGAGAATCAAACTTGAATCTCGAAAGGCATGAGGGCCTATTTTGATAGTTTGAGATTGCTCACCACAAAATTGCCAACGTTCTTTCCTTGCTCCACACCAACATCGCACGCTGGCAGATAGTGTATGCCACCATAATTTCGACTCGCTGCACACTCATTGGCGGCTTCGTAAAAAGATTTGAAGTTCCTCGGAGGCATCCCGAAGACCACCTCTACAGAGTCTATGTAGGCTAAATTATCTCCCAAAACACTAGTAAGGGCAGTGGAGGCTGCTCCTGTTATCACACTGTGCCCACTGGTGTACTCAGGGAATGGCGGCGTCTGGAGCAGCGGCATCCAATCGGGGTCAATGAAAGTGTTTATGACGGTTTCAGGGCGTACTACTTCACTCCGGTACTTCTCGTCCCAACAGGAAATGAATCCGTCAAGCAATGCAATAGAGCACATTGTGTAGGCCTGTGCCGACTTCATGATGTCGGCTTTAGCAGTCTTGCAAGCTATTTTGGTGATGCCAATCCAATGCCCGCCTGGTGTGATTTTTTTGGTGGCAAACATGACGTGGCCCTTGTGGTGCGACACGTAAGGGTTGCAATCCCAGAACTGGGCAATAGCGATTCGCTCGTTTTTTTCTTCCTCTGGCACGTCCAAAACCTTGTAAACCTGCATGGCATCCTTGTAAAACTGGCTGTTCTTGTCCGTCATGTTAAAAGGAGTTGGCGGCACTGGTTTGAATTGGGTGGCGGAATCCAACACCATCGGCCTAATCTTGTTCCAATGCGGCTCAATAGCGTCCATGTAGTCAGGTGGTGTTGGTTTCCATCGCTTTGGCTCATCGTTGATGGTGTATTTCGGGAAGGTACGGGTCTGTTTGTAGTTGTCCTTGTCCGCCCACGCAAGGATGTGTGCTGCAACTGCTTCGCCGTATGCAAGGGAGCGCTGGTACACGTCTTCGGGCATGTTGATTTTTTGAAAATCGGCCATCATTTTCACCTCGTACGCGTCAATTTTTTCTTCGGAAAAAATCAATTTTTTGCCAATCACTACCATCGCTTTTGCGCCAGCAAGTGGGTAGCAGTAGTCCTTGCCAGCTTCTGGCTGAGGTACTGCTTCAAGTCCGGTGAGCTGGCCGGCCAAGGACTGGTAGCCAGGGTTGCCAGGCACCATTGCCTCATAAGCGGCAATGCTTGAATAGCTGTAAATGCGGCTCGCCACTGGGGGTGAGAAAATATCGTGAACGATTACATCCGTGATGGCCTGCATGGTATTGTGCAGAAAGTCGGGGTTTTCGGCATCCGTTTTCCAATTAGGATTTGCGGATTGACACCCAAAAAAAGAAATGCCTGATAGCATCAGCAAAGCGTAAAACAGATTTTTCATCATAAAATTTTTAATTGAAACGTCTTAGCGGATTGGACAAGGTGTTTGTCAATAGGTAGGTTTGTAGGATAATTTTTGTGGCGCAAAAGTATGAAAACTCTACGGTCTAGGTTGCACTGCTGTTTCAATTTTAGCTTAGAAAGTACTTAAAAAGCCAGCGGGCCACACTTTGTAGGTGTGGCCCGCTGCATTTTGTTTTTGTAAAAAAGTAGGACGCAATTATGACTTAACAAATTTGATGACCTCACGCACGCCATTGTTGTAGCGCAAGCGCAAGAGGTAAGTGCCGCCTTGCAAATGGCCTAGGTTGACCGATTTATTCAGTGTTGCGGCGTCTATCGTCAAGGTTTCCACCAATTTGCCCTGAAGGTTGAGCACTTCCACGATGATGTCCGTTTCAACAACACCTTTCGATTCGATGGTCAGTTCACTGCTGACAGGGTTCGGGTGGGCCATAAAATTTTGTTTCGAATCGAAGCGCTGCACGAGTTGCTGGCTAGAGTACTTCACGTGCTGGCCGCTTGCCAAGATTTCCACACGATAGAAGGCATTGCCTTTTTTCGGGAAATAATCGGCAAAAGCGTATGAGTGCATGCCCGCTTCTTGAGCTTGTGGCATGGTGGCCAGGTTGCTGAAGTTCACGCCGTCATTAGACCGCTGCACAGCAAAGGAATAGTCGCCGGGGACTTGGGCAGTTTCCCAATCTACCATCACGGCGTTCGTTGTGTTGCTTACGTTGATGACAATGGCATTGCCGCAAATGATTGGGCTGTTAGAAATGGCCACTCCCATTACGTCGGTGGAGGTGCAACCATTTGCTGTCACCGACAATGTGATATAAACTACACCCGCTTGGTTCCAAGTCACTAGCTGGTTTTGGCTGGTGGAAGTGGAAGGCGTTGCCCAAGGGCCAAAGTTCCAAGCGTAAGTAGCGCCTGGGCCATTGCTAACGGCAGAGTAGAGCACTTGGTCGCCGACGCAGGCGAGGTCTAGGCCACTGATTTCGGCTATTGCATCGTCGCCAACTTCAATCGTTACGATGTTCGACTCCTTCCAATCGTCACAAGCGGTAGCTTTTGCGCAGCGAATAAAATAGGTGGTCTCGTAAATCAAACCTGGGTCATAGCTGGCGCTCATGCCACCCGATGAAACCGGATACCAAGTGTTTGGGTCATACGGACCAGGCAATGTGGTGTACATCCACATATACTGTATGGGACTACCCCCGCCCGTGGCTGGTGTGGTAGAGGTGATGGGGGCCGCATCGTTGCCGGGTCCACAAAGCACTTGGTCGCAGCAGATGGTGCCTGGGTCAGTGACGTTTAGACAAACGTCGTACACGCCTGCATCCCAAGTGTTATTGCAATTTCCAGCGGCAAGCGTGATATTGCCTGTGTTGCCAGAAGCATTTACATCGCTGTCGTGGAAGTCGTCCGAGCAGGAATTTGCCGGGGAGAAGGCAAAGCCATCTGGCAAGCCAAACTGAACCTGGTAAGTGCCCGGCTGAAGAGGGCTGAAGTTGTAATAGCCGTTTGAAGCGGTGGTGGTAGTCATGTTGACGGATGTACCATAAACATTGGTGCCAGTGAGCGTGACTGTCACATTGGCTTGGCCAAATTCGGTCGGGTCTTGACAACCATCACGGTCCATGTCCATCCATACGCGGTCACCAATACAGCTAGGCTCGTAAAGCGTGATTGTGCTCGTGCCTGTGCAGCCATCGGTGGAGGTGACCGTCACAGTGTAGGTACCGGGGCCGAGGTTGGTAAGGCCAGAGGTGGTTGCACCGGTACTCCACACATAAGTGTAAGGAGGGGTGCCGTTGCTCACGGTGGTGGAAACTGCACCGTTGTTGGCATTTGCGGCGCTGATGTACTGCGAGATGTTGATAGTCACATTTAAGTTTGCGGTAGTGCTGGTAATGCTTACCATGCCCATTGCAGCGCAGCCGTGTGAGTCGGTAGCAGTGACGGCATAAGCTCCTGCTGCAAGGTTGTTGATGGTGGGGCCTGAGCCACCATTGCTCCAAGCATAGGTGTAACCAGGAGTACCACCCGTGGCAACCGCCGTGGCGGAGCCAGGTGAATTGCAAATGATGTTGACGCCCGTAACCGTCAAGTTGACCTGTGTCGGTTGGCCAACGAATGCACTGGTGAAAGCCGTACACCCAGATGCCTGGTCGGTAACTGTCACGAAGTAAGTTCCAGAAGATAGGTTGCTGATGGTTTGGTTGGTTCCGCCGTTGCTCCACAAATAGGTAACCGTGCCAGTGGCACCAGAAGCGGTGGCAGTGGCACTGCCAGTGCTGGTGTTGAAGCAGTTGGCCGCCGTTCCAGTCGCCGTTAGGGAGATGTTTGACGAACCAGAAACCGTAACCTGGTCAGTTGCCGTGCAACCATTGGCATCGGTAACGGTGACGGAATAAGTGCCTGCCGTTGAGTTGTTGATGATGGAAGTGGTGGCACCAGTGTTCCAGAGGAAGCTGAAAGGTGCCGTGCCAGTACCGGGCGTCACCATTGCGGAAGCAGAACCATTTGCGGCGCAGCCGCTGCTAACGCCCATGATGTGGAGGTCTATGCCGGGAACGCCGCCAACTGTAGTTTGGGCAGTGGCTCCGCAACCTTGTGCATCAGTTACGATGACGCTGTAGTTGCCAGGGGCAAGTCCAGAGATGGTTGCTGTGGTGCCGCCGGTGTTCCAAAGATAAGTGTATGGGGCTACCCCTCCACTGGCGATTACTGTGGCAGAACCAGTCGGTATTCCACAAGCGGATGCCGGTGTGGCAGTTGCATTCAAGAAGATGCTGGATTCTGGTATCACCACAACAGCGGCTGAATTTGTGCAGCCAAGGAAGTCCGTCACCGTCAAGGAGTAGTTGCCAGGAAACAAACCGCTGACCGTCTGACTGGTGGAACCAGTACTCCAAAGATAGGTGTACGGTCCAGAGCCGCCAGTAGCGGTAGCCGTCGCTGACCCAGTTCCGCCGCCGCCGCAGGGAGGGTTTGTTACCGATACGTTGATGTTGATTTGGACTGGGTTGCCTACCGTGCTGCTACCTGTAACCGTGCAACCGTTGGCATCGGTCACAGTCACCGAGTAGGTGCCTGGGCCTAGGTTCGGGTTCACTGAGGTGGTGGCGCCATTGTTCCAGATGTAGGAGTAGGGTGGTGTGCCACCAGTGACTATTGCCTCCACGCTCGCATCGCAGAAGTTGAAGCAAGCCAGGCCCTGCACGTACATGGTCACGGACATTGCGCCAGAAATCGCCGCGCAGTTCACAGCTTGGCAGCCGGTGCCATCCGTCACCGTCACGCAATGAAGGCCATTGGAAAGACCTGATACGCTGGCGCTCGTCGAGCCATTGTCCCAGAGGTAGCTGTAGTTTCCAGTGCCTCCAGCTGCAACTGCCGTTGCATTACCGCCGCCAATACAGGGGTTGCCAACGTTGATGTTAACGGTCACAGCGCTTGGCTGGGTGAGGTTGAACGATGCGTTGGCCTGTGCGCCGTTGGCGTCCGTTACGGTTACAGCATAATTGCCAGCGCCGATGCTTTGGAGTACGTTGCTGTTCGCTCCGTTGTTCCAAAGGTAGGTGTAGGGTGTGGCACCTCCGGTCGCATTGGCAGTGACAGAACCGTTCGTGTATCCATTACAGGTTGGGCTGGATCCTGTGATGGAAACGCTAACCTGTGCTCCTGCGAGCATGGGCAGCATTACAGCCATAGGAAGAAGAAAATTGCGGAGAATTCCCAAGAGCTGAGTTCTCAGGTGTCGAGTTGGATTCATAATCTACTAGTTTTGGTTAAAATTGTAAAATGTTGACCGAGTGTCACCTCGGACGTAAATAGAATTGTCAGTAAATACTCGATTGGAATGAGCCAGCTTATCGTTAAAACTTGAATTGTCAAAAACCTCAAAAAACCAATGATTACAATTTGTTGGTTGCAAAAGGATGATTGCCTTCACATTTATGGCACATGATACTTGATGGGTAGATGAAAATTGGGCAAATACATTTTTAAAATTGACTATGCTTGTGTTAAAGATTGCCCTAAATCGATCCTGGTGAGTAAAATCAGTGGCTAAGGTACGAATGTTTCGATTATTTTCAATAGCCGTTGCTTTTTTATAATTTTTATTCGTGAAAATAGTGTCAAGCAATTCTCACTTCGTTTTCAAGGACATTCTTGACCTGCCCGAAACGGCGACTATTCAGGAATAAAAAAAGGCATGAAACAGCAGTTAGGGGTTTTTAACCCCCCGTTTTTTCTGCGTTTCATGCCTTATGAAAATCCCTAAAAATCAGGCTACCTTATTCCAAAAGCAACATCATTCTTGTTGCCGTTTCCGAACCTGCTGCGAGCCGGTAGTACAAAATACCAGCGCTCATTCCAAGCTCCTCACGTGCCATTCGGAACTCGTTGTAGCCCTTTTGACACTGCCCAGCCAGCACTTTCAGCACCCTTCCAGTAGCATCGGTGATGGTCAACTGGGCTTGCCCCGCCTCCGGCAACCGGAACCCAATGACGGTTTCCCTGTTGAACGGATTGGGTTTGTTTTGAAACAGCTCAAATCCTGCAACTGACTCGTTTTCAGTGAATTGCAGACGAACATCGAGTAGTTCGCCACCTGAACCGTAGCCTTCCGAGCGGGTAAGTTGGTCGCTCAACCACAAGGCGTCAGGCAAGGATGTGTTGGTTTTTGCCCTAAAAACCAAGCTGAAGTCGGGCAGTGATTTGTCATGCTCCCCATGTTGGTTCCAGCTTGCGTTGATGCTTCCTTCGTCCAGTTTGGTGAAGCCGAAATTCGATGCCTTCGCTATGCCTTCTCCAATTTCCACAAACTCAAGCAAGTCCAAATCAAAGTCGAGGGTGAACTGGTAGCCTTCCACCTCAAAATCCTTTGCCCGGAAATTCAAGGTGTAGGTCTGTCCTGCTTGAAGTCGCTGGTTTTGCGTTTCAAAAACCAGTGTTCCGGTGCTTCTCTCCTCATTTTCATGGCCAGCGAAACTGTAGGAGGTGTTCACGTCTCCAATCTTCACCGCCACAAAATCCGCATCCAACACTTCCATCGGAATATCGTTGATGTTGATGATTTCCGGGAAAACCTCGAACCAAGGGTTGGCCGGTACCGGGAAAACGTAAGCTTTATCAACAAACCGCCACGCTGTGTTGCTTGGGAAATCGGTGTTGATATGAAGTATCAATTTGCGAAGCTCCACCAAATCGAAAGTCGTGATGCTCTTCGAGTTGTTCACATCCGCCGCAATCATCTTGTACGGTGAGTTCAGCATCTCGATGTTCAGGATATGCTTGCTCATCAGTACCATATCATAGGTGGTCACGCCAGCAAGCGGGTTGTCGTCCTTGTTGGGCACCACGGTCACGTCTTGCCCAATATGCAAATTTGAGAAGAAGAAAGTGCCTGTTGCTCCAGTGGTGGAAGCCCCGTTTTGGCCACTTAAGGTTACCGAAACACCGCCAACTGGGGCGTTGTTTTCGTTGAAAACCTGGCCTCCGAGGTTAACGACGAGGGTATCTTCTGGGCACTGGTCCATGTTGGCTTGAATATCAATGGTCGTGATGCAAAAGTCTTGAGCACCTGTTTCATCCGTAAACCAAATCTCAACGGTATCTATTCCCACGTCTTGGCACATGTATAAATTGGTCGTGTCGTTCACATCAGGGGAGAACGAAATACTCACTATGTTGGAGCAATTGTCCGAGGTTCCCCCATCCAAAGCGCTTGCATTAACGGTGACCATCGGGGGCAGCACGTCCATGATTTCTACAATCAGCCCAGTCAAGCAAACCACGTTTGGTGGCTTGCAGTCCACAACTTCAAAAGTATCACTGCAAGTTACGGCGTTGTTGCACCCATCATTTGCCGTGAAGGTGGTAATGAACGTGCCTGGCCCAGACGTGAACGGCCCAAATCCTGTGCCGAGTGGAATGCCCGTTACCAAGTTTACTGTGCTGGCCGTGATGGTCAACTGTGCGCTGCAATCCAAGACCGTTGGCATGGGCAGGGTAAAGCTGGTCGAGCAAGTCGTGCTGTCCTGGATGCAAAAATCCGGGATAGTGCAGCTAACAAACACCGGGTCAACCGTGTCAATTACTTTAATCGTCTGCTGGTAAATGATGACGCCATCCCAAGGGTCGGAGTCCGGGTCGGTGTCTGGTCCAAACTGAACTGTGGCATTTAAAGCAGTTGGCTTTTGCGTGGCTGTCCAACTGTCCCTGAAAGTCCTTGCGTCGCAGTCACCGTCGCCATCGAGGTCGCATTGCGGGAAGGGCAGCCCAAGCTGGTTTTCTGGTACCTCGATTACTTCTTGGTCTTTCACGGCACCTTGAACGCACCAGTTGATGACTTCCCAAGTCCTGATGATTTTGTAGCAGGCATCTTGAACCACAATAAATGGACTATCCTCGTACGAAATTGCCACCATTTCACAATTTTGGAAGAAAACAGTTGGCTCGCCAAAATTAGGTACCATCTGCCCGCAGTTCACCGTGCTGTCCTTCGGGAACGTCACCACAAAATCCGAAACATGGTCAACAAAAACAGTTTGGGTGCAGGTGGCCGATTGTTGGCCTTCGGCATCCGTTGCAAACCAAGTCCGGGTCATCGTTCCCTCTTTGCACTGGGTAAAGTTGCTTGCGAATGTGCGGGTCACGATCATGCTGGTGCAGTTGTCGGCGAACACCGGCTGGCCAAAAGTGGCGTCCAACAATTGGCTCTTTGCGGTTTGGTTTGAGCCGAGCGCAGCAAGCTGTGTTTCGTAATTGTTGACATAAAAATCGCAGGTAATCCGCTGGTTCGGTGGACAAGTGGCCAGCACTGGCGGCTGCTTGTCGTTCACGTCCACTTCCACCATGCAATCGTTGAAATTGCCGAAACAATCGAACGCCCTGAACACGACCATGATTGGGCTGTTGGCCACGTCATCGCAACAGAAAACCACCGACGGGCCAAAAACCGTGTCATCATGGCCATCGTTGCAGTTTTCGGTCATGCGCCGCACCTCGAAATGGTGGAGGCAACAGTTGTCCGAGCTGCCCGTGTTGAAAACGCTTGCCAAAACGGTCGCCGTGGGGTTCACCCCTGAAGGCAGGTCAACTTCCGTGAAGCCAACGCAAACCGCCGTTGGCGTGGTGTTGTCCACAATCGTTACCGGAACGGTGATGCTCGTCGAATTGCCGCAGGCATCCGTGGCGATGTAGGTCACTGGGTGAGTGCCAATTGACAGGCCAGGCGGCGGGATACTCCCGCCGTTTGTGCCGTCCACGCCGTTCAGGTAAATGGCTTCACCTACCGAGGTTATGATTTGAACGGTAACGGCGTTGCAGTTGTCGCTGATGGTCGGCGGCAAAAGCAGGCCGGTTGACTTGCACGGCGCAGGATGAGCCGCAGGTACATTTATGCTCACGCTGAAGGGCGTCCGTGTGATGGTCGGCCCCACTTTGTCCGCAATCTTGATGATTTGCACATTGTCTTCACCCCCCACACCAGTGAGGATGATGTCCCCTGTACACCAGTCAAATACCGTCCAGGTTCGCAAGATTTTAAAGCTCGTTCCGCAAATGCCTATCACCTGGTCGGAATGCAGCACGTTGTAAGCGCAAATGGTGCTGACGCTCACGTTCACGATGCCCGAACCAGTGTTGGCAAGCGTCGTGTCGGGCAGCGTTGGACTCACGTCAATGCCCGGCTCGACGGCGTTCACGTCCGTGATGGTCGGGTGCAGTTTCGTTGGGTTAACGATGTTCGGGTGGGCTGCATATTGTGTGCAGCTCCAAGTAATGTCGTCCGGGAAATCAACGGGTGGGCGTACCAAATTGATGTTCTGAACACAGCTCACCATGCTCATATTCCCTTGGTTATCAGTGGCTTTGTACGTTCTGCGCACGGTGTAAATACCGTCGTCGCAGATGTTGTTGTCAATGACCTGCTGCCCAACGAGTGTCACCACAGGGTTCGGGTCACAGTTGTCGGTGACGGCGGGCGGCGGTACATTTGCCAAGTTTGCCGTGCAAAAAACTTCCACTGGTGTGGTTGGGCAGGTGAACACCGGGGCCATTTTGTCCTTAATGAAAATCTGCCCCCAGCAGGAGTTTTTGTAAACCTTGTCCTGGATTTTTACGGTCAAATATTGCCCGATATAGCTGCCGCTGATCTCGTGAACGTTAGGGGTGGCAGGGTTCAAATCGGGCACTGGCGCTCCCCAAGCATCCGTCACCATGAAAACTTGGTAGTAAACACCCAGCGGCATCGTGTTTGGGTTAGCACAAATCGGGTACTCGCCCTCCAGCACCATGTCCGGCGTGAGTCCAATCTCGCAGTCTTGGTTCAATGAAACCTGCATCAGGTCGTTGCAGGCGATGCCGTTGCTGAGCAGGTTCCAGCAGTTGGTGAGCAGGGTGGGGTCGTTGGTACCACCGCTGTCGCCTACCCATCCCGCATTGCTGGTCAATGGGTTGGCACCTTCATCGGAAAGATCATTGACCACAAACGGCGCAAAACAATTGGCAACTGTCCCAAAAGCTTCCGCTTGGTTCTTCATGATTGAAGGTGCGCCCGGTGCATCTGGGTTCACTTCAAAGCGGAACTGTACCACGATGCGCTGGCCGGGCATCAGCAATCCGCCACCAGATAATAGGTCACCGGTTCCATTGTAGCTGGCATTCGTACCAGGATTGGTAGTAGCATTGGTGATGGCCCCAAGTGCCCCAACGGCCACGATCTGCGGTGCTTGCGTCACGCTCACAAAAGCGGAACCAAGATTGGCAGGCGAGCTTAAGTTGTCAATAATGCTCAGGTTGTTGAGGTTCGTGCTGCCCACATTTTGAACGATGATTTCCGTGGTTACGTCAAAATTGCCCGGTACGCCGCTTGTCGCATAGCTGATGCCAGCAAAATATTTGGCAACCCTAAGTCCCGGCGGCACGGCCAGTACCGTAAATGTTTGGCTACAGCTCGTTGTAGTTACTATCGGACAAGTACTGGAATAGGTGAAGGTCACGGTAGTGACTCCTCCACAAACACTGGGTGCGCCGGTGTTGTCGTTGGTCAACACACCACAACCTCCACTCGCATTGGCGGTAGCCAACCAAGTAGCAAAAGCTGCATCAATTTGAGCTTGTGTTGAAGATGGGGGCATCACAAAAGCAGCCGGGCAGTTCAAAACCACAGGCGGAGCTGCCGTCACCGTAAATGTCGCCTGACAGGTAGTGGACAGCGGTGCACAACTGCTTGAGTAAGTAAACGTCACTGTCGTAGCGCCGCCACAAGCTGATGGCGCACCCGTATTGTTGTTGGTCAAAACACCGTTGCAGCCACCCGAAACAGAAGCGTTGGCCAGCCAAGTTGCAAAGGCAGCATCAACCGCCGCCTGGGTTTGGCAAGCAGCAACCGTCGTATCCACTGGACAGGTGATTGTCACAGCTGGAGCCGTCGTTACGGTAAAAATCGCTTGGCAAATGGTACTCACTGGCGCACAAATGCTCGTGTATGTGAACGTCATGGTCGTTGAGCCACCACAAGCGGATGGAGCGCCCGTGCTGTTGTTGGTCAAGACGCCGTTGCACCCGCCCGATGCGGAAACGGTGGCCAACCAGTTTGCATAAGCAGCGTCAACCTCAGTCTGTGTTTGACAGGCCGGTACAGTTGTGTTCACTGGACAAGTAAGTGTCACACCAGGGGCTGCCGTAACTGTGAAGGTCGCCTGGCAAGTGGTGGTCAATGGCGCGCAACTGCTTGAATATGTGAACGTCACGATCTTTGAGCCACCACATGCAGATGGAGCACCCGTGCTGTTGTTGGTCAAAACGCCGTTGCACCCACCTGATGATGATGCCGTGGCCAACCACGTGGCATACGCAGCATCAACCGCAGCCTGCGTTTGGCATGCCGCCGTGGTCGTATTCACTGGACAAGTCAATGTCGCCGCCGGAGCTGCCGTTACAGTGAACGTAGCCTGACAGGAAGTAGTCAATGGCACACAACTGCTCGAATAGGTAAAAGTCACAGTCTTTGAGCCACCGCAAGCGGAAGGAGCACCTGTGCTGTTGTTGGTTACAACGCCGTTGCACCCACCCGAACCAGATGCCGTGCCTAACCAAGTATTATATGCCGCATCAACGGCTGCTTGGGTTTGGCAAGCTGCTATTGTCGCATCTACTGGACAAGTAAAAATCACTGTCGGGGCTGCCGTTACGGTGAAGGTCGCTTGGCAAGTCGTGGTCAATGGCGCACAAGTGCTCGCATAGGTAAACGTCACGGTCTTTGAACCACCGCAAGCGGAAGGAGCGCCTGTGCTGTTGCTGGACAACACGGCATTGCAGCCTCCAGAATCGGAGGCCGTGGCCAACCAAGTTGTATAAGCAGCATCAACCGCAGCCTGCGTTTGGCAAGCCGCCACCGTTAAGTTTGCAGGGCAGGTTAACGTCACTGCCGGGGCTGCTGTCACAGTGAAGGTAGCCTGACAAGTAGTGCTAAGTGGCGCACAAGTGCTTGCATAGGTAAATGTCACGGTCGTTGAGCCACCACAGGCAGGTGGAGCGCCCGTGTTGTTGTTGGTCAAAACACCGCTGCAACCGCCCGTGGCAGAAGCAGTGGCCAACCAAGAAGCGTAGGCTGCATTAATTGCTGCTTGAGTTTGACAAGCTGCTGCTATTGTGTTCACTGGGCAAGTAAGCACAACTGGCTGAGGCGATGCCACCGTGAAGGTTGCCTGGCAGATAGTAGTCAGTGGTGCGCAGGTACTGGTATAAGTAAAAGTCACGGTCTTAGAGCCTCCACAAGCTAGTGGCGCACTTCCGCCGTTATTGGTTAGCACGACGTTGCATCCTCCTGTAGCTGAAACGGTAGCCAGCCAAGTTGCGTAGGCAGCATCAACCGCACCTTGCGTTTGGCAAGCTGCCACCGTCGTATTTGCCGGGCAGGTAAGCACGACTGTTGGAGCCGCAGTTACCGTAAAAGTCGCTTGGCAAGTGCTGGTAAGCGGGGCACAAGTACTGGTGTAAGTGAAAGTCACGGTCGTCGAACCACCGCAAGCCAACGGCGCTCCGGTGCTGTTGTTTGTCAAATTGACGTTGCATCCTCCCGATGCTGAAACGCTTGCCAGCCAAGTTGCGTAAGCAGCATCAACAGCAGCCTGCGTTTGGCAAGCTGCCACGGTCGTGTTTGTCGGACAGATCAGCACGACCGTTGGAGATGCAGTTACCGTAAAAGTCGCTTGGCAAATGGTGGTCAGCGGGGCACAAGTGCTCGTATAAGTAAACGTCACGGTCTTTGAGCCTCCACAAGCGGGCGGCGCACCTGTGCTGTTGTTGGTCAAATTGCCATTGCAGCCACCCGTGGCTGATACCGTAGTCAACCAAGTTGCGTAAGCAGCGTCAACCTCAGTTTGTGTCTGGCATGCTGCCGTCGTAGTATTTATTGGGCAGGTAAGCACGACCGTTGGAGCCGCAGTGACCGTAAAGGTTGCCTGGCATGTGGTGCTCACTGGTGCGCATGTGCTCGTATAGGTAAAAGTAACCGTCTTTGACCCACCACAAGCAGAAGGCGCACTGCCACCGTTGTTGGTCAAAAGGCCGTTGCAGCCACCCGAAGCGGATGCGGTTGCAAGCCATGTGGCATACGCTGCATCAACATCAGCTTGAGATTGACAGGCCGTTGTGGTCATATTTACTGGACAAGTGAGTGTCACTGCTGGGGCTGCCGTCACAGTAAACGTTGCCTGGCAAGTAGTGGTCAATGGCGCACAACTGCTCGTGTAGGTGAACGTCACCGTTTTTGAACCACCACAAGCCAATGGCGCACTTCCGCCGTTGTTGGCCAAAGCGCCGTTGCAGCCACCCGAAGCAGATGCCGTAGATAACCATGTAGCATAAGCTGCATCAATATCTGCTTGGGTTTGGCAAGCCGCCACGGTCGTATTTGCAGGGCAAGTTAGTGTCACTGTCGGGGCTGCCGTTACGGTGAAAGTTGCCTCGCAAGTTGTGATGAGTGGTGCACAACTGCTTGTATAGGTAAAAGTCACGGTCTTTGAACCACCACAAGCTGATGGCGCACCGGTGCTGTTGTTGCTCAAAACGCCACTGCATCCCCCGGTGGCGGATGCGGTGGCCAGCCAGGTAGCGTACGCTGCATCAACCGCAGCTTGGGTTTGACAAGCCGCCGATGTAGTGTTTATGGGACAAGTCAGCACAACGGACGAAGCCATCGCCACCGTAAAGGTTGCTTGGCAAGTGGTGGTCAGTGGTGCACAACTGCTGGTATAAGTAAAAGTCACCATTTTTGAGCCACCACAGGCAGGTGGTGCACTGCCGCCGTTGTTGGTCAAAACGCCATTGCAACCACCTGAAGCGGATGCGCTGGCCAACCAAATTGCGTAAGCAATATCAACAGCAGCTTGTGTTTGGCAAGCCGTTGTGGTGGTGTTAGCCGGACAAGTAAGTGTAATTGTTGGAGCTGCCGTCACCGTAAAAGTGGCATCGCAAGTGGTGACCAAGGGTGGACAAGTGCTGGTGTAGGTGAAAGTAACGGTCGTTGAACCACCGCAAGCCGGCGGGGCACCGGTGCTGTTGTTGGTCAAAATGCCATCACAGCCTCCAGAGGCAGACACGGTTGCCAACCAAGCAACATAAGCAGCATCAACAGCGGGCTGCGTCTGACAAGCTGCCGTCGTGGTGTTGGTGGGGCAAATTAGCACCACGTCAAGAGCTGCCGATATGCTGAACAACCTGCCATCCATTGCATTGTCGCAATTGTCCTTTGCCGAAAGGTAAGCGGGAGCAATTCCACTTTCTCTTGGCTGTGGATGCTCGGGTAGGCTTTCATGAATGCTGCCAAAGGGGTTCCAAGTTGTACTCGTTGCCCACAGTGGAAATTCAAGAAATGTCGCATTCAGTGCTGTGACCGTTGCTACCCAAGGCGGCAAGGCCAGTAATAGTAAAAGCGCGATAGGCCGAAGTAGGAAATGGTCTGTGGCGAAGCTCGAAGCTGATTGCTTGATTGCGCCATGCCATCTGCTTTTGGGAAATGGAAACTTTTTCATCAATCTGGATTATAAAAAATGTTAATAAAATAGCATCACTGTGGCTGGTCGTGCCAGCGCAGTCAATAAAATCGGAGTGTGGGCAGATACTTGTTTTGACAGTAGTCTTGGGTGTGCAGCTTCTCTTGCAACTATTATCCGGAGTTCTTATCAAGGACTACAACATCTAATATGATGCCAATTTTATTTCACTAAAATATAATGTGTAACATTTTGATTGTCAATTTTCTAACACAAAAAAAGCCGCAAAGCGAATTCGCTTTGCGGCTTTTTTGTGCCAATTAGTGGGATGTTCAACCTCCAGTTTTTTCCTTTTGTACCTGAATGATATGGTCAACTACCTCTGGCAATTGTTCAGCGCCCAACCGCTTCGAAAGGATGGTTTTGTCTTTGTCCAAGACATAAATCTGCGGGGTTGTCTTGATGTCATAAATCGTTTTGTAGCGACTCCGGTGGTACGGGTCAACGGCGTTGAAGAACACGTCCATTTCTCGCTCCGAAATAGTGGACCAGCATTTGTCCACTTCTTTCATCGTCAGATTTCCGGCGTCGTCTCGTGTGGCAAGCGAGGTGCAGATGGCAAAAACTGCTAGGCCTTTGTCCTTGTAGTCCTTTGCAAATTTGACCATTTCAGGCATGGACTTTTTGCAGTGGCCACAGTCTGGGTCCCAGAAAAACAGCACGGTGAGCGGCGACTGAAAATCATGCAGCCATATTTTATCCCCTTTTTGGGTTTGCATTTCGATGTTTGGTGCCACCTTGCCAATGAGCAACGGGTCGAGCCTATCGGCGTTTTCGATGATTTTCTTTAACTGGTCTTCCTCCGTCCAAGGGGCGAGGCCTGTTTTGTAATACTTCTGGGCAATGTGGACGTACACGGCGTCCATGCCCACGATGTTGGACTTGGCAAACAGGTTCAGAAAATGGATAAGGTAAAACTTGAAGTTATCCTCTGCTGGACGCATTTTTTCGAGTACCCGGTCAATGGCGATATTGAGGGAGTCAGGGTGCTGTACGGTCATTTTGTTGATGAAATGATCCACTTTTGGGAACAAGAACGGTGTGCGAACCAACTTGGGGTCGGCGAGGTCAAAGTTATCGAACCAGTGTGCGCGCATCCAATAAAAGCTTTGGAGTTCTTTTTCCTTTTGCTCGCCCTCAAACTTTGGTGGGTCGAGCGGCATGTTGGCCTTGATGACAAGGGCGGTCATGGACTTTGGATATTGAGCGACGAGATTTTTTTGGTAGTCCATCACTTCGTCGTCGAGTACTTTGATTTTCTCCTCGATTTTGGTCTTTTTCTTTTCATCGTCCTTGGCTTCATCGAGCTGTTTTTTTAGCTCGTCGGCCTTCGGGCGGCGGTCGCTGATGAATTTCAAGTAGTCGTAAAAACGCTTGTTGTCTTCTGAGCCGGTGATTTTTATGCTGCCAGCAAGGTCGGTCAACTTGGTTTCCATGCTGAACCATTGGTTGTCGTCATCCAAAAGCAATTGGACGAACTGGTTGTCTGGTGGCAAAACTAGGAGGTACATGCCGCCTGTCAATTTTTCGTTCCCCTCAAAGTAAAACCGCCCGTCAGCTTCCACGAATGCGGTATCTTTTAGGTATTGCTTGTCCCCAAAATAGTAGCCGAGGTAGGCTTCTTTTTGTTGGAATCCGTCAATTTTGACCTTAATCTGGTAACCTGTTTTCTGTGAAAAAATAACGGTTGGAACAGCAATCGAGAGAATTAGGACAATTAGAAAATGCTTCATGTTTGACTAAATTTAGTTTGGGTAATCTGAAGAGAATTTTTTCCCCAAATTTACACAGCGGCAGCAAATGCGCCAAAAAAACGAAAACCCTGCAAGTATGTTGCGGGGTTTTCGTCAGAATTCAGCTTTGTTCAAATCGGTTTTACATCTTGTTTGCGCCAGAAAAAAGCCTGCTCCAGTTGATGCCGTTGCCGATGCTGCCGTTCTTCGTGGAGAACCAAATGAACAGCGGCTTGCCCACGATATGGTCTTCCGGCACAAAGCCCCAAACCCGGCTATCTTCGGAATTGTGGCGGTTGTCGCCCATC
Organism: uncultured Saprospiraceae bacterium; assembly: GCA_964508135.1. Lineage (GTDB taxonomy): Bacteria > Bacteroidota > Bacteroidia > Chitinophagales > Saprospiraceae > UBA6168. The sequence goes on from CAZDSU010000048.1 coordinate 33,323, forward strand.
ATCCAGTAGTAGTTCATCTTGAAGATATAACTGGTGGCTTCTTGGCCATTGATGAAGATTTTTCCGTCCTTTTTCTCCAGTTTGTTGCCTTCGTAAACGCCAATTACCCGTTCGTACAACGCAATGCTCTGTGGGTTGATGGCGACGGTAGCGCCTTTTTTGGGGATATAAACGGGGCCGTAATTGTCGTTGGACCAATTTCCATAGTTGACTGGGTCGTGCGGGAAATATTTATTGCCGCCCATTTTATCCATCGGATAAAAATCAACTTTTATTGCCGAGTCCATTGCCTTGATTTTCTCAACTTGCTCACTGTCAAGAAAGTAGATGCCTTCGTTGATATAGGCTTCTTGGGTATTGATACCAATTTCATCCAATTTCTCCTTGTTCAAAGGTCCCGAAGGCGAGGCTACTGTGTAGAGGAATTGCATGTGCTTGGGGTTCTGTGCTGGTGTCCCGTTGATGAAAACTTGACGGTCAACCACCTTCAGGCTGTCCCCTGGAATGCCGATGCAGCGTTTGATGTAGTGGTCTTTTTTGTCAATTGGTCTTACCACCAGGTCGGCATTGCCTGTTTTTATTTGCAGAAATCGTTGCATCTGCTGGGGGTCGCTGCTTGAGCCTCTGCGGTAGTCGTGTATCGTCCAGGTGCGCTCTGGGAACACGTAAACGCTGTCCCCTTCCGGGTAATTGAACACCACAGGGTCATACCGCTGTACTTCGCCGATAGCGGGCAACCGGTAAAACGGCAGGTTCGGCTTGGAGATGTAGCTCTCGGCATCCACTAACGGCAAGCGGTTGTGCAGCAGCGGGAACATCAGTACCGTCTTCGGTGTGCGAATGCCGTAGTGCGCTTTGCTCACAAACAGAAAGTCGCCAACTTTCAGCGAACCTTCCATCGAAGAAGTGGGTATCACGTATGCCTCAATGAGGAACATTCGGATGAATGCTGCCGCAAAAACGGCAAAAACGATGGCTTCTGTCCACTCACGAGCTGGATTTTTGGTATAGGGGTTTTGGCGGTTAAGCTTTTGCAGTTCCCTCGTATTATTGGTTTTTTGCGCTTCCGCAATTTTAGCCTTGTACTCATGTTCGGCTGCCAGGGTAGGGCCGAGGTACTTGTCGTCCTTGTTTTTCCCGATAAAATAAAAAATGGCCGGAGCATAAATCACTGCAAGGGCAGAATGCACGAATTTGTATTTTCCGAAGGAGCGCACCATGTCCACACATAGTCCCACGAAAATGAAAATATTGACGATGGGAAAAAGCAACCAAAGTGCATGGCTGGGCTTGCGGCCCACGAGCTTGCACATTTCAACGAAATTAAGGCCGGGAATCAAAGCTTTTTTGCCATCAACGCCTGCTTTTTCAAACAGCTTCATCATCGTGATGCTGAACAGGAGGTATGAGACAACGAGGAAAATCAGAATTTCCATAGATTGAAAGGAAAGGGTAAAATAGACAAAGTGAAAAGTAAAAGTAAAGGCGCTTGGCGCATGTTACGGGCGGCAAAGATAAATTAAAATACAAGCTGCAAATCGCAAAGTAAAGACGAATTCAACTTGTCATTCGACGAAGCCCTCTAAGTACAGCTTCTCGCCCTTTCGTTGGTGGTTGAAAAAAACGGTGATTTTTTTGTAAAAATAGCCTGCTTTTCGTGCATCGAACACGACTTTAATATAGCCTTCCTTGCCTGGTAGTATCGGCGTTTCAGACCATTCGGTGGCCGTGCAGCCGCAGATGGAGCGCACGTTGTCAATAAGCAAAGGAGCATCACCGGTATTCTTGAAAAAAAACTCGTGCGTGGACGGTACGTTCAGCTTCAAATCGCCAAAATCGTGGGTAGTGGGAGAAATCCAAACATGGGTTGGCGCTGCGACAAGCGGCGTTTGAAAAAGGAAAATGAAGGGTAAAACGATATTTAGCATTGGGTTTCAGGTTCCATTGGGTTCCAGGTTTGATAGGGTTTCAGATTTCAGGGATGCGATACCACCCTGAAACCTGAAACCCAATGGAACCTGGAACCGTTTATTTCAGGTCAAACTTGCCAGTGCCCGCAATATGGCCTTTGTTGTACACCTCCACGGTGTATTTGCCTTTGCTGAAGGCACCGAGGTTGGGGTCCCAGTTGAAGCAAATGTCGGTGGCATCTTGATTGTACTCGTACTCTTTCATGTAGGTGTAGCGCAGTTCCTCGCCATTTTCCTTGCTGTAGAAAGTGCCAGAACCAAGCTCATCAATGGCCATCGTTTCGCCTACCGGGTTGAGGATGCGGATATAGAATGCCTCCAAACCGGGCCGGGCTATTTTGTTTTCCGTTGTGTGGATGCAGACTTTGAGTTGGTCCACGTTTTTGGCGTATTTTTTCTTGACGGTTTTTCCACTGTTGCGTTCTTTGAGCGGGGTCACGTCCACCTTGTCAATTTTGATGACCGAAGCCAGGTTTACCTTCTCATTTAGTTTGGTTTTTTCATCCGCAAGCTGTTGTTTCTCGGCCGATAATGCTGATTTTTCGCCTTCAAGCAGGCTGCTGCGCACATTGGCGCTGTCGAGATTTGCTGACAGGTCTCTGGTGCGCTCGGTAAGCTCGTCACGCTCACCTTTCAGGTTCTCGATTTCGACTTTCATCCGGTCAATTTCGGCAACGTAACCCGCCACTTGGCTGCGCATGTTCTTCATCTCCGCAATTGCCCGAACATTCCCTTTTCCATCACTGAGCAGGCCCTCAATCTTGTTTTTTTGCAGCTTTAGCTCTTCTTTTTGTTGGTCAATGATGGCATTCAGCTCCTCGTTGCTGCCGCGCATTTCCTCCAGTTCGGACAGTGCCTCCTGGTATTGTTTTTCCAGTTCGATTTTCAATTTATCAGCTTCCGCCAATTTGGTGGTTTGCGTATCCACCTGTGTGTCCTGCTTGTACTTGTTGCAGAGCAAGGCTGCGTTTGTAACCAGCAAAGTGGCGATTACGATGCCTGCGATAATCAGGAGCCGCTGTTGTGATGAATTATTTGTTGCCATGTTTTAGTGCGATTGAATTAGGTTTCCATTGAAAAAGTGTAGCCAAACTACTGATATTCAATTTGTTAAATAGGGTTAATGTTCAAAGTAAAATCAAATTTAGGTTCCAATTTTCGGCAAAGTTAGCACAAATGTTAATCCATTTGAGTTCAACGGATTTCCCCCAAATACCTACCTTCGCCTCAACGAAAAATGCAAAAAATGATTGAATCAATAGACATTGCCAACATCCTTTTTCTGGACATCGAGTGCGTCTCTGCACATCCCTCCTACGATGATATGGACGAAACGTTCCAAGAACTTTGGGCCATAAAATCCAAGAACGTGCTGAGGAGGGAAGCTTCTGGCGAGGAGGTTGAACAGGCATACCAAGACAAGGCGGCCATCTACGCCGAGTTTGGCAAAATCATCTGCATCTCCGTCGGCATCGTCGTCAGGGATGCTGACCAGACGCTCAAGGTGCGTCTGAAATCCTTTTCCCACCTCGACGAAAAACAGTTGCTCAAGGACTTCTGCAACCTGCTCAATCAACATTACAAAGACCCGAACAAGCACTACCTCTGTGGTCACAACATCAAGGAATTTGACATCCCGTATATTTGCAGGAGGTTGGTAATCAATCAGTTGGACTCCCCCGCATTGCTTCAGGTCACGGGCAAAAAGCCTTGGGAAATCAAGTACCTGCTCGACACGATGGAACTTTGGAAGTTTGGCGACATCAAAGCCTACACCTCCCTCAAGCTACTCGCCGCCGTGCTCGGGTTCCCCTCCCCGAAGGACGATATTGACGGAAGCGATGTGGGCCGGGTTTACTGGGAGGAGCAGGACATTGACCGCATTTCGCTCTATTGCGAAAAAGACGTTTTGGCCACGGTGCAGCTTTTCCTTCGCTTTCGAAGGATGCCGATTTTGACGACTGAACAGGTTCACCACGTGAGGTGATTGTGGTCGCCCAATTTATTGGGCTGACCGTGCGCTAGCCATGCTAAAAATCGGCCTACCCAATAAATTGGGTGGCCACAAGCTACTGACACCAAACCAGTACATAATCTTCCATTTTTTCAAAAAAAACATCAAAAACCCATTCCTCACCATCCTTCTCAATCCCGCCTGGAGTTGTTACAATAGGTTGATAATCAAATGGCTGTATAAAAATATGTTCCCGAAAATCCAATTGCCGACGCCCGTGCGCTTTGTACAGCGACTCTTTTGCGCCCCAATAGAAATGAAGGTGTGGTAGCCGGGTTTCAGGTTTTAAGCTGTCAAGTTCTTCAGGTCGCATAAACTTGTGTGCCAACACCCCTATTTTCGGCACCAACTTTTGGATGTCAATGCCAGTCGGAGCATTTGCCAGAATCACCGCCGCCAGCTCGTGCGAGTGGCTGAACGAAAGGTGGAACGACGTGCCCCAAATATGCGGTTTGCCAAACTCATCCTTAAGCACGGGCACCCTGTCTTCGTAGCCCACCGATAGCAGCATTTCATGTACGAGATACCTGCTGGCCAGCCACTCCAACCTGCGGCGACCTTTCAGTTTGGCGAGTTCTTGCAGTTCAACGGGCTGTAAATCAAGCTGTTGCATGAAAAAAGCCTCCTCCTCTTCCATCTGCCAGATGCCGATGACTGCGCCGTCTCCAACTGATTTTTTTAACAAAAGCCCCATGAATTGTTTGACATTTGCGACCGTGTTATCGCAAAGAACGCAAACACGTGCCATTCCACCAATGCAAGTCACCAAAGCTGCACAACTGACGGGCCACAACGCTGCCATTTTTGCCCTCATCGAAGGCCACGACCAGCGCCACGTCATCACTGGCGCAGGCGACGGATGGGTGGTGCAATGGGATTTGGACGCACCTGAACTCGGCAAGCTCATGGCAAAGGTGGAAGTACAAGTTTTTTCGCTCTGTTTTCTGAAAAAGGAGCAAAAAATCGTGGCGGGCAACATGGATGGTGGCGTACATTGGATTGACCTGGACGACCCGACGGCCACCAAAAACATCGCCCACCACCAACGTGGCGTGTACGACATCAGGGCGGTTGGAGACCATGTATTCACCGCAGGTGGCGATGGAAAACTCAGCCGTTGGTCAATCGCCGAAATGCGCCCCACCGAAAGCTATCAGCTTGCCAATCAAGCACTTAGGTGCATTGACTACTGTGAAATGCGCCAAGAGCTTGCTGTCGGTGGCAGCGATGGAGCCATCTATATTTTGGACGCCACGACCCTTGAACTTCGCCATACCATCCGGCCAGCCCACGGCAGTTCCGTCTTTTCACTGCGGTATTCGCCTGATGGCAATAAGCTGTTGAGCGGTGGGCGTGATGCCCATTTGAACGTCTGGGATTTGACGGACCATTTCAAGCAAATCAGTTCCCAACCGGCGCATTGGTTCACCATCAACAGTATCGCTTTCAGCCCCGATGGCCGCCATTTTGCCACCGGCAGCCGAGACAAGACGCTAAAAATTTGGGAGGCTGAAAATTTTGAGTTGGTAAAAGTGCTGGAAGGCGGCAGGGACGGTGGCCACTTCAATTCTGTGAACAAAGTGCTGTGGCTGCCAACCGGACTGGTTTCTTGCAGCGATGACCGGACGGCCATCCTCTGGAAGATTGAGAAGTAAAGAAAGGGTTGCCCCTCTCAAACCCTAACGCTCTCAAATCCTCAAATGCTCCAAAAAAGTAGCAAAGCAGCAGCAGAGCGTCGAAATAAAACCGGGTTTGAACTGGGGCTGCTGCCCGCTACGTTTCGAGCGTTTTGGGCTGGAAAAAGAGAGTGTGCTTTATCTTTTGCTTTAGATGCTTTGTGGCCTAAATTCGCTTGGTGGGGATTCGGTATCCGAAGCAGAGTGCGAAACTATAGATAGTAAAACCCCAATTTTCGCCTGGATTTGGGCTTAATTTATACTCGTCTTTGGTGGTTTTTTGATACTGGAGACTGGGCACCATCTCAATGCCTACAAACCATTTGGAAGTTTTGTTAAAAATAATGCCCACAGGAAACCCTAAGCCTACCTCCAATATTTCTGTTTGTGGGATATAAAATCCCAAAGAATCAGGCATTTGCCCTTGTATGGTTTCTCGAAGTCCGTAAATTTCCACCCCGCCAAATAATTGCGAATTTTTAGTCGGTGGGATCCGCTTTTCGAACCCTACGGCAAGAGTGGTTTTTGAATTGCTATGGATTAAATCCGTACTACGATGGTAGGTATCTTCGCTCGCAGTACCAAATCTTGCACGCCAGTATTTGTCTTGGTTCTTCTTGAAATTGAGCTTGTAATAGATACTTAATGCTCGTATTCCTTGTGGTATATCCAAACTCAATTGGAATTCCTGCTTCCGCACAAAATCCTGAGCTTTTGCAGTTTCAATAAAGAATGTGAACAAACCGAGAATTAATAGAGAATTTTTCATTTTGAAAAAGATTGTAGGTGAAAAATAGCTAAGCGCCTTGGCTGAAAGGAGTGTGGACTTGCAAACGTCTTATTCTGCAATTCATTTGCAAGCACCACACATTTATCTGGCATTTGGGTTAAATGAAAAAATGAATTCCTGTTCACTGCTGGCAAAGAAAGGGCGTGGCATAACTTTGCGCAAGCATGGGTAGCAGTGGAGAGTGGTGTTTGTGCCAACTTTAACCTGAATGACGCTTTTTCTGAGAAACGTTAAATACTAACTTTTGCATTAACCCACTCATTTTCAGTCACTTGTGTTTACTGTTAACATGCTTGGTAGTGAACTGTTAAACCTCTTTAACTTTTGATTTGAGCAAATCAGCATCCATTTCGAGCAAAATCTGGTCGGCAAACGACTATGTCGAGGGCATTCTCCGGGGCGACCGGGTGGTGCTGGGCCGTGCCATCACCTTGGTGGAAAGCAGCCGCCCGGAGCATCGTGACCTTGCGCAGCAGGTGCTTGAAAAATGCCTACCGCATACTGGTAATTCATTTCGTTTGGGCATTACTGGCCCACCGGGCGTGGGCAAAAGCAGTTTCATTGAAGCATTCGGGAGCCTCGTCGTTCGGGAACATGGCCACAAGCTGGCGGTGCTGGCCATTGACCCCAGCAGCCAAGTCAGTGGGGGGAGCATCCTCGGCGACAAGACCCGCATGGAACGCTTGAGTGCAGAACCAAACGCCTTCATCCGGCCAAGCCCGGCTGGCAATTCGCTGGGCGGCGTAACCAATTGCACCCACGAGTCCATGTTGCTCTGCGAGGCGGCAGGCTTCAACACGATTTTCATTGAAACGGTTGGAGTGGGGCAGAGCGAGACGGCTGTGGCGGGCATGGTAGATTTTTTCCTGCTGCTGCTGCTTCCCGGTGCTGGCGACGAGCTTCAAGGCATCAAACGAGGCATCGTGGAAATGGCCGACCTGATTGCAGTGAACAAGGCGGATGGCGACCGGATGGAATTGGCAAAATCGGCCAGACAGGACTATGCGCAGGCACTTCACCTCTTCCCGGAAAAAGAAAGTGGATGGCAGCCAAAGGCGGTCACTTGCTCGGCGCTGACGGGGGAGGGGTTGTCGGAAATTTGGCAATTGTTGCTTGATTATCAGGGGGTTGTGAGGGAGAGTGGGTGGTTTGAGCGGAATAGGAAGGGGCAAACTGGGATTTTGTTCCACAAACAGTTGGAGATGGCGATGCACCATCTAATTCAGGATACACCAGAAGCTAAGGAGAAATTGCAGCAGATGGAAGCGGCAGTTGTGAAAGGTGAAGTGACAATTGCAAAAGCCATTGAAGATGTACTGAAAGTGTTCATGCGGAATTGATATTTGCTGAAAAAGTTGCAAAACCTTATTTTTGCTAAAAATACATTCAACATGGCATCAGCAACAGCAATAAAGCCAAAGAACATTGATGTTGACTCGCTTATCGGCTCTGCCGAAAGGATGAGCGACACTGAATTTGAGCATTTTGCGGATACTATCAACTTGCTTCGGATTAGGCGAAGGATAGCGGCAAATCCACAAACAGAATTGGAGCTTGTAGAAGAACTAAAAAAGGACTTAACCTCAAGCGAAAGGAAACGCTACAAAACGCTTATCGTAAAAATGCGCAATGAATCCATTTCTGAACCTGAGCGTCAAGAATTATTAGCGTTCTCAGATTGGTCGGAAAACTTGAGCGTTTATCGCATAGAACGGGTTCAGAAACTTGCTGCATTGCGCAACTTGCCTTTTGATACGGTTTGGAAACAGATGTGGTTCTACAAGAAAAAACCCAATGTCATTTGAGCAAAAAATCGCAAAGAAAATACGGCTTTTTGTAGCCCAAAGAGCCTTCCTATGCTGTGAATACTGCTTGGTTTCTTCTGAGCACTCATCAGACCATTTTGCGATTGACCATATCTTACCACTGATTCTAATGTGGTACGGACGACTTGATAAACCTGGCTTATTCCTGCCAAGGATGTAATGGCCACAAACACGCCAAAACCAAGGCGATTGACCCTGTTACCAAGATGTTATCTGAACTTTACAACCCAAGATTGGATAATTGGAAATTGCATTTTGAATGGAAAGAGGATTACATCATCATTCAAGGCTTAACTCCCAAGGGAAGGGCCACAACAGAGGCTATTAATCTGAACCGTCAGCCATTGGTAAATTTGAGGAGGTTGCTGAGGGTTTCTGGCGTATTGCCTCCATCGTATTCCCTCTAGCCCCTGCCGTTTTGTCACCCCCTTTTCGCCTCTTTTCTGCCATTTTCCACCACAATTCCTATTAAAACGAACAAAAAGTCAGTCGAACCCCGCTGGCATGTGTATTGATTGGCGAGAGGGAGCAAACCATTTTTGAATCAAAATAAAATAAAATCTCAATGGGTAAAATAATAGGAATTGACTTAGGAACAACCAACTCCTGCGTTTCGGTGATGGAAGGCAACGAGCCAGTGGTCATCGCCAACGACGAAGGCAGGAGGACGACCCCGTCCATCATTGGCTTTCTCGACAACGGCGAACGCAAGGTGGGCGACCCCGCCAAGCGCCAAGCCATCACCAACCCCAAACGCACGGTCGCGTCCATCAAGCGCTTCATGGGCCACCGCTATTCAGAAATCTCCAAGGAGTTGGCGCACACCACTTATAAAGTGGTAAAAGGCGACAATGACACCATTCGGGTGGACATTGACGGCAGGCTCTACACGCCGCAGGAAATCTCGGCGATGGTACTCCAAAAAATGAAGAAAACCGCTGAGGATTTCTTGGGTTCAGAGGTGACGGAGGCCGTCATCACAGTACCCGCTTACTTCAACGACTCCCAGCGCCAAGCCACCAAAGAAGCTGGCGAAATCGCCGGCCTGAAAGTGCGCCGCATCATCAACGAACCGACGGCTGCGGCCTTGGCCTACGGCCTCGACAAGCGCCACAAGGACATGACCATCGCCGTGTACGACCTTGGCGGTGGTACCTTTGACATCTCTATTTTGGATTTGGGCGAGGGCGTTTTTGAGGTAAAATCTACCAACGGCGACACGCACCTCGGTGGCGATGATTTTGACCACAAAATCATTGACTGGCTGGCCGACGAGTTCAAATCACAGGAAAACATTGACCTCCGCAAAGACCCGATGGCACTCCAGCGCTTGAAGGACGCAGCTGAAAAAGCCAAAATCGAGCTTTCTTCTTCTGCTGAAACGGAAATCAACCTGCCGTACATCACTGCGGTGGACGGTGTGCCCAAGCACCTTGTGCTGAAGCTGAGCCGTGCAAAGTTCGAGCAGCTTTGCGACGACCTCGTGAAGCGCACCATCGAACCTTGCCGCCAGGCCATCAAAGATGCTGGCATCACGACCAACGACATTGACGAAATCATCCTCGTGGGTGGTTCGACCCGTATCCCTCGTATCCAAGCGGTGGTGGAGGAGTTTTTTGGCAAAAAGCCGAACAAGGGCGTGAACCCTGACGAAGTTGTTGCCGTAGGCGCAGCCATCCAAGGCGGCGTGCTCACTGGCGAAACCAAGGACGTGCTACTGCTCGACGTAACCCCGCTTTCGCTGGGCATTGAGACGATGGGCGGTGTGTACGACGTGGTCATCGAGTCGAACACGACCATCCCGACGAAAAAATCGAAAACCTACTCAACTGCTGCCGACAACCAGCCGAGCGTGGAAATCCACATCCTGCAAGGCGAGCGCCCGATGGCCCGTGACAACCGCAGCGTGGGTCGGTTCATCCTCGACGGCATCCCGCCAGCACCGAGGGGCTTGCCACAGGTGGAAGTCAGCTTCGACATTGACGCCAACGGCATACTCAGCGTGAGCGCCGTGGACAAGGGCACTGGCAAGCAGCAGAACATCCGCATCGAGGCCACGACAGGCTTGAGCAAGGAGGAGGTCGCTCGCATGAAAGCCGAGGCACAAGCCAACGCCGATACCGACCGCCAGGCTCGTGAGAAAGTGGACAAGCTGAACCAGGCCGATTCGCTGATTTTCCAAACAGAAAAACAGTTGAAGGAGTACAAGGAGAAGATTCCTGCGGACAAAATTGCTGCCATCGAAACCGCTTTGAATGAGCTGAAAGAGGCCCACAAAGGCGAGAACCTGGAAGGCATAGACACGGCAAGCAACAACCTCAATGCCGCTTGGCAGGCAGCCAGCCAGGACATGTACCAGGCTTCGCAACAACAGCAGCCAGGTGCTGACTCAAACGGCCACGGTGCCGGTCAGGACGGAGGCTCCGACAGCAAGGAAGATGTGACCGATGTGGAGTTTGAAGAGGTTGGCAAGAAGTAATTTTAGTTGAAAATAGCTTTAAAAAAGGCGGCACTCCGTGAGGAGTTGCCGCCTTTTTTCATGTTGTGGTCGCCCAATTTATTGGGCTGACCGAAAAGCAAGAATGGCATGAAATCTTGATTTTATGACCGAATATTAACGGTCAGCCCAATAAATTGGGCGACCACAAGCTCCTACACCTTCACAATTTCCCAACCCGCCATGGCAAAATAATCAGCAAACATCGGTGGCAGGTAGAACCTGTCCTCCACATTGGGGATGGTAAAATACAGCTCCGGGTCGAGGAGCTTGTTCGTGCCTGGTTGCCCCAAGTCAATGACGAAGCGGTTGGGTTTGCTGCCCCTAGCCAGTGAGCGAAGTTCCATAGGAAGCAAGCGGAGCGGGTCGGTCAGGTTGTAGATGCCAGCGTGTCGGTTGCGGGCGCCTTTTACAGCATCCCTTGAACCCGTGAGTTTGGAGGCTTTGGTCATAAATTTCCAGAACCCCTCAGGTGTGATGATTTTTTTGTCCAACGGGTTGGAGATGCGCAGGAACGGGTCAACGTTTGGAAAGATAAAATAGGGCGTTGCGAAGCCGCCAGCCAACTGTCGGATGTTGTAGTCAATGGCAGAGGTGGCGGGAGTTTCCCCCTCAAAATTGTCACGGTGTGGCCGCAGGTAGCAAAGCAGTCGCCCGTAAGTGTCCAAAAACTCATAGGCATAGGCTTGGAAAAAGGCGAAATCTTCATTGGTTTTGCCGGACTGCCGCAGGTCGTCCTCGATTTCCGTTTTTAAGTTTTCCCTTCCTCTGGCCGCAAATTGGTAGTGGTTTGCGGCAATACCAGTGCCGTCTCCGAGTACCGACCGCAGATGAGCCTGAAGTCCCGGACTCAGTTTTTTTAATGTTTTCTCAAGCCCAGGCCCGGCAAAAAACTCGTCCCAGGCGGGGTTGTTGAGGCCGAGGAAGCCCCGTGCACCGGGGTAGTCGAAGCTGATTTCAGGGGTGTCAATGCCGAGGAACCGGATGCCCAAGTTGGCATCGGTGCTCACACTGACCGTGTCGCCGTCATGGGTGATTTGGGCGGTGGTCGCCCGTAAATTGCTGCGATTTGCAAAGGTGGTTCGGCCGTATTTAAAGCCGCTGGAACTCACGCTGAAAATGCCGTTTGCTGCCATTGTTTTTGATATTTGAATGTGAATGAGAATTTCGACAAATTCAATTTTACTTGTGTTTTGAGAGCAAATGTAAGCTGAGGATGCGTGTTAATACATTTTTTAAATACCTTAGCACACGACATTTTCAACCATCATCAAAACATTATCTGTATGAAAATTTTGTACAAAATCACAATGCTAGCTGCTTCCCTGTTTGTTTCATTTGGGGTGTACGGGCAAAATGACACCCTGTTCTTCTTGGACTTTCAGACGGACCAAGTTGCCTCAATGGCGGTTTTCCCTGAACCTGGCGAGACGGATACAATATGGGTGAATTTTGATGAAGAAGCACTGGCAACCAACCCCGGCGACCCCAGCAATTTCTTCTGGAGCGAGGACTTTGAACCTGACACAGCCGCCGTTGACACCAACTACGTCATCATGAGCCAATCGTATCTCATTAATACTGACACTTCATCGAGCAACTGGCTCATCAGCCCTGCCATGCAAATCGTGGACAACACGGCCACCCTGCACTGGAAGTCGGCGGCTTTTCAGGGACCAAGGTACTTGGATGGATACTCCGTCAAAATCCTGACGGGTTCGCAGGACGTTACCATAGAGACGCCAGACGTGGTTTTCAGGGCTGCCGAAATGTTGTCTTGGATTTCAGCGAGTGGGGCTACCGTCGACTTGGACAGTTTTACTTTCAGCCCAGGCTATATCCATGCCGATGGGTTTACGTTGACGGAGTATTTCACGGCAGGGGTTGGTGCCCACTCACCGAGGCTGGAGCCCCACAGCATCAGCTTGGCTGATTACGCTGGCCAAACCATCTACGTGGCGTTCCACCACGATTCCGCCGACGACTATTATTTCGAGTTCGACGACCTCCTCCTACTCGGTACCGAGCCAGTCAGCGGCACGAACAACCCATCCCTCGCCGACCTCCGTTTCGTCACCTACCCGAACCCGGTGGACAACTTCCTGAACGTGATGTTTCGCCTCACGAATGTAGCCGATGTCCAGTTGGAAATCTTTGGACAGGAGGGCAAATTGGTGGCTGCCAAGCCTGCAAAGAAATCCGTAGCGGGTGATTTCACCGAGCAGTTTGACCTGCGAGACCTTTCATCTGGGGCTTATTCGGTCATCTTGACGGTTGATAATCAGCGGTTTGTAAAAACCATTGTAAAGAAATAACATACTTGTCTCGTGATTCCAGAATGGGAGCTGAATTATTTTCAGCTCCCATTTTTCTTGTGAACTCTTTGGTAAGAAGACTGTTTTAAGGCTAAAATAAGCGGACTTATGCTGCCGATAGACTCAGAAGAAGAACTGGAGATTTTGGAAGAAATGCAAACCAACGAAGGGGCGAGCCTTCTATCACTTACTTATAAAAGCCCGGTCATGCTGGTTTTCCTGCGACATTTTGGATGCGTTTTTTGCAAGGAATCCCTCTACGACATCTCTGCAAGGCGCAAGGCCATCGAGCGCAACGGCATCAAAATCGTCTTCGTCCACATGGCCAATGACGAAACCGCCATCGAGTATTTCCAAAATTTCAACCTTGAGGGCGTTACCTACGTTTGCGACCCAGCCCAGCAGTACTATCGGGCATTTGGCCTCCATCGTGGCTCGTTCACCCAACTTTACGGCCTGCAAACCTGGATTCGTGGTTACAAAGTCAAGCAAGCACTTGGCTACGAAATAGAATTGGCCAAGCGCCTCGGCGATTCCACGCAGATGCCCGGCGTTTTTGTGATTCAAAACGGGATTATTCGAGACAAGTTTATCCACCGCCTCGCCTCCGAGCGGCCTGATTATGAGCAACTTGTGCAATGCTGTGTCATTTGACCCAAGCCTTTTATTTTTTTGTAAAAAAGCCGCTACATCGCCCTCCGCACAGCCAACTTCCTTTACTTTTGCGGCCATTTTCACCAATTCCAAAAATTCCGCAATGAGCAGATCTGTCGCATCCATCGAGGCTGGACTGCCAACTGCCAATTGTCTAACTGACAAACTAAAAAATGCCCGGCAATTCCTTCGGACATACTTTTCGCATCACCTCTTTCGGCGAGTCGCACGGCACGGCCATCGGCGTCGTCATTGACGGCTGCCCTGCTGGGCTGGGGTTCGATATTGATTTTGTCCAAAAAGAACTTGACCGCCGCCGCCCCGGCCAGTCTGCCATCGTGACGCAACGGCAGGAGGCCGACCGGGTGGAGTTGCTCTCCGGTGTTTTTGAGGGAAAAACAACTGGGATGCCGCTGGCACTGCTGATCCGCAACGAGGACGCCAAGTCAAAAGACTACTCCCACATCGCCGACAAGTACCGGCCCAGCCACGCCGATTACACCTACCAAGCGAAGTACGGGCACCGTGATTACCGAGGCGGAGGCCGTTCGAGCGCCCGTGAGACGGCAGTGAGGGTGGCGGCAGGCGCTGTTGCGAAGCTTTTTTTGAAAAAAAACGGCATCAACGTGACGGCTTGGGTCAGCAGGGTGGGGGACATCGTTCTCGACAAAACTCACGAGCAGCTTGACTTTTCGCAAATCGAAGCTACGCCCGTGCGCTGTCCCGACCTCGTTCTTGCGGAGCAAATGGAGGTGCTCATTCGCCAGGTGCGAAAGGAAGGCGACACCATCGGCGGCATCGTGAGCTGCGTGGTGCAGGGCTGTCCGACGGGTCTCGGTGAGCCTGTTTTCGACCGCCTCCATGCCGATTTGGGTAAGGCGATATTGAGCATCAACGCCTGCAAGGGCTTCGAAATCGGCTCTGGTTTCGCTGGCGTCACGATGCGAGGCTCGCAGCACAATGACCCATTTTTTACCGATGAAAATGGCGTCGTGCGCACTCGAACTAACCACTCAGGTGGTGTGCAGGGCGGCATCTCCAACGGCATGGACATAGTTTTTCGGGCAGCGTTCAAGCCCGTGGCGACTATCGTTCAAGCGCAAGAGTCGGTGAACGAAGCTGGCGAATCGGTGCAGGTGGAAGGCAAAGGCCGCCACGACCCCTGCGTATTGCCCCGTGCAGTGCCCATCGTGGAGGCAATGGCCGCACTCGTACTCGCTGACCATTTTTTGAGAAATAAAACGGTGGTTTTTTGATTGTTGAAATTGCTGTATTGTTGGGATTGCCAAAAACAATACAGCAATACAACAATCCAACCATTCAACAATCGAACAATTTCAACAATCTTTCCATCATGAAAACCAGATTACTGCTGCTGCTCACTTTGTGCCTGTCGGCAAATCTTTTTGCGCAGCTAACCATCAAAGTCACGGCCATACCTGCCAGCACGCCAGCAGGTGAACCAATCCACATCGCTGGCAACTTTCAAGGCTGGGACCCCGCCGACCCGAACTCCGTGCTGGCCGACCTTGGCAACGGCCAGTTTCAAATCACCATCAACCCACCGATTGGACTGGTGAAGTACAAGTTTACCAGGGGCAGTTGGGCAACCGTGGAAGGCACGGCCAACGGTGGTTTCTTGCCTGATCGGGAGTACAATTACACAGGTGGGGTCGTCACGGAGAACGTCACGATTGCTGGATGGGAGGACGTGGGCCAAAACAGCACGGCTGCTGCAAACGTCCACCTGCTCGATGCCGATTTCTTCATGCCGCAGCTCAACCGCAGCCGCCGCATACTGATTTACCTGCCCCCGGACTACGAAACCACCCAGAAGCATTACCCCGTGCTGTACATGCATGACGGGCAAAACCTGTTTGACGTGGCCACGAGCTTCGCCGGCGAGTGGCAGGTGGACGAGTCGCTGAACCAGTTACATGCCCAGGGCGACTACGGCTGCATCGTCATTGGCATTGACAACGGGGAGGCGCTGCGTATTGACGAGCTGGCACCGTGGGTGAACACGGATTACAACGAGGGTGGCGAGGGCGACCAGTACATTGATTTTATCGTGGAAACGCTCAAACCGTTTGTTGACCAAAACTACCGAACCCTGCCGAGCCGTGACTACACGGGCATGATGGGCAGTTCGCTCGGGGCGCTGGTTTCGCAGTACGGCATCATGGAACACCAGGATGTGTTCAGCAAAGCGGGCATTTTCTCCCCGGCTTTCTGGTTCAACGACCCGGAGATTTTCGACCACAGCGCCAATACGCCGAAGACGGCGGCGATGAAAATCTACCAATTGGCTGGCTACCCAGAGGGCAACGGTTCCGTGGTGGACGACGTGAACCACATGGCAACTGTTTTGTTGAACAACGGCTTTGGGAGCGGTGAACTTTACAAGTCGCTGCATCAGGACGGCGAGCACAGCGAGTGGTTTTGGGCAAGGGAGTTTGCGGCGGCCTACCTGTGGCTTTTTGGCGACCTCAATATCTCGGCGACCAACGAAGCCGTCAGTTCCAAGGTGAGGCTTTACCCCAACCCGGCGGACTCGGTGCTTTTTATAGAAAACCCGCCCAATTTACCAAAATTGACGTACCAGATTTTCGCCACAGGCGGGCGATTGATGAAGAAAGGCAAGCTGGAGGCTGGGCAGTCGCTCGACGTGAGCAAACTTTCGGCAGGCAGTTACGTGCTCCAGGTTCTTTCAAAGAAAAAACAAGTGGCGAGCAGCCAATTATTGATAAAATAATGCAGAAAACAGGCGTACTTCTCGTTAACCTCGGCACACCGGATGCACCGACCAAAAGTGCTGTTTGGCGTTACCTCCGCCAGTTTTTGCTCGATGCGAGGGTGATTGACATCCCGTGGTTGTCCCGCAACCTGTTGGTCAGGGGCATTATCCTGCCCACCCGGACGGGCAATTCCACCAAACTTTACAAGCAGCTTTGGATGCAAGAGGGTTCGCCGCTGAAGGTGTATGGCGAGCGACTTGCAGCCGGGGTTCAGGCGCAGCTTGGAAGCGGCTACGTGGTCGAACTGGCCATGCGCTACCAAAACCCGTCCATCGAATCTGCGATTGAGCGGCTGCTCCAGCGGCAGGTGCGGCAGCTCGTCATTTTTCCGCTGTTTCCGCATTACGCCAGCGCCAGCACGGGTTCGGTGTTCGAGGAAGTGATGCGGGTACTTTCGCAAAAACAGGCCATCCCCGACTTGCGCTTTGTCAACTCGTACCACGACATGGAGCCGATGATTGATGTTTTTGCGGAAAATGGTCGGCAGTTCGGCGTCGAAAACTACGACCATGTGCTGTTCAGCTACCACGGACTGCCTCAGCGCCAACTCCGCAAGGCCGATACCTGCAACCACTGTCTCCAGTCCGCCGACTGCTGCCAGTCCATTTCGGAGAAAAACCAGTTTTGCTACTCCGCCCAGTGCCACGCAACCACGGCAGCTTTGGTGAAAAAATTGGGGTTGAAAACGGGCGGCTACACGACCTGCTTCCAATCCCGCCTTGGCAGAGACCCTTGGGTGAAGCCCTACACCAGCGATATATTGGCTGAACGGCGGCGGCAGGGCGACAAAAGTCTGCTCGTTTTCTGTCCCGCCTTCGTTGCTGACTGCTTGGAGACGACCATCGAGGTTTCGGTGGAGTACCGGGAGGAGTTTTTGAAAGAAGGAGGCGAGCGCCTTGACCTCGTGCCCAGTTTGAACGACCACCCTCAGTGGGTTCAGGCGGTGTCCGATTTCATTAAAAAAGAAAGCAGCGCATGGCAAAGACCCTCGTGATTTTCGACATTGACGGCACATTAGTTTATAGCAACAAAATTGACAGCCAATGCTTTGCGCAGACCTACCAGGCTATCTACGGATTGGAGTTCCCCACGATTGACTGGACGAAGTACCCGCACGTAACGGACACGACGATTTTCAAGACGGTCATTCGTCAGCATTTTGGCAGAGTGGCGGAGGCCGAGGAGATGGTCGAGTTTCAGCACCAATTCGTGGCGTTGCTGGAGCAACGGCGGCTGGTGCAACCAGCGGAATTTTTGGAAGTGCCACATGCCCGCCGCACCATCGAGCGGCTGCTGGACGACGAGCGGTTTGTGGTTGGCATTGGAACGGGTGGTTGGCTCAGGCCGGCGCATGTGAAATTGAGGCATGTTGAAATCCCGCTGGACTATATCGTCGTCGCCGGGGCCGATGGCCACGAGCAGCGGGAAGGCATCATCGGACAAGTGGTTGATACCGTTGCTCGGTCGCATGAGGTGAGCCGCACGGTTTACGTCGGCGATGCCATCTGGGATGTGCACACGACCCGGAGGATGAACATGAACTTTGTGGGAATTCGCAAGAATGGGGATTTTGACCTGCTGAGAAATGAGGGCACTTCTGTTGTGTTGCAGGATTATCGTGATTACGACCTTTTTTTGAAGGCCGTTTTTGAGGCGGAGCCTCCAAAAACGGTTTGATAAAAAATTGTTTTGTTGAAACTTTAGTGAGTAAAGCCGCTGTTTTACAGCCAACTGTTCTTGAAGCCCGACAAATTTTTTTTAAAAATTTGTCTTCGCACTTGGTTTTGCTTTAGGAGAACCTATCTTTGCCGCCGCTTTTAAAGAAAAGCACACCAAATAAGATTCGGTAGCTCAGCTGGTAGAGCACTTGACTTTTAATCAAGTGGTCCTGGGTTCGAATCCCAGCCGAATCACTAAAGCCTCGACGTTTTGACGTCGGGGCTTTTTTTATTGCCCAACCAAGCTACGGCGATTTTACAGCAGCTTTGTCAAGCTGGAACATTTAATTGAATTGGTACGGTATTTGAAAACCTATGTCAGATTCCCCTCGTATGCCTTCCCCTCGCTATATTTTCAAGATTCTCCTCCCTATCAGTTTTGACTGAAATATTCCATTTGTATTAATCGGCAAAAACTATTGAGCATGAACTTTCGCTACACCTGCCTTTGCATCTTGTTTGCCACTCCCGTTTCTCAGGGCAGTGCTTCCCAGCTAGTTAGCAATTCATACCCAACAGTTTCCCAATCGAAATTTCAAGTCCCCGTATTGAACTGAATCAGTGCGGATTTCAAAAAATGGCCTTGCGGCAAAACAGAAAACATATTCATCCCCCGGTATGATACCTTCTCATTAGACAATTAATTTAATAAGAACTATGAAATCCACCATCCTTTACAACGCCAAGCATGTCCTGATTGCTGCCCTGGTTTTGATTGCGGCAACCACCACCAAAGCTCAGATAGACTTCCGGGTTGGTTTGGGTACCGATGGCAAGACGTACACGGTCTATGCCAAACCTAAATCAACTATAAGCCCTTCTACAAACACCTTGACCGGAACAGGTCAGGCGACGTTGGTGGTGCCAAATGGGTTTACTTTCAACACTTTTGTGAGTTTAAAGGGAACTTGGAGTGCGACCCCTACCGTAAAAGCACCCGTGGAAAACCCCAGTTTCGACTATATTTCAATAGGGTTGTTATCTGATGGTGGCTTCCCAAACAACATCCAGTACGTTGTTGGTCAAGAGACGGCGCTTTTCAAATTTGTCAGGACTTCCGCCTGTAATGGGGAGGTCACTTTAATTGAATTGGATGACCCGTTTTATGCCCCCAACTCGGTTGGCTCAAACCCCGGTAATGATATTGGGGTAATTGATATTGGAAAGCCTGGGTTCCCTTTTTATACTTGGTCGGAAAACTACGGTTCTGCTCCTGGCTGTGTTGACACAGATTCTGACGGCCTTTACGATTTTATTGAGGACAAAAACGGCAACAGCCAAGTGGATGCCGGTGAGACCAATCCATACAACCCAGATTCGGATGGTGATAACTTAGGGGATGGTGCAGAGGATGCCAACCACAATGGCGTTGTGGATGTTGGTGAATCT
Organism: uncultured Saprospiraceae bacterium; assembly: GCA_964508135.1. Classification (GTDB taxonomy): domain Bacteria; phylum Bacteroidota; class Bacteroidia; order Chitinophagales; family Saprospiraceae; genus UBA6168. The sequence continues at coordinate 52,970 of CAZDSU010000048.1, forward strand.
GACCCAACCAACAAGTGTAGCCCGAATGCAACTTTTCCAACCTGTGACTTTGACGGGGATGGCCTTGTGAACTCTGATGATCCAGACGATGACAACGATGGCGTGGCTGACTCGGATGACGTACAAAACTACAATGCTGACAGCGATAGCGACAGTGACGGCATCAGTGATGATGACGAGACTGGCGGCGATGGCGTTTACAACCCTGCCCCCGACAGCGACCCACTTGACCCCTGCGACCCCAACCCGGCAACAATGGCTTGCACAAGCACTGATGACGATGGGGATGGTTATTTTGTCGAAGGGACCGGTAACAGTTTCGACCCAGATGACAACCTTCCCTGCGTACCCAACCCGGCGGCTGGACCTTGTGATTTCGATAGCGACAGCTTTCCAAATGGCAATGACCTGGACGACGACGGTGATGGCGTTTTAGATGTTTATGACGTAGATCCATTTAATCCCAACAGTGATAGCGACGCTGACGGATTGACTGATATTGTAGAAACTGGCGGTGACGGAAGTTATAACCAAGGTGTGGACACCAACCCACTTGAGGCCGATACCGATAACGACGGCATCAGCGACGGCACAGAAGATACTGACAAGGACGGTTCACATGACGTTGGTGTAGAAACCGACGCACTCAATTCGGACACGGATGGAGATGGCCTTAAAGATGGCGAAGAAGATACCAACTTCAACGGCGTTATTAACGTGAACGAAAGCGACCCGCTCGATGACTGTGACCCGGTAGCGGTAGGCCCACTTTGCGATTATGACGGTGATGGCCTTACCAACGATGTTGACCCCGATGACGACAACGATGGTGTGCTTGACCCTGACGACGTAAATGACCACAACCCCAGCAGCGACAGCGATGGGGATGGACTGACCGATTCAGCAGAAACTGCTGGAGGCACAAACGCATTGAACGCCTGCGACCCGAACCCAAGCGTCACGGCCTGTGTACCGGATGATACGGATGGCGACTTGTTCTTTGAAAACTATCCACCTAATCACCCCAAGTTTGACCCGGACGACGCAAATGCCTGTGTGCCTAGCGCTGCGGCTTTGACCTGCGACTTCGACAATGACGGCCTGAAGAATAATGTTGACCCGGACGATGACAACGACGGCGTTACTGATTTGTACGATGCGGAAGACTATAACCCAAACAACGACAGTGACGGTGATGGGTTGTCAAACATCATTGAAGTTGGTGCAAATGGCGTTTACAATGCTGGCGTGGATACCAACCCATTAAATTGGCGTGAGTAAAACCCTGCGCAAACGGCTGAAAAACAGCCGTTTGCG
>CAZDSU010000049.1:0-54229 GCA_964508135.1 uncultured Saprospiraceae bacterium
CTTTGAAATCTGGAAAGAAAAAGGCAGGTGATATTTGTGTTGCGAAACAACAAATTAACGAACACCTGCCAAACTGAAAAATCTCTTTACCCAACTGCAGCGGAGTCTTTGCAGCGTCTATGAGGCACCTCCACAGGGCAACGATTTGAAACGAATCAACAACCTGTGCGGAATGATTGCGGGAATGGTTCGCAAAGGTAGCTGCCTCATGGCAGATATTGGTAGCGGCCTGCCGCAGGACATTGATGCGAACAGCAGGGAAGTGGCGGCAAAGCGGTTCGTAGACAACAAATGGGTTGACTGCGAGACGCACTTCCTGCCCTTCCTTGGCCAGTTCCTTCGGGCCTTGCTGGCCCTGCTGCCGTGCCGCTCGGAAATCCGGCTGGTCATCGACGGCAGCCAGATGGGCAAGGGCCATGCGGCGCTCATGGTCTGCCTGGCCTGGCGTGGGCGGGGCATCCCGCTCCCGAGGTTCGGGACAAGTTGTGCTGGTTCGTTAAGAAGGGGGCAAAGGGGCACTTTACGGAAACGGACCACATCGACCTCTTTTTCGGCAGGCCCACCGCCTGCTCCAGCCCCTGCTGCCCGAAGGGATGGCCGTCACCTTGCTGGGGGACGGGGAGTTCGATGGCGTGGGGCCGCAGAAGTGCTGCCTTTGCCGTGGATGGGGCTATGTGCTGAGGACTGCCTGCGACACCATACTGCACGAGGGCGGCGAGCGCTTCCAGCCCAGGGCGGTTGCCTCCGCACCCGGCGAGCACTGCCTGTTCATCCCGGGCGTGGAGTTTACCGCAGCACGGTTCAGGTACGTGAACTTCGTCTGCTGGCACGACCAAAGAAGGCACAAAGAGCCGATTTACCTGGTCAGCAACCTGGGCGAGGCCTGGGACATCATCGAACGGTACGACGAGCGGTTTTCCATCGAGTGCCTGTTCAAGGACTTGAAGTCAACGAGCTTCCACCTTCACGAAACCCGCTTGAAATCCGAATTCGCCATCTCGAACCTCATCCTTGTAGCGGCACTGGCGTTCATCATGCTGTTGTGCCTAGGGCTTGAACATGAGCATTCGCCATTGAGGAAAAAGGTGCAGCGGCTGAGGAAAGACCGTCAGGTGCGCTCGATTTTTTCGTTCGCTTGTAGGCTGGTCGCCTATTTGCTGGAACAAGACATTGGCTTTAGTTTTTCTTTCCAATTTTCAAAGAACTCAGGTTTCTCTTTTCAAAGAGACGGCTGATTATTTGTGTATGGTTTTGAACTAACTGATATTAAAAATTCCTTTGGCTAATATTGTTTATCGAGTTTTTTCTAATTGCCACCACTTGACGCACCAGGCAATGTCGCCATGCCAAGCTCGTCCCAGCTTTTTATCTTCAAAATATTGGTGAAATGCTCATCCAAATAGGCCTCACTCATCTTATCCAGTTCCTTCTGTATGCTCTGCACGACGCTCACCACATCGAACACGAGGTCGAGCAGCAATTTGATTTCCATGATGCCGAAGCCCACAGTCTGTTGGCCCGTCAGTGTATTGATTTTGAAGACGACCATTTCCTGATAGTTGTTCATCGCCATTTCCAGCTCATTGGCCACAAACTGCGTGTAGCGGTCGGGGTTGCCCACGATGTACTCGCGGGTCGTTTTATCGAGCAGGTCTTTTTTTACCCCCAAAAGTATTTTGTCAAAAGCTGCTCGGCTCGTCTCGTAGTTGAACTTGATGCGGCTGACTTCCATCTGGTCATAGGCGCTGGCCATGGGCTTGAAGCTGCCGGCTGTCACTTCCACGATGTCCTTGTATTCCTTGTATTTTTGGATGAACTGCGTCTGCATCAGGGCATCAATGGCCGCCTGCATTTTCTTTTCCCGCTTGCTCTGGGCGAAGGCAGCCGTGAACGAGAACAGGGCTGCGAAGGTGATGATAAGTGCCTTTTTCATGATTTTGAGTCTTTTTTTGTTTTTGAAAAATGAGGTAATTCAATGGTGCAAAATTATCGGTACGCACAGGGAGGTGACACTGCATGATTATGTGGGTCAGTTCGTTTTGAACACCCCAATATCCCTCACCCTGCTCAACTGCTCTGCCGCCATGTATGGGTGCTGCGTCCCCTTTTTTCCTGCCGCCAGCAGCATCTGCGGCACCCGTCTTTGCAGGTAGTCGAACAGCTCGCCGATCGTCATCTCGCCGTCGCCGTTGGTGGGGCTGAATTCGCCGTTGGCATCTTTGTAGGTCTCATTTTTGAATGCCCCCAAAATGGCCTCCGTGAACGCCCCATTGTTCCAACTGGCATCCTCCCAACTCGACTCGTCGGAGCGGCAGGAAGCGAGGGTGTTGGCATCGCCGCCAATGCCGAGCAGGGTTTTGGCCGTCGTTGCCGAAGGCGCTTCGCCCGTGTTGGCGGTCGAGGTTTCATAGCTGCCGCTGTGGCAGGCGTCAATGAAGACGATCTTGCGGCAGGGCAGGGCGCTGAGTTGCTCCACCACGTCCTTTCGGTAGTCAATCAGCGATTTTTCTCCCTCCACGCTGAAGTCCGTGGGGATGATTTTGAAGTCCTGGTTCACCGTCTTGCCGTGCGACGACACGAAGAGTAGTAGCAAATCGCCCTCGTAAATGGTGTAGTTGTAGTTGTCTTTCAGGTCACGCAGCGACTTTTTCACCACCTCGCCTTCCGTCTGGAAAATGCCCGACCGGGTGCGAACGCCGCTCACGAGCGTGGTCATGTAAACCTTGTCGAAGAGCCGCCCGTCCTGCCCTTGGAAGCTGGCGGCGAAGTCCTTGGCATCCTGCGTGGTGAACTTCAGGTCGTCATGCTCGATGCCGATGGCAATGACGTGGAGGTTCGGCTTGTCGCTGTATTCGATGGTCAGCACCTCAGAGGATACTATTTTCGAGCCGTTGTCCACCATCACTTCGATGGTGTTCGGGCCGGGGCGCAGTTCCACGGTGCTGGTGTATTCGTAGGTGAAAACGTCCCGTGCCTTGCCCTTGTCGGCGAGGCCAGTTTCGCCCGCTTTTTGGCCTGTTTTATAGGGTTCGCCGTTCAGTAAAATGGTGAACTGACTCCGGTTCAGCTTCTTGTCGCTCCAAGTTTTCAGGCGAATGGATAATGTGGAAGATTTGACCTCCCGCTGCCCTTTTTCAGGCTTTAACCATTTGATAGACAAATAATTGGAAGCCACTTTGAGCGGCTTCATTTCCACTTTCAGCTCCACGGGCTGGGTGCGGCTGCGGCTGGCGTCGGTGCAGAAAACGGAGAAAGTGGCATCGCCTAGATCCATGCCTTCGAGGCCCTGCACGGCCAAGCGCACAAGCCGTTTTTGCCCGGTTGGCAAAAAGCCGATTTTCTTGAAATTTTGGAAGGAAACGCCCTTGGCCCCGGCCAGTTCCTGTGCCACGAGGTCAATATCATAGGCGGCTTGCCGACCTTGGTTTTCGATGGTGAAGGTCAAAAAAGCAGCCTCGCCTTCTTGCATTTCGCCGGGTTTGTCGCTCTCCAGTTTCAGGTCGGTGATAGTTAGCTGCGTGGGAATGGCCGTATTCACATCGAACTCCCGGTTCAGGCGCATGACCCAGATGTCGTTGCCCTGGGCGCCCTCCTGCTTGGAGGAAGTGGTGCCCACCAGCACGAATCCGCCATCGGGCAACATGGCCACGGCACTGAACTCATCGCTGTCCTTCCCACCAAATTCGTCGGTTTGCCAGACCAGCTTGCCCTGCGCATCTACCTTAATAATCAATGCGTTGGAGGTGTTGGCACCAATGAGGTGCGAAAAGGTATAACCTACTAGGAGCAGACCTCCATCCGTCGTTTCGGTCATACCGAAGGCACTATCGTTGCTGCGGCCCCCGAAGGTTGATTGCCATATCATCTCCCCGTCGGCTGCCGTCTTAATCAACCAAAAATCCTTCAGGCCGCTGCCGTCGGTGCCCGCTTTTGCGAAGCCCGCCAAGGCGAAACCGCCATCGCTGGTGGCCGTAATAGAATTCACTTCTTCGTAAGCTCTCGTCCCGAAAATCCGGTGGTGGAGCGGCTTGCCGTTTTTATCCAAAATAAAAAGCCAAATGTTCTGGCTCCCCTTTCCTTGCGTCGTGATGCCTGCTATCGCAATGTTGCCGCTGGAGTCCTCGACCACCGAGCGGGCCTCGTCGGCGCCCCGGCTCCCGAAGTTTTTTTGCCAAACAAGCTGCCCATCGGCGTATATACGGCGGACCCACATGTCCATGCGGCCTTCGGCGGTGTTGATGCCGCCCACGGCCAGCAGGCCGCCGTCGCTGGTTTGCAGCACATCGTTGAAAAATGCCTTGCCCTTTGCCGGAGGCAGCAGTTTCTGCCAGAGCGTGTCGCCTTTTTCGTTCAGCTTCACGAGCCAAGCCGCCTTGCCCGACCGCCCGGCCAGTACAAAGCCGCCGTCGTCGGTGAGGGTCATGGCCTTGAGCTCGTCATCGCCAGGGTTGCCAAGCAGGGTTTCCTTTATTTTCCGCCCGTCCAGTTCGAGGAGCATCCAAATGGCATCCTTGTCCTTGGCAGGCTCTGAGGTGGTGGTGCCGAGCACGGCGATTTTGCCGTCGTGCGTGGCGCAGGCGTCGGTGGCCTGCTCCGATTTTTTGCCTCCATAGACTTGCTTCCAAGCAAAGCCGGGCGCCTCTTGCGCAGCGACAGACCCTTTCAGCAAGGCCGAAAGGAGGAGGATTTTGATAAGTGCCTTCATGGTAGTGCCTTTATTTTACGATAGTTTACTCATTCTCCACCTTCACCACCACCGCTACTGCCGTCCCTTTGTCCAGTTTATCGGCCCTTGTCCGCATTATCTCTTTTTCATAAACCACTGATTCCGTGGGGATTAGCACGTCGCCGAAAGCTTGCTGTAAGCGGGCGTTGAAGTCGCTGTTCGAATCGTCTCGCATCCGGCTGACCCGTTGTTGGAAGTCCTCGATTTTTTTGAAGGAATAGAGCACCACAATATGGTCAGCGAGCAGGTTTTCACGGGTGAGCACCCGATCACTGCCGGGGATGACGATTTCTGCACCGCTGTGCGCCACGAGTGCGCCCTCGCCCTTGCCCGCCGCCTCCTTGCCGTTCAGGTGCTCCGCAAAGCGCTGGTTGCGGGGCCAGTGGATTTCCGCCTTGTTGTTGCCGTCGAGGCTGAACAGATAGACGTAGTTGTCCTTTTTGATGTTCTTCGCAATGACTTGGAACATGTCGCCCTCCATCCAGTCCTTTTTTTCCAGTTGGTAAAAACTGTCATTCCAGGTCGGTTTTATTTCCTCGAAAAGGTACTCGCCGTTTTCCTTCAACAATGTTCCATAATCATCGGTGAGGGGTATGCGCAGCACGAAATCGCCCGCCAGCGAGGCAGTAGCCATATTGACTTCCAATAGCTCGGTGCTCGCCTGTTGCTGCTCGACCTCAGCCTTTCGGATAAGCGTCTGGGCTTCTATCACAGCAGGGCTAGATGGGTTTGTTTTGATTTGGTTTGAAAGACTTATTTCCGCTTGCTGCTTAATTTTCAATGCGTTCTGCTGCTTTTCAGCAGCTGCCTGCTTGCGCTTTTCTATGGCGGCCAGCTCGGTTTCCGTGAGTTGCAGCTCAGGCAAAATGAGCTGCACCGCTTGGAAAGACCGCTCGATAAAGGTCTTGTAGCTGACGGTGAAATAGCCTTGGTCGCCCCAAGCCGGGCCCCAACTGTTCATGATTTCAAAGACGCCGAGCGAGTCGTTATAGCCGACGACGCAGAGGGCGTGACCGCCGAGCATCTTGTCTGACGACATGCTGCTGGGTGCCCAGCGGCTGTCCATGGGGCTGAGGCGCTTGAGGCTCTCGCTGATGTTCATGCCCACCACCACGGGTTTGCCTTCGGCAATGCTCCGCTTCACCCGCATGACCGCCGTTTTGGCTGGGGTATCCTTGTCGAAGATCGCCACAAAGTCCTTGATAAGGTGGCTTTGCGACTGGGAAACATGCACGGCTTGCGGCTGGCGTTCGCAATCGGTGTATGGGAAATCAAAATCGGCGCTTTTGCAGTCGCCGCTATTTTTCAGGAACTCCGCCGCCTTAGGCACAAATGCGCCCGACATGCAGCTTCCTTCTTTCACCTGATTGTAGATGTACAGCGCCGAGTAGGCGTTGTCGGTGATTTCCTTGCGGTTGGTGATGCGGCGCTCGAAGGCCCGCTGGGTGGTCATGGCGGCGTAGCCCATTGCCCAGCCCACGCAGGAATTGATGTTCCCTTGGTTTTTCGGGTAGGGCGTATAGGGTCGCAGGCTGAACCAGCGGGGCAAATCGCCCGCCCGACGGCCATCATTGCTGAACTCGGCGGTCATTTCCACCTCGTTCTTGAAAGCCGCCTCATCCACGAGCAGGCCCGTGCCGAAGTCCGTGAAAATATCTTCCTGTGCTTGAAGCGTGATGGAGGCCACGGCCAGGAAGGCGATGAAGAAAATAGTGCCTTTCATTGCCTTTATTTTTTGAGTTAAAGGTCGGGCAGCTATGTGGGCAAGGGAACTGCATGATTATGTGGGGCTCCCTACTACAAGGTCGACTTTTTGATGCGCAACATTGGACAGAGACAAGGGTTCTCGCAGCAGTTTATACAGCTACAGCAGGACACCGTTACTGCTAAGCATCCGCCGGATCGTCAGTGGAGAAGGCCTTTGGGACATCATGTCCCAAACCCTTGTTTGCAGGCAACCTGATGGCTTATATCCTCAATGGCAATCAAGTCATAGAAAGATAATACCAACCCAAATATGATATAGTAAGAGCATGTTTGGGATTTTAAAAGCACAAAAACGGGAGTCAGTTAGTAGCTTGCGGATTCACCAAAATCGTAAGCAATGTCAACACAATTTGAGGACCTTACCGACTCCCAGTGGCAAGTTATTGAAAATATCTTGCCCACCAAACGAAAGCGAATACTTGACATCCGAATGATCGTAAACGCCCTTTTTTGGATGGTCAGGGTAGGAAGCCAGTGGAGGAACCTTGACACCAGGTTTGCAAAATAGACAGCAGTTTACTACTACTATTTTGAAACCATACACATTTTCTTTTTGGAAAAAAGTGGTCTTTGACAGGGGCAGCGCCCCAAGAATATTTGTAGCACAATGAACCAGAAAAGCTGGAGGTGCAGCGCACCGAAATCTTCCGGTGCGCTGCACCTCTCAAGCACTTGTACTACTTATTGGCTACAATTATTCCGGTGCGCTGCACCTGTTATTTCTTGATTGCTTCCAACAAGAAAATGTGTATGGTTTCAAGACTACTATTACAAGTGGACACATGACGGCACATTTGAAAAATTGAACGCTTACCTGAACGAAATCGAGCGGAAACGCCAAGAACGGGAGCCCACTCCAAGTTTGGTATGCGTTGATAGTCAATCAGTTAAGTTGTCCCCAATGATATTTGAGGACAGGGGGACGGATGGTGGAAAAAAAGTAAACGGACGAAAGCGCCAAGTCATGGTAGATACGCTGGGACTTGTCTGGGTGGTTTTCGTCCATGCCGCCAACCTGTCGGACACTATCATGGGGTGTAAACTTTTTGAAAGGGCCAAAGCCCGATTGGTACGCCTCCAAAAAATATTGGTTGATGGTGGCTACAAAGGCACTTTTATAGAGGAGGCACTGAAGGAGCTTGAAGTCGAAGTGGAAGTCTCCTCTCGCCCGCCTACCGAAAAAGGCTTTGTCCCCATCGCCAAAAGATGGGTCAGTGAAAGGACTTTTGGCTGGTTTAATTTCTTCAGAAGATTATGCAAAGACCATGAACACACGACGGAAAGTGCCGAAACGATGATATTATTGGCTAATTGCGCTATAATCTTAAATAGAATCCAATGATTTTGAAATTAAATTCCCCAACATGCTCTAATAGCAAGGTATAATAACCAAAAAATGGCAACCGCCCGTACCCGAACAGTTGCCACGCTAGCTTTCCTTGAAGCAACACCTAAAGTATTGCTTCATTTGTCAGTCGTTTTACTAACCCGCTTTCTGGTGTTTCTTATCAATGCGTTTTTCACTCATCCGAAACCACAATCTTCACCGTATGCACCTGGTTCACCGAGCGCAGGTTGATGAAATAAATGCCCGGTAAAAAGTCTGTGAAATCCAGTTTCGTCGTGTAATGGTCGTCGCCTTCTAGCTCGTTTTGTTCCAATATTTTACCCAAAACATCCACCACGTACAGCCTCACTTTTTCTTCCCGACTCAATTTAATATCCAGCGTTACCATGCCCGCCGTGGGGTTGGGATAGGCCAATATGTCGGTGAAAGTGAGGTAGCCCAACGAATCCTCGCCAGGCCCGTTCAGCCTGAAATTATTGGTAATCCAAATCTGCTTCGTCATGGTGTCCGTGCAGAAAAGATTGGTGGCAATCAAGGTGGCCATATAAGAAGATTGCGCCACCGTATTGTCGTTCGGGTAGCTGAACGCCGGGTTTGGCAGGCCGCTCGTGGTGCTGTCAGGGTCTCCGAACTGCCATTCCCAACTGAGTGGGGTCGGTTGAGAAACGTCCACGAACTGAATGATGTCATCCGAGTTCACCTCCACGGAATCCACATCGAACAGGCCCGAAGCAGCCAGGAAATGCGCCTCGAAAGTACCTCCGGTACTCGCTACGCCCAGAGATTGCGACATGGTGCAGCCGTTGTCGTCCATGACGGTCACGGTGTAGGTGCCTGCCGTCAATTGCGAAACATTTTCCGAAACAGCCCCATTGCTCCAGTTGAAAGTATAAGCTGGTACGCCACCTTCTACGGTGAGGTTGATATGGCCGTCATGGTCGGTTTTGCATCCTGCCCGCTGAATCTGGTAAGCTACTGAAACAAATGTGGGTTGGGTCAATTCAATATCCGAAGTTAATGTACATCCATTATTGTCGGTAATGGTAGGGGCATATATCCCAATTGGCAGACCAGTTATTCCAGGCGTGGTTGCCCCATTTTGCCAATTAAAAATATATGGTGAATTACCACCACTAACCGTTAAATTAATAGCACCATCATTGCCACCATAACAGCTTATATTGTTTATTTCCGGCACTGCCAATATCGCATCCGGCTGCGCAACGGTAATGGTGTCCATCACCACGCAGCCATTGCCGTCAAGCCCGTTGAGGATATAATCCCCGGCGGCCAATTGATCTATATCTTCGGTAAATTGCCCACTGTTCCAAGTAATATCATAAGTGGGCGTACCACCTGATACGGTCAAATCAATGGCACCTGAAAAATCATTGAAACAGTTCAGGTCGGTCACGGTCGCCACCGCCGTCAGCAAATCCGGTTGCGTGATTTGGGTGGCCTCTGTTGTCGAGCAGCCATTTGCGTCTGTGATGACCACGCTGTAATTGCCGATGTCGAGGTCTTCCAGCAAGGAATCAACCTCGTTGGTGGCCCAAAGATAGGTGTACGGCATCGTGCCGCCGGTGGGTTGCACCACAGCTGACCCGTTCGACAGCCCAAAGCAAGAGATGTTTTCAGCCGTCAAGTTGCCGAGGAGCAGGTCGGGCTGCGCCAAGTAATCATTGGTCGCTGTGGTGCATCCCAGCTCATCGGTCACGGTCAGGAAGTAGTTGCCGGAGGCAAGGTTGTCAATCGTGGCAATGGCCTGTCCGTTATCCCAGAGAAATTCATACCCCATCGTGCCGGGCGTTCCACCGGAGGCATTTGCCGTTAGGCTGCCATTGGCCTCGCCAAAACAAGCAACGTCAACGATGGTGAAAGCGACGATTATTTCCGGGGCTTCACCAACCACCACGGATGCCATGTTCGTGCAGCCCGTGAAGTCAGTCATGGTGACGACATAGGTGCCAGCCGCCAAACCGCCAATATCCTGCGTGGAAGCGCCCTGCGACCAATTGGCGAAGTAGGGGAAAACACCACCAGTCACGCTGATGTCAATCGTGCCCTCCATGTCCCCGAAGCAATCATTTGCGGTGACGGCGTCAATGGCAATCTCAATGGCCGACGGCTCTCCGATGTTGACCGATTGTTGGTTGGTGCAGCCGTGTGCATCGGTAACGATGACAGTGTAAACACCTGCAAGCAGCCCGCTGGCAGCCTGGGTCGTTTGGCCGTCGCTCCACTCGTAAGTGTATGGTGTCGTACCACCGGAGGCAAAAACATTGGCCGTGCCAGCGCTTTCCCCGTTGCATACATTGTCCGTCATTTGTGTAAACGACTGCAACAGCGGCGGCTGTGCCAGCACAACGCTTCCGGTGCTGGTCGCCCCGTCCTGGTCGGTCACGGTTACTTGGTAAATGCCGGGCAACAAGTTGCCGATTGTCGGTTGGGTACTGCCATTGCTCCAAAGGATGGAATAGGGCATTGCGCCACCCGAAATCACCACTTCCACGCTGCCGTCGCCGGCACCGAAGCAACTGATGCCTTGGGCCGCCAAGTTGACGGCCAAAGCGCCAACCGCTGTCACCGTGGTATTTTCGACCACGGAGCAACCATTCGCATCCGTGATGCTGACACTGTACGGGCCAATGAACAGGTTGGAAATGTCCTCCGAGTTCAATCCATTGCTCCAAGCAAACTGGTAGGGCGGCACACCGCCAGATATGGACAGGTCAATGGCACCGTCGCTTGATGCAGGCGTGGTGGTTTCGGTGGTGACCAAAAGGCCAACAATGGCCGGCGGCTCCGTTACTTGATAGATGTTGTTGACAATGCAGCCCGAAGCATCCATCACCTCCAATCCATATTGCCCTGCCGTTAGGCCCGTAATGTTCTGGTCGGTGTTGCCGTTCGTCCAACTGAACGAATAGGGCATGTCGCCGCCGGTCACGTTGACCGCAATGCTGCCCGTGGCAGCGCCTGCGCAAAGCACGTCAACGATGCCGTTGATGGTGACGACCGGGGCACCCGCATTGCCGACCAAGCTGGTGGCCGAAAAAACGCAACCGTTCGCATCTGTCACCATCAACTGGTAACCTCCGGCAGGTACTCCGGTCAGCATGTTTGTCGTGTTGGGTAGGCCATCCCATTCGTAGCTGAACGGCGGTAGGCCACCCGTCACGGTCGCAGTCAAGGTGCCGTCCGAACCGTTGCAGCTTGCATCCGTCGAGGTGAAAGTAGCTGCCATTGCTGGGAATTCGGCCACATCCACAGTTCCCGCAATTGTACAACCGCTACCATCCGTCACCACCACCGACCAGGTTCCGTCCTCGTCGGCAAGTATCGTCTGGGCACTGCTCGTGCCACCTGATGGGGCCGTCCAGGCATAGCCAAATTGGCCAGCGCCGCCCGTGGGCAATGCGACCAGTTCGACGTTGCTTCCCGGACAGAAAGTCGCTGAGATTGGGTCAAGGCTGAGACTGAGCGGCGGGTTCAACGTCACCGTGGTGGAAGCAGTCTTGACACAGCCCCCCGCACTGGTTACCGTCACTTCGTAAACGCCCTCGCCAGCCGCCGTCAGCAGCGGGAGGACTGGATTCTGTTCGGTCGAAACGAACCCATTCGGTCCCGTCCAGTTCCAAGCCACGCCGTGGCCGCCGCTTTCCGTCAATTGCAGGTCAGCGCCGTCGCAGACCGGGCTGTTGCTGCCCAACGTGACCGTCGGGCCAACCACCTCAATCAACTGCGTGTCAATTGCTACGCAACCATTCCCATCGGTAAAACTGTATGTCAAAACATGCACCCCAGCGCCCGCCGTTATTGGGTCGAACTGGTCGCTAGAAACGCCCGCCCCATCAAAGATGCCGCCTGTTGGCGAAGCCGTGAGCATGATGGGCGCACTGCCCGCACAGACGTCGCCGGGATCGTCAAAGGCCACTGTTGGCAATGGCAGCACGTTGAAAATCAAAACCACCCGGCTGCTGCTGATGCAACCGTTGCCGGTGTTGCGGGCTTCCACATAAAAAATATCCGTCACGGTAGGCAGGTACTCGGTGTTGTTGGCGAGCAACAAATTGCCGCCCGTGGGCGCATCGTACCAGTCCGCCGTCTCGCCCGGGCCTACCGTGACCGAGAGGATGTGGACAGGCTCGCCCTCGCAAAGTTCCTGGTCGCCGTTGCTCAGTGGCACAGCCACAAATGGACAATTACAATCGGGCGCTACCACGGTCTGCGACCAAACACAGTTGGTCGTCGTGTTGGTTGCCGTCAGCACCACGTCCTGACCTGCGGGAATATTGGTGATGGTAAAACTGCCGCCACCGTTGTCCGTCAGCGTTCCCGCACTTGCGGTCAGCAGGTCAGCATCGGTCGTAAGTTCAACATGGTAGGTCAACAAGTCCACCGAGCAGGCCGTGAGGACGATGGTGATGACGGGCGTCGTGGCCACCGTTATCACCACCTCGTCAGTCGAGGTGCAGCCTGCCCCGTTCGTCACCGTCACCGTGTATGTTGTGGTGGCCAACGGGCTGGCAATCGGGTTCACGATATTGGCATCGTTCAACCCTGTTGCTGGACTCCAGGCAAAGGCCAAACCGCCCGCACCCGTGCTGCCACTTGCATCCAATTGGACGCCCACGCCGCCACAGGTGGTTGCGTCCGCCCCCGCATTTGCCGTAGGCGACGGACTGCTGGTCAACGTGACAAGCGTCCGCACGGTGCTTGTGCAGTTGTTGCCAATGTTCAATGTTTCCACATAAAAACTGCCAACCCCAGTTGGCGTGTAGGTCGTGATGGCGGAGGCAAGCAGGTTGCCGCCCGTCGGCGCATCATACCAGTTGGCCGTCTCGCCGGGGCCAACAGTCACGGTTAGCGCAGGGAAAGGTGCGCCAGCGCAAACGACCTGGTCGCCACCGCTCACGGGTGGGTTCACCGTTGGGCAGTTGCAGTTCGGTGAGCTGATACCTTGCGTTTTCGTGCAGCCCGTCCCAGACTGCGTGGCGGTCACGACGATGTTCTGCCCGGTGGGCACGTCGCTTATTTGGAACATGCCCGCACCTGCGCTCGTCACCGTTCCAAGCGTCGCCGACACGGTGTTGGCATTGGTGGTTATCAAAACATGGTACGTGGTCAGGCCGGGGTCGCAGGTTGTGTTGTTCACCGTGAGCGTCGGCAGGGGGTTCACCGTTACCAGCACTTGGTCGGTGCCGCTGCAACCACTGGCATCCGTCACGGTCACGGTGTAGGTGGTGGAGGCAGTTGGGCTGGCCACCGGGTTGGCGATGGTCGGATTGCTCAGGCTGCTGGCGGGGCTCCACGAATAGGTGAACGGCGCAACTCCGTTGCCGCTGCTGGCAGCCAGTTGGGCGCTGTTGCCCGTGCAGGTGGCTGTGTTCGGGCCTGCGTTTGCCAACAACATCGGATTGACGGTCAGGGTCACGGCCGTACGGGTGTCGCTCACGCAATTGCTGACCGTGCTGTGCGCCTCCGCATAAAAAGTACCCGCACCCGTTGGGGTGTAGCTGGTGCTGTTTGCCAGCAGCAGGACGCCGCCGACCGGAGCGCTCCACCAATAAGCCGTCTCGTCCACGCCGACCGTGACGGTTAGCGCAGGGATTGGCGCCCCGGCGCAAATGACCTGGTTGCCATTGCTGACCGGCGGAAGCAGCGGCGAACAATCACAGAACGGCGCAGGCACGTCCTCGGAAACCTGGCATCCTGTCGGTGGGTCAGTTGCCGTGATGGTTACGTTTGGCCCATTGGGTATATCGGTCACGGTAAAATTGCCGCCGCCGTAGTTGTTCACGTTGCCCGCACTCGCTGACACCGTGATGGCGTTGGAGGTTAGAAAAACATTGTAGGTGAACAGGTTGAGGGCACAAATGGTGGAGTCTATCACCAACGTCGGCAGCGGGTTCACCGTCACGGTGACCGCATCGGTTTGCGTGCAGCCGTTGCCGTCCGTGACCTGCACCGTGTAGGTTGTCGTGTCCAAAGGTTGAGCGACAGGGTTGGCAATGTTCGTGGCGCTAAGTCCAGTGGCTGGACTCCAGGCATACGACAGTGTGCCACTTCCGCTGCTGCCGCTGGCATCCAAGGTCGTGCTTTCGCCAAGGCAAATGGCCACGTCGGCCCCGGCATCGGCAACGGGGAGCGGATTGACGAGCACCGTAACCTGGTCGGAGGCACTGCAACCGTTGCCGTCCGTCACGGTCACCGTGTAGGTGGTCGTGGCGATTGGATTTGCCATTGGATTTGGAATATTCGTGGCACTCAAGCCCGTTGGCGGACTCCAGGCATAGCCCAACGTCCCGTTCCCGCTGCTGCCGCTGGCGTTCAGTTGGGTGCTGCTGCCGATACAGATTTCGGCGAACGCCCCCGCATCGGCGATGGGCAGCATGTTTATCATTACCACGACCTGGTCGGATGCCGTGCAGCCGTTGCCATTCGTCACTACCACCGTGTAGGTGGTCGTGGCGGCGGGGCTGGCGATGGGGTTCGGGATGTTGGTGGCGCTCAATCCAGTGGCGGGGCTCCATGCATAGCTGTTCGGGCCGTTGCTGCTGGCGCTCAGTTGGGTGCTGTTGCCAAAGCAGATGGCCACGTCCGCCCCCGCATTTGCCGTGGGCAAGGGGTTGACGGTGACGGTCACCGCATCGGTGTCCGTGCAGCCGTTCTCGTCCGTCACCAACACCGTGTAGGTTCGGGTGGTAGTGGGGCTGGCCACTGGGTTGGCGATGTTCGGGTTGCTCAGGGCGATGATGGGCGTCCAGGAGTAGCTCAACACGCCCGTGCCGGAGCTGCCGCCAGCATTCAGCATAGTGCTGTTCCCAACACAGATTGCAACGTCCGCCCCCGCATTTGCCGAAGGCAAAGGATTGATGGCCAGCGTGACCGCCGTGCGGATGCTGCTGACGCAACCACTGAACGTCACACGGGTCTCCACGTAAAAAGTGCCGGCCACCGTGGGCGTGTAAATGGTGTCGCCCATGAGCAGCAGGTTGCCGCCCGTCGGCGCATCGTACCAGTCGGCGGTCTCGTTCAGTCCGACGCTGACCTCCAGCGTCGGAATCGGATCGCCAGTGCAAATGGCGGCATCTCCTTGGCTCACTGGCTCATCCACGGCTGGGCAACTGCAATCCGGTGCGTTCACGTTCTGCACCCTGAAGCAGCCCGTCGCCGTGTTCGTCACGGTGATTACCACGTTTTGCCCATCGGGGATGTTGATGACGGCCCACAAGCCGTTCCCGTAGTTAATCACGTTGCCAAAATTGGCGGCCACGTTGTCCGCCGAGGTCGTCAAGTTGACCCGGTAGGTCTGCAGGTCGAGGGCACAAGCGACGCTCGTGACGGTGAGGGTCGGCAGTGGGTTAACGTTCACCGTCACTTGGTCGGTGGCCGAGCAGCCGTTGATGTCGGTCACCAGCACCGTGTAGGTTATCGTGACCAGCGGACTGGCAATTGGATTCACAATGTTCGGGTTGCTCAATCCCGTGGCGGGCGTCCAAAGATAGGTGAGCGGAGCATTGCCGCTGCTGCTACCCGCATTGAGTTGGGTGCTGTTGCTGGCGCAAATGGTCACGTCCGCTCCGGCATTGGGAACCGGCAACGGGTTTATCGTTAGCACCACTGCTGTGCGTGTGAAGCTCAGGCAGTTGTTGATGACATTGTGGGCCTCGGCGTAGTAGGTGCCAGCGGCAATGGGCGTGTAGCTCGTGCTGCCAGCCAGCAACAGGTTGCCTCCAGAGGGCATGTCGTACCAGTCGGCGGTCTCGTCTGTGCCGACCGTAACGGTCAGCGTTGGAATCGGGCTGCTGGCGCAAATGGTCTGGTCGCCGCCGCTGACGGGGATGCTCACCGCTGGGCAGGGGCAGGTTGGGGAAACGACGGTTTCCGTCCGCTGACAGCCCGTCGCCGTGATGGTCGAGGTGATGGTCACGTCGCTCCCGGTCGGCACGCCGCCGACGGTGTAGTTGCCGCCGCCGTTGTTCGTCACCGTGCCGAGCGTGGCCGTTACGGTATTTCCATTTGTAAACAACAAGACGCTGTATGTCAACAGGTTAGGCGCACAAATCGTGTCGTTCACGGTCAGCGTCGGCAGCGGGTTCACCGTCACAACGACCGGGTCGGTGTGGGTGCAGCCGTTGCCGTCCGTCACCATCACCGTGTAGGTGGTGGTGGCCGTTGGGTTGGCCACGGGGTTGACGATGTTCGGATTGCTCAACCCGGAAGAGGGGCTCCACTGGTAGCTGAGTGGGGCATTCCCGTTGCTACCACTGGCATTCAGCGTTGTGTTGCTGCCCGTGCAGATGGCAACGTCGGCTCCTGCATTTGCCGAAGGCACCGGATTGATGGTCAGCGTGACGGCCATGCGGACGGCGCTGGTACATTGGTTGATGGTGTTGCGGGCCTCGGCGTAATAAGTGCCAGCGGCTGTCGGCACATAGCTGGTGTTTCCCGAAAGGAGCGGGCTGCCCCCCGTGGGCGCTGCATACCAATCGGCGGTTTCGTCCATGTTGACCGTCACGGTCAGCGCAGGTATCGGGTTGTTGGAACAAATGGTTTGGTTGCCGCCACTAACGGGAAGGTCCACGAACGGGCAAGGGCAAATCGGTGAAATCACCAATTGCGAAGCGGGACAACCCGTGGCCGTGATGGTGGCCGTGACGGTCACATCTTGCCCGGTGGGCACACCGCTGACCGTGAAATTGCCGCCGCCGTTGTTGGTCACCGTGCCAAGTGTGGCGGTCACGGTATTGCCGTTGGTCGAAATCAAAACGCTGTAAGTCAACAAGTTGGGAGCGCAAACCGTGTCGAGCACGGTGAGGGTCGGCAAGGGGTTCACTGTCACCATTGCATCGTCGGTATCGGTGCAGCCGTTGTCGTCCGTCACCAAAACCATGTAGGTGGTGGTGGCCGTTGGGTTGGCTACCGGGTTCACGATGTTCGGGTTGCTGAGGCCAGTGGTGGGACTCCACAGATAGGTCAATGTGCCGCTGCCGGTGCTTCCGCTGGCGTCCAGCATCGTGCTGTTGCCGATGCAGATGGCCACGTTGGGTCCTGCATTGGCTGTCGGCAACGGGTTGATTATCAGGGCGACGGCTGTGCGGCTGCTGCTGAGGCAGTTGTTGATGGTATTGTGTGCCTCGGCGAAGTAGGTGCTACCCCCGCCCCCTGAAGGGGAGGGAGTGTAGCTGGTATTCCCAGCAAGGAGCAAGTTTCCGCCTGTGGCTGCGTCGTACCAGTCGGCGGTTTCGTTTGTGTTCACCGTAACGCTCAGTGCGGGGATAGTGACTCCCACGCAAATAGACTGGTCGCCGTTGCTGATGGGCGGGTCCACGACGGGGCAAGGACAATCCGGGGCGATGACAAGCAGAATTTTCTCGCAACCCGTGGCTGTGAAGATGGCCGTGAGGGTCACGTCATCGTTGACGTCCACGCCGCTGATGGTGAAAGTGCCGTTGCCGTTGTTGGTCACGGTGCCGTGGTCTGCCGAAAGGCTGTTGGCATTGGAATGGACGAACACGGTGTAGCTCAACAGGTTGGGGGCGCAAACGGTGCTGTCCAGCAGCAGCGTCGGTTGTGGATTCACGGTCACCACCACGGGGTCGGTATCGGTGCAGCCGTTGCCGTCCGTCACCAAAACTGTGTAGGTGGTGGTGGTCAGCGGGTTGGCCACTGGGTTCGGGATGTTGGGGTTGTTGAGGTTGGCTGTCGGGCTCCAGAGGTAGCTCAAGGTGCCGTTCCCGCTGCTGCTGCCTGCATCCAGTTGGGTGTTTGCGCCAGCGCAAATCGTGACGTCCGCCCCGGCATTGGCATTCGGCAGGCTGTTGACCGTGACGAGGACAGCGTCGTTTGCCGTACAGCCGTTGCCATCCGTCACCAATACCGTGTAGGTGGTGGTGACCGTTGGGTTGGCCACGGGGTTCATGATGTTCGGGTTGTTCAAGCCCGTTGTCGGACTCCACAAGAAACTGAGCGGGGCATTTCCGCTGCTGCCACTGGCGTTCAGCGTCGTGCTACTGCCCGAGCAAATGGTGGCGTCGCCCCCGGCATTGGCCGTCGGCAATGGGTTGATGGTCAGCGTGACTGTGGTGCGGCTGCTGCTGATGCAACTGTTGATGGTGTTGCGGGCCTCAGCGTGGTAGGTGCCTGCGGCAATGGGCGTGTAGCTGGTATTTCCTGCCAGGAGCAGGTTGCCCCCCGTGGCTGTGTCGTACCAGTCGGCAGTTTCGTTTGCACCAACTGTTACCGTCAGGGCGGGGATGGTTTCGCCCGTGCAGATGGACTGGTTGCCGCCACTGACTGGAGCGCTCACGGCCGGGTATTCGGTCACGGTGGCCTGGTCGCTTTCCAAACAGCCGCCCGTCCCCGTCACCGTCACCGAATACAAACCGCTACTGGTGACCGTGATGGTTTGGGTCGAAGCGCCGGTGCTCCAATCGTAGTCCGTGAAGCCCGCCCCAGCATCCAGGACGCTGCTTTCGCCATTGCAAAAGGTCGTTGTTCCGGTGATGTTGACATTCAGGGACGGCGGCTGCGTGATGGTGGCGCTGGTGGTGGCGGTGCAACCATGGTCGTCCGTTACGGTGATGTTGTAAGTGCCGGCAAACAAATCAGGGATGTTGTTGCCGCTACCGCTGCCTGTGGTGATGCCATTGTCCCAGTTGTAGGAATACGGCATCGTGCCCCCGGTCGTTGTCAGTGCAATGCTGCCATCGTCGTAGCCGTAGCAACTGGCGTTGGTGGCCGTGCTGCTGGTGGTCAGCAGGTCAGGCTCGGTGATGGTGTAGCTGGCCGTCACCTGGCAGTTGTTGCCGTCCGTAACGGTGACGGAATAAGGGCCGGGAGCCAAGTTGGTTACCGGATTTGAATTTGATTGATTTGACCAATTGTAGCTAAAAGTATTGGTGCCGCCCGTCGGTGCCAAGGTGATGCTGCCGTCGTTGGCGCCGTTGCAACTTATGTTTACTTGGGCGGCATTGAGCAGTATGGGGTCGGGCTGGGTGATGGTATATGTTTCGATGGCTTCTGCACCGTTGGCATCCGTCAATGTGAGCGTATAATTGCCAGGGGCAAGGTTGGTAATTTCACCATCCGTATCGCCATTTGACCATAAGAAAGTGTACGGTGAAACCCCGCCTTCGCCATAGACCAGGATATAGCCATCATTGGCGCCGTTGCAGGAAATGTTCGACAAATCTTCCAGCAATATTTCCAATAAAGCAGGTTCATCCACAAAAAAGGAGGCTGTGCTTTCACAACCATTGTCATCGGTCACGGTGACGGTATAATTGCCAGTCGTGAGGCCCGATATGTCCTGGGTTGTTGGGCCGTTTGACCATAAATAGGTATAAGGGCTTGTGCCGCCGGACACCGTCAGGTCAATGGCTCCGTCGTCATCGCCGAAGATGCTCACGTCCGTGACCACGCCGGATGTGGCAATGGCTGTCGGGCTTGTCAATGCTATGGTCAATACGGCTGGCACCGTATTGCAGCCATTGGCATCTGTGATGGATACAGAATAATTGCCCACCTGCGAAAGGTTGCTGATAAACTGCGTGGTAGCTTGCGTATTATTCGGATAAGTCCATAAATAAGTATAAGGTGGCGTACCGCCAGAAGGGTTGGCATTTATCTGCCCATCGTTGTCGCCGAAACATTCCAAAGGCATGGTAATTATTGGGTTTCCGGTTAATTGGGGTGGTGCCGTAACATTAAAGTTCAGCATTGGGCCAGTGCAACTATTTGCGTCCGTAATCGTGACGGCGTAAGCACCTGCCGCTAAATTGGTTATGTCTTCCGTGGTAGCAGTAAACCCACCGGGACCCGTCCAAGAGAAGGTATAGGCAGGGTTGCCGCCCGCCACGGTTAGGTTGATGCTGCCATTGGAACCACCCGCACAGGAAATATTTACAACGGTGGAAGTAGCAGTAATCATGGCTGGTTCCGTGACTTCAAAAGTCGCTGTTTTCGTGCAATTGCTGGCGTCGGTGACGGTCACGCTGTACGATTGCGTGGGGCCGCTGAGGTTTTCGATAAAGCTGGCCGTGCTGCTGCCGCCTGCCCACTGCCAATTATAGGTAAAGCCGCCACCGCCACCCATTGCGTTCAAGTATATGCTGCCATCGCTTTCTCCATTACATGAAATATGGGTGATGGTTTCATTCAAAACAATTTCATCCGGTTCTGTGATGGTGTATTGGTCGCCTAAAATACAACCATTGCCATTGTCATCAATAAGCGTGAGCGAATAATACGAACCGGGCGCCAAACCATTAATGACAGGCGTTGGGGGAAGGTCATTGTCATCCGGGTCTAACCAAGCATAAGTATAGTTGCCCCAGCCGCCCGTTGCCACAATGGAAATGATGCCATTGCTGGCACCAAAACAAGTGACGTTTGTGACGGTTGCTGTAAAGCTCAGTGGCGTACTCGGCTCAGAAATGGTCTGGGTAGTTGGCACAAGTGTGCATCCATTGGCATCGGTAATGGTTACATCATAGCTGCCCACTGCCAGTGAATAAATATTCTGACTGGTGGAAGTATATCCATTTGGCCCCGTCCATGCATACGTAAAAGGCGCTATGCCGCCCGTTGGGTTGGAAATGATAATATAACCATCGGAATCGCCGAAGCAACCAATATTATGGGGGGTGACAACCGCCGCTAATATGGCAGGTTCCGGGACGGTCATATTGGTGGAATACGTGCAATTATTGGCATCCGTCACGGTGACGTTATAGGTGCCGCCATCCAGATTGGCGAGGTCTTCCGTCGTTGCTGTGAAACCGCCAGGCCCCGTCCATGAGAACCCGTATGGGGAGGTACCACCTACAATCGCCCAAGCTATCGCCCCATTGCCAGCACCATGGCAAGTTACAGCTGTGACAAGTGGTGGAGGAGAACTTGAAGCTGTCAATATACTAGGTTCAGCGACGACGAAACTATTCGTTTTGGTGCATAAATTGGCGTCGGTGACGGTGACACCATAAGTGCCGCCCGACAGCATATTTAAATCTTGGGTAGTGGCTCCATTTGACCATAAATAAGTATATGGTAGTGTGCCACCGGTTACTACTAAATCAATAATGCCGTTGCCATCCCCGTGGCATAAGAGGTTTGTCACATTGCCGCTGGTGGCCAATGCGGCGCTTGGCCCTACCAATGTAACACTCAATGTTTTGGAACAATCGAAGTACTGGGTATCGGTACAGCCATTGGATGCATTTGAAACGGTGACTGTATAGGTGCCGGCTTCCAGGCCTGTTAGGTCTTCCGTGGTAGCGCCGTTCGACCATATTATACCTGGGCAACCATTCGGCGTAGAAATCGTCAAGTCAATGGAGCCAAGCCCTTCCCCGAAACAGATGGGTTGTGTATGGGTTTCTGTCAAGATAATATTGACAAAATTCATCCCCATATTATCCGTTGCCGTACAGCCATTAGCATCCGTCAGTGTCACCGTATAGACGGTGGTTGCATTGGGTACCGACACTGTTTGTGTGGAGGCCCCGCCATAATTCCAATTATAATCATAAGGTGTCGTGCCACCAGTTGGGTTTGCCGTCAAATCGGTTGTGCCTGGTTCACATACCGTTGAATAAGGTGGGGTAATTTCCACCGTTGGCGTCGGATTAACGGTGACCGTTACCGTATCGAAAGCATTGCAATAATTCAAATAAACGGCAATCGTGACGGCATGGGGTCCCGGCGAATAATTGTTTGCGATAAAATTAAAGGAACTCATAGGTATTTGCGGGTTTCCTTGCGGAATGCCATCCACCTTCCAATTCCCCGGATATGCAGCCGTAAATGTATGGGAAGCCCCCTGACAAAGGGCTAAGTTTGGCCCTATATCAACGATTAATGTATCCTCATGCACAATGGTGACGATGGCCCTGTCATAGCAGCCTAACGAATCATAAGCAATAAACTCCAAGGTCTGGTTTGGGGTACCTTCCACGCCTGTGATGCTGTAATGGTCTTCGTTTAACCCGAGCGTGTCGCCGTCCAGTACCCACTCATAAGCAGATGCTGGGCCGCCAGTGTTGGCAGGGGTTAAAGTATAAGTGACGCCATCGCAAAGATGCGTCTCCGGGCTTTGGTAAAAAAATACATAAGGCGCATTCGTACAGGGAAACGCCGTCCACCATTTGGTGATATCCGCCACATCGTTTTGCACCAAGGTATTGGCGGAGGTATTTAAAATTGACGATTGGGCAGTCCAGGTGCCACCACTGCCATCCGATTTAAAGATGGTCAGGTTGGCCTCGCTGCCCGATACTTCACCGTCCAAATAACGAAAGGTAAAATCCATTCCCGAAGGAATAGGTGTATCAGGATTGGATTCTATGGTGTAAGTCCTGTTTATTGAGCCCATATACAATGGGTTCATTGGGTCACCGGTATCAATGACGATGGAGTTGGTATTATGCACCCTTTTGATGGTGATTTGGGCTGCGCCAAAATGATTTTCTGGGTCATAAATCTCAGCGCCCATATTGCCTAAATTAACTGGTCCATTCGCAAAGGGGTTGCCGGGACTGGCAATTTCCTGGTTTTCAACAGCCACAAAAGCGTTGTAAGTGTTGCCGTATATCCGGTTGTTTTCCGTTTCATTCAATATTTTGGGGAAGGAATCCAAATTGCTGGATGCCAAAGTTATGGGCGCATTGCTGGTGTTCACGAAGGTTAGATAAACTTTTCTGGCCAAAAGGTCCAGGTCGCCCGTGGCAAGCTCCAAGTTTTTCCGGATGGAAATATCGTCGAACAAAGTGACTTTTCCCGCACTGCTGGATTTGCTTATCCGCAATTTATTGAAATTGTTTTTGGTGGAATTCCCCCCGATTATTTGCTGGGCATCAGCACCCTCGAAAATGAACTGGCTGATATCGCCATTCGTCAACAGCCTACTGCTCGGGTTGTTGTTGTACAGGTGCCCGGTCAAACGAATATCGGCGCTTAGTCCCGTCCCCGCTTGACTGCGGATTTGCCCATTGTTTTCCACTTTGATGGCGCCATCCACATGGACCATTGGGTTGCCAAAAAAGGTTGGCGTGCCGCCCGTCCCATTGATGTACCAAATCACATTGCTCGGATTGCCGCCCATCATTGATTTCATGGGGTTGGCGTCCGTGCTGACGGTCAGGCTTGCAGGGTCGGAAACAAGCGTCGCCACCTCACATGCCTTCCCGGAAACGATGCAGCGGAATTGGTAGCCGTCCATCTTTTTTACCAATTTCGATATGCTCAATATCGAGGTCTTGCAGCCCGTGTAAGTGCTGTCATCCACCATGTTTGCGAAGCCAGCGCCCGTGTTCACTTGCCATTGAAATTTCAGGCCAGCGCCAGATGCATATACCTCGAAGCTGTGGTAATCGCCCACATAACCCGTCCCGTTGGCGGGGTGGAAATTGATGCGGGCATTCTTCAATTCAGTCACCGCTGGCTCGGAATAAAGCTCCTCCGTTCCATTGCTGATTTTGCAACGGTACAGGTACTGGTTCATGGACTTGGACAGGCTGGGCATTTGCAAATGGGCAGTCTGGACGCCGCTATAGCCCTGGGTATTCGTCAGGTCTTCGAAATACCCGACTCTTTTGAACACCTGCCACTGGTAGCTGAGGCCACCCCCGCTTGCCTGCACTTTCAGGCTCGTGCCTTCTCCAGCGCAGACAGGCCCGAAGACTGGCTGTTGCAGGATTTCAAAGCCAGCGCCATTGGCTTGGGAGTAGCCATTAATTCCAATAAATAATTGGCAAATAATGGCCAGACAGGATATGGTCGAATGCTTTTTCATGATTGCTGATTAAATGCCTGAATGATTGGGCAGAATTGGGGTAAAGCTTGACGTTTACTAAACCTTCAAGGTTTAGTAAACGTGGCCACTAATCGAGCTTGATGCCCGCTTTTGCGAGGGCTGTTTTAATGGCGTCTATTTCGGCTTGCTGGGATTCAATTTTTTGCTGTTGCTTTTGCACTGTCTCGTCAAGTTCTTTCACGGAATTTATCAGCATATAAGTAAAAGCGTTTGGGTCAACAGTCAAATACTTTTCAGGATTTTCAGGTGTTGAATAGTCTTTCACCATATAAGGAGATACTTTTTGTAGTTCTTGTGCAATCACGCCTATGAAGCGGGGTTCGGTTGGAAAACCATTGATGCCATTATAATGGTAAGATACTGGCCGAATTTTTCGGATAGACTCCAACCCCTCTTTAAAGTTTTCTACATCCTTTTTCAAACGAATATCCGATGTAGAGCTGAAAGAACCTCCCCCAGGTTTGAAAGCATCGCCACTATTAATCCATAATGCGGGAGCATAGTTATAACTATAATCGTTATTAATCCAAACCGTAGCATGAGAACTGCTATTATTTCTAAACTCACCAGCTATAACATTACCGGTTGGTTGGCAAAGCACCTTATTTGCAGTAACAAGGTTGGTATATACAGTACCACTGGTTGCATATAGGTTCCCACTAGTGGACATACTGCCAGTGGCATTAACCTCATTACCCGCCGTTATGGTACCGGAGGCATATATACCATCTTGAACATGAAGTTTTTGGCCCGGACTCGTCGTGCCGATGCCCACATTGCCCCCATCTGTCATGAACATGGTAGAAGCACCAGCATTATTGCGAATATTAAACCCTCCTGCACCATAATTCATGTACATCACATTATCCGACCAGCGGGGATGGCAAAAAACCTCATAAGTCCCACTGGCATTCCTTGCATACATTGATGTTGTGTTATCTAGACCAATTCCATCGGTACCGCCAGCAATGGTTAGTTTGTAGCCGGGTGTCGTCGTACCGATGCCCACATTCCCCTCCATAAAATAAGCTGACCCGCCAAATGTCGCTTCATCGTTGTTCATATTCAGCGTGAGCGGCCAATAACTGCCATTTATTTGCCATGTGGTGGAGTTGTTGCCAGAGCCGCTTAAAAAATGCATCAGGTTCGCATTCTGGTGAATCATGCCCGATTTATGGTCGGTATCCTGCAAATAAACGGTTGGGTTATTATTATTTATGAAGAATTGGCCAGTCGTTTCTACACTGCCTGCCGTATAGCGTGCAGCTGACCCATTGAGGCTCCAAAGCCCTGTCGGCCTCCAGGAAGTACCATCAAAATAGTTGACCCGGCCCCCACCATAATACATTAAACCAGCCGCTGGGCTGGCGGGAGCGGTCGAAGGTCTTGGGATGAGCAGGCCCTTCGTGTTGGAATATACGTCCAAAATAGCGGAGGCATCCGGGGTGGTCGTGCCGACGCCCATGTTGTTGTTGCTCTGGGCATGGAGTGTGCCCGTTGCGCAGCTAAAAAGGAGCAAACCTGCGGTAAAAAGCTGGCTGGAGAAATTGAAAAAGTTTTTCATGATACTATGAGAATTTAATGGTTGTAGCTTCAAGTTAGGCGGTAACTTCAAGTTACCGCCTAACTTCCGCTCACTATTGAGCAATGAATTATTTCGCCACTATTTCCACGGGTTCTGACAGGGTCATGTTACCGTCTTTGTAGTAGGTGCGAAGTTGGTAGGTATAAATTTTTTCTGGTGCTATGTTGGGGTCGGTATGTTCCTCTTTTTTTGTTAGTAACTCCGTGAGCGGCAAGAACCGGCCGTTGCCTTCTTTGCGGTAAAGGATGCTGCCTTCCAACAATGGGGAAGTATCCCGTTTCCAGGTGACAATGGCCGCTTTCTTTTTCTTGGCATAAGTTGCCTTTATCTTTCCGGCCACGAGGTCTTCGCCATAGCTGGGGCGTGTTTTGACGGTGTAGCGGTTGGAAGGCTCGGACTTATTGCCAGTGAGGTCTTCGGCGGTTATTTGATAGCAATAAGCGACGTCCAGTTCGAGGCCGGCATCGCTGTATTGGGTGGTGTTTGGGGATAAAAACGCAGCCCCGATAAGCGTCCATTGGGTAGTATCAGCTTCCGTGCAGCGGTAGAGGTGGTAGCCCCTCAGCTCATCGTCAATGCTGGGCAGCCAGGTGATGGAAGCAGTGTCGTTTTTGACATCTACTTCAATGATGGTCGGGGAAATGGGGGCAATCACGTCGGGCATGATGGCACTGACTGTTTCCGAGCGTTCGCTGAGGTTGCCATAAATATCTATAGATGCTACTTTGTAGAAATATTTGTTGCGGGCCTCTCTTGGGAGTGAATCCAAGAAGATGTTGCCCATAATTGAGCCACCAGAAGCGAATACGAAAGGGGCGCCAGGTTTATTTGCCACGGAACGATAAACGACATAACCAAATAAATCCGGTTCAGATTGCTTTTCCCAACTGATTTGAATGGCTCCCTCAAAAGGGGTAGCCACCACACCAGTGGGCACGGCCGGAGGTATCACATCGTTGACGGTCAGGCCCATTTTAGTGGACGCCGAGCGGGTGCCCAACGCATTGATGACCTCCACATAAAAGAACCTATCACCCCAGTTTTCATCCGTCAATTCATAAATGAATGTGGTTTGGCTGGAAGGTAGGATACTTTTATTTGCTTTCTTGAAAACGCCGTCCAAAGAGTCGCTTACAAAAACATCATAGCCTGCAACATTTTCACTTTCGGATGCCGCCCAACTAACCAGCACATCACGTGGGCCGGTGCGAACAGTCTCCAAGTCAGTGGGCGGTGGTGGTGGTGTCCGGTCTATTATTTCAATTTCAAATGTCTGGGAAGCCCGGCTTTCCCTTCCGAAGAAATCAATGCCCTTTAGTTCATAAGTATATTTTCTGCCAATTACATGGTCGCCCTTATTGTAAAAATATTTAGGATATGCCAATTTTCCTTCTGCATTGATGCTTTGCGAAGGGATAGCAGGGTTGTCAGTGATTTTCTGGCTTGGGTTCTCTTTCTCAGCCCTGTAGATATTGATAGCAAAGTAACGGGTCTCCTCCGGTGTCCAAAACACATTCACCATTGTATCCACTTTTTCATCCACAAATACTTTGATGCCTTGAGGTGGGGGAATTGGTTCAAAAGGCTTGGCAATAATCACCGCAGAAAGCCCCACCAACTGCTCTTTGCCTTTTGCCAATTTGGTGACTTTATAGCGGTAAGTCTGGCCATTTTGCACCGTTTCATCTTGGTGAAAAAGCCCTAGATATTTGGCAAAATCATTCACCTCAACCAGCTTCCTGCTCAACAGCAGCAAGGTGAACGGGTCGGCTTTCGACAAGTCGTTGTTTTTGATATAATCTTCCAGAAAATTGATGGCGTCATCTCTATCATTTGGGTTCAGTTGAAGCGTAGCCATTTTCTTTACGGGGTCCGCATTAAGGAGCGACCAATCCGTTTCTCCTTCCTTTTGGCGATAAACCTGAAACCCTTCCTCCGCTCCAAATTCAGGAATTACCCATTTGAGCATTATGGCACTTCCCGAATTGTCATTACTGACAAATAATTGCCCAATGCTGTTTTCTTGTGCTGCAGCAATGACGTGCAGCAGCATGAAACATACAATCAATTTTATAGAAATAATACTATTCATTACAGTTCGCTATTACGAAATATTAAATGATTTTTTCCTTAAAAGGAAATGAAAATGCAGCCCTAATCACCCCGAACAGGACGGCTTCCCCTCCTAAGCTACCAGCCAATTCGTTTTTAGGGAAAGTGGCTATTAATTCGCCGCCGAGGTATAAATGCAAGGCGTTGATATTGCCAAACGGGCATAAAAAACCAGAGAAATTGACGCCGATGTCCACGCCTATCCCGACCAAAACACCTGCACGCACGAGTTCCAACTTTGGCTCAACCGTTACATCGGCAATGGCAACCATGGCAGCATAGGCATTGACATAGCCATAGAAGGTGCAAACCTCGTTTCCATACCTGTCGGTTTGGGCAAATGCTGCCAAAACCAAGCCCATGCCTGCCCCAAGTTTTAAGGAATTGGGGTCTTTTTGGTGCAGTTCAAACCAACCTATTCCACCCCAACCGGCAGGGCAGGTTACTACGAATATTGGAAATTTTTGATTCCCTATCTCCAAATCTACCTGGCCAGGTTTTACTTGAAAATGGATCATCCCTTGCCCACAAAGTCCTTTCCGAGGTTCTGGAGGCGGCCCCAATGCTGCAATCGCCTGGGCTTGGAAGTCTGCTATAAATGTTTTTGTCTTTTCAGTATAAGTTATGCACCCTTTTCCTTTCACGAAAGAGCCATCTATGGTTGGCGGGTGGGGTGCATTGCCCATTCCCACATCCACCCTGAGCAAAAACTGCCCAAAACTGCCTTGGCCGCCGTTCATTTCCAATACACCTTTAATCATGGTAGCCATTCCATCTCTGGATAATATTTCAGGTGGCACCGTTGCTCCCGGAGCAGGCACTAAGGTATTTTCGGCTCGCATCTTCAGCATCATTCCAAAATCAATGGAGTTATCCACTCGATAGTTTGTGATTTCAGAAGGCGAAATCTTATTGATCCAATTAGGCAACGCTGGTTTTGCGTGTATATTAATCAATGAATCTGGCCATTCGAATGGCCAAAAATTTGGTAGATCTATGCACGAAACGCTCCAGCAAACTCCCGGTATTTCATCTATTATCTTGCACCAGTCTTTGTCAGGATATGATTCATAGATATAAACCCAGTTAATGGTGTCTGGTGGTATTAGGCCAGCAATCATGACGTTCCATTCAGTCAATGTCAGAATATGGCGTTCATCAACGACAAATGCTTTTACAGGTTTTTGAGCTTTACTTTGTTTATCAATTTGTTTAAGCATTTTTTTTTGTGAAGCCTGTGACATTTGGCAAACGTCCGGTGGCCATTGGGGTGGGAAGGAAGGCAAATTACATAAACGCTCCTCATAGTGTTCTACCTGTTTTAATAAAGCATTTACGATATGAGGACACCATTCATTCGGAAACAACAGCTCTAAATGTGCGAAAGTCTGGATGCTATCATGTTTAAGTCTATCCCAGGTGGAGGCCGGAATTTGAGGCACCTCCCTTTTCATCAATTCCCAGTCAGGCTCTGGAAGTGCTCTCAAGGAACTTCGAAACGCTTTTTGGTCCAATTCCCGCCATTGACACAAAAAGGAAGACAAATTATTGGCTTCGGCTATCATTTTTAATTTCTGGCAGGTGGTCAAAAATTTCCAGACTTTTTCTGGGTCTATGTTTTCCGGGGTAACCCCGCCAAGCTGTATAAGTGACTTGAAGTCTTTTCCGCATTCCTTCTCGACATTGTGGCTCATGTTCCAATACACCCGCCCACCTATTTCAACCACATTAAAATTGCCAATCAAAATCCTTTTACTGGGAAATAGTGTAGGTGGAAGATCCCCTGAGGTTTGTTTTGGGACAGAAGTACCTGCAAGCGCTTCTTGGACCATGCCCAGTTTATCATAGTCAGAACGGTTTGCTTGGTAAGTCAATTCAAATAAACCATAATGCACATCCTCCTTAGTGCCTATTACCATCTTGGTAGCAAGCCCATATTTCAGTGGTTTTTTTATCTCAGCGTTCGCCATTCCCATGAAAACATTGCCCCATTCAGGGTCTCCAGTTTTGTATAAAAGCCCTCCTTTCAGCACCCATATTGCATTCGCTTCCGCTAATTTTATCGCAGCGGCAGCACCTACACCAGCCCCGGCAGCGGCACCTATTTGAGCACCTTCCTCCTCGTTTCCAGTCCCTTCAACAGATACCCCCTCGTTTTGACCATAAGTAGCAATGTTGATAGTATCTGCCGCCAATAAAGCCCCTATCCCAGCTCCTGCTCCGGCCCCTAACCCAGCGCCCAACAATCCAAGACCAGCGCTTTGGGGCGTGATAGGATAACTCATGTAAACTGGAATAAATAAGGCTATTTTACCGCCCTTTAATTCCTTCTTCCCACCTTCGCTATAGTTGCCCCAATACCTATTATGGACATATTTTGCGGTCGGCATCCAAGCTGGGTCGTCCTCCTTGCCTTTGGGTATCCTCTTGTCATCCGTGCAAAATTGAGCAGTTGGCGCACTGGCTGACGTAGGATCCACGATGGCCATTTTTTCATCCCCAAGTACCATGTGGGTGATAAAGTTGAATGCATAGGCATCCCCAAAGAATCCAGCAGCAACGCCAAAAACGGTGATTTCAAACTGGTTGTCAAATTTACCTACAACATTGGTCAGGCCCTTTGCTCCACCAGGGGTTTTGAAGCCAATTTCCCCATTTCCCCATATCTTAAATTCGGTGACGTTGATTACGTTTAGCTCCAATGCCTCCCACTCCATATCAATCACCATATCCAGCCGTTCGTGGTCTTTAAAGACCGCTTGTTTTATGGTTATTACCAAGCGCAGCTCTCTTGAATTCTCCCTTAAAACCACTTCTCTATTGACGAGGTCATCATCCAGAAAGCTGGCTTGCAACCCATTGTTGTCAAATGGAACCGTATAATTAAACTCCCCATCCGGGTCTAATAATGGTATCTGCACAAACCCTTTTATAAAACAACCGGACACAGCATTGTCCACAAGTTTCATTTTTATCTCCCGTAAATTATCTGGAAATGTATTGAATGCTGCCGCTGGCCCGGAAGCCCCGGCAAATGTTCTCAAAATATCCATGTCTATCCCAAACCTGTCAATCCAGGCATAAAAAATATTGGCAGGCAAAGCCTCGAAATTATAGACCTGCGCTTGCTCCAATTTGATTTGATTGCTACCATCGAAAGTCGTTGGAAACTGGACATTGAAATTGGTAAAATAAATGCCCTTCCAGGAGGCATTGCTTATTTTTAGCGGCGACTCATCTTCCGAAAGGTCGAATATGGCGGCAATGGCATCCAATTGTATTTGGGTGTTGTTCACCAGTTTTATATCCCGGTCAACCTCCATTCCCGCTTGGCTGAAATAATAGGGATTATTCGCCCCCGTGAATTTATAGGACATCCTGCTACCCGCCATATCCTTCACGCTGGCGGTAGTAAATAGGGTGCCATCCAGCGTGAGGCTTAACACATTATTCAGAATGGAAAAATTGGAAGCCGAAGCCGAACTGGCCGCATATTCGATTCTGAAACCATACGGGTCCAATAAATCAAAACTGGCAGCCACTACGTCAATATCCAAATCAATTATTTTAAACCTGTTGTACAATACATCCTTCTCTGGGGACTGCACCAACGGCGACCCGCCCACCGTTGAATGTGGGAACTGCCATTTCACCTTCCCCCGCAGTTTCAGGTCGTCTTTTTCTACGATTACATGGGTCGCTACAAAGTCCGCCCTGCCATAGTTGTCCATGTTCGTGGTGTCGCCCAAGGGGTTGCCGCTGTTGTCCAAATGCACCACGAAGTTGTTCAGCGGCTCGATGATGCTGCCTGCCACCAATTGCCAAAAATCATCCAAAGGCCCGACGGTGATGTCCGTAAAATGAAGGGTTACTTCCTCCCCGTTTTCCCGGATTTTCATGGTTCCCACACCCGATATTTTCTTTTGGTTGCCAGCTACGTCTTCGTTTTTGGTCAGGGTAATCACCGTGACCATGTTCCAGTCGGGGTTGCCTGCCTTGAACCGCTCCACCGCTGGTGCAGACTTGAAAAACCGCTTTTCGCTCACGGCGACTTCCACCTCCGTTCCGCTATTGTCGGAATAGGCTTTTACCTCCCAGGCATAATGCCGCTCTGGCGGCAATGGGTACAAGCTGTTGGGCAAAACCAGCGCAGCATTTCCCGGGATGACGGGCGTTTCCTCCTCGTGCCAGGCTGGGTTGAACTCCAATGCCATCTCCGGCGATTGCCCCTCCAACATGAGGACAATCTTGAGCTTATAATACACCTGCTGGCCAGGCGTGGCGTTTGCGGGACGTGCCCATTTCATGGTCAGTTGCTGCACCGTGCTTACCCGCTGGTCGAGCAGGGGGCTGATCAGCGGCACCATCCCATTGCCAAACACCCCATAGTAAAAGGAGCAGACGGGAGAAAGCCCGTTGTTTTCAAAGGTGGTATTGCCCGCTGCATCCAAAACCTTTACCCGGTAAGCGTATCGTTTGCCCACTTCCAGGGGCAGTTGTTCCGGGCCGTACAGGAAACTCGTGCCCATGACAGGCTCCGAATCCAGTATCTTGGTGGACGAGCCGTTCATGGCGTCGTTGGGGTTCATGCCGGGCGGCACTTCCACGATGCTCAGTTCGTACTGTGCCTGTATGCTGGGGTCGGCGTTGGTATGCCATTGGAACAGAATATCTTGATTGCCCCCCAACACCGGAATGGTGGAGCCGCAAGCCGGGGCCACCAAGGTTGGCGGATAGTTTTTGCGCAGCAGTTTTGGGAAGCAATTGTTCAAAGAAAGCACCACCTCTGGCCGTTGGTAATCGAACACCTGCACACAAAAAGTGTAAATCCCCTCCGGCAATCCCGACCCTCCCTGCTGGAGCGCCTGTGGCGATATGCCGTTTATCAGCATGTTGTTTGGGCTGAGGTAATAGGCCAAGTCGCTGCCCGAAAACAGGTTGGCGCCCGGCGAAAGGGTGATACTCGGCGGCACGTAACTGGGGTGCGTCACCAGAGAGATGCCGTTGCCCTCGATGGTCAGCTTCAACCGGACATCATAGACGGGTTCGTTGAAGTCGTTGAAGAACAGGTTCACCGACAGCCTATCGGAACCCAATATCGTGAACTCTGGCAAGTAGGTTGTGGTCGGCGGGTTTATTTGCACATGCGCAGTAACCGGGTAAACCTGTGCCATTGCTGCTTTCCCCATCAAAAACAGCAGGGAAATCAAGGTGATATAGCGTTGCATTTTCATAAATGGCGGTCGTTTATGGGTTTAGGGGGTTTAGAGGGGTTTAGATGGTTTAGGGGGAGCCCTGCTAAACCTTCTAAACCTCTCTAAACCCCTCTAAACCTTGCTTTCAAAAACTGAACTGATACCCCATCAGCCCCTGCATCTCGGAGTAGGATTTGTCACTGCTGGCGTAATCCACCTTGTACAAATGGCTCAAGGTCAAACTCACCCGGTGGTGTTTCAACACGGCATAATCCACCGAAAAGCGGTTTTGCAACACGCCGAAACTGGCGCTGCCGTTCAACAGGCTGTTGCGGTACGAGACGAAGTACCGGGCACGCAGCTTCTTTTCCAGGAATGATTTGTTGACCCCGAAGCCCGGCCCAATCACCGTAGACTCGATGCCTTCCGTGGTGCTTCGGGTGACGTTGACCGAACCCGTGAGGCCCATATTTCGCTTCGCAAAATGGATATTGTAAAACAGCCCCGCATTGTAAAAATCGGTGGCTTGGTCAATGATGTCGTACTCGTCCCGGGCGTTAGCGTTCTGGTAGCTGAGGTTGAGCGACAGCGTTTGCTTCCTTTCGGCAGCGCCGAAATTGTAGTTCGTCCCAAGGGTGTAATTGGTGGAGACCTGGAACAGGTTCAGCGAATCCGACAACTCCTGCTTGGTGACCAACAACGTGGACGAATAGTTGGAGTAGCTGGCGTTGAAGTTGAGCCGGTCGTTGACGGCCTGGTGGTAGTTGACCGAGCCGATGACCCGTTTCGATTGGTTGTTGAGCTTGTTGTCGAGGTTGTTGCGCTGCAATCCGAGGCTCCCGCCCAGCATAATTTTGCCTCCCTTCAAACTGGTATTGGCGTTGAAGGTCAAGTCTTCCAAGTCGTTCTGGAAATAGTAGGAACCCATAGAGACGTAGTCCGGTGCGATGCGGTTGTACTTCAGCCCAATGCTGGATTTTGAAAACTGGTACTCCAAGGCGGTCATCACGCTCTGATTGGTCTGCGTGGAAATGCGTGGGGTGAACAGCCCGCCCAATTTGCCATAAAAACCAGTGTTGTCCTTGTTTGCCGTTTCGTTCCTCGTGTCACGTGTAAATGCGCTGCTGGCCCAGTCCGCTCTCAGGGTGAGCGAGTGCCACAGTTGGTACTGCCCAGAGATGCCCAGCACCAGATTCTCAGCAGGCGTCACGGCACCATTTCCGACCGGGGCCTCGATGCTGCCTTCTACGTCGTGCGCCCTGAACAAAATGAAGTCGAGGTAATTGGCAGCCTGTTTTTTGTCGCCAATGCCCAGTTTCAAGGCGTAGCCCATGCGACGGAAGGAGGGGTCCGCCTGTTTGCCGACGACGTCCACCGGCTCCACGGGCCGCCGCAGCCGACCGTACATGGCCCCGATGCGCAGTTCGATAAAACGGGATTTGATGGGCGGTGCCAGTTCCACCCCTGCACCCAAAAACGTGTGGCCGTTCAGGGTGAGCGGGGAAAAAGTCAGGTTGCGGTAGCCGAGGTGGCCCTTCGCCCATTTGTACTGCGGGCTGACTCCAAACTGGTTGAACGGTTGCAGGAAATTGGCTTCCAACTGGCTAAAGTTCCCGTTGATGGGGCAGTCAATGCCAAACAGCCGGGGGTTCAGGTTGCCGTTGAGGAGGTAGGAATAGCGGTCACGGCGGGCGGCGATGCCGTAGGACTCGTAGTACCCGAACGTCAGGCCGATGGAGCCATTGATTTGCAGGGGATGGGCTATCCGCTCCTGCACGGTTTCCTGCAACTGCTCCACGGTTTGCGCTTGCAGGTGTCCGCAGCTAACGAAAAGTAGGATTGCAGCAAGAAGGCCCCGAACCGATTGCTGAAAGCAAAGAAAGGAACGCTGACGGAGCTGCGCAAGCACGTAAATATGCTTCAAGCTGTCTGCAATTGCACCGTGAATTTTGGCGATAAATGCCTGAAAGTCAAGTCCATAGGACTTACATCTTTGTAGAAATTGGGGACAATTGTAGACACCGTTCCGCAGGAACGGCATCTGAGAAATGATACCACTCCTACGGAGTGGAAAAAGCAGGAAATGCAGAGTTCTACAAAGATACCGCTCCGATGGAGCGATGATTTTGATGCCATAACTCATGGCGATGTTGTAAAATCGTATCATAAGTTTCATTTTCAAGCGATTCTTGAGCCGTTACTTTAGCTGTTTCGACTGGGGCAAAAAAGAGGAGACAGGATAGGGGAACTCGTTTTGGGAGTAGCAGTTATTGCTGCAAACCGTCCCATTGAATCGTGGTATCGTTTGTAAATGGAAAGGTACAGGCAAAGGCAGGCCATCGGCTTTCACTATTCCGGCAAAAGCTTGGACTATATCGGCACGGGCAAAATAAAGGCTTGGAAGAATTCGGCGATGGATTTCTAATGAACTGAAAGTCAGTTAATTGCGAAACTCACTCAGTGCCACGCCAAACTCCAACGAGAAAGTCCGGGTAAAGTAGGTGGGGGTCGGCAAACCTGACGGCGTAGGCGTTTTCGGAGATGCTCTGGTTGGTGATTTGGACTGCTGCAAGCAGGCGCTGTGGTCGTTTCATTTTCCTCTGATGCGTTCATGGAAGTGGCTGACGCCTTCCCCGAAGAAAGGTGTTCATCGCTTGTGCCGCAGTGCCGCTTCTGCCGATTGCGAGAACTGTTGCACTACGATGCTCACAGGATTGGGAATGCAACTTTCGGATGGAAAAAAGATGGCCCCGAAATCCGGGGTTTGTCAGGTTTTGCCCATGCTGTCATCAAGGGATTTTTCCCGTTTGATTTGTTCCAGTTCCCGTTCCAGTTCAGCGGCCAGTTCAGCCTCTGTCGGGAGGAACAGTTTGTATTTCGAGGCAAAAAGCTGTTTGCTTTCGTCCAGCACCGAATACCGGACGACGGTTGCATCTTTCTCCGTGCATAGGATAAGGCCGATGGTAGGGTTGTCATCAGCGCGGCGCACCTTGTCCTCGTACATGCGCACGTACATATCCATCTGGCCGATGTCGGCATGGTCGAGTTCGCCCGCTTTCAGGTCAATAAGGACATAGCATTTGAGCAGGATATTGTAAAAAACGAGGTCAATGTAGCGGTCTTTGGTTTCGGCCCGGATGCGCTGTTGGCGGGCGACAAAGGCAAAGCCCTTCCCCAGTTCGAGCAGGAACTCCTGCAGTTTGTTGATCAATGCCTGTTCGAGGTCGCTTTCACTGAGTTTGGGATACGTTTTCAAGCCGAGGAAATCAAGGATGTAGGGGTCTTTGAGGATGTCTTCGGGTTGGAGGGGCCTTTTGTCCATGCCCTCTTCTTCCCTCAGTTCTTTGCGGTCACGGCTGGAGAGGATGCGTTCGTAGTAAAGCGAATTGACCTGGCGTTGCAGCAGCCGGGTGTCCCATTGGCACTCAATGGCTTCCGAAATGTAGAAGTTGCGGGCGAGCGGGTTTTCCACCCTGGAAAGGATGCGGTAGTGCGTCCATGTCAATTCGTGACGCACCGCGTCACGAATTGGAAAAGCTTTGTAAAACTGGCGGATATACCGAAGATTGCTTTCGTCAAAGCCTCCTCCGAACTCCGCCGTCAGCCGCTTGGACATTTCCCGCAAGATGTATTTGCCATAGCCTGCCCGGTCTTTTCCGCCTTGTTCTTCTTCCACGATTTCCCGGCCCAATTGCCAGTAGGTTTCAACCGTGGCAAAATTGACGGCAACGGCAGCCCGCATGCGGCCTTCGGAGATGAGCGACCGGAGGCGGTCGTAGAGGTGGTCGAGGGATGGTTGGAGTTCTTTGTTCATTGTGCAGTTGTTTTGTGAAACAAAGTTACGCTCCCTTTCCTACCCATTCTTATGAGTGGACGGCCAAGTTTTTTATTATTTCAATAGACGAACATGGTGCGGCTTGGTTCCTGCCGTAGGTCTTGTCTGACGCAAAAACCAACCATTTTAGCCCCCTCATCCTCGAAACCTACTCGGCGCCACCCCAAACTCCTGGGAGAAAGTTCGGGTAAAGTAGGCCGGGTCGGAAAACCCGACGGCGTAGGCGATAATGCCCCCAGATTTAAAGTTTGGCAAACCCGCCTTTTGGCCCCGAATTGAAAAGCCATCCGTGTTTTGCAAAATACTTCCGCCTACCAAAAACGAAATCTTACCCCTGTTTTCGGGTACTAAAATTTCAAAAGTGTATCACAAAAGACTGATAGACTATCATTTGAATGAATGGAAAGCAGCAGCCAGCCGCAAGCCATTGATGCTGCGTGGAGCGAGGCAGGTCGGGAAGTCCTCGGGAGGAAAGGCGATTTCGGAGATGTTCTGGCGGGTGGTGGAGTAGGATTTTGGCTTGTTGCAAGCGGACGCTTTCTCATTTCCAACGAAGAGACGCCGTCCAGCTCAGTAGTTAGTCAAGTGAATTCTGATAAGTTGCCCGGTGCAGCGGTGACACCTTTCAAAAAGGTGTCACCGCTTTTCTACACTTTGTCGCTCGCTATAAAATGTTACCGCTCCACCACGAATTTTTTCCACCCCATCAATCCATCCAAGCGGATTTTCAGCAGGTAGACGGTGGCAGGTAAGTCGGGTAAAGCAAAATCATATTGGAAAACCCGGTTGGCCTTGGTGGTTTCCACGCTCGTCATCACCTGTCCCAGCGGGTTGACAATCTCCAGAATCAAATCCCCGGTTACTTCCGAATCTATCGAAAGCATAAAACTGCCGCTGTTCGGGTTGGGATACAGTTGCACTTGGCTGTTGTTCAATGTGTTGTTCGTTGCATTGCACACCATTTCGGTAATTACAATTTCATCCAATCCACTACATCCGTTTTGGTCAACGACCGTCACCGAATATACTCCACCCGCATCCACCGTGATTTCCTCACTCGTAGCACCAGTTGACCAGAGGTAGGAGGCAAAACCTGCCCCAGCATGAAGCGTCAAAGTGGCATCCTCACAAATGGTGACACTCTCGCCCAAGTCAACCGTTGGGTTGGGATTGACCGTGATTTCGACGGTGGCGGTATTGGTGCAATTGTTTTGGTCAACGCCCGTCAGCGTGTAAACGGTTGATTGCGAAGGGGTAACCTCAATGGATGCACCCTGCAAGTTGCCCGGCTGCCAGGTGTAATCCTGTGCGCCCGTCCCATTTAAAGTGGTGGATGTGCCTTCGCAAATCGTATCATCACTGGCGGTTGCCAGTACATTCGGCAATGGATTGACTTGCAAGTTCACGGCGCTGGAAGTAGCGGTACAAAGCGAACCATTGGTAACGACCACCACGTAATCTCCCGCCGCCGAAGCCGGGTAGGTGGAACTGGTAGCACCGCCGATATTGCCTCCATTCAGTTGCCATTGGTACGTCAGATTTGCAACCGTCCCGGCGCCAAGGTTGACGGACTGCCCTTCGCAGACGGCGACATTCCCCGAAGGCGAGATGGAAGCCACAGGATAGGCCAACACACTGACCTGCACACCCGGTGAAACGGCGCTGCATCCTGCGCTGTTCGTCACGACGACCGTGTAGGTTCCGGCAACCGTGGCACTGAATTGTTGCGAGGTAGCCCCCGTCAAGTTATTGCCATTGCGCTGCCATTGCCAGGTCAGGTTAGCGCCTGCGTTGGCGCTTAAATTAACGGCCTCTCCCTGGCAGAAGGTAGTATTGCTCAATGGGGTAATGGATGCTGTCACATCTGAAATGGTGACCACCACTGTTGCAGAAAAAGTGTTGGTCAAACCTGTCATTTCATTAGTCGCAGTCAACGTTACAATATAAGAGCCGGAGGTATTGTATTGATGCATCGGCGAAATCTCCGTCGAGGTTTCACTATCTCCGAACGACCATGAATAAGCGGTGGCGCTTTGGCTTGTGTTGCTGAAACTGACAATACCACTGGTACAGGGTGGATTATTCGCTACAGTAAATCCAGCCGTTGGAAAACTACCCGGTGGGCAAAATGTGAAGAATGCAAATGTCTCAGACCATTCTCCAAAGGTATTCTCACTATATGGCCTCACTTTCCAGTAAAACCAACGACATTCCGGCAAGGTATCCTGGAGGATTTGAACAAAATTCGTGTCGAGGGCAAACCCCGAAAAAACCAACCCATTGGTATCATTGGTTACGTACATCTGATACTGATTGTCAGTAAACTGCGATGCATTCCATTCAAAATAAGGGTTTAAGTTGTCAAGAGTGTCACCATTGGGCGGATAAATCAAGTTTAGTGCTTCTTTTAGAAGTGACAAATCCAACGATAAGCTCTCACCATTCAATAGCAGTTGCGCTGTTATGTTGTCCAAATCAGCATAGGTATGCGTAGTCTCCTTCGTTTGACCATCGCACACCACTGCTTGAGAGTTGCCATCCCCAAAATGAAGCAATCCAGAAGTATTGTAATTGCTCCAACCCCGGTACATTAATTTTACTTCATTGGTGGTCGTATTTATCAATTCAGCATCCAAAAGGTACAAAATATCCACTTGAGATGAAGTCCCACAATCAGGTCGCTGGTTATCTGCACCGATTATTTCAATATCGCTGATGGTATTGTCTTCCAATCCAGAGAAATCCGATATACAGTTGCCAGCCACCAATACAGTCATTTCAGTAGAAAAAAAGAACAGCAACGGTGAAATATTTGAAATCTGGTTCTCAGAAATGTTCAAATAGTTAAGATACGGTAAGGTAGAAAGCGGCTGAATATCGGAAATGACATTACCTTTCAACAGCACTACCTGAAGGTTTTGAAAGTGCTCAATACCGCTCAAATCTGAAATGCCGAATAGGTTGGCATCAAGGGTCGTCAATTGAAGCGCCATGGAATCAGTAATAACGGTTTGACTGTCAATTTGCAGCGCCGACCTAATACCCATTTCGAGGCCGCTATCATTAATGACAATTTGTGAAGTCGCTGTATTGAATTGGAAAACCAAAAGTGCAAATAAGAATATGATGGGTTTCATTTGTTGCTAATTTAAGAAGTTAAAGAGTAAGGGGTTAATGCTTAATTTTTAAGTACTCCACGCCCAATAAACCACCAAAAAGTGCAGAGTTGGTTAAGTCGTGTCCATTTTCCACTTCGAAATTGATGTTATAATCAGTGGCGGAAACGAACACTTCTTCGATGAACGGCTCTTTTGCTGGCACAATGAAAGAATGTTTCAAATAATTACTCTGCTGGTTCCAAATCAATTCAATAGTATAAACCCTGCCATAGCCATCCTCATTAAATGGAGAAAGGGCTTGGAGTTTCACCTTGTCGTTACTGCTTATCTCGACACTCATCTCTCTCCGCTCAATGAATTGCAGATTTCCTTGCCCTACGGTTCCATCGTACATGTTGAGGTAGGCTTTGAGATAAGGTGTGTAAACAGTGGGAGAAACATCAGTAGAAAAGAAATTGTCTTTTTCAATTTTGAGAAAAAATTGTAAAGTTTCAGGGAAGAAACTAAAGTTGAGTTGCCGATAATATTCCGCTATTGTCTCATTGATATAAATCAGCGTTTGTTTGGCAATGTACATATACACCCCAATTCCAAAAGAGGCAGATGCTGGAGCACCCACAATCGTCCCGGTAATGTTTACCGCAAGGTCAATCAGGTCAAAGTATTTCGTCACATCATCTTCGTCTTTGCTCAGTATGCCATAAACATCAACGGCATAGCTCACGAACTTGTATGCGTCCAAAAGCGCTTCAGCGTTGGCTTTGGCAGTCATGTCCGTAATCAGAAAATCAGCTAATCGCTCATTGGTAGCTACCTTCTCAACCATGTCGTACACGTTGACTGCCACATAATCGGACTGAATGGCATTCGTCACGTTTTGATAAGTTGTTTTGGTCAAAGCAGTATGAAGTACATCGTTTACATCAAAGATGAGGTTCCCACTTTTTTCAGGTGTGGCCACCCCCGACCATCCACTTGGCACAAAGACGGAGTAGTACCCCAAGAAATTAGTAATCGGATTACCCGGCAGACCAGTCAACTTAACCCCTGACTCAGCCTGTCCTTTAGCGTTCATAACATACCCTGATATTTTTATGTCGCCATTTCCTGCATAGTGAATGGTTCCGAACGAAGCATTATTATTGGTTTCGCTGATTTCCGTCACCTCACCAATGGCATCAATAACTGCCAATAGTGAATAATCACCGGAAGTAAGGCTGCCCGGCACCTGAAAAGCGGGGAAATCAATGATTTGCTCACTATTTGCTGGAGTGGTGGGCAGCAATTCATTCTTTAGGATTACCTCATTGCTACTGCCCTGGAATTTAATCTTCAACCGAAGTGTGTTGGTTCCGGAAGCCACGTCACCCAAATTTTTGACTTTTGCCTTCCATGAAATCATCGTTCCCGAAGTCCACTCAGTAGAAGAGATGGACTGAATCGTAACAGCAAGGTCGGGAAGGTTTGCACCTGTGCTTGTGCCTGTGATGATTATCGGCAACATGGAAGTCTTCCGGTTGTTGGTCCGGTTTCTGTCGGTCACCGCTCCAAGTATATCTGCTTCCATGCCGAGGTAATAATCCCCCGGTTCGATGTCCATTGGGATGGTCAGGTTCAGGTTTTGAGTAGCAAGTTGTGAAACCCCTATCGCTGGAAACTGAATGGCGCTCCCAAACGGTACATTCCAGAATGTTTGGTCTTGGGTTTGCAAAAGATACAGCCGTGCCTGGCTTGCCGGAGCAGCCTCCGTCCCGATATTGGCTATCCTTAATTGTAAAACTACTTGCTCTCCATGATTCCAAGTACTTCCTGCCGGGCTGACAATGCCCAGCAACTGTGGCCTTAAATCGGCCATATCATCCAGCACAGTTCCAGGTGTTGTTACTTCAACTGGTGTAGATAGTGGTGCTACACCATTATTGGAAACAAGTTGCAATCTGTACTGATAGGTATAATTGGGTTGAAGCTGTGGGTCGCTGTCTTCGTAAAAAAGATTGTTCCCGTAATAGACGTTTTTGATGCTGCCCGTTGCAACATCTGTGCGCCAAAGTTGGTAGGCCAGTCCGGGGCAGGGGCTGCTCCAAGTTACATGTATGTTTTTTGCGTCAATGGCATTAGCTATAGGCTGGGGAGAATCGGTTAAAATATCGCACGGATTGTTTGTAACAATTTCCATGACAGGAAGTGCGTCAGTCCGAACATCCCCTCCTCCTCCGGTTGTACCCGTAGGTCCATCCTGATAAACATTAGCTTCCCATTGGGATGCGTGTGCAAGTGCATCTTCATCATGGTAATCAGTACCATTCTCCCAATAAGAGTACCCCCAAGTCCAAGAATCGTAAGTATTTGAATTAACATTGTAGGTGTAATCATTTTCCGAATATAATGTGCCTGCCGTAATATCAAAAATGGAGGCGTGATACCCAGTTGCGTTCCATTGAATGTCAACTTGGTAAATATGGTCGTTTTGGGCGCTCTCAGGAAAAATCCCTGTATCGTGTCCAAGTACATCTGAAAGTTCAAAGCCTAGGTTTGGGTTCTTGCTCCAGACATTGTGATAGCGGCAAGAACCGCTACAATAAAAGCCAGAGTAGTTTAAAACCTTAAAATTATAGTGTAAATATCCGCCCTCATAATCTGAGTGCCAATCCCAGATGTTAGAACCGTTTGCGCTCCAAATATTCCAAGCGTTTCCATTTATGTCATCTCCGAAGCCGAGGCCATTTGTGTATGTGAAGGTGTTATTTTCAGGTGATAATTTAACAACCCAATAATCCCAAGTTCCTTGACTATTTTCAGTTTTCTCACTAGAGATGTTAGAATATGACCGTCCCCCGAGAAAATATCCACCGTCACTTGTCTGTTGCAGTGAATACAACTCATCATTTAAATCTCCTCCAATGGTTTTTTGCCAAGAGATATTCCCTGATAGGTTAAGTTTTACTATCCAATAATCAGGTCTGCCACTTTGGCCTCGGCTATTTTCGGTCTTGTCTCCAGAGATGTTAGAATGTGAAAAACCCCCGAGGATGTATCCACCGTCATTAGCTTGTTGAATTGATTGCAAATAATCACCATTGCTTCCGCCAATAGTATTTTCCCAAGAAATATTTCCTGATGCATCAAGTTTTACTACCCAATAATCAGGATGGGAACCTATGCTATTTTCAGTTTTATCGCCAGAGATATCTGAATCTGAATGCCCGCCAAGAATATATCCACCGTCAGCCGTTTGTTTCACTGAATTTAAAACATCTTCATTGTTTCCACCAATAGTGTTTTGCCAAGAAATGTTTCCTGATGCATCTAATTTTATCACCCAATAATCTGAGGTATAGTTTATACTATTTTCAGTTTTATCACCAGAAATAGCTGAAAGAGAACTTCCGCCTATAATATAGCCTCCGTCGCTCGTTTGTTGAATTGAATTTAATTCGTCTATGGTATTTCCGCCAATCCTATTTTGCCAAGAAATATTACCTGATGCGTCTAGTTTTACTACCCAATAATCACTACCACCTTGAGTGCTTTCAGCTATATCCCCTGCTACTATGTATGAAGAAGACCACCCTCCAAGAATGTACCCACCGTCATTCGTTTGTTGAATTGAATTCAAAATATCTTGCAAATTTCCTCCAATAGTATTTTGCCAAGAAATATTCCCATATGCATCC
Organism: uncultured Saprospiraceae bacterium; assembly: GCA_964508135.1. Classification (GTDB taxonomy): domain Bacteria; phylum Bacteroidota; class Bacteroidia; order Chitinophagales; family Saprospiraceae; genus UBA6168. Next base: position 43,182 of record CAZDSU010000049.1, read on the forward strand.
AACTTTACCACCCAATAATCACCGTAAGCTCCAGAACTACTTTGATTGTTTTCAGTTTTGTCACCAGAGATGTTGGAATTAGAACTTCCACCGAGAATATACCCGCCATCATTCGTTTGTTGAATTGATTGCAAATAATCACCATTGTTTCCACCAATGGTGTTTTGCCAAGAAATATTTCCAGATGCGTCCAGTTTTACCACCCAATAATCATGATCTTGATTGGGTTCAGTTTTATCACCAGATAACCCAGACCAGGAAGTTCCGCCGAGAATGTAACCACCATCACTCGTTTGCTGGATGGAATGTAATTCATCTGAAGAAATCCCACCAATAGTATTTTGCCATTGGATAGGAGGCTGCGCATAAAGACTAGTTGTAAATGCCACTAAAAGGCTGATGGAAAGAAGGATAATCTTATTCATGGGAAAGTGATTTTGGAAACGAGGGTATTGGTGCTTCATGAGGAGAAGAATTTTCGAGCAATGATAGGGAAAAGTTACGGGAAGGCGGGTTTTTTGTTTCGTTTCGTGAAAAAGAATGAAGAAAAAGAGGTGACACCTTTTTGAAAGGTGTCACCTCCTTTTGCTCGTATTTTGACAGCAAATGGTGTCGAAGGGGGCATCAAGAACGTCCACTGGCGCAAGGTCCAACCATTCAAACATGCTCTTAGCCTTCCCCCAATTTCTTCCCCTCCCCCTGCAACGCTTTCAAACTCCCACTTTTCAACACAATCTCCACCCACTCGATGGCCGCTTTGTTCAGCAATTCGAGCCTTTGTTGTGCATCGCTTCCCCACTCCAGCAGTTTGGCGTTCAGCCCTTGCAGCAGCGACAAGACGAGGAGTTGTTCGTGCGTGGCATTGTCTCGGAGGTTGCCTTTGGCATCCGGGTTTTGCAGCTTCCATTCCTTCGCCGTCCTGCCGAAAAGTGCCACATTGAGCAGGTCGGCTTCGCTGGCAAAATAGAATCCTTCGAGCTTGGTACGCACAATTTTCGGTGGGATGAGGTGCTGGCGCACAGCCTCTGTGTGTATCGGGTATGCTGCCTTCGACATGATGCGCTTCACGTCCCATTCGAGGTTGTTCAGTTTCGCCTCCTCCTCTTTCAGACGCTGGAACTCCCGAATTATATAAAACCGGAACACCGGATTTATCCAAGAGCAAAATTCCAGTGCTATATCCTTGTGCGCATAAGTTCCGCCGCCATGCCTGCCAGACTTGGAGACGATGCCCGTCGCATTTGTTCCTTCTATCCATTTTTTCGGTGACATGGAGAAGGTGTTCAGTCCCGACTCAAATCTAAACCTATCGAATTCGGTAGTGTTAAAATCCGGGTTATAGACTTGCTCCCATACGCCCAGGTATTCGAGGGTGTTCCTGCTCCGCATCCAACGGTATAGAATCTGGTCGTCATCGAACTTCTTCACGATATCGGTCAGGGAAAGAAAATCTGTATCATTGAACTCAATGAAGTGTATGTCCGCACCATCTACCGTGATTTTGGAAAGCTTTTCTTTTGCCATTCTTTTTCCTTTTTGTAAAACGATATCCCAGCAAAACTGCCCAGTACGGTTGGCTTCCCGAAATCAGCCTTTATGCTGGGCTTGCAGGGCATGGCAAAAGCAAGCGAGGAAGGCAAGGGGAATCAGGTGCTTCATCAGGTTTAGAATTATCGAACAATGATAGGGAAAAGCTACGGGAAGGTGGGTGTTATGTTTCGTTTGGGGGTGTTTTGGCAGCGAAAGGTGTCGAAGGGGGTAGCAAGCGCCGCTACGAACAATGGAAAAAGCCCTACGATTTGATGAGTTGAAAGAACTCGGAAAGGGAAACGACTTTGACGCTCCTGACCTCTCCTAAATCAAGTAACGGCTTGTCGTTGGTGACCAAATGCGATGCTCCGGCAGACAGTGCAAGGTCAAACAAAAAGTCATCTTTTGGGTCGGGGCTGCCCCGAAAGGCATAGGCTACCCTTGACAGGGTGGTTAAATTCTTATAGAACAGGATATATTCCTGGATTGGTAGGGAAAGCAATTTTGAAATGCGGGGATAAGCCAAAACCTCCTCCAATTCAGCAATAAATCTTTCGGAGGTGAAAACAACCAAGTCGTTCTCTGTAACGAGCAAGGTCAGCTTGGTGAACTCATTTTTGATGAAATACCTGACCCAGATGTTGGTGTCAAGAACGACTTCAAGCGAGGCCATTTCTCCTATGTTGTGCCAGTCTTACATGGCTAACGATTTCCAGGATTTCGTTCATGGAAATGTCGTTGGCCTTAACGGAACCTTCCAATCGAGCAGCTTGCGCCAGCAAAAATTGTTTTCGCAATGCCTTGAGGAGGGCAGCTTGGTCCCGCTCGGGGAGCAATGTGACGAATTTGGTGATTTCCTCGACCCGTGCTTCAGCGTTTTGCATAACTCAAAGAATTTCTAATGATACTTTACAAAGTTAGGCAATTATGTGAATTAAGGGTTCAGTTGTGCCTAGCGAGACGTACAAAGGCATTCCAACCCCTATTCTCATTAGCTCCGAAACCTGCTCGGCGCCCCCCCAAACTCCTGAGAGAAAGTCCTTGTAAAATACGCCGGGTCGGCAAACCCGGCGGCGTAGGCGATTTCGGAGATATTTAGTTGAGTGGTTTCGAGCAGGATTTTGGCTTGCTGCAAGCGGACGCTGCGGATAAAAAGGGACAAGGTCTTCCCGGTCAGGGCTTTCAATTTTCGGTTCAATTGCGATTCGCTCATGGCCATTTCACGGGCCAGTTCCTCGTTGCCGAAATTGGCGTCGTCCAGGTGGTCGAGGATGGAACGGGAGGCTTTTTCAAAGAAAATAGCTTCCAATGAGGCGGTTGCCTGTGCAGGGGCATTTGTGGCCAGGGCAATGAAGTCCACTGCGGCATATTTTTGCTGTAACCGCTGCCGTAGTTCCACCAGTTTTTCCAACCGGATAAGCAATTCTTCTTTCAAAAATGGCTTCGACAAATAAGCATCAGCGCCCACGCCCAGCCCCTCCAACCTCGACTCGACGTCTGCCTTGGCGGTGAGCAAAATAATGGGGATATGGCAAGTGCGCTCGTCGTTTTTCAAAAACTGCGTCACCTCAAAACCGTCCTTCTCTGGCATCATCACATCGCTGATAATGATGTCGGGAATGGTTTCCAGCGCCTTGTCTATGCCCGTTTGACCGTCCTCTGCCCACAATATCTTGTATTGCCCTTCCAGGCAGGTACGGATATAAGTGGCCACATCGGCATTATCTTCGATGAGGAGCAGCAATGGCGCATCGTCGGTTTCCAATCCGAAAATACCCCCAGCGGAAGTCATCAGTTCGGCCATTGTACCGGAAGCCGGCACAGCCGTTTCTATCTGTGGCAAATCAAGGCTATGAACCGCCGACTTCTTGACAGGGAGGCGCACGGTGAACTCAGCTCCCTGACCGATTTCGCTTTTTACGGAAATGCTGCCACCCAACAATTCGACCAATTCTTTCGTCAAGGTCAAGCCGATACCAGTACCCTCGCCTTTGCGGGTGTGCGCATCGTCCGCTTGGTAAAAACGGTCAAAGATGTTGGCGATATGTTCCGCAGAAATGCCGATACCGGTATTGGAGATTTTGATTTGGAGGAAATGGTTGATAGTACTGTTAGCACTTGAAGTGCTAACAGTACTCCCTGGTTTTATCACCTCGCTGACATGGAGGATGACCTTGCCCTTTTCTGGTGTGAATTTGACGGCATTGGACAGCAGGTTGGAAATAATTTGCTGCAATTTTTCCCGGTCGTAGTCCATTTCCAGCGACTTCACTTCCGGGTAAAAGGTCAATTGAATATGCTTGGTTGCTGCGTAGGAATGAAAGCTTTCGGAAAGGTATTGCAGGAACAGCACCACATCGCCCAGCTCCCAGTCCACGCTCATTTTCCCACTGTCCAACTTCGACAGGTCGAGCATCTGGTTGATGAGTCGGAGCAGGTTTTGGCCGTTCCTTCTTATCAAGTTAACGGCATTGGTGACCCGGTGACTCGAAGTCACCGGGTCACTTTCCAGTTGTTCCGCCATTCCCAAAATCACCGTCAGTGGGGTTCGGAACTCATGGGTGATGTTGGTGTACAGCTTCGTTTTGAGCAAATCAATTTCCTGGAGGCGCAGTTTGTCCGCTTTTTCCAGCAAACGCCTGATTTGGTATTCCCGGAAGTAATACAAAAAGGTCAGAAAACTCAACCCGTACAATACGAATGCCCACCATCTCAAATAGTAAGGACGGAGGACATGAATCGGTATGGCCAATTCCTGCTTCGACCAAGCGCCCGAATAGCTTTGCCCGGCGATGCGGAGGGTGTATTTGCCATAAGGCAAGCCACTGATGCGCAGCAAAGGCTCCTGGATATACTGCCATTCCTTGTCAAAACCCTCGATTTGGTATTTGTAGTAACTGACGGGAGATTGAAAATCCAGCAATGCGAACTCCAGGCTGAAAAACTTGTCGCCGGGATGCAAGGTGATTTCCTGGTTGGTGAGCAGCCCGTGGGTCAGGTTGGTGAGTTGGTTTTTGCTGCCAAGAAACTGGTTGAAGTTTGTGATTTGCAAGGGAATCTGCCCGCCCGTGGTATCGGTTCCAAAGTCACGGGGATGAAAAGCGGTCAGGCCGTCAATCCCGCCAAAATACATTGTGCCATCCGCTCCCTGATAGCTGGATATGCGGTTGAATTCATTGTGGGCAATGCCATCTTTGGCGGAAAAAACATTGATGTAATGGGAGCTTTTGTTAAAACGTACCAGCCCATTGTCTGTGCTCACCCAGATGTTGCCAAAATCATCCGGGAGGATGTTGTACAAGGTATTGGAGGGCATGCCGTCCTGTATCGTAAAAGACTGAAAAGCGCCATTGGCCCGGTCCCACCGGAGCAGTCCTTCCCCGTTGGTGGCCAGCCAAAATATGCCATCTGGGTCTTCGTACAAGTCCCGTAGGTCGCTCACTGGTATGCGGTGTTTTTCGTCCACTACATTCTCTGTCCCGTAAAAATCAATGATGCAAAGGTCTTTTGAAATGCGGTAACACCCCGAACCCCCGGCTGCCCAGTAATGCTGGTCTTTTTCGCTGAAAATGATTCGGTAAATAAAATTCGAGAAGGGCATGGCCTGTCGGCATGTTTCGACCGGCGTGATATGATTGGACTGAATATCCCAAATCAACAACTTCCCGTGGTCGTTGCCCAACAAATAGCGTTCCCCAGGCAAAGGATATTGCGCCCAAATAAACCCAATCGTTGACCGATAGGCATTTGGGTCCATGTTCAGGTCAAGCAAATAATTTCGGGAAACCGCCATGCCCGGCAAGTCAATCGCATGGCATCCGCTGCCGAAAAAATAGACCTTGTCGTCCCGTTTATCAAAGCAATGAATCCAAATGTCATCGGCCACCCTGAGCTTGGAAAAGTATTTCCCTTCCTTTTTATCATAAACAACCAACCCGAAATGCCCGCCTGTCCAGACTTTGCCAGTAGCATCGGCAAGGATGCCCCGCACCTGGTTGCCCAGCGGGTCCTGCATATCGAAAGCCGCTTTATTGAAAAGTACCTGAAACCGCTTTTGGGAAGGCGTGAACTTATGAAGCCCCTGCGGAGTGCAAACCCAGTAGTTGCCTTGCCGGTCGCTTAAAAAGGACAGGTTCACGGAAAAGTCTTTGCCCACGTTCGGGTCGGCCAACAAGGGGAAGAATTTGTAGTCTTTAAAAACAAAAAGCCCATTGTTCAGCGGCAGCAAGATGGCGGGTCCAAATTTGTCGTTCCGGCGAGCGCCAATGGAATCCAGGGCTTTGAAAACGTTGAAAGTGGGCAAATCGCAGGGGCTGTATTCAATTTTTAGCCCTTCATCAAGCGTGTGCCTTTCTATCAATAATTGGGGGACCTTGCTCTTTTTGTCTAAAGAAACAAACTCCAGCAAACCCTCCTCATTGAAATAGGACAGCTTTTTGGATGGCTCCGTGTTGGTCACCACGCGGTTGCCAAAAAAGGAAAAGTTTTCGTTGAAGGCGATGCTCTCGCCGTTGGCGTGGGGCGTGTAGTCCGGATTGCGCAAAGATTTGCCCAAAATTTCACTTGCATCCACCACCAGTTCAAAACCCTTTACAACATTGTACCGATACACCAAGGCATTCCTGACCAGGAGATAAATGTCCCCTTGCTGGTTGGACAAAATGCCGGTAATCTCGTTGTAGTCAAATGGCAAGGATGGAAATTTTTCCTCCAGGGGCGTCAGTTCCCCACTGACGGGGTTGTAAATATCGGTCTTCCCATCCGTATCGAAAGTCCCCTCGGCGATGCCGTAGGAAATCCAAAGGTTGCCCGCTTGATCTTCGGCCAGATTGACAATTCGGTTGCGTTGGAGGCCATCCCTTTTTGTCAGTAGGGTGAAACGTTTTCCATCGTAACGGTTCAGCCCGTTGCGGGTGCCGAACCACAAAAAACCTCGCTGGTCTTGCATCCCACAGAGCACTTCCCTGCTGGCCAGCCCGTCTTCCACGCTGAGGAATTGGTGATTGTAATGCAAGTCCTGTGCTTGCATCAACAGTGGCAAAACACCATATAAAATGAAAATCAATAAGGCAACCCGTTTATGAAAACAAAGCATCAAAATAAATTATGGGGAAGAATGGTATCTGGCAAAAAGGGACTAGCTCACTTGATTTATACCCTTGGCAAATTTATGATTTTTAGCCTCAATGAAGCGATTGTTTTACCACCCCAGTATCACCTGCGCCAGCAGAATTTTCGCCACCATCGCCGTGGGGAAGACCGTGGCATAGCCGATGTTGGCAGCGCCAGTGTCGTCTTTTTCATTGGCGAAGGCGAGGCAGGCGGGCTGCGTGTGCAGCGCCGACATGACACCCATCAGCAGGTTGTACGGCATGTGGAACACCAAACGGAAAACGAGCAGGCCCAGCCCTGCGGTGGCCAAGGTGACGATGGCGCCCAGCACAATCAATTGAAAACCAGCCGATTGGAAGGTGGAGTAAAACGAGTAGCCCGCCTTGAGGCCAATGCCCGCCAGGAAGAACACGGCGCCCAATTGCCGAAGCGTAAGGTTTGCATTCAGCGACATGGCCCAAATGATGCCCCCGCTGCGGCCCATTTTGCCCAAAATCAAAGCCACGATGAGCGGCCCAGCCGCAAAGCCCAACTTGAACGTGGAACCGCCCGGCAGCGGGATGGGCATCATGCCCAAGAGCAGCCCCAGCACTACACCAATTGAGATGCTGATATAGTCCACCTCCGAGAGCCGTTGGTAGCTGTCGCCGAGGTACTTGCTGATTTCCTTCATCTTGGTTTTGGGGGCAATGATGCGCACCCGGTCGCCCGCCTCCAGCACCATGTCGCCATGCGTGGGCAAGTCCACATCGCCCCGCCGGATGCGGGTGATGATGGCCTGAAAGTGGTGGTAGAGGTCAAGCTCTTGGATGCTTTTGCCAACGACTGCTTTGTTGGAAACGAAAATGCGGCGAATGCCGACGGTGCTTGCGTCCAGCGAGAGGTCTTTGCCGGACGGGATACCAAAAAGGGCTTGGAATTTCTGAAGCTCGGCGGGGTGACCGACGAGGGTGAGGATATCGCCTTTTAGGATGATGGTTTCTGGCCCAGGAACTTCTATTTCCGTTCCACCCCTTGAGAGTCGCCGGGAGACGACGATATTGTGCAACTCGCCGGACTTGCCGATTTCCACCAGGCTCTTTCCTGCCAGCCGTGAATTGGTGACGATGACATTGACGTTTTCCAGTTCTTCGGTGCTGATGCCGGTGAGTTCTGCCGTGGTTGCTGCTTCTTTTTTGAAGTCAATGCGCCAAAACTTGATGCCCATTTGGAACAAAAAAATGACGCCAATCACGCCAATCGGGTAGGCGAGCGAGTACCCCACGACTGGTTCGGCCAACAAGTTCCTCGCTGCCTCCGATGTAGGGTCGGTGATGGAGTTCTTGAGGATGTCCACCAGGGAGGCAAGGGCGGGCGTGTTGGTCAAAGAACCGCAAAAAAGCCCTGCCGTGAGCGTGCTTTTCAGCCCCATCCATTTGCCCAATGTAATGGTCAGCGCAGCGGAAACGACCAAGATGCCCAATACGAGCAGGTTGTCCCGCAGCCCCGATTTTTTGAAAGAGGCAAAGAAACTGGGTCCCGACCGCAGCCCGATGGTATAGACGAACAGCACCAGCCCAAGGATGTAAATGATGTCCGGCAAGGCCATGTCCGGGTGCATGGCCCCGAAGGCCAGCCCCACAAAGAGTACGGCCGCCACGCCAAAGCTGAAGCCCCGAAACCTAATCCGGCCAATGAAATAGCCGATGGCAATGACGAGGAAGAGCAGCAGCGGCTTGTTTTCGAGGAGGAGTTGGACGATGGCGTCGTAGAGGTTCATAATTGTTTTATTCGGTGGCAAAGCTAGGGGAATGGTGGAATTGAAAGATATAAATGCCTTTTTTGGACTCGCCGAAGGCGAGTCCAAAAAAGGTTTAGGGGGTTTGAATGTCGGCTTCGCCGACATTCAAACCCCTTATTTTTCACCACTCCCGCACCTTCACGCTCCGAAACGACACCTCATTCCCGTGGTCTTGCAGTAGGATATGGCCCTGCGGCCAGTTGCCGAAGTTCGGCCAATCCTTGTATTTGGAGTAGGCAACGAGGGCGTTGAACATCGGCGTATTGCGCTCATATTCAAGCGTTTGGAAGCCGTTCAGCCAGTGCTCCACGTGGTTGCCCCGCACCACGATGCGCAGTTGGTTCCACTCGCCGATGCCTCGAAACTCCTTGCTCCGGCTCGGCACGGAGCGGTTGGCAGCCGGAATGAGGTCGTAGAGCGAGCCGAGCGTCCGATTGCCTTTCACCCCAAGCAGGGCGTCGGGGTGTTTGGCGTCGTCGAGGATTTGGAACTCGCAGCCGATGGCCGAGCCAGCACCCTGGTTCAGGTCGGGCTGCACGAAGTATTTGACGCCGCTGTTGGCACCTTCCGTGATTTTGAATTCAAGTTTTAGTTCAAAATTGCTGAACTGCTCCCTCGTCACGATGTCGCCGCCGCCGGTGCTTTCACCGCCAGAACTTGGTTGAACGGTTAGCACACCGTCCTTCATCGCCCAGCCAGTGGCAGGGAAGTTAGTGGAGCGGGCGGAGCGCCAGCCGTTCGAGGTCTTGCCGTCCCAGAGCAAGCGCCATCCATGGCGCAACTCGTTGTCCGTCAGCGTGTTGGCGAGGCAATTTTCTTCGGGGCAGGTTGGTTCCACTGCCCAGCGGTCGGCTTCAAGTGCTTCGGTTTTGATGCGGATATTGCGCCAGCGGATTTCACGCCCGGCTAGCTCCGGGCTGCCGATGCTGTGAACTTGCAGGCCGATGAAGCCAGTTTGGGTCATGTCGTCCACGACGTTGGCGGTCTGTACACCGTTCACCCAGATGCGCAGCTCGTGGCCGATGGCTTCGATGTGGTAGCTGTTCCAATCGCCGTTTTTGAAGGCCCGGCGGCCCGGCTCGTTCTCGGCGAGGGCGGCGAGCCAGCCCCGTCGGCCCTCGTCGTAGATGCCGCCGCTGTAGGCACGGGGGCTTGGGTCAATCTCGGCCTGATAGCCATGTACCCGGCCTTTCTGGTAATCGGGCAGGCTGTTGCTGCGAAACTGGATGCCGGAATTGAGCGAGGGGTCCACCTTTACCTCCAGTTCGAGGATGAAGTCGGCGTAGTTTTTTTCGGTGCAAAGGAAGGTATTTGGCGTGTTGGCCCTGGTCGTCCCGACGATTTCGGCGTGCTCGACCCGGTAAGTGGCCTCGCCGTTTTTGACCGACCAGCCGCTGAGGTCTTTGCCGTTGAAGAGCGGTTGCCAGCCGGGTTGGGCAGTGGCGATTTGCGAAGCGAGGAAAAGAAGAACTAAGGGGAAATGTTTCATGATTTTCGTTTTGCCAAAGGTAATTATACTTCGCACAAATTGGTTCTGTGAAATAGGGGTTTGGGGCGGAACGCACCAAAAGCCCCTCTCCCCCGACGAGCCGCCGGAGGCGGCGAGGAGGGGCAACGGTTGGTAATTTGGGATTTGCACGACCTGTCCCGACCTTCGGGAAAACCTTTTTGCGACAAGTACAAAGTGGTGGAAAGGGAAAAAACGGGCTGTGCCACCATCCGTTCGCTACGGTTGCTTTGATTACCTTCGTGCCATTAACGAATGTGAATACAATATGAAAAACCTCGCCTTTTGCCTCTTATTCGCCCTTGGTGCCCACAGCCTTTTTGCGCAGCAAAAAACCTACTGCAACCCAACCAATATTGACTACGGCTACACGCCCTACGAGAGCTTCGCCGCCTGGGGCAAGCACCGAGCCACTGCCGATCCCGTCATCGTGAACTACAAGGGCGACTTCTACCTGTTCAGCACCAACCAGGGCGGCTACTGGCACAGCCCCGATATGCTGAACTGGACATTCCACAAACGCCCTTTCCTTCGCCCTTGGAACAGCGAGACCAAGGACGACCTCTGCGCCCCCGGCGTCGGCATCATCGGCGACACGATGGTGGTGTTTGGCAGCACCTACACCTCCGACTTCACGCTTTGGGGCAGCACCGACCCCAAGGGAAACGAGTGGTTCGTGCTAAAAGACTCCTTCGACATCGGCGGCTGGGACCCCGCTTTTTTCACCGACGACGACGGTCGCTTTTATATGTACAACGGCAGCAGCAACCGCTACCCGATGTACGGCGTGGAACTCGACCGCAAGACGTTTCAGCCCAAGAGCACCCGCACCCCCATGTACCTCCTCGAAGATTGGCGTTATGGCTGGCAGCGCTTTGGCGAGCACATGGACAATACCTTTCTCGACCCATTTGCCGAAGGCGCTTGGATGACGAAGCACAACGGCAAATACTATTTCCAATATGGCGCACCTGGCACCGAGTTCAGCGGCTACTCCGACGGCGTGGTGGTGGGCGATGGACCGCTGTTCAATTTCACGCCCACCACCCCGCAGAGCGACCCGTTGAGCAGCAAGATGGGCGGCTTCAACCGGGGCGCTGGCCACGGTGCCACCTTTCC
>CAZDSU010000050.1:0-53513 GCA_964508135.1 uncultured Saprospiraceae bacterium
TTCGCCCCCAAACCCCCATGCCCAAGATTGGCAGCATTACATTTGATACACCGCCCATAAAAATTCGAACAGTGGCAAGCGTAGATTACCCTTTGCCTCCGATGCAGCAAGCGCTAAAACTGAATTTTATTAAGGCCAATGGCTTTCAAACCGTTGAAAAAAACTTCCTTTGCAGCCTATGATTTGAGCCGGTGAATCATGGGTTGGAACTGAAACCTAACAATCAAAATTTAAGATAAATGAGCCAATTCAAAATAGCAGCATTGTTAACTTACCTGGTTTCGTTGATTGCATGCCATTCTGACCCATCTTCCACACAACAACCACAAGCTGAAAAAATGAAATCGAAAATCACGAAATTGCCTTGGGGAAAGCTTCCAGACGGCACAGCGGTTGACCTTTATGTTTTTACCAACAAAAATGGCCTAGAGGCCAAAATCACCAACTACGGCGGCATTGTGGTTTCGCTGAACACGCCCGACCGCAACGGCAAAATGGAAGATGTGGTGCTTGGCTACGAAACGCTCGATGATTACGTGAAAGACAATCCGTACTTCGGCTGCATCGTGGGCAGGTACGGAAACCGCATTGCCAAGGGCCAGTTTGAACTGGATGGAAAAACCTACCAATTGGCAAAAAACAATGGCGAAAACCACCTGCATGGTGGGTTGAAAGGCTTTGACAAAGTTGTTTGGGAGGCTGTGCCAGATACGGCTGGGGAAGCCAGCTTGAACTTGTCTTACGTCAGTCCCGACATGGAAGAGGGCTACCCTGGCAACCTCGAAGTTAGGGTGGTTTACACGCTTACCGACAAGGACGAACTGAAAATCACCTATTTTGCTACCACAGATAAACAAACGCACGTGAACCTCACCCATCACGGTTATTTCAACCTGACCGGTGGTGCAAAACGTGACATTTTGGCGCATGAACTGAGCATAAACTCCAGTGGTTTCTTGCCAGTGGACAAAGGGCTGATTCCCACAGGCGAACTTCGTGGCCTCGGGGGCAGCCCGTTCGATTTTCGCAAGCCCAAGCCCATCGGCAACGACATCAATTTTAACGACATCCAACTCGAAATAGCGGAGGGCTACGACCACAACTGGATACTATCAAATCCTCAATCAGCCAAAGAGCCGGGCCTTGCAGCTACACTTCACGACCCCGAAAGTGGCCGTTACATGGAGGTTTTCACGACTGAGCCGGGCATCCAGTTTTACTCCGGCAACTTTCTGGACGGCAAATACAAGGGCAAAGGTGGTGTGGTTTACCAAGACCGCTGGGGGCTTTGCCTCGAAACGCAGCACTTCCCAGACACGCCCAACCGTCTGATTTTCCCATCAACCGTACTCCTGCCGGGAACGCATTATTCCTCCACAACGATTTATCAATTTTCGGTGAAATGAGTGGCGACTTTGGTTTTAAGGCTGGCATTTTTTGTTGAAACTGAAATTCACAAAATTTCAGAAGCGCTATCTTTGCCCTCCAATTTTTAAAATCTGATTTTCAAAAAGCAATTTCAAATGAAGAATATCACAGTAATCGGCGCAGGTACCATGGGCAACGGCATCGCCCATGTTTTCGCCATGAACGGGCACAAGGTCAATCTGGTTGACGTGTCGCAAGATGCGCTCGACCTGGCCATTGCCAATATTTCAAAAAACCTCGACAGGATGGTATCGAAGGGCCTGCTCACTGAGGAGCAAAAAGCGGAGACGTTGTCGAATTTGGAAACATTTACCGACCTCAAACCCGCTGCCACAAAAGCGGAAATGGTCGTGGAAGCAGCCACCGAAAACATGGAGCTGAAGCTCAAAATCTTTCGGCAAATGGACGAACTGGCACCCTCCTGGGCCATTTTGGCAACTAACACCTCCTCGATTTCCATCACAAAAATTGCGGCTGTCACCAGCAGACCCACCCAAGTGATTGGGATGCACTTCATGAACCCCGTGCCGGTCATGAAACTGGTAGAAGTGATTCGTGGTTACGCCACTTCCAACGAAGTGACACGGACGGTAATGGAAATGAGCCGAATTCTTGGCAAGGTGCCCGTGGAGGTGAACGACTACCCCGGTTTTGTGGCCAACCGCATCCTGATGCCGATGATCAACGAGGCGATTTATTCGCTCTTTGAAGGCGTTGCGGGGGTGGAGGAAATAGACACAGTGATGAAACTCGGAATGGCCCACCCCATGGGGCCGCTCCAATTGGCCGATTTTATTGGGCTGGACGTTTGCCTTGCGATTCTGAAAGTCCTTCAGGAGGGCTTTGGCAACCCAAAATATGCGCCATGCCCACTGCTGGTCAACATGGTTGCTGCCGGGAGGTTGGGCGTGAAATCAGGCGAGGGTTTTTACCACTACAAGCCGGGCACGAAAGAACTGGAAGTAGCTGGCAACTTCAAGCAATTGACCTAAAAGAAATTGAATGCGGCGGCGAATGGGATTCAAGTTATGTTCCCCAATCGCCGCTGCATCAGTTTTTACTATCGCTGTTTCAGCAATTTTATAGGCAAGCCCAGCTCGCCATTGTTCACGATTTGAGCAGAATAAACTCCTTCGCCCAAATCGCTTCCAACCGCAATCCTTCCAACTGAAACTTCCAGTTTTTGCATTTCAACTATTTGTCCTAAAGCATTATAAATCAACAGACTAGCTTCATCTTTCCAATCTTTGATGTCATAGTTGAGATTAAAATGGGTGCTGGATGGATTGGGTGATACTACGATAGAAACTCCATTCCGAAATAGATCAATTGCTCCACTTGGTGGGTTAGCATCATAGACTTCGAAGAAATCCACGCCTGCTTCTACAGCATCGATAAAATTTGGATCGGAATCGCCAACTTCAAAAATAACCATCATCTGGTCGGTAATGGGCAACAATGAGGAAATGTCAATTTCTGACGATTCCCATGTTGGCGGTAAGAACAGGCTGGTAAAGGAAATCTCCTTTATCACAATCGTTTGGTCGCCATTTGCTAGTTTCACAATCAACTTGTCGTTGCCCAAAGCTGCCCCATTGGTGTTCACATTGAAAAACCAAGTTTTAAATTTCAAAAGGGGTGCGTTCATCGTGGACAAATCCATCAACGGGGAAATCAACCTGGTTGTGCCTGTAAGTTGAAGCCCATCGAATAGGTCCGCTACATTTCCAGTAACGTAGCATGAGTTACCAGGGTCTTCAGTTGAGTCAGCGCCAGACTGAATTGGATAAGGTACCTGAGGAGGGAAAACCTCGACAGGCGTTCCACGCTCCCATTTGCCTTGTGGGGCATCACCATTGATTAACCAACCAAGGTCTAGGGAGAAAATGTCTTCGTAGCCCCTAGCAATTTCGAGGGTCAAATTGCCACTTGATTGGTCAATCTGCTCGGCGGACAGTACGCCAGCTTTGTACCCCCATTTTCCAGCAAAAACATCGTAATCACCATTGTAAAACTGTTGAACCGAAAATTTACCATCTGTATCAGTGGTCAAGTTGTATTCGAAATCGGCGTTGATAAGCTGGACCTTAGCATCAACAATCGGCAACCCAGAACCCACTTCTACAACTGTCCCACCAAATACAAATGATGGTAGCGGCTCCAACGCTACGTCTAGCGAGGTAAGCTCACCATTTGCCAAATCAATGGAAATAGTCTTGGGCTGATAGCCTGCTTTTTTTATCAAAACTTCATAGGTTCCGGCGGTTGCCAAACCTGTTTTATAATTGCCAACAAGGTTGGACAACGTGTTTGCCAATTCGCCCACAATTTCGATAGTCGAACCGTTCAAACCAGTGGTTGTCACGGCGTCCGTTACTTTACCTTCGAGGTAGCAAGCCCTGACATAATTTGGTTGAAGAATATACAGCCCATTGCCAATATCCGAAACCAGTATCAGCCCACTCGGCAAAAAGGGATAAGCACCCCAAGCACCAGCAAACCCAGTGCTGGTAGGGATATAGGTGTCAAAATTGGCGATTTCCACAAGGTTGTCAGGCCTAGAACCATCCACAATTATACAGCCATCCGTGTAATACGAAATGATTAAATAGTTATCCCAAACATGCACATTATGTGGGATAACCCCGCTGCCCAGCGTTTCTAACGGCCTGAACTGGTCCAGCGTTATGATATTGCCAGGATCGGAAACATCGTAAGAACCAACAGGCGCATCGCTAACTTCATCTGTTGTGAAAAGGATATTGCTGTCATCTGAAAGCCAACCATTGTGTGTAAAATGTCCGTCAGTTTGTTGGCTGCCCAAGGCAACTGGGTTCGATTTATCATTGACATCGTAAATAGTAAAATTACCATTGTAAATCTCAAAGCTATAAGCGAGGTTGTCGCGCCCAAAGGAATCGTGTGCGTAGATTGCCGGCCCCTTCCCTACGTAAATGGGGTTGTAAGGGTCAGTATTCAAGTCTGCAAACAGAATTCCCCCACCGTTGAGGTTGCTTCCATTTAGGTATAAATAGCCGAGGTCGTCAATAAAAAGCGAATGGATGGTTGCAAGCGTGCCAAGCCCGGGTATGCTTGGGTCCCAATAATGGTAATCCACCGAATTTGGCAGGTTCGCAAGGTCAATGACCAGTAAGCCACTTCCTGTCTCGTTTGTTGCATAGGCATAATGGCTCCAAGTCTTTAATTCCCGCCAATTGGAAAATGGGCCTGGCACCAGAGTGCTTTCCACAGGATTGGAGGGATCAGCTAAACTTACAATGGAAACGCCATCATAAGTGCCAACCAGGGCATATTCTGTTCCATCGGGTGCACTGTATCCCCAGATATTGCTGAGTTCTACATCATAAGGAAGGGAGCCAATCAAGCTCATGTTCAGTTGAGCAAATGAGTAGCTGGTACAAATCAGCAAAATCAAAATCGGTAAAATCTTTTTTTTCATAATTGGATGATTTGAATAACAGTAGAAATTGGTCAGACGGTTAGAGACGGAGAAAAAGTTGCGCATTTGTCCGCCCCTTTTATCCATAAATAACCTGTCGCAAAACTACCTTATGATGTCTGAGTTTTGGTAAAACCTCTACTAGCTTCTTTCATTTTTAGATAAATGCAAAAAAAAATCCCGCATCCAGAAGAATGCGGGACCTAATAATGAAGAGAATAAAGGTTAGTTCACACCATGTAGGGAAATTACAAGTACAGGATTTCCCGGATGTCCTGTTCAGTTTTGATTTCTTTGTTCACAGATTCCAGCACGAACTCAAACTTGGT
Source organism: uncultured Saprospiraceae bacterium (assembly GCA_964508135.1). GTDB lineage: Bacteria > Bacteroidota > Bacteroidia > Chitinophagales > Saprospiraceae > UBA6168. The sequence continues at coordinate 5,218 of CAZDSU010000050.1, forward strand.
GTCACTTGAGTTGATGGCCTTGAATTGGGCTGGCCTGAACACCGCAATTTTGTTGTCATCCGTCACCAACCAGAGCAGGTTTTCGGAGTTTTTATTGAATCGAAGTTCCGTGTTGTTATCGGCCAAGAATTGGTAAACTGTATTGCGGCTATTGTCCACCAAATATGCGGCCCGGTTGCTAAATTGCTTCCCGTTTTGGTCTTTGAAAATGGCGGCAAGTTTAAGCATGTCTGGCGGCAACGGGCGGTCGCAATTCCAAACCCCAAACTCAGAGGCGGTGAAGCGGTTCACGACTTTTTTCTTGATGATTTCATTGTTGGCAGCGTAGTCAAGTCCTTGCTTCCTCAATTCGTTTACCCGGTCTTCAAATTTAAGCGTTGCCAACCGTTTTTCTTCCTCAAAGCGATTTGCAACCGCTTGTTTCTGCGCAGCAAGCTTCGCCTCCCGCTCTGTGGACAATCTTTTCCAATTGTCGAACTCACGGTTGAATTCAACCAGCGCCTTGTCGTAATCCGAGCCGCTGAGTACTGGGTTCACCTGCACTTTGATGGACTGCCCTGCTTTTTCCAACTCAAGTTCGTAGTCACGCTCGTTCAGCTTTTTGATGTTGAGGCCGGTGACGGAACTGAACTCTTTTTGCAAACGGTCGGGGCTGATGGTAGCCTGGGGACTTAGCTGCCAGAGCATTTTCGCATATTTTCGATAGAGCTGGCGCAGTTCCATTTTTTCTGCATTGGAGGAGGTGTCGTTCGCCGGGAAAATATCGTTCAAGTCAAGGTTGAATACGTAATCATCGCCATTGGCACGTTGAGGTTTAATAGGTTCTTTTGGCTTCGAAATGGTTGTTTCCACCTTTGCCAACGCTGTGGACTCGCTCACCTGGATGGCCAACATTCGCTCGGCCAGCGCTTTTTGAGCGGGGTAAAACGGGCTTTTTTCATCCAAACTTTCCGCTGAAATCGCATCGCCGAGCACCTCCATCCTGTCAATGTCTTGATAAACCCAGCTTCGGTTCTTCTCGTCCAATTTGTAGATGTTGTAGCCGGGAGGTACGTTCAAGCTTGGCGAGGTATTTACGTTGGATACCAGTTCCACGTTGATGGATTTGCCTGGAGCCATCATTACACGCTTGCCGTTTTGCTCCGCAAAAATTTCAATCATGCCTGCACTTTCAAGGTTGTAGTCCACACCCGCCGAATCGTAGGTCATCGGGATGCCGGAGATGAAAAAATCAACGAAATCGTGCATCTCACGGTAGTGCAGCGTTACCTCACCAGAGAGGGTTTGTCCATTTTCATAGACAAAAGCTGCCGCTGGCACCACCACTTGAGAGCCGCTTGGGTATTTGTACACCCCACCCTCGTTGGGGTTCACTTGATAGCTGGCAAAGGTGGGTTTTACGTGCCCAAATGGCTGGTTGATGTATGGTTTTGCATCAAAAAAAGCCTGCTGTTGTTGCTGGAAATCCTGGTTTCCTGTCAACTGAAAAAACAGGAAAATACCAGCAACCGTAGCAGCAACGGCAGCCCCAGCCCACAGTAGCCTGCGGATAATTGGCCGCTGCTTTGGCTGGGCATTGTACTTCGATAGCAGGCCGTCAAAATCTTTGTGCCTTGCAATCTGTGCTTTTGAGAGGGGCTGCGGGTTAACCCGAATGTCGTAATTCTTTTTCATGCCTTACAATTTATGGTAGCACGCCGGAATCAATTTTGCTTTCAGTGGCTTCCGTTTATTTGGTTCAAGATAATTTTTTTCAGTCGCTCCAGCACCCGGTAAGTCCGCACTTTGGCGTTGCTTTCCGTGATGTTCAGCACCTCGGCGATTTCCTTGAAGGGGCGCTGCTCAAAAAACCGCATCTCCACGATTTCCAAATCAGCTTCCTTCAGTTCATCGAGCGCCGGAATCAGGAACGGCCTGAACTTTTCGAGGTCGTCATCCAGCACCTCTTCGAACATGCTGGAAAGGTTGGACTCTTCCACACTCACCACCCTGATTTTTTTGCTTTGCCGGTACCATTGGGCAACTTCGTTGCTTGCAATCCGGTACAGCCAGGCAGAAAAAGGCACCCCCCGAAAAGTGTAGTCATTCAAGCGTTGCATGGCCTTGAGGAACACCTGCGAACAGATGTCGTCACTTGTTTCTTCGTTTTGGGTGCGGTTGTAAATAAACTGGAAGATGGCTTCAAAATAGCGGTCATAGAGCGGCTTGAACGCAGCCGGATTCGCCTGCGCAGCCTGAATGGAAGACCATTCGTCCTGTATATCATCGTTGGAAACAGTACGTCGGAAGGAATTCATCAGCCCTTCATTTTTCGCAAGGGTACGATTAATTTGAAAATCCTGAAGCATAATTGCACAGCTTGGTGCTCACGGATGAAGGCGTTGCCCTTTGTTTCATTTGCGTTGCTGTTCAAAACTAATGTGGCTTAACCAGGAGTGCATTTAATTCTTCAACTCAAATGTACCACAAATGAAGTCAATTGGCAACGTCCTTTTTCCGCTTACCAGCACCGGGAAGCTGTGCCTCCCGGACTGTTTCGGATTCATAATGCCAACCTTCACAAAGGTTACAGAACCAATACATTTTTATGCGTTTTATCCAAAAAAAATTGGGCGGTCTGCCAAACAGCAGCCGCCCATACTTTGTGTTTATCCCTGGAATCTTAATTTGACAATTTTTCAATCCATCAACATCATCATTCGTGTAGCCGTAAACGCGGTGGACTCCAACCGGTAGTAAACCACGCCACTGGCGTTCAATTCATTTCGTTTGAGCAATATTTTGTTGTAGCCTTTGGCAAAATCGTCATCAACCACCTTCAAAACCCTACCGGAAACATCGGTGATTGTAAGGGCACATTTGGCTGCCTCTGGCAAATTGAATCCAATTTCGGTGAGGTCACTGAATGGGTTTGGCGTATTCTGGTAAAGTTCAAATCCCGCAGTTGCATGGTTCCCCTCAAATTCCAGCGCTACACCTATCCTGTCTAGTGTCGTTGGGTATGCCTCAGCAGTTGTGAACCGGGAGTCAATTGACAGCAGCTGGCGTAAACTGCCTGCTTCCTTCGCTTTGAAAACCACGCCGAACGCCTCGCCATCGAACAGGAGGCTGGAACCGTCGGGCTTGTTCCAGCTTGCGGTGATTGCGCCTTTGTCGAGCAGGACCAGTCCAAAATTTTCGCTGGAAACAATGCCGTCTGCGATTCGGACGAATTCCAATCTTTCGTCGTCAAAATTGAGCGTAAACTGGAACCCAACCACCTCAGTCGCATCTACCCAGAACGGGACTATCACTTCCTGATCTTTCTCCACCATTACATCTTTTGTTTGGAGGATAAAATTGTCACTGTTGGTGCGATCTTCGTTTTGCCCAGTATAGTTGCTTGTAAGGGCACTCCCGTTCACGTCACCGATTTTTATGCCGACGAAATCTGCTCCTAGTTGGTCGTCATTCAAGTCGTTGACGTTAAAAAACTCAGGGAACGGTGTCTGCCACGGGTTGGCTGGGTTTGGGAAAACAAAGTCTTTGTCCACAAACCGCCAAGACGTATTGTTCGTGAAAGTATCGTTGATGAAGAGGATGAGCTTCCTAATTTCAACCATGTCAAACGTGGTCACGGTTCCCGATTTGTTGACGTCCGCAGCGATGATTTTGTAAGGTGAATCAAGCAGACTAACTCCCAAAATGTGCTTTGAAATCAACACCAGGTCAAAAGTAGTGACGCCATTAAGCGGGCTATCGTCCTTGTGGGGTACTACCGTGTAGTCTCCGCCAGGCGTAGGGAAGCCAAACTCGTACATGCCGTTGTCACTGGTCATCACCAAGCCGGAATTAGTGCCGCTCAGGTTAATTTCAACCTCCTCAATGCTTTCGTTTTCTTCATTGGTAACCACCCCGCCTAAATTGACAAGTGGGTCGCCGCAAAAATCAATGTTGTCTTGAATGGTGATTTGAGTTGTGCAAAAATCTTGGTTTCCACATTCGTCCGTCACCCATACGTCCACAAAAACGGTAGTGTTTTGGTTGTGGCAAAAGAACTGGATACTTGTATTGGTGGTGTCTGGGGAAAAGGAAAAATTAAGGTCAGTTGAACAGTTGTCGAAACTGTTGTCATTCAAGTCACTTGCCCAAACTTCAATCATCGGTGGTGTTGAGTACATCAGTGTCACGATGATTCCATTTTTGCAGTAGGGCGTCGGTTTTTTGCAATCCTTCACCTTGACCGATGTGTTGCAAATCGTCTGGTTGTTGCAATTGTCCATTGCGTTGTACTGCACCTCGTACATTCCTGGTGGCACATTGGCCCAAGGGCCAAAACCTGTTAGCCAAACCCCGCCTATCTTGATTTTAGCTGTGATTGTCAAATTGCTGCTGCAATCGAGCACATCTGGCGTTGGTAAAAGCAGGTCAACGGCGCAGGTGTTGTCGTTGATGCAGACCATGGGAATGTCACAACCGTTCGCAAAAACAGGGTCAACGGCATCAATCACTTTGATGACTTGCTGGTAAGTTATGTATCCGTCCCAGGGGTCTGAGTCGAGGTCAGTATCAGGCCCGGTCGTGCGGTTTGCATCCAGCACAGTTGGCCGGTTCAGATTGGAAGGAGACCCGCTCCGCCAAGAATCACGGAAAGTGCGACCATCGCAATCGCCGTCACTGTCAATGTCGCATTGGGGGAAAGCAAGGCCAAGTTGGCTCTCTGGCTGCTCCACTACCTCTTGGTCAACGAGGCCAGGGTTCGTCCCCACTACACACCAATTGATGATGGTCCAGGTGCGGACAATTTTGTAGCAAGCATCAACAACCACGTTGAACAATTCATCGTCGTAGGTAATTGCGACCAATTCACAGGTTTCGTAGAAGATTTTTGGCTCCCCAAAATCGGGTGGCGAAGTGCCGCAATTCACGCTGAGGTCTGCTGGGAACTGAACTGCCCAATCTGAAACATGGTCAATGAATATCGTTTGGCTACAGGGTTGCAGTGTGGTGTTTCCAGCAGCGTCGGTGGCGGCAAAGCTACGGCTGATAGTGCCTTCAAGGCACTGGTCAATATTGCTGGAATAGTTGCGGTTCGCCGTTAATTGGCAGTTGTCGTAAAAAATTGGTGCGCCAAAGAATTGGTCGAGAAATATGCTTTTTTCGGATGCAGTGGCAAGGTTGGCAACCTGCGTTTCAATATTGTCGGCATACCAATCACACGTAATACGTTGGTTGGGTGGGCAGGAAACCAGCACAGGAACAAGCTTGTCGTTGACAAAAACCTGAACCATGCAGTCATTGAAATTGCCAAAGCAATCAAAAGCCCTGAAAACAATCGTTTTGGTTTTGCCAGCATCTTCGCAGCAGAAATATACGGATGGTCCAAATTCAAGGTCGTTGTGGCCATCGTCACAGGCATCGTCGTCCATCCGGCGCACCTCGAAATGGTCGAGGCAGCAGTTGTCGTGAGAAGCTTGGTTGAAAGCTTCGGCAAATACTTCCGCATTGCCAGTGGACTCAAGGTTAACCTCAGTATATTCAACACAAATCGGCGTTGGGGCAATGCCGTCTATGACCGTTAGCACGATGTCCTTTGTGGCAACATTCCCGCAGTTATCAAACGCCTGGATGGTGACAATATGAAGGCCAATCGGTAGCCCTGGATCAGGAATATGCCCATTGACCACCTGTCCAAATTGAGTGTTTATCACGACAGAAGCTACTCCAGAGCAGTCGTTGTCCGTGACGCCAGGAGAGGGAAAGGCTGCCGTGGAGCGGCAAGGCTGTGGATGAACGCCGGGAATGTTGGCGGTTACTGTAAGGTTGGTCGCCGTGATTACCGGCGGAACGATATCCACCACTTTTATCACTTGAACATTATCTTCTCCACCTACACCAGTGACAATGATGTTACCCGTACACCAGTCAATGACAGTCCAAGTGCGGATTATTTCAAAAACCCCAGTGATATTATCTCCGCATGGGAAGATTTTTTCGTCAGAAGAACTGTAATTGTACTTGCACCATTCGCCCACGATGTTTGTAGGTATTCCTGAACCTGTGCCAGACAACTGACTACTACCGAATGAAGGGTTCACGTTAATGATTTCGGTGCTGGGGTCTGAGTCAACGATGTTAGTACTAAGTGCCGTTGCCTTGATGATGTTTGGCCGTAATGCATATTGCTTGCACTGCCAAACAATGTCGGTTGGAAAATCTACTTCAAGCGGCCTTTCGACCGTGATTATCTGCAAGCAGGGCTCAGAAGTGTTGCCATATTTGTCGGTGGCATACCAAGTTCTTAGGAACCTGACGGCATTGTCATCGCAAGCATCCAATTCTATTGGCGTAGTTCCAGCCAATTGCTTAACGGGATTAGCATCGCAATTGTCAACAACCGTTGGCGTGTTGACTGAATTCACTGCCTTGGTGCAGGGTATCGTCCAATCCGGGCAGGTGATGACTGGCGGCGTTTTGTCCTCCAGAACTATTTGCCCCCAGCAGGAATTGCCGTTGTCGGGGTCCATCACCTTGGCTATCAGAAAGTCGCCAACCTCATTGCAGGAAAGTGTATTGTAAAAAACAAACCCAGTGTCGTTTGTAATCGTGACAATATAATCGTCATAGCAACCATAGGGGCCGCCCTCCAGTATCATATCGGCATTTACAAATGCGGTTCCATCCTGTTGAACAGTAACTTGCACCAACGAATTGCAAACCAGTGATTGGGACGGGAAAGGAAATTCCAACACAACAACATCAAACGTGCAGGTACTGAAGTTGCCGAGGTCGTCCGTGGCCCGCATCACCACTGGGTGAATTCCGATTGGAAAGTAGCTTCCAAACGGAATGCCGCCATCTTGGGTGATGACGACCGATAAATCACAATTGTCAGTAGCGGTAACGCCACTAAGCTGAACAGATGTTTCGCAAAGCCCCGCTTGGAGTGTCACCGTAATGTTCTGTGGGCAAACCAACACGGGAGGCAGCACATCGTTTATCGTGATATTAACTGTGTGAAAATCATTTGGGCAAACCCCACCTTGATTGCCAGTGTAGGTATTGACGGGAAAAGGAATGGGTGAGGTTGCATTTGTCGTTTGGTTGTCCAAGGCGTTGATTCCGCTGAAACTCCAGTTTCCAAGTTGGAAAAAGGAAGCATCAGGACCAGTGTTGTTGACTCGGTAAGCCCATCCATCCATGTACTCCCAAGGCTGTCCGGTACCGCTCAAGTTGATGTCGCCAAATACATCAATCACCATTCCATTGCAAAACAACTCAATGGCATCGTCGCCGTTGATGCTGGGCGCATTGGCATTGACATAAGTTGGGGCATACCCGAAAAACGCTTGAAATGCAACAGCTTCAGTGGCCACCCAGATATGAGTGCCTGCAGTCAGGGCAACTGAGGGAAAAGTAAATTCCTGTCCATCTGACCCTCCGCCATTATTAGCAGAACCAAATCCATAGGCGCTGAGGTCGGGAATATTTGAGAGCGCATAAAACTCTACTGCTTTCGGAATACCACCTATCAGTGGCCCGTCAATTACTCCGGTGATGACCAAATTGCCACAACCACTCACGCCATTGGTTACGGCGTATGTTCCAATGTTGGAAGTCGCAAGATTGATTCCGCCTGTTGCTGGGTTGAGGTCTAAGAATGGACCTCCATTAGTGGCGATGTAAGTGTAACGCCCATCTGTGCCTGTTGTGTGGCTGACCACTGGGTTGGCAAGGCCGTTAGGGCAAAACAGCGAGTTGTTGTAAGAAAACTCGGCATCGGGTTCCTCCAAAATAGTGATGGCCACTATGTCCGTTGCGTTGGTACAAACACCGCCAGCACCGGGTACCGTCCAAGTCAAAAGCACCGTCGAGCCAGTCTCGCCCGGTGCAGGTGTGTAGGTAGAAGTTGGGCTGTTTACATTGCTGAAAGTACCAGCCCCCCCCGACCAGCTTCCTGCCCCAGAAGCTGCGAGTGTGGCAATCTCGTTTTCGCAAAGCATTTGGTTAGGGCCAGCATCGGCAAATGGGGGAGCTACAATCTCAACTTGACGGGTGCAGGATACCGAACCAGCAAGCATGTTCTGGTGCGTACCAATTGGCCATGGGTTCGGGGCAGTTGCATTAGTTATGGTGCCATCCAAGGCATCAATTCCGCTAAAAATCCAGTTTGCTTGAGGAAATGTGGCTCCATCTGGGCCGGTATTGTTCACCCTATAAACCCAACCATCCAAGTAGTCCCAGAAGGTTCCCGAACCATCTACGCCAACTTGGCCGAATTGGTCAATGACAGTTGCGCCTTGAAACAACCGGAATGCATCGTCTCCGTTGATATTTACAACGTTGTTCACATAGGTGGGGGGAAACCCGAAGTAGTCAAAAAATGTGGTGCTTGTTGGTGGGGCGGAAGCCGTGGAAGCAATCCAAATCCGAGTTCCGGCAGTTGCGGGGACATTTGGAAATGTAAATGTTGCGCCAGCTGTCATATTTCCATTGAAATAAACGGAAAGGCTGTAAGCGCTCAACGAAGGGATGTTTTCAAGGATGTAAAGTTCCACCGCTTTGGGCGTCCCCCCGGTCAATGGTCCGTCAACTACACCTACTATGACCATTGGACCATTGCTCATTGTGTTTACCGTGTTGGTAACATTGTAGATGCCAAGATTACTGGCGCTTAGGTCAATTACCCCGGTTGTTGCATTCAGGCTCAAAGTTGGGCCACCCGACACTACGCCAAAAGTGTATGTGCCATTGACTCCAGTGGTATAGGATGGCGTTGGGTCTGAACCATTCTGACAATAAGCAGGTGCGCTGTAGGTAAATTCAGCTCCAGGGTCACAGGGAACTTGGGAAAAGATGGGTGATGTTGCAGAAAGCATCAACATCACAAAAAGTAGAAGATTACCCCAATAGCAATAGAGTCGTTGTGTAAGATTCGTTATTTTCATGAGATTATAATTTGCCAACCAGCACCCTATAGAAATTGGTCAAAGTTTTTTGAGCTTGACAAAATCTTCAAGCAAGATGTCACTAATAACTACGGCAGATGGGTCAAAAATCGTACTGGCTGGAAAGTCTTGTTGAAAGGCCAAAGATAAAGCCAATATCCTTGAATACCAGATTTTTCTGATGATAATTTCTGGTTAATTTATTTTTTTTAAATTCTGTCAGGCTGGTCATGTGAAAAGCTTGTCCGGTATGTTTCGGCAAATTGAAAAAATCCAACACCGTGGCCTCCTACACATCTTCTACTTGCAATAACTTGATTTTCAGATAGTTAGGAAAAAAATTGGGTTCTCATTCAAAAAACCATTAAAATATTCTATTTTTAAAAATACATTTGTTACCTTTGCAACACAACACATCATCCTCCGTAAACTAAAAAGCTAGCTGACCAGAATGTTCAAATTTACAAGTCAGCCTACATTTGAACCAATCCAGCTTTGCTAGATTGGTAGTCAATACTGAAACCACGGTACATGAATTGTTGAGAACGACTTTACGCACACGTGAAACACTTGATTAACGTACTTTACTGAGCTTTAGACACCATCTACCCACACTCCGTGTGGCAGCTTGCCTCTGGAAAGCAGAGACTTACCGATTTTAGCATTGAGCTTTCGTACCCTGATTGTCACGACAATTTGATTACTCTTTTTCAGGGACCTAAAAACGGCAGGCAGCTTATAATCCATCGTTTGGTCTACAAAACAAGTTTGGAACTACCAATACCAAAATGGTTGCCTTTTTGGCTGTTTGCCATAGGTGCATCCCATAATGGTGCTTATTTGTCTGCCTGACAAACAAAAGCGACTTTGCACGTTACGAAAATTGTTATGATGGCGAATTTGTAATCCTTTTTTTAAAGTCTTAAACCCATGAGCAATGACAAGTAATACTACTCCTCACACTTTTCAGCAGGAACACTATTCAATTAAGAGCAAATTGGAAGGAAATTTCTTTCCGGCAATGATGATAGCCGTTGGTTTAGCCGGCATCTACGCCATGCTCAACAACATGATTTAACGACGTCATTTTAAGCTTACAAAAAGCCTCCGGTGTCTCATCGGAGGCTTTTCTTTTTGTTCAAAGTTGACCCTTGGCTTTCATTTCAGCATAAATTTTTGCAAAATAAGTAACGACCACATCCGCACCTGCCCGTCGAATCCCCATCAAGGTCTCTGGCATCGCCGCGTCAAAATCAAGCCATCCATTTCTGCATGCAGCCAGCAACATCGCACACTCCCCGCTCACATGGTACGCTGCTATCGGTAAGTTGAAGTTCATTTTGAGCAAATGAATCACGTCAAGATAGTTCACGGCAGGCTTTACCATCAGATAGTCGGCACCTTCAGCGGTGTCCAGCTCAGCCTCAATCAATGCTTCCCGCTTGTTGGCGGGGTTCATTTGGTAGGTTTTTTTGTCTTTTGGGATGTCGTCACCTGCTTTTGGAGCGCTATCGAGTGCATCCCTGAAAGGCCCGTAGAAAGCACTGGCATATTTTGCCGTGTAAGACATGATGCCCGTATCGGTGAAGCCAGCCCCATCGAGTGCCTGCCGGATAGCCCCTACCCTGCCGTCCATCATATCGCTTGGCCCCAAGATATCGAAGCCCGCCTCGGCTTGGGCAACCGCCATCTTTGATAAAATGCCTAACGAATCGTCGTTGACAACTTTGCCGGCATGCACCAGCCCGTCGTGGCCATCAGCGTTGTAGGGATCCATTGCCACGTCGCTGATGAGGGTGCATTCCGGGAAACGCTTTTTAATGTTGGTGGCCGCTTTTAGGTAAAAATTGGCGGGGTTGTAACCGTAACTCCCAATCTTGTCTTTAAAGGCTTCCGATACTGCGGGGAACATGATAAAACTGGTCAACCCAAGCGTCAAACATTGCTCTACCTCCTTCAGGATTTGGTCGAGGGACAGCCTGAAAATACCCGGCAGCGATGGCACTTCGCTTCGGATGTTATCACCGTCCAATAAAAAAAGCGGAAAAACAAGGTGGTTCACTTCAAGATGAGTTTCCTGCACCAATCCCCTCACAGATGCAGAAACACGGTTGCGGCGTGGCCTTTTTAGCATGATATTTTTTTGAGCAAATCTACATTGAATGCTGCCCTCAATCCCAGCTATGCCGTTTTTGCTACAATCTTTTTACATTTAGCCTTCCAATAATTCAATCAAACTGCATGGAACTGTTTAACCTGAAACGCAAAGTGGACCTTTACAAAGACGTATTGACCAACACGGAAAACTACCGGAATGCTTGGCAATCCGAACTTAAAAACATGATTATCAAGCTTTTGCAAGACATTGCCGACGAAGTGCAATTGACTGTAAAAGTCGAAGAGCGGGTACAAATGGAAAACCTCGAAGCCGTTGTCCTGTCGCTCGGCACCGTGAAAAGCGGCATGTACCAGAAAATCGAGCAGGGGATAGAAATGCCTTTGGTGAAGCAAAGCGGGTCACTGATATATCAGCAACTTTTTAACGGGAAAGTAATCGTGCTAATCCAGTACCCGTTCATTGAAAATTATGGAGAGCCACGTCCGCCGAAAACAATCGCAATTTACAGACCAGAGGAACTCAAGGAACCCTACATAATCCGCCATTACGAAGAATTTATCCACGAAATCACCACTTGGGAAGACTACGACGATGATGAACCAAGCAAAAAAATTGGCTTCGAGATGAACTTCGGGAAACTGAAACCGGAAAGCTAGACCGGTCAATGGCTTCGTGCATCGTTCCTGAGTTGCTCAGAAACATCGTGGCCAAGGTACCGGTCAATCATCGCATGTACGAGGTAAATCAAAGGTGTCAGCAAAATGGCCACGACGAATTTGTAGCAATAATTCACAGTCCCCACCGCCAGAAACAGGTTGATGGGCCAGTGTTCCCCAGGGTTGAGAACGAAGGCAATGTACAATACGACGAAGCTATCAATGAACTGGGAAATCAGCGTAGACCCAGTAGCTCTCAGCCAAAGCTTGGTCTCGCCTGTGACCTTTCGGAGTTTGTGGAATACAGCGGCATCCACAATTTGGCCAACGAGGAAGGCAATCAATGAGCCACCAATTATCCAAAGCCCCTGCCCGAAAATATTGCTGAAAGCAGCCTGTCGGTCAACCACGCCCCGGTTTTGTGCAGAGGAAATCCACCATTCGGCTGGCACTAGCTTGATGGCGCCAAAAACCATCAGAAATGCATATCCTATCAAAGCCGCAGTGAGCCAGGAAAGCAGTTTGATGGAATTTTTGCCAAAATATTCATTAATCAAATCGGTCATGATGAACACCACCGGCCAGAGCAAAACGCCCGCCGTAAGCGAGAGCGAGCCAGATTGTCCAAACAATTTCCATGAGAGCGGTTTGAGGCCCAGCGTATCTTCGAGGGCAAAGATTTTCACCCCGATGAACTCCGCTACGATGGCATTGGTCACAAAAAAACCTGCCAACGTGATGAACAGCAGCACTGGCTTTTGCGAAAGCAAATTTTTCATAGTCACAAGATTAGTGGCTGGAAAGGTGCAAAGAAAATTACACCCCAGGCAGTTTTTTATGGAAAAAAAGGCGCTAATTTATCCTTCCACTTTACCTTCGTACACACACACCAAGCCCGCCCAAGAAAAAGCAACGGCAATCCGATCATCTGCTACCGAATTAGCCGTATTTACATCACACATAAAAAACTGATTATGCACTCCATTCGTGTACATTCCAGCTTGTTGTTCTTGCTCGTTTTCTTTGCTTTGCAAAGCTTTTTTCCAACCCAAATTTCTGCGCAATTTGGCTGCCCTGGCTGCAATGTCAGCCTCCCCGTACTACCTGCCGATACCATTTACCTTGGCCCAGCTCCCGACGGTGTGGCCGGCGAGTATTACGACGGAGACATCAGCTTCCGAATGCCGAAAACAACTACCCCCGTGAATGCCACCGACCCCAACACCCCAGCTGGTCTGCCCATCAGCAGCATTTCCATCGTAGCTGTAGTGAACGTACCGCCTGGACTGAACTGGCAGCCAAGCCAATTCACCTTCAATCCGTCCAACCAACCTGACGGCTGCGTGAAATTTTGTGGCACACCGCTGCAACCTGGTCTTTACAACGTAGAGGTCTTTGTAAGCGCCGAGGTACTCACGCTGAACCAAACCACATCGTTTTCCTTCCCGATTTACATCGCTCCATCGAGCAGCAGCAGCGACGGTTTTACCATGCAAAACAATGCTGGTTGTGGAAGCGTGACCGTTTCATTTGAAAACAACCTGCCCTCAAACGGGAACAACGGTTACTCCTACCTGTGGGATTTCGGGAACGGAACCACATCAACACTCGAAAACCCGCAGCCGGTCACTTACAGTACCCCTGATGTTTACGAAGTAAACTACACCGCCAATATTGACACTTTCGGTTACAAAATAACCACGGTGCGTGTGCTCGATGCGAGCTGCGACGACATCGCCATCAATACTGCCCCAGATTTGTACGTGAAAATCCGTGACCCACAAGGCAACTTCATAGTGATAACCGGTGTGCAAGACAACGCTTCTTTCCCGGCCATCTTCAACATAAACCTCCCGCTCAGCGATGGCACTTACGAACTGGAAGTTAGGGATGACGATACATTTGGCTCGGAGAGCTGCGGTTATGTTTATTTCACCAAAACAACAGGCGGCGTATTGACGAGCGGCGGGTTGCAGGTGCAAGTGGACATCATCCATCCAGTCCAAACCGTGCAATCGAGCGGCATGGTAACGGTTTATGCACAACCCAATCCGCCCATCATTTCACCTGCTGGCGTTATCAATCTTTGTGATGGCGAAGAGGTGGAACTGGTGGCAGATTACGACCAGGACATCCAGTGGTACCAGGACACTTCGGTGCTTTTTGGTGAAATATTCCAGCAACTCCACATGGCCAGCGAGGGCCTCTATTGGCTGGAATATACTAGCCCTGTTGGCTGCAAGGCACAATCGGAAGTTGTTGAAATCAACATCGTTCCACTGCCTACCCCGCCCACTTTTCTAGTTACAGGCAACGAATTTTCGTTGGCTAACCCTGACCAGTTGCCTGCCGATTACTCGCTACAATGGTACATGGATGGCAACGCATTGCCCGACGAAACCGGGCCGACTTACTGCCTGATGGAGCCGGGTGTTTTCCTGATGACCTTGGAAGTCACGGACAATGCAACGGGGTGCAGCAGCGAATTCAGCCTTGGGGTTTCGTTCAATCCGGCCTACACCTGCGCTTCCGCAACTGGTGAAATTGCCGAAACGGCCTCTACCCTTGTGCTTTCGCCAAATCCAACAGTGGGCAGCATTTGGGCAGATTTTGAGATGAAAAACCCAGGACAGTTTTCGATGCAAATATTTGATGTAGTCGGAAAAATGGTCTGGCGGGAAACGTTTCAGTCTACTACCACCCAGGTACGACAGGAACTCGGCCTTGGTGGATTTGCCGTAGGTATTTACTTGCTCAAAATACAAACGGAGGATGGGTATATTTCAAGCAAGATTTTGAAGCAGTAATTTTAATTTCAAGCGATACGACTGCTTTGAACAGTCGTATCGCTTTATCAAATCTGCTCAAACTTTCATTAATTCCTCCCGCATTTCAAGCAGCTTACCCTCTATACTGTCATCAATCACTGCGGCACGTTGACAGTCTTTCCATCGAACGTCAACGTCACGGTACAGCACTGCAAAATAGCCGAGGAACGGCATGGCCAATACCAGCGCAATCAACCACCATTCCCCTAACACTAGCGAAGTGACCAGCCAAATCAGCCAATAGAAGATGTAAATCAGCATGGAGACGACAATGGCCACGGATGCCCGGAACTCTATGGTTTTTGTTTTTTTCTTCGCCACCAAATTGCCGAGGTAAAGCGGAAAAAGGTTGAGGGCATAGCCAATCATGTACGGAATCCAGCACAGGCCGAGCAGCAGCGCACTGCCCAGCGAGTAGGAAGTATGGTCCATCAGCCCCCGGTCCGTGGTGCCCGATTTTTGCAACAACGACAGGTAGTTTTTGACTTTTCCCTTCAAGTCGTTGCGGGCTTCATCGGTTAGTGCATTGATGCGGTCGGCCAAGTGTTTTTCCTCAATAAGCGGCGACGGGTCGGTTGAAAAGGCCGGGAACAACCTCGCCGATGACCCGTTTCGGTGTATGGCCAACAACGGTTCTGTCCATTCGTCGTCAGCGGGGTTTTCCAAGTGGACGACCCGCTCCGAAAGGCGAAGCTTCAACTCCTGCATGAGGGCGGCGACGGCTTTGGCGGGATTCGCTTGGTACACGTCCCAGTAGTCTTGCACCCGGATTGGCTCGCCAAAATCAATCCTGACATCCGAGCGGAAAGCATCGGAATTGGTGTAGTTGACCCCGACCGGCACTACGTGAATGTCCAAACCCTCGTATTTTTCAATGGCCCCCAACACGATGCGGGCCGTGCCTTTCATCAATGGGCGGAGGCGTTTTTCGTGTTTGGTGCGGCCTTCGGCCAAAATCAGCACCCGCTTGTTTTGAGCAAGCACCTCGAAACATTTTCCAAATGACTCGTAGTTGGTCTTAACGCCGCCATACCCAAGGTCGTCCAGTCGGAAAACTGGCACGATATGGCACCAATCGTACAGCTTTCGCACCATCGGGCTGTTCACGTACAGGTCACCACGGGCGAGGTAGTTCATCGGCTCCTCTTGCCAGCAGTCCACGAGGCAAGGCTCGATGAAGGCGGTGGGGTGGTTCAGTGCCAAAACTACGGGCTTGCCCTTCGGGATGAGCTCGCGGTGCGAGATGTTCATTTTACGGAAGTAAACGAATAAAGCTAATTTTACGCAAGGCTTGAGCAGGGTGTAAAACATCGTCAGGATTTAGTTTTTTGCCAAGGGCAACAGGGCGCTGTGGCAAAGGGCAAAAGTACAATTGGTCAGGCCAATTTCTTGAAAATGAACCATCAAAAACATGTAATCGTGATCGGAGGGGCTACGGCCACTGGCAAAACGGCCATGGCCATCCGCGTCGCACAGCATTTTCAAACGGAAATCCTTTCGGCGGACAGCCGTCAATTTTATAGAGAAATGAGCATCGGAACGGCCAAATCCAATGCCGATGAACTTGCACAAATACCCCACCATTTCATCAACTCGTTGTCGGTTCAGTCAGATTTTACAGTGGGCGACTACGAGTCGCAAGCCCTTGCTTTGTTGGAAAAATTGTTTGAAAATAAAGATGTGGTCGTGCTGGTGGGAGGGTCAGGGCTGTTCATCAGGGCGCTGTGCGAGGGCTTGGACGAGTTCCCGGAAGTACCAAAAACGGTAATTGACGACCTTGAAAAGAAATTAGCGCAGGAAGGTATTGCTGCGCTGCAATCGGAGTTGAAAATGCTCGACCCCGAATATTACGACAAAGTTGACCTCAACAACCCACACCGTTTGGTACGGGCGCTTTCCGTTTGTCGGGTGAGCGGAAAGCCGTTTTCAGGTTTTCGGACGCAGGAAAAAAGGCGGCGGTTTTTCAACCCAATTTACGTCCTGTTGGAACTGGAGCGCTCCATTTTGTACGAAAAAATAAACTACCGAGTGGATGAAATGATGCGGACGGGATTACTCGAAGAGGCTCGGCAGCTTTACCCGTTGCGAGCCTTGAATGCTTTGCAAACCGTTGGTTATCAGGAGCTTTTCGATTTTTTTGAAGAAAAATGTACGCTGGAAGTGGCCGTTGAGAAAATCAAACAGAACAGCCGTCGGTATGCCAAGCGCCAATCAACCTGGTTCAGGAAGGACCCGCATTGGCAGGCATTCGAGCCAGAAAAAACGGATGATTTGATAGCCTACCTTGAAGCAAGCGTTCATTCTGCGGACTAGAAAATGCGCTCCTTTTTTACAAGTTTCCCCAAGTCTTTGTAGGAGATGGTGAAGTCGGTTGGTCCCAGTGCATAGGCAGCTGCCTCGAACGGATTGTACCAAAAATAGACGCCCTCCTCCTGCAATTCAAAATTGGTGGGCAGCTGAAAATGTTCGCCCCAAAAGAAACCTTCCTCCACCAGGTCTGCATTTTTTGGAAGCTCTCGGGCTTTTTTGAATTCCTTTTCCACCAATTTTTCCAAGGCATGCATGTCAGTGAAAAGGTCCTTCCAAGTTAGTGTTTTTCCGGTTTTTAGGTCAAAATTGAAGATAGAAACGAAGGAGTTCGGGTGTGCCCCACCAGCGTATGAATAGGACCCCATGGTAATGGAAACCACTTTCGGTGTATGAAGGCCTACCTCCCCCGTGACGCTGACCTCCCAACCCGTGTTGGAGGAATTGTCTGGCTCGGCATTATTGGCGGTTCGCCATTCGTTCAAAAAAGACTGTGCTGCCTCTTTCAGGTTCTCCTTTGAATATTTGCCCTTGAACCCCTCGAATACCAAGGTCTGAATGAGGAAACCATAAATGGAGTCGTTGATGGCCTGCTGTACTTCCGGCACACCTTCCACCACGATTGGATATACCATGTCAACTTGGGCGCAGTCGCCATCTTGTTTGTCGCAATCACCCATTTTTTCTTGAAAATTCTTGATTTCGAAGCGGACTTTTAGCCCCTTTTCACTGCGCAACTTGGGGTGTTTGCCCCGATGACAACTGGTAAGCAAAAGCAAAGGGATTACAAGAATTAAGGTAAGTCTCACAGGAATTTTTCTTTTAAGGCTGCTTTCAAGGCAATTTTTGAAATTGACTGCAAAATTATAGCATCTGCATGACAAACAACATCAATCAGTTGTTTCTTTCCTGATAAAAACTGAATTTGTAGCAACCTTTGCATTCACAAAATTTTAAAGAAATTCAGCCATGAGGTATCTTTTTACACTTTCAATTCTAATGGTTTTTTCTGCTGTTTTCTCGCAAGAGGACATGCTGCCACGTGGGTTTTCTGCCGAAGAGAAGGCGCTGCTGGATTGGGAACAGTTTACCATACCAAATTCAGCGGTTGGTATCGAAACTCCACCGCCCTACCCCGTGAGGCACATGGCCGAGTGGGAAGAGCTTCAAGCTTTGGCAATTACATGGCGTTCGTACCCAGAAATCCTTACCCAGATTGCATTTCATGCCGCATTGGAAGTGAAGGTGCTGATCTTCTGCAACTCGGAAACCATCAAAAACACTGCACAGACAAGCCTGCAACTTGCTGGCGCAAACATGGCCAATATCGAGTTCATCGTTGCCGATAACAACTCCGTTTGGATTCGGGATTATGGCCCAAATTGCGTCTATGCCAACGACACGGAAGACCTGTATTTCATTGATTGGGTTTACAACCGTCCATCCCGACCCAAGGATGATGCACTGCCAACCGAAGCGGGGATTTACCTGAACATTCCAGTCTATTCCACCACCTTGAACCCTGAAAGGCTGGTGAATACCGGGGGCAATTTCATGTCCGATGGCATGGGGACTGCATTTGCATCCAAGTTGGTTTTGGAGGAAAATGCCCCCGGCAACCCCTATGGCGCAGGCCCTCATACCGAACTGGATGTTGACAGCATTTTCGAGGACTACATGGGCATTGACCAGTACATCAAGATGGAGACGCTGCCTTACGATGACATCCACCATATTGACATGCACATGAGGCTATTGGATGAAGAAACGCTTCTGGTGGGTGAATACCCGCAAGGCATGGCAGATGGACCTCAAATTGAAGCCAACCTACAGTATGTACTTGACAATTTTAATTCAACTTTTGGCACACCATACAAAGTGGTCAGGGTGCTTCAGCCACCTGCGGCGAACGGTGCTTACCCACCGATGGGAGATTACCGCACGTACACCAACGCAGTTTTTGTAAACAAAACTATACTGGTTCCCGGCTATGCCGAGCAGTTTGACACGATTGCCTTGCGGGTTTACAGAGAAAATTACCCGGGCTATAAAGTTGTTAGTATCAATTGCAACGACATGATCGGTGCAAAAGGTGCGCTCCATTGCATCACGAGAGAAATAGGTGCTGCCGACCCTCTCTGGATTGTCCACCAGCGACTTGCCGATGTTTCCAACAACAATGACGTCAGCGGTTATGAAGTGTTGGCGCAAATAAAGCACAGAAGTGGAATTGCCAACGCTCAAGTTTTTTACACCATTGACACTACCCAAGCATACCTACCCCTTCCATTGCAAAACGCTGGGAGCGTTGACAACTGGACTGCCATTATCCCTCACCAACCCAACGGCAGCCAAGTGTTTTACTACATCTCAGCCACGGCAAATTCGTCCAAAACACAAGTCAAACCACTTGCAGCGCCGATGGGTTATTATGACTTCACGGTAAATGACGAAGTTTCATTGGTAAACGAAAAAGGCAATGTCGAGCTGGCAGAAATTTACCCAAACCCAGCCTCGGCGATGACGGTCGTTCCGGTCAACGCCGCTGTTTCCTTGGAAGCTAAACTTGAAATTTTGGATGTTTTTGGGAGGAAGGTCACGACGATTTTTGAAGGAAAACTTTCGAACGGCCTGTCAAGGCACTACTTCAATGTCTCTAACCTACCGTCCGGAACCTATTTTGTTACCCTCCAAACTGAAATAGGAACGACCACCCGGCGGGTAGTCGTTCAATGAGTTTAATTTAGTGTGTGAGACAAGCATGGACTTTCCTTGATGCAGGAATTCCTATGAAAAAAGGCAAGCTGCTATCCTCAACAGCTTACCCGAAAACAGTCTATGAGAAAACGTAGGTCTGAATGTTTGAAAAAGTGGCTCCTCCTTTTTCAAGCCATTTCATATTCGACAATCTTTGGATTGGCCATCTTCTTTGAAGCAAAAAGTATTTCAATTCCTACCACGTTGCCGTCCTTGTCGTAATCAAGGATTACACCTTCTTTATCTTCATCACTTTCAGCAATAGGCTTTTCACTAAAAACTATCCGAAGGATATCCAAATGACTGTCGTACTTTACCTTCATTTTTTGTATTGGCTTACTTACCCACACTTGGAATGGCCGCAGTTTGTACATATCAAGCAGCCTTCCTTGTAAATCAGGCCATCATGTTGGCCGCAAGATTCGCAGCTTTCCTTGATGGCTTGAGTGCCGTCTGGCACAAATTTTTTGAGCGCACGTACGACACCAGTCTTCCACGTGTTGATGTGCTCCTGCTCCACGTTTAGGCCCGCCACCATGTTGATGACATAGGGCAATGGCATTCCATGCCGCAAAGCGCCTGAAATCAACTTTGCGTAGTTCCAGTATTCTTTGTCAAATGAACGGGAAAGCCCCTCCATCGTCACCTTGTAGCCATCCTTGTCGGCAAACTGAAAGTCGTAGCGGTTGTTGCCTTCGTCGTCCTTTTCCTTAATAACCCAACCCTTGGTTACGGAAGGTGGGAGCATAAAAATATCCTCTGCCCGGCCTGTAAAAATCTCATACGGCTGCCCGTCCAGCAGTCCGACAAATGCCATCCATTTCTCATGGTTGTTTTGGAAACGGATGATTTCGGTTTCCAATTTCTTCGGACGCTTCGGTGCGGCCGTAATCGGGATATGGTTTCCGTCATCAATTGTTTGTTTATCTTCCAGCTTTTTGCCCTTGTCGTCGTTGGAAACCAAGACGCCCGAACGGGAACCATCCCGATAAATAGTGCAACCCTTGCATCCCGTTTCCCAAGCAGTCTGGTAAATCTTTTTTACCATCTCCACTGAAGTTTCGTTCGGGACATTTACAGTTACACTGATACTATGGTCAACCCATTTTTGGATTGCGCCCTGCATTTTCACTTTTTGCACCCAGTCCACATCATTGGCAGTGGCCTTATTGTACGGCGATTTTTCAACCAATTTGTTCAATTCCTCGGAGGACATGTGCTTGACGGCTTGAACGTCATGGCCGTTGGCTTGAAGCCATACAAGAAATTTGTGGTGAAAAACATTGTACTCTTCCCAGTGGTCGCCAACTTCATCCACAAAGCTTACTGTAACCTCTTTGTCGTTCGGGTTCACTTTGCGCCTACGCTTGTAGGTAATCAAGAACGCTGGTTCAATGCCAGAAGTGGTCTGCGACATGAGACTGGTCGTGCCAGTCGGGGCGATGGTCAGCAGTGCAATGTTGCGACGGCCATACTTCACCATATCCTCGTACATCTTTGGGTCAGCTTCTTTGAGGCGGTTGATGAATGGGTTTTTCGCCTCACGAGCAGCATGGTAAATGCTGAAAGCCCCCCGTTCCTTGGCCATCGTCACGGATGAACCGTATGCGTTGATGGCCAACGTTTTATGTACTTCTACAGAGAAATCGAGCGCCTCGTCCGTGCCATATTTCAGGCCAAGTGCAGCCAACATGTCACCTTCAGCGGTGATGCCGACGCCTGTTCTGCGTCCCTCAACACAGGTACGACGTATTTTTTGCCAAAGACGAAGCTCTGTTGCCTTGATGTCCTCAGCTTCTGGGTCGTTTTCTATTTTCGCAATGATTTTGTCAATCTTTTCGATCTCCAGGTCAATGATGTCATCCATCATTCGCTGGGCCATTTGCACATGGTCGGCAAATTTTTTAAAGTTGAACTTGGCTTTTTTGGTAAATGGCTCCTCTACATAGCTGAAAAGGTTGATTGCCAGCAAACGGCAGCTGTCGTAAGGGCAAAGCGGAATTTCACCACATGGGTTGGTGGATACGGTACGGTAGCCCAGGTCGGCATAGCAGTCTGGTACCGATTCCCGAATAATGGTGTCCCAGAAAAGTATGCCTGGTTCTGCCGACTTCCATGCGTTGTGGATGATTTTGTCCCAAAGTTTTGATGCGTCAATTGTTTTGTGGTAGGTTGGGTTGTCGGAATAGATGGGGAACTGCTGTGTGTAGTTCTCTCCAGCAATGGCTGCTCGCATGAAATCGTCATCAATACGGACCGAGACGTTTGCACCAGTCACTTTGCCTGATTCCATTTTTGCATCAATGAAATTTTCTGCATCCGGATGCTTGATGGATACAGAGAGCATCAACGCACCACGGCGGCCATCCTGGGCTACTTCACGGGTGCTGTTTGAGTAGCGCTCCATGAAAGGCACGAGTCCCGTCGAAGACAGGGCACTGTTGAGTACTGGGCTGCCTTTTGGGCGGATGTGCGAAAGGTCGTGTCCTACCCCACCCCTGCGTTTCATCAGCTGTACCTGCTCTTCGTCCGCCCGGATGATACCGCCATAGGAGTCGGCTCCACTTCCAATTACGAAGCAGTTGGAAAGGGATGAAACTTGGTAGTTGTTGCCGATGCCGGACATTGGGCTACCCTGTGGAATGATGTATTTGAAGTTGCGGAGCAACTCCAAAAGCTTCTCCTCTGGCACTGGATTGGGATACTTTTGCTCTATCCTGAACAGCTCGGCGGCTATTCGCCGGTGCATGTCGTCAGGGTTCTTCTCGTAAATATGACCTGAAGAATCTTTGAGGGCATATTTGTTTACCCAAACATTGGCTGCAAGTTCATCTCCGTTGAAGTACTCCGTAGATGCTTTCAATGCCTCCTTGAATGTGTAAGTTTTCGGCTTGGCCTTTTCCCCATTTTTTGCTGGGGCCTTTCTTTTCAGTTCTAAGGTTTCCATGATTCAAAGAAAAATTATAGTGTTACACACTGGATTATTTCAGCCTTACCTCAACTTGAAGCTTGTCCTTAGGACAATGGTTTACACCTGTCCGTTTGTAAGAACAGGTGCAAAGCCAATTACCTAAAATCCGGTATAGTATCAGTAAGAGATAGAATAAGCTAACTAGATGGGATGCCCTCCTTACGAATGGCAAGTTGCCCCCCTTTTTTTATCGCTAATGATTGGACAATAGTGATTATCTCATGTATGCGATTTATCAGCACGAAAGTAAAACCCGTACTGCTAATTTCGTGCTTGAGTTTTCCACACAATGTTGACAACTTACGCAAGTTATTGACAATCAAGGAGATGAAAATTTTCAACACCAATCAGTAATGTTGATAACCTAGTTTCCAGTGGAAAACCATCTATAACCAAATACATGAAACAAAGATTATTGGATAACATTTAAGCTATTGAAAATCAAGCGTTAATGCACTTACAAAACTTGCTTTCTACCACAAAAAGTTGAAAGGGATGAACTAGAAGAGGTTTTTTCGTTGGAAATACCAAGAGAGAATCAAACTGAAGCCAAGAGAGAGCACCAGAATGAAGAAAAACGAATAATTGGAGTGCTCCGCAAAGGGCAACACCACGTTCATGCCCATGAAAGAAGCGACCAGGGTCGGCACCATTAATATAATGGTGATGGTCGTGAGACGCTTGATGGTAAGGTTCAGGTTGTTAGAAATGATGGAGCCGTAGGCGTCCATCGTACCATTGAGGATGTTGGTGTACATGTTGGCCATCTGCTGGGCTTGGTTGTTGTCAATGATGACATCTTCAAAAATCTCCAGCTTTTCCTCGTCCTTTCCTACCCCGAGAAAATCCGTTCGCTTCATCTTCATTTTCAGGAGTTCGTTGTCGCTAAGCGATGAAACAAAGTAAACAAGGCTTTTCTCGATGCTTAAAAGGTTCTTCAAATCCTGGTTCCGGCTGCTGTGGTAAAGTTCCTTTTCAATTAGGTTCCGTTTCTGGTTGAGTTGTTTCAGGCAGTTCAAAAAACGATATACGGTCTGTTCCAGGATTTGTAGCACAAACATTTGGTCGTTATCGGGGTCGAAATTCTTTACCTTGTTGTCGAGGAAGCTATTTAGCACAGGGTTTTCCTGTGATGTGATGGTAATAACGTGGTCAGGAGTCATGATAATGCCCAGAGGCACGGTGATGAAGATGGCATCAATGTCCTCTTCGAACGGGTTGAGGATGGGACTGCTCAAGATAATGAGCCGCTTGTCTTCATCCTTCTCGTAACGAGGGCGTTCGTCAATGTCAAGTGGGTCGGTGAGGAAGTCGAAAGGGATGTCGAACTGCTGCGCAACTTCCTCTAGCTCTTCAGGGGTAAATGGCGGTGAAATATTGACCCAGCAAGCATGCTCTGGCGCTTCCAGCACCATGAGTTTTCCGCTATCCTTGCTGTAGTATTTTACCATAGTCTTAAAATATCAGGAAATAAATTTGTTCAATTTATTGATTTTCAGTAGCTTAATCTAAATTGAGGTTCTAAAGTTGCTTTCCGGCCACAAACATAAGGCATCCCATCATTTACCCAACCACTCGGGAAAAATGATTTTGGCTCAGGCAGTTTGTTGTATCCTGATTTGCGACAAAAAATACTCATAAACCGGCAAATCCTCCTTTGTGCCTTTTCCCCAAGCCGGTTTCAGACCTTCCCGTATTGCAAAGTAATCGCTCACGATATCGGCCTGCTGCTCAAGGTTGAAGTCAGTTAGTTTCCCATTTTTTTCTTTGCAGGTCCGCAACGCTGCGACCCCACCGTAGTTGTACCCTTCCTTGCTGCTTTGTGCCCGGAGCGCCATGGGCATGTATGCCCCACCATATTTCAGGAACTGCCAGACATGAACAAGTTCATGGATAAAAATCTCAGGGCGGATGCTCCCCCAAGCGTTGACCGTGAAGTAGCTTACGTAGGCGATGTGGCGCTTTTTGCACCCAAGCCTCGCTCGGTTGTCAATTCTGATGTCATCAAGTGGAAGCGCATCCCCAAAGACAGAGGCTGCCAGTTTTTTTTCGAGCGGCGAAAGTGGCCGGGTATCCCATTTTGCGAAATCAAAAATTGTTTCCACCACCTCTGGCAACCCCACAAGGTCCATTGCCAAAAAGGCAAATTCAAGCCACCAATGGGGTATCGCTGGTCGTTTTCCATTGATAAGCCTTGAAAAACCATCTCCTACATGCCTGAAAAGCCTGAATATCCGCCGTGGCAACCAAAAAACCACCCGTAGTAAACGGGTGAAGAGCGCACTCACCTTAATGCAGAACCGTTTTAAATTATTCAACATCATTTTAAAATAGCTTGCCAAATTAACTTGGCCTTTCTACTTTTGTCGCACAAAAAAACTCAATCGTACAATGAATACTGAAAAAACTTCGACCACTACTTCATGGCTGCTCTTCGTTGTGTCCACCGTTGTGCTGCTGCTCATGCTGATTTGGGTGCCACAGTGGTTTTGGGCGGTACTGCCTTTTCCGCTGACCTTCCTCGTCCAAGCCATGCGGTTGATGTAAATTCTGGTTGAGTTTCGCCGTTTTTATCGCAACAAACGAATAAAGGCCAGTCACAAGATGTTGTCTGGCCTTTATTTGTTGGCGTCACTTCTTCAACAAGCAAAATGAAATCGCTACTGACAGGACTCCTTGCCACCCTATGGCTTTCCCTGCAAGCCCAACAGCTTTATTTGGAGGGATTCGGTACCTTAAACCGTACAAGGTATTCCACCACAGAATTTTCCAACGCTTCAGATTACTTGGGTTACGGTGGCCGTTTGGCCATTGGCGCCGACCATGTTCAACTGGGAGGAGAGTACCGCTCAAACATTTCCGACCCCAAATTTGAAGGCCAAATCGGCACAACTTCTTTTGAGGAAACCTATTATGGTGGCTTCATCCGCACCAAAATCTCACGATATCCTGCCATGCGGTTTGGATTGGTGCTGAGGGCAGGCGGCGGCATTTACAACACAATCGCCCATTTGGACACGAACCTTGGCAAATACAGCCAAAAATACGACCCAATTTTCGGGTTCAACGGCGGCTTCGGGTTCTCAATTCCGACTTTCAAGCACACCATGTTGGAGTTGGGCTATACCTATAATTACCTGCAACGACCCGCCGATGCGTTCACGATACCGAAGCACAATGCATCCTACCATTTGATTTCAGTTGGGTTGAGCCTCAACTTTGTCTTTGGCAAAAGGGCCGAACAGTACGACCGCGTCAAAGAAAACTGGAAGTTCCGCAACGGCTGGCGGGGTTAGTGTCCACAGCTTGATTTTTTGAGAATAAAAGTGCCACCTTGCTAACATCTATTAAAAAAAGAACTAATTTTACCGCCGATTAAAGGCTACGTTACATCTACCAACCTACGTTAAGGACATCTCGCAACATCATCTATCCTACCCTTCCCCTTCGAAAGGACATCTACGCTCGTATACTGGATTAACGTTCAGTTTACGCTAAAATGCTTATGCAAAATTTGCTGAACAAAACTTGTTCGGCTGTCAAGTGATTTGCGGGTTCACAAGCAAAACAAAGCTCCCGAGCCTTTCAAAGTCCAATCATTTTTAGGGCAATCATCTAAATAACTAATTGTAAATCAACAATTTACAAAAAATTGAATCAAACCTATAACTTACACTATTAGCATTAATTAACGAGTTAAAATCCAATCCATGAAAAAAAAATTACCAAAGACTAACTACTTTCATCCATTTCCAACAAAGGCTGTTCATCGTCGAGTCCTAGCAACCTTGCTGTTTTCATTCCTCTTTCTAAGCGCTTCCATTGCCCAACTTAACGTCACATTACAGTCCGTCAACCCACTTTGTGGCGGCTTTTCATCAGGTAGCATCACAGCAAGTGTGAGCGGAGGGCCAGCACCCTACTCCTACCTTTGGAGCAATGGCATGACCACCAATCCCATCAATTTTTTGCCAGTAGGCACCTACACCGTCACAGTGACGGCAGCCAATGGCACCACTGGATCAGCAACGGCCACGCTCACCGCCCCGCCTCCATTGGTAGTGGTTTTGACCGTAAACACCTGCGCTGTACCAGGTTCCATCACGGCCAATGTAAGTGGCGGCGTACCGCCCTACATGTACATGTGGAGCAATGGCGGCTCCACGCCCACCATCAACAACCTACCCCCAGGTGAGTATTGCATCACCGTGATGGATGCCAACAACTGTGGCTACGTCACCTGTGAATGGGTGGGCACGCCCATCACGGTGCTGGTGACCACCACATCGCACATCTGCGGTGGAACGGCAGGCGGAACGGCAACTGCTGTGGTTTCAGGTGGGGCTGGGCCTTTCGACTACGACTGGAGCAACGGCGAAACGACCGAAACCATTGACACCCTCGCACCGGGAACTTACACGGTAACCGTAACTGCCACCAATGGTTGCACCGCTACTGCTGCTGGTACAGTCAGCTTGGCCAACGGCAATTTTGCGGTAAACATCTCCGTCTCGCAGCCAACCTGCTTTGGGAGCAACACGGGCTTTGCGACAGCCCAGCCTGTCGGGGGGATGGCGCCGTTCACTTACGCTTGGAGCAATGGTGGCACTTCGCAAACCATTCAAAACCTTGCCGCTGGTACCTACACCGTCACCGTGACGGACGCCTTTGGGTGTACAGCCACAAAAAACACAACGCTAATTTACCAGAGCAACATCCAACTGACGCTGACGCCAACAAACCCAAATTGTGCCAGCAACTCTAACGGTTCAATCACCTCCAATGTCTCAGGGGGTATTGCACCCTACTCCTACGCTTGGAGCAATGGCGCCAACACGCCGAACCTCCAAAACTTGCCAGCGGGCAACTACTCGCTCACCGTGACCGATGCACTCGGCTGCACCAAGTCGGCATCCACGACGCTGACTGCACCGCCCACTTTTACCGTCACAACAACGGTGACCAATGCCACTTTTTGCGGAGCTACGAACGGCAGCGTGACCGCTACTCCAACTGGAGCTGGCCCGTTCACTTATGCTTGGAGCAACGGCGGCACCACCCAAACGTTGAACAACCTCGGCGCTGGCACCTATACCGTAACCGTGACCAATACTGCTGGCTGCACGGCGACAGCAGCCTCAACCGTTACCCAACCGTTGACGCTCAACGTGACCATTACGGGCACGAACATCGTTTGCGGTAGCGACAACAACGGAACACTCACGGCCAACGTAACCTACGGCACTGCGCCCTACACCTTCGCATGGTCAAATGGGGGAAATACGCAAACTATCACAGGCCTCGCCGCAGGCACTTACACCGTCACGGTGACCAGCTCGCAGGGCTGCATCGGCACGGCAACGAAAACCATCACGGGCAGTCCGACCATAAACCTCAATCTTGCGGTTCAACATGTTGCCTGCAACGGTGCCAGCACTGGCAGCATCGCCTCGACGGTGACGGGTGGCACAGCGCCGTTCACTTATTTGTGGAGCAATGGGGCGACCACTTCCTCCATTAGCAACCTCCCCGCTGGCACCTACTCGCTCACCGTGACGGACAACCTCGGCTGCACTAAATCGCAGAGCGTGACCGTGAACCAGCCGCCAGCGTTGGCATTGACCTTCACCAACTCGCCCGGAAGTTGCGGAGCAAACGGCACGAGCACGGCCAACGTGACGGGCGGCACTGCCCCGTACAGCTACCTCTGGAGCACGGGCGCTACCACGCCCAACATCTCCAACCTCGCACCAGGCTCGTACGCCGTCACCGTGACGGACGCCAACAACTGCACCCTCACGGGAAATACCGTCATCATCGCCTACCCACTGATGAACCTGAACGTGACGGCCACCAACACCACTTGCAACGGCACGATGAACGGTACGGCAACCGCCAACGTGACAAACGGCACGGCGCCGCTCAGTTATTTGTGGTCAAATGGCGGCACAACGGCCACCATTTCCAATTTGCCGCCAGGCACCTACGCTGTCACAGTTACAGACGGCAACGACTGCACCAAAACAGGCTCGGCAACGGTGCAGCTTGGGGCTGGCTTGGTGGTAAATGTGTCAGCTCCGGTTTACGTCTGCACCGGCTCCACCGCTTCAGCCACTGCCAATGCAACTGGCGGCAACGGCAGCTACACCTACCTGTGGTCAAATGGCCAAACCACGCAGACCGCCACCGGGCTAACGGCTGGAACCTACACCGTGACGGTGACGGACAGCCAAGGTTGTTATGGTTCGGCCAGTGTGACTTTGCAGCAGGGCGGACTTTTCACCATCAATGGCACGGTGCAGCACGTCACCTGCTACAACGGCAACAACGGCAGCGTGACGCTCAACGTGACGGGCGGCATTGCACCTTATATATATGGTTGGAGCAATGGCTCATCGAATGCCAACATCGGCGGCTTGGTGGCCGGCAACTACACCGTGACGGTGAGTGATGCCACAGGCTGCTCGAAAACACAGACATTTACCATCAACCAACCTACGCAACTGGTGGCCAACGTGACGGTGACCAACGGCACCTGTGGCAATCAAGGCTCCGCAACGGCCAGCGTGACAGGTGGCACTTCGCCCTACACCTATCTTTGGAGCAATGGTCAAACCACGCAGACCATCAACAACTTACCTGGCGGCAACTACTCGCTGACGGTGACGGACGCCAACAATTGCACGGCAGTAAAAACCTTCTCGGTAACGGTGACTGCACCGCCGAGTTGCACTGTTGTTTTGACACAACCCATCACCACGCTGAACGGCAGTGACGGCAAATTGACGGTGAACGCAACGGCTGGCACCCCACCTTACACATATCTATGGGCAAATGGGCAAACGACGCAGACTGCTGTCAACCTCGGCCCCGGACTTTACTCGGTGACGGTGACGGACGCCAGCGGCTGCACTACTTCGTGCAGCTTCACGCTGTACGCCCCCGCAAAACTGGGCGATTTCACTTGGATTGACACCGACGAGGACGGAATACAAGACGCTGGGGAAATCGGCATCGGAGGCGTACCGGTAACGGTGAGCGGGACAACCATCTACGGCAACAACTACACGGCCAACGCCGCAACCGACCCAACGGGCATGTACATGTTCGTGGTGCAGCCTGGCTCGTACAAGCTGACTTTTGGCATACCGAACGGCTACTTGCTGAGTCCCCAGAATCAGGGCGGCAACGATGCCCTCGACAGCGACGTGAACCCGCTGACGAACATGACGACGTTCTACACGCTCGCCTCCGGCGAAATAAACCCGACGATTGATGCGGGATTCCACGTTGGCCCGCCCTGCGACAACGTGACCTACCCCGGCACCATCTGCTGCGACCAGACGCTCTGCGGTCCCGGCAACTTTCCCGCTCCGCTCATGGGCATTAATCCTCCGACGGGCGGCTCCGGCGCACTGGAATACATCTGGATGTACCACAACCAGCCCGGCCCGTTCAACAGCAACTGGACTGCCATTCCGAGCGCCACCGGCCCGAACTACGCACCCGGCCCACTCTACGAAACCACTTATTTCATTCGATGTGTGAGGCGGGAAAACTGCATTGACTTTTTGGAATCGAACATCGTGACCATCATCGTGGACGATGACGCTGTGGCTGCCATCGCCGCCATTGATGTTGCCTGCGTGGGCGACCCCATTAACTTTTCCTCGCTGGACAACGGCCCAGGAGCCACCTACGCCTGGAACTTTGGCGACGGCTTGCCAGCAACCGCCAACACGCAGAACGTGACGGGCGTAGTTTGGAATACCTGGGGCTTGAAAACCGTCACGCTCACTGTGACTGCCAACGGCTGCACCTCCACCGACGTACACCAAATCAGCATCACGAACAGCCCCACCTATTGCGGCAACGCCATCATCATTGACGCCGAGAACATGGGGCCGACCAGCGTCATGGTGGATTGGCTGTACCCAATGGCACTGGCGCACGATGCCAACTTCAAGGTGGAATGGTCGTGGAACGGCGGCCCCTTCGAAACGATTGGTGGGCCGCAGGAAGAGACCGAACTAAGCGGGTACATGCATTTCAAGACCATGCACCGGGATGCAAAACGAGGCATGAACCAGTACCGGGTGCGCTTCGACGGCCCTGACCAGTCAGTCGCATGGTCGAACACCGTGGACGTACAGGTGACGGGCAACTACCACTTCGCCCTCGTCTGGCCGAACCCATTCAAGGAGGAACTGAACGTGGAAATACTAGACCGGTATACCGCCAAGCAGGTGACCTGTGAGCTGTTCTGCACCGATGGCCGCCGCATCACACAAGTGGTGATGCCGGACGACGACCTCAGCGTCACCATCCCAACGGATGGGCTGGTGCATGGGCTGTATTTCCTGGTAATAAAATTTGACGGGAAGGTACAGCGGACGGAGTCCGTACTCAAGCAATGGTAACCCGTTTTTAAGATTTTTTACGTGGAGAAAATTTCTTTGTGGCGGTTCGGTGGAGAGGCCGGGCCGCCTTTTTTCCTTTTGCAAGTATGGTGGTAATTTAAACAATCCTTGATAAGGAATGGGTGCGGCTAAATTGGCCCCCTCACACCCCCACCACCTTCGTGCTCTCCTCCCCAAACTGGCTAATTACCCGCACCGCCACCTTCTGCCCGGCCTTTACCGGGAAGGGGTGCGACACATGCCCGTACAGTCGGTCAAATGCCTCGTCGTCCAGTTCGATGCCGAGGGTGAATTCTGCCTTTTTCTTGGTGTTGCGCTTGGAAAGGTCGTCGAGGCCACGGCGCCACTTGTCGAACTCGCCCTTGTCGCCGCCGCAGAAGAAGACCTGCTTCACCACGAAATTGCTGCCGTCGTAGTCGTCGTCCACCATCCAGTAGGCGATGTCGGCGATGCTGCGCTCGGTGACCTGGTTCTTGATGGGGTCGTAGATGTCCAGGCCACGGATTTCGACGGTGGCCCACTGCCCACTACCGGGCCTCCCCCCGGCCCCCTCCAAAGGAGGGGGTGACGAGACTGCCAACTGAACGTCCGGCTCCCCGATGGTCACGAAACTGGCTGCCGACTTGGCGGGCTTTTTCTTCAGGCCCTCCTGCATCAGGTCGTCGTGCATGCGCACCTTGGTGACCTCGAAGCCGCCGATGCTGGTGGTCACTTGCTGGTTGTCAATATTGCTCTCGAAGCTGAAACCGAGGATGATGAGCCAGTCGGCATCGCCACGCTGGCGGCATTCCTTCACGGCCTCGTTCACGGCCTGCTTGCTCACCGTGCCGAACTTAGGGCCGATGTGCAGGTACGCCTTGCGCTCTCCGACGGCACTGCCGTAGAAGCCCTCGGCATGGAGGTAGCCGCTGGGCAGGCGGTCAATGCGCACGAAAACGGCCTGCTCGTTCTTGTCGCCGTTCTTAATGCCCGCCGACTTGAGGTGGTCGAAGATGCGCTCCTCGAAGCCCTCCCCGGCCTCGCTTTGGTCGGCGGGCTGGTCGAGGGTGGCGGGGCTGACCGGCTCGAAGCTTTGCAGTGTCTCCACGGTGAAGGGGCCTGCTACCCGTATCTTCTTCTTGTCTTCCTTGGGCTGGTCGTAGAGCGTTTCCTCGTCGAATGGCTCGTCGTTGGCGAGGGCCTTGAGGGTGATATGCGGCACTTTTTTATACACAAAGCCCTGCCGGATGTCCTCGCCCTGCTGGTCGTAGAGTTCGTAAAAAGGAAAGACGGCGGTCATGAGCCGGGACTTGGCGATGTTCACGGCGATGCGGCTGGTATCAATGGTAATCCAGCGGCGGCCCCATTGCTCAGCGACAAAGGCCGAAGTGCCGCTGCCGCAGGTGGGGTCGAGGACGAGGTCGCCGGGGTCGGTGGTCATTAAAAGGCATCGGAGAATTATCTCATTTGTAGTTTGAACCACATATACTTTTGGGTCTAATCTACTTTGTATCCCTCCACTTACATCATCCCAAAAATTAGTGAGGGCAATAGCTCCAAAGTCATCAAAAAATTTCTTAAATCTTAATGTCTTCCCTGCCTTTAATATTCTCCCTTTCCTTGCAAGATTGTTGAGACCATCTATACTTGTTCTCCAGCCGCCAACTGTTGGAATAAATTTTTGGCCTTCAAACTCAAAAGCCTGCCTAGTCGATTCTGTCCCAGTTCTTGAAGTAAGCCCTTGGTCTGTGAAAAATCTTACACTTTCAGGCATTGAACTCGGGTTATCAATTTCTTCTCTTGTTAATAATCTTTCAGTCCCATCTGGCAGTTGAATATGATTATATCGAGTAGCACCTTTTTCTCCTCTTGTAAGTTCTTGGTAAATTTGTCGGTATTTCAAAAATTCAATACTCTTTCCATACCAAATTATGTGGTCATATACTCCATCTAAGTTTTTTGCTCCTAACCCAATTGATGTTTTATAAACTATTGTACTCACAAAATTTTCACTCCCAAACACCTCATCCATTAAATTCCTCACCAAATGCACATTCTCATCCGAAATCTGCACAAAGCAAGACCCGCTTTCCGTAAGCAGTTCCTTCGCCACTAGCAAGCGTTCCTTTAAATAGCCGAGGTAGGAATGGATGCCGAGTTCCCAAGTATCCCGGAAGGCTTTGATTTGTTCAGGTTCGCCGCTGAGGTGTTCGTCGTTGCCATCCTTCACGTCCCGGTCGTTCAGCTTCATCTGCCAGTTCCCGCCGTATTTAATCCCATAAGGCGGGTCAATATAGACCATCTGCACCTTGCCCGCCATGCCTTCCCGTTCGAGGAGGGAGGCCATCACGAGCAGGCTGTCGCCCTGTATGAGGCGGTTGCTCCAGCCGTCGGGCTGCTGGTAGTAGGCGGGCACTTTTTCCAGTTCGTCCCGGTCGAAGGTATTGCCGAAGAGTTCGTTGGCGGAGAAGAGGTCAAGCTGGGCGGCATCGGGCTTGTTCTCCACGTAGCGGAAGAGGGTCTGCATGAGCAGTTCTGGCGAGATATGCTCGTGGCGGTACAGCGAGCGGATGTCCACCGCCAGCCGCTCGTCGAATTCGGGCTGCCCCTCCGGTTCGGTGATGGCCACGTAGAGGCGGCGCAGGTCATCCAGCATCTCGCTGCGCCCGATGGCCTCGCCGGAGCGCTTCTGGTATTTCTCCAGTATCCCGCCAATGGCGGCATCCACGGGGTATTTGTTCTTCCAGAACAGTTCGGGGTCCCGCCCCCGGTTGATGACGGGGTTCAGCGGCAGGTCGGTTATGGTCTTGCCATCCCGCACGGCATCATTGGCGGCTTCGTAGCCTGCTTCCTCGGTGGAGGGGATGTGCGGGCGGGAGTCTTTGTGTTTGTAGGATTTCATGCGTTAGTTGGTTTTGTCCTTCATGCCGTCTAATAGTGCTTTAATAATCCTCAGGTTATCCTCCACATTCTCTAACGACATTAGCAGAGCAATGCCATAGTCTTGTGAATGTTCTTCTAATAGTTTCAATAGCCTACCCTTCAAGACAACGTCATTTTGGAGCATGTTGCGCATTTGCCGACCCACATAGCGGGCGGAAACGCATTGCTCATAAACGGTTGTTTCATGTTCATACAGACCGAATAGGTCATCCGGTTCCGCACTGATTTCATCCCAATGCAGCGTCATGAAGTTTTTCAGGATATGGTCAATATCATGGATGTCTTTGAGCCGTTGGGGTCGGTCTTGCCAAGCAATTAATTTCAAAAGAACCACTCCCGAAAGGGATGATACTTTCAGGTGTAGCCCTTCTTCCGTTTCAACTGTTTCTGCAAATGGTAGCACCGCATCAAAACCGGGCATGTCCAACACAAAGGTTTTTTTGGCTTTCAGTTCCACCCTACCCTTTTCGTCGGCGATGGTACCGAATGGCAGGAAGTCAATATCATAAGCCTTACGGAAAATGAAGCGGTACGGTTCAGTGGCGCTTTCCTCCAAGTCAGGCAAGGCAGTCAAGGATTCTTTCAGTGCTTCGTACTCTTCCAGCGAACCGACCATGACGGCAAGGTCAACGTCTTTGGTCTTGCGGGCGGGCGGGTCGGTATGGCCCTTGGCCAGCAGTTCCACGTCCCTTGCAAACGCACCCACTACAAAATAGTCAATACCTGCCGCTTCCAGCACGGGCAGCACCGCTCGCAGCAGTTCAATGACGACCTCGTCAGTGACCTTGTTCAATAATATCTTGGAGGTATTGGACATAGATTTTTCGTGCTGTTTCAAAATTCCGGTCGTTGCCAGTGCCAATCAGTTCGGCATAGACCAACAATGGGTGTACTGTTTTTCTGTCGGGCATTGCATAGCCCAGGTTTTCGATTTTCCAGAATAGGCTGCACACTTCCAGATTGCCCTTGGCATCCGGCACCAGCCGCAAGTCCCTAATCAGCGCTTTGCGGTCGAGGTCGGTGTACAGCGTCCACGCACCGGGGCTAAGATAGTGCGTGAGCAAGTCCGCCGCAGGTTCGCCGCCCCAGAGGGCAAAGCTGCCGAGGTCGAGTTGCTTCCAGTTTTCAAAAGGCAGTCGGTACTTGCCCCGGCTCAGTTTGGGCCGCAGCTTCTGGTTGAAGGCCGTCACCCATTGGCTGAGGAGTTCGGGCTTGTTCACCAGTTTCATTTGCTGCTGGTTGAGCTGCACCAGGAACTTCCCTGCCTGCAAGTCGCTCAAAATATCGCCGACGGTACTGGCAGCGATATTGGCCGCTTCCGCTATGACCCGGTAGGGTTCGTTCAACAGGCTTTCGTTGAGCAAGAGAGCATAAATCAGCTTGATGCCATTCTTGTTGAAAGCCCGGTGCTTGGTGTCGCCGTCGTCCGTTGGAGCGCTTTGCCCTTTCACATGCCAGAAGATGCCCTTGTCATTGCGGATAAAGCAATTGCCCGCCATGTCCAGGTAGTTGATGCCCTGCTGCTCCAATAGCGCTTTCGCTGGGTTGGAGATGTACTTGGCCACCAGCATGGTATCGGCTGCCTGCAATTTTTCCGCCCAACGGGCAAGGTTGGCGGGCAGCACACTGCCTTTCACCTCGACCTTGAAATGCCCTTTAGCCGCTCCCGCAGCGATGTCAATCTCGGCATCCCAGCGGTGCCCGTTGACGCCGCTGGTTTCCGTGATGTCTATTTCTGCCTGCACCATCCCTTTCAGGTGTTCCAAGGCTACGTGCAGGATGTCTGTTTCAAGCATGATTCGATGATTTGCAAAAAGTGAACAGGGACAAATATCGAATATTTTGATGGAATTTGAGGTGTTTGTTTAGTATAAATTTTCGATTTCGATGGTGTTCTCTGCGGTGATTCGGGCTTGTTTGAGTGGAATGTTTGGGAAGGATACAGCCATAACTTCAAATATCTCATTCTTCCACGTTTCAGGAATATTGACTCCAATTATTACTTCAACAAAAGCTGCCTCTGGAACTATTGCAATCCTTAACTTGCTTAACGGCCCTTCCTCATTTTCATACGATTTTAAAAGTCTGTATTCTTTTTCGTATTCAAACTTTGCTCTTTTTGAAAACACCTGTTTATGTGTTTTTTCAAGCCAATGCTCATTAGGATGAATGATAGGTAATTCTTCTGGGTAATACTCCACCATACCTGCTCTGCCAAATCTTGCTTCATCGCTAAATAATATTTTAGGATTGAAACCTACGCAATAACCAGTGTGATTGTCAGCATAATCTTTCCACATTCCAGGCTCTGCTGGGAAAGGTGTCATTGATAAAACTCCAGTTTTTGAATTGAATAGGTCAAATCCTTCTTTTTCCTTTTGCAACCTGTATTCCTCGTTTAAATAAGGAGCATTTATTCCATTCTCTATTGCAAATTGAAGGTGCTGTTGATGTGTCCATCCTCGGTTTTTGTTCAATATTAATGAATGCTTTAAATACCTTTCAATACGTTCTTCTTCTGTTAGTAACCACCATGCTGTTGGTATGGTACAATCATCTGGGTCATTGTTCC
Source organism: uncultured Saprospiraceae bacterium (assembly GCA_964508135.1). Classification (GTDB taxonomy): domain Bacteria; phylum Bacteroidota; class Bacteroidia; order Chitinophagales; family Saprospiraceae; genus UBA6168. The sequence continues at coordinate 41,697 of CAZDSU010000050.1, forward strand.
TAAATAAAATAGGAGGTGCAAAGTATAATTCACACTCGGTAAGGACCGTTTTTTGATTTCCTTCCCATTTCCGATATTTATAAATTACGTTCGGAAAATCAACTTCATCCAAACTCATTACTGGTTTGATGTTGGTTATCATATTAACTACTTGAAATTTTATCCATCACCTGCCCCTTCACATCCCTAATATCCATCGCCACCTCCAAAAAAGCCCATTCGTCAAATCCGTACTTCTCCCGCACGGCGTTCACGGCGGGCAGCCAGCGGTTTTCCACGAACCATTTCTTTTCCTGCTTGTCCCGGTTCATGCCCGTGATTTCCAGCATCAGGTTTATCATCCTGCCGGAAGGCGTTTTGCAGCGGGCAATGAAGTCGGTGAAATAGTTCTTGTCCTCGCCCTCTTGCACATAAGGGATGGCAAAGCCGAGGTGGGCGTTTTTCACGTAACTCACCACGGCGTCTATTTCCTCCAAGGCTTTGGCGGCTTTTTGTTCCCAGCTTTCGGTATCGGCTACCACGTAGTTCACATGGCTTTTGCTGGTGGCGAACACGGGCTTGGTCGTGATGCCATGCACGTACTTGGTGCTGCCAAAGCGGTTGTAGTGGTTGAACACTGGGCGGATATACGCCGAGGTATTCCGGTGTGGATTGATGCCACGGGCGATATGGTCGCAGATTTTCTTGTAGTCGTAGAAGGAGACAAGGCGCTTGTGCTCGTCGCCCCGCATCCCTACCAGCTTTATCTTGTGCTCGTACCAGTACCGCACGATTTCCTTGAGTTGGTTAAACTTCTGGAAATAGGGATTGCCGTCGTCGTCGGCAAACTTGTATTTCAGCAGCTCTTGGGTAATCCAATAGATGATGGATTGGTCACGCCGTTCCAGCACTGTTTCAATTTCTATGCGGTGCTCTTGGTTGGAAAATGCGGTGGCAAGGTTTGTATATACCGGCAGGTTCGAACCGTCAATCTCGAAGTTTTCGATGTCCGAGAAGTCGAACTGCATGTCGCCGTCTTCCAGCACCTCTTCCCGATAGCCAATGAGGTTGGGGAAGGTGATTTCGAATTCCTCCTGCCTTTCCGGTATGGCTTTGATGACGGTGTGGTCAACAGGCGGCGGCGTTTCGGTAGCGCCCCCTTTGAACATCTTGAAGGGTACACCAATGATAAGTAGTCAGGTTGATTTATTCGACACTTTCGGTTAGTTCCGGTCTTCGAGCGGCGGGGTTTTGAACCCCGCATTTCCGCAACCAAAATGCGGGGTTCAAAACCCCGCCGCTCGAAGACCGGAGCCAGAAGTCAGGTTCGTAAAGTGTCGAATAATTCATCCTGACTACTTATGCGCATATTCCGGCGGAAACTTTTGGATAATATTCTCCGGCTTGTAGCGCTTGGCCTGTTCCGGCGTCAGGTATTCCCCAGTTTCCCGGTGGTAGTTTTGAAGGATGTACTGCTTGCGGCGCAGCGCACGGCCTGCCACTTGCTCACAAAGTAGTTGTGAACCGAAGGCCCGCAGGCCCATGATATGCGTCACGGTATTGGCGTCCCAGCCCTCGGTGAGCATGGACACGGAGACGACGCAGCGGATATGGCTGCCCAATTTACCGGGCCTGCCCACGGTGTTCACCACTTCCCGCAGGATTTGGGCATCCGTGATGTTCTCGGCAGAGCCTGCGCCATAATTTTTGGCGTATTCCCGTTTGAAGGCTTCTACTTCCGAAGCGAATATTTTCTTGAACTCGTCGCCAACTTGGTCGCTGTTTTCCAGCGCATCGCTGTCAATGAGCAGGGTCGGCGATTTGCGCAGCACAGTTTTGGTGACGGGGTCGTAATTGGAGAACAGGTCGTAATTCCCCGTGACGACATCCGTTTCGCCCTCCGCATTTTCTATTTCATAGCCCGCAATGAACTTGTACACCTCTTTTGAAACGGAGGTATTGTTGCAAACCGCAATGAACACGGGCGGCGTGGACAGCAGGTCTTCCCGTGTTTCGTATTCCTTTTTGTAGTGGTTGTAGAACTGGTCGAGCGCTGCTTTCAGGATGGGCGGCAGGTTCGGCGGTTTTTCGCCGAGAGTTTCCCCTTCATCTTTAGCGGCTTTTTTGGCACCACGCTGGCCTTTCTTGGGTAAAAACTCCTTTACATGTTCATAGAGATTGCGCAGCACTGGCATGTCGAGCGCCTGGGTGCTGTCGCTTTCCGGCAGGAAAGGGATTTTCACCAAGCCCGCTTCTATGGCTTCAATCAATCCGAAATCCGTCACGACCCAACCGAACAAGCTGTAAGGCATATAGCCAGAACCCGTTAGATAATAGGGCGTGGCGCTCAGGTCATAGACGGCGCTGACCTTGTATCTTTTAGCCACCTCTGCAATGCCCGTGAACCAGACGGCAGCACGGGCATTTTCTTCCTTGGTATTTTCTCCTTCTATGTCTTTGCCTTTGCCTTGGGGCAAATAGCAGTGGTGCGCCTCGTCGTTGAGGATGAGCAGGCGGCTGCCCGGCTTGAATTTGCCCAACAATCTTTTCAAGACAGCGGCATAATCTTCCTTGGCTTCCTGTTTGTTGCCCTGACCATCGAGCTTTCCATCAAATGGGCTTTGCTTATTGCCCTTCAAGTTGCGAGGCTCGAATGCGTGGTAATTGGTGATGACGATTTTCGCCTTGAGCTTTTTCAGCGTCTCCTCGTAATGCAATGGCACCAGACCCCGCTGGTGGTAATAGTCTTCTGCATCCTGAAAGCTTTTCAGGCCCGTGTCCGGCTCCAGCACTTTCAAGCGGTCACGAATTGTGATGCCGGGGGCAACGAGCAGAAAATTATCGGCAAAGCGGGTATCGTTCCGGTATTCCTCCCGATTGAAAAAATGGTAAAGGATGAGCGCCCCCATGACCACGGTCTTGCCAGTGCCAGTCGCCATTTTAAAAGCGATGCGGGGCAATTGCTGGTCGGGGTTCGGCCCGACAGCGGTTTGCGCCTCCCTGATTTTGCGAAGGATGTTTTGGCCGGGATTGGATTTTTCGGCGATTTCATTCAGCCAAATGGCTGTCTCGATGGCTTCCCGCTGGCAAAAGAAGAGTTTTTTGACAGCATAACGCGATGGGTTTTCAAACCAGAAAAGCAGAAGTTCCTTCGTGACACGGGTAGGCGAACCGGATTCGTATTTGCTGGCCCGCCATTTTCCGACTTCTTTTCTAACTAAATTGACAAGCTCTTCACTATATTCTTCTATAAAGTCATTGACTTCCCAAAGGCTTCCTTGTGACTGTCGGGATGGAATGGATTGAATGTCTGGTGTGAAGATTCGACGCCCGTCTCGGACATCGTTATAGTTCAAACTGCCGTCTTGGTCGGTAGCGTAATGGAGCGTTGGTGCTTCGTATGGGCTATTTAGAATTGGGTTGACCATAGGGGTTGGTCTGGATATTTGAATGTTATTTTTTGAAAATATCTTTTATGCCGCCAAGATAGTGTTTCATGCCAGATATTTCAATAAAATGACCTTCCAAGCCACCACGACTTGGAAGGTCAGTGTACAACCCAAAAGTCTCACTTACTATAAAGGTGTCAACTTTAAGTTTTGTCGTCAATCTGAATGGGAGTCTTGCGGGTTTCATGCCTTGGTTATCTAGTGCGCCGCAAGTTAGCGAAATACCCCAATCTACCAGCCTATCCATGATATATTTTCCCCATCCCTACCCCACCCCCAACAAAAACACCTCGCTTCGAGCCTTGTAAACATTGAGTTTAAGCGTCAGGTTTACGCAGCCTGCTTGCCAAGGGACGAGGTTTTATACAAGGCTATTTCCTATTGCTACAAGGCGCTCTCCTATTACTACGAGACTATTTCCTATTGCTATGCGGCGCTTTCCTATTCCTACAAGGCTTTGTCCTATTACTATGAGGCGCTCTCCTATCCCTACAAGGCTTTGTCCTATTCCTTTGCGGCGCTTTCCTATCCCTCCAAGGCTTTGTCCTATTCCTTTGCGGCGCTTTCCCATTCCTACAAGGCTATTGGGGTTCGATATTACACCAATGGTGTTGAATACTTCGGATGCTGCTCCCCACGCAGCCCACCTGCTTCGGCTTTCACGGGTTTTGGCCCAGCGCCGCCGCCAAATTCATGCTTTGCGCCGTTGAACACCCGCTTTTCATTTCCCCGAATAAATTATCTTTGCGCCCGGCTGTCAACCGAGCGTAACGGGTTGACATGCTCCATTTTCAACTTTCAATTCTCATTTCCACCATGTTCGACAGTTTATCCGAGAAACTTGACCTTGCCTTCAAATCGCTCACCGGGGAGCGCAAACTCACGGAACTCAACGTTGCGGAGAGCATAAAAGAAGTGCGCCGTGCCCTCGTTGCAGCGGACGTGAACTACGCCATCGCCAAGGAATTCACCGAAAAAGTACGGGAGAAAGCGCTCGGCACCGAGAACGTGCTCAAGTCCGTGAACCCCGGCCAGTTGATGGTGAAAATCGTCAGTGACGAGCTGACGGAGCTGATGGGCGGCCAAGCTGCTGGCATTAACCTAAAAGGCTCGCCAACGGTCATCCTGATAGCAGGCTTGCAGGGGTCCGGCAAAACGACGTTCAGTGGTAAACTGGCGCACCACCTCAAAACCAAGCGCCAAAAGAAGCCGCTGCTCGTGGCCTGCGACGTGTATCGCCCGGCGGCCATTGACCAGTTGAACGTGATTGGCGAGCAAATTTCCGTGCCCGTTTTCAAGGAAATCGAGAACAAGAACCCGGTGGACATCGCCCTGAAAGCCATCGTACATGCCCAGGCCCACGGCTTCGACGTGGTCATCGTGGATACCGCTGGCCGTCTCGCTGTGGACGAGGAGATGATGCAGGAAATTACCGATGTCAGGGATGCCATTTCGCCCAACGAGACACTTTTCGTGGTGGACTCCATGACGGGCCAAGACGCCGTGAACACTGCCAAGACCTTCAACGACCGCCTCAACTTCGACGGCGTGGTGCTGACGAAAATGGACGGCGACACCCGTGGTGGTGCGGCGCTTTCCATCAAATACACGGTCGGCAAGCCCATCAAGTTCGTGAGCATGGGCGAGAAGATGGACACCCTTGACGTGTTCTACCCGGAACGGATGGCACAGCGAATCCTCGGCATGGGCGACATCGTGTCGCTGGTGGAAAAGGCGCAGGAACAGTTCGACGAGGTGGAAGCCAAGCGGCTGGAGAAGAAAATCATGAAGAACAAGTTCGACTTCGAGGATTTTCTCAGCCAAATCAAGCAGATTCGCCGAATGGGCGATATGAAGTCGCTGATGAACATGATACCAGGCGTTAGCAAAGCCATCAAGGATGTGGACATTGACGACAGCTCGTTGAACCGGGTGGAGGCTATCATTTTCTCCATGACCCCACAGGAGCGCAAGAACCCCGACCTGCTCAACATGAGCCGCAAAAAGCGGCTTGCAAAAGGCAGTGGACAGGATTTGAACCAAATCAACTTGTTCATCAAGCAATTCGACCAGATGCGCAAGATGATGCACCAGATGACCAAGATGCCAGGCTTTTCCTCCGGCAAGATGCCTACTGCGCCGAAGGCAGGGTTTAGGAGATAATCGCTAATTTTCAATATCGAGAATCGTGCATTGACCATTTGGCTCATGACGTTTCAGCGTGAAAAGCAATCTTTCTTCACCAAGAAACTTACGAAAAATTGCCCCCTCCTCGCCGCCTTCGGCGGCTCGTCGGGGGAGAGCGTTTTTTGGGGGCGTTCCGCCCCCAAACCCCCTATTTTTCACGCTAAAACGTCATGAGCCGACCATTTGAAGGTTGATGCACGATTTTTTTTTGTCCAGTTCACAACCAAAATCGGTTTTGGCATGAAACAAACGCAAGAAGTTTTATTGAACCGATTTTCAGAATAAAAATTTGTGAACCGTGAGTTATTTTATGGTAAACAACTTTATATTCTTAGATGAGCCTTTTGCATGACTTTTAAGTAGCCCTCCTTTTTTATACCGCAATCAATAATTTTGAAAAAACAGAAACCAACGTAGGGGCTGTCTTTCATTTCCGTGTCTTTCAATTTGTAAACTCAAATTAGTTATCACAGCAAAGAAAAATTGAAAGACATGACAGTAACTACTACACACAACGGCATTGCTCCAATCTCTGAATTCCCACTTTTCGACTGCCTTACTTACGAGGAAAAAGAAAAACTAGAGGCAATGGCTGAGTACCGGGTGAAGCCCAAGTTCAGCTATATCTACCTGCCAGACGAGACTTCCGACCAGATTTTTTTCTTGGCAAAAGGCATCATAAAAATTGCCATGCACTCTGACGATGGCAAGGAAATCATCAAGTCCTTGTTCCAGCCGCTCGCCATGTTCGGCGAATTGGGTATTATCGGTGAAACCCGCCGCCAGGACCTCGCCCAAGCGCTTCGAGAGGAGGTACATATCTACTGCTTGAAAGTGGATGATTTGAAACGGCTGATGCGCTTGAACTTCCAGCTTTGCGATCGAATCATGACGCTGTTTGGCAACCGCCTCATGCGGGCAGAAAACCAGTTGGAGTCGTTGATATTCAAAGATGCCCGTACCCGCATCGTGGAATTTATCAAGGATTCGGTGGCGAAAACAGGCCGCAAAGTAGGTCTGGAAATGCTGCTCAAGCATTCCCTCACCCACCAAGACATCGCCAATATCACCTGTACTTCCCGCCAGACCGTGACGCTCGTTTTGAACGAGCTGCGCAAATCGGATTTGATTTATTTCAACCGTGGAAAAATCCTGGTGCGGGACATGACCAGACTTGCTTAAAAGACGCTCTTACATATTCAAAAACAGAAAGGCTGCCCAATTGGCAGCCTTTCTTGTTTTTGTGGTCGCCCAATTTATTGGGCAGACCGAATTCTTATGATGCTAACCGGTCTGCCCAATAAATTGGGCGACCACAATCGTATCAAGTCATTTTGACCTCGCTCACCAGCTTCTGCAACGTGTCTTTTGCATCGCCAAAAAGCATCTTGGTCTTGGCATGGAAGAACAGCGGGTTTTCAATGCCGGCGTAGCCCGACCGCATGCTCCGCTTCATCACGATGACATTTTTGGCCTCCCAAACCTTGATGACGGGCATCCCGTAAATGGGGCTGCCAGGGTCGTCCTCGGCGCTGGGGTTCACCACGTCATTGGCACCCACAATGATAGCGACGTCCGTACTGTTCAACATTCCATTGGCATCCTCCATTTCAATGAGCTTCGGGTAAGGCACATCGGCTTCAGCGAGCAGCACGTTCATGTGCCCAGGCATACGCCCCGCCACTGGGTGGATGGCATAATAAACTTCCACACCCTTTGCCTCCAACTGCTTTTCCAAATCATGGCAAATATGTTGCGCTTGCGCAACGGCCAGGCCGTAACCCGGCACGATGCACACCCGAGTGGCGTAGGAGCAAAGTATCGCAGCATCTGTCAAACTGATTTCCTTCACCGTTTGGTCGCCCCTGGCCGCCGCCGCACCCGCAGCGCTGCCACCGAACGAACCAATGATGACGTTCAGCAAGGAGCGGTTCATGGCTTTGCACATCAGTACCGTAAGTATGGTGCCTGCCGAACCAACAAGGATCCCCCCCGTGAGCATGATTTGATTGTCGTACAAAAAGCCGCCAAATGCTGCAGCCATGCCTGTCAAGGAGTTCAGCAGCGAGATAACTACTGGCATATCGGCACCCCCGATGGGCATCACGAAAAGGACGCCGTAGAGCAGGCTGAGCGCCAACAAAATCCAAAGCACGTTAGGGCCAAAGGTTTCAGGCGAAATGACAGCAGTGACCAATATGCCGATGATTACCGCCAACAGCACCAGGTTGAACACCGTGAACCATTTGGCAGAAAAGTCTTTTATTTTTTCATCCAGTTTGCCGAAGGCTATCATACTGCCGCTAAAGGAAATGCTGCCGATGACCAAGCCAAGGAACACTACCAAGAAATAACCCGCGGCTCCCTCTGGGTGCGAATGGTATTCCACAATGGAAATGATGGCCGCACAGGCACCGCCCATGCCGTTGAAAAACGAGACCATCTGTGGCATTCCAGTCATTTTCACCTTCATCGCCATCATCCAGCCGATGAGCGTACCAATACCCATTGCTGCCACTATCCAGCCGATGTTGCCGATGCGCTCTCCGTTGTGTTCGTGAAAAAGGACGGTAGCCAGAATGGCCAACCCCATGCCCGCCGCTGCCAATAGATTGCCCTGCCTGGCCGTCTCTGGGTGGCTAAGTTTTTTCAAGCCAACTACAAATGTGATGGAACCGAGGAGGTACGAAAGTTCGAGGAGAAATGCAGTCATAATTGGTTAAGAATTGAAAATTGAAAATTGAAAATTGAAATGGAGTGTCCTTGTATTTTTCCATTTTCAATTCTCCATTTTCAATTGTCGTCGCTACTTTTTCTTTTTAAACATTTCAAGCATTCTGTTGGTGACGACAAAGCCACCGACCACGTTGAGGGTGCCGAGTACCACCGCTAGGAATCCCAGCGAAAGCGCCAGGTAATCGTCGCTTTTGGCATGGCCCATAACGATGATGGCGCCGATGATGACCACGCCGTGAATGGCGTTTGCACCCGACATGAGGGGCGTGTGCAGGATAGCGGGCACGTGGGAAATTACCTCAATGCCGAGGAAAATGGACAGGATGACGATATAAATCATGTCCTGATTTTCCAGAAAAAAGTTGGCTAAAGCATCCATATTTATTTGGATTGTTGGATTGTTGAATTGCTGAATTGTTGATTTAACCTACGCAGTAGTCATCAAGGTTTTTAGCCTTGGGCTGATGACCTGGCCTTGGTGCGCAATGCAAGTACCCTCGATGATGTCGTCCTCAAAATTGAGAATCGTCTCACCTTTTGGGGCAAGTATTTTCATAAAGTTCAGCACATTCCTGCTGAACATGGCGCTGGCGTCACGTGGGACGGAAGCCGGGAGATGGGAGTCACCTATTATTTTCACGCCATTCACGACCGTGGTTTTACCGTTTTCGCAGTACTCGCAGTTACCCCCCGAAGAGGCAGCAAGGTCAATTACCACCGAGCCGGGCTTCATGGCTTCCACCGTAGCTTTTCGGAGCAAAATAGGCGCTCGCCTACCGGGAATCTGAGCCGTGCAGATAATAATGTCAGCCATGCTTGCATGCTTGTGTACTGCCTCAGCTTGTCGTTGCTTAAACTCTTCGGACTGCTCGATGGCGTAACCACCTGCAGCCGCACTTTCCACAGCACCTTCCACCTCCACGAACTTTGCCCCAAGGCTCAAAACTTCCTCCTTTGCAGCGGTGCGCACATCGAAAGCTTCCACAACAGCGCCCAATCTTTTTGCCGTGGCAATGGCTTGCAAGCCTGCAACGCCAGCACCCAATATCAAGACTTTTGCAGGCTTGATGGTGCCAGCAGCCGTCATGAACATTGGGAAAAAACCACTAAACTCAGTGGCCGCCACCAGCACGGCTTTGTACCCAGCCACTGTTGCCATTGAAGAAAGCACGTCCATCGCCTGCGCCCGTGTGCTGCGGGGCAGCATGTCGAGGCTAAAGGCAGTAATGTTTCCACTGAGCAGTGGGTTTACAACCTCCCTGTTCGTCAGTGGGTTGTACTGGCCGAGCAGCATTTGTCCCGACTTGAGTTGGCCAGCTTGCGCTGCCGTCAGGGGGTTTATTTTAACCACGATGTCCGCTTTGGAAAGTACATCCTTCTCCGAAACGACTTGTGAACCTTGTGCAACGTAGTCCGCATCCCGATAGCCAGCACGTTCGCCGGCACCTGCTTCGAGCAGGACTTCCTGGATGCCGAGTTTGAGCAGGGAAGCTACTGTCTCTGGAATGGTAGAAACTCTGTTGTCAAAACTATCCTCTTTTAAAATGCCAAGAATCATAATGATTTAGGTAAAAGTTGGGAGGTTCGAGAAGTAGGTTTTAATCGGGAAACTACAACGAGTTTTCCCTCAATTTCCTGATTTTCCCAATAGCTCCAATTTCAAAAAATACGATTTAAAAATCGGGGCCGAAATTAGGGGTTTAATGCGTATCCAAAAGCTTTCGGCCTTAATTTCTGTGATTTGTTCCGCAGTTTGGAATCAAAAAAAAGGTTCAGGTGGTAAAGCCCAGCCAAACTGGACATTTTATCACGCTGAACCTTTTTACGGAAGAAATAGCGGAAGGGTTACTTTCCTGCCACGCCCAATTCGCTCCAAACATAAGTTTCCACGAGCTTGCCATCAGCTTCGCTGAGGTTGGCCTTTTCCTTAATCATTGGCTGCAAGACCTGGTTCCAGCGGTCAATTGATTTGGATTTTACATCGTGCGCCGGGTGGCATTTGCCGCATTTTACTTGATAAATGGCCTTGCCCGCGGCAACATCGGCAGCATGTGCTGCATCAGCTGATTTTTGGGCTGACTTCACGCCGCAAGCGTAAATTGTAATCAGCAAGGTGAAAACTAGAAAAACGTTCTTTTTCATAATGATTAAACAGGTTGGTGAATAAATATTTCGAAGAAATTATGTTCAAAACTGGATGGTCAGCCTTTTGCCAAACGTTGGGTCAAATCAAACCTAGCGGTGAAAACTTTGGCTAACAAACTTCAGCACTTCTGGCAAAGCCGTCCGCCAGTAGGTCCAGTCGTGGATACCGTCCCGTACCCGAAACTCGTGCGGGATTCCCTTATTTTTCATCTCAAGGTGCAGCGCCATGTTTCCCTCAATCAAAAAATCGTCGTCGCCGCAATCAATATAGTATTTGACTTTCTTCAGCTCGTCTGCATTGCCATTTTTGACAATATCAAGACCATTGTTTTTGGCAAAATGGCCTTCTGTACGGGCTTCACCTTTCAGGTTGGGGCCAAAAATATCGGCAAACGCTCTGTCCCAAAAATCGTCTTGGATTTTGGCAATCTCCTCGTGCGTCCAGAACGCAGCACTCAACGGCGCACAAGCTGTGAACAAATCGGGATGTTTGGCTGCCAGGAGGAAGCTGCCATGCCCACCCATGGATAGCCCGGCCACTGCCCGGAACTCTTTGACGGGTCGGCTTCGGTAGGTGGCGTCCACGTGCGGAATCAGTTCTTGTACAAAGAAATCCTCGAACTTCACCTTGCCATCGTAGCTGTTGACGTACCAGGTCACCCCTGCGTCTGGCATGACGATAATCATAGGCGTGGCATCCCCCGAAGCAATGGCCTTGTCGGCAATGTAGGGTGCTTCACCAAACTGCACCCAACCCGTTTCGTCGTCGGTATAACCGTGCAACAGGTAAAGCACCGGGTAGCGTCGGTTGGTGGTTTCGTAGCCAGCAGGCAAGTAAACGCAGTACTCGACATCCTTGCCGAGTATGCTGCTTTTGACCTTCAGGCTTTCCTTGATGGTCCCTGATTGGCTGAATGCCTGAAAAAAACTCAAAACAAAAAGCAAGGTGTAAATGAATCGCATGGTTAATTTTTGATGTGGTCCTTGAAACCATACACATTTTCATGTTGGAAGCAATCAAGAAATAACAGGTGCAGCGCACCGGAATAATTGTAGCCAATAAGTAGTACAAGTGCTTGAGAGGTGCAGCGCACCGGAAGATTTCGGTGCGCTGCACCTCCAGCTTTTCTGGTTCATTGTGCTACAAATATTCTTGGGGCGCTGCCCCTGTCAAAGACCACTTTTTTCCAAAAAGAAAATGTGTATGGTTTCAAAATGTGGTCGCCAAACTTGTTTGGCTGGCCGTTCTGCCAGTAATTTCAAATCAAACTACTCTACAACAAAAAAATAATTCCTATAAACCATTGACAATCAATATTTT
>CAZDSU010000051.1:0-53217 GCA_964508135.1 uncultured Saprospiraceae bacterium
CGTATCCTCCACCGATGCCAACGTGCCGTCTGGCAAGGTCTATAAAGTCTTGAACTGGAAGGATAAGTGGTTCATTACCAACAAGAACGGACAGCGGGCTGAACCGTCAGGTCAGCGTCGTGAGCCCGCTGAAAAGCAGGGACTACATGGCTGCCCAGGGCATCACCAACAAGAACGACAAGCAGGCCGCCCGTTCGTTGGCGCTGATGGGCCAGCAGATGGAGCTCCGCCTTTACAAGGCCCCCACGGAGGACATGCAGCAGCGCAAACAAAAGCTGGCCACACTGAGGGCCTTGGAAAAACAGCAGCGGATGCTGAAGAACCAGCTCCATGCCCTGGAGCAGCTGCCCTTCAAGGTGCCGGATGCCCAGACCGCCCTGCAAACGGTGCTCGAGGCGGTAGGTGCTCAAATCAAGCCGCTGAAGGAAGGCCTCAGCGAACTGTCAAAAACACCGGAGTTTGACAAAAAGAAGGCGTTTGCCACCTCTGTTGTCGGCATCGGGGACAAGACAGCGGAGGCAGTACTACTGGTCACCAACTGCTTCGAGGGCTTCGAGGACTACGACGAGGCCTCCAAGTTTCTCGGCCTCACCCCGACGACCCACCACTCCGGCAGCTCCGTGCGCAAAAATAGAGGCATCACCAAATTCGGGAGCGGCGAGGTGCGCGGGCTGCTCTATATGTGCTCCAACAGTGCAAGCAAGTTCAATGGGCCCTGCAAGGAGCTTTACCAAAGGTTGCGCAAAAAGGGCAAGCCACATAAAGTGGCTGCCGTCGCAGTGATGCACAAATTAGTCAAGCAGGTTTTCGCTTGTGTAAAAACAGAAACTATGTTTGACAGGGAACACCATTTGAAAAATACTGATTGTAACGGATTGTAGTGATGGTTAGTGAGCCTTGCCCCAGCGGGGCGAAATGTTGGTAGATTGTGAATGTTCTCCCCTTTTTCCAGCCCCGTAGGGGCGTAACATTGCGCCCCTACGGGGCTGGAATAGGTGGTGCGGCTAATTGCTACCAACATTTCGCCCCGCTGGGGCGCCCATCACTACAATCCGTTATAGTCAGGAAAAATAAAAAGGAAAAGTGAACTTTTTCACTTTTTTGCTTGCACGACAACACAGTTCATTCGCATAACCTATGGGGAGATACAAAATCTTTGACCAGAAGGGGCTTCAGTACCACGCCATCAAAATGGAAGGTTGTCCGCTTGACCGCCGGGCAGGGTTGGACGTGTCCATCCGCCGGGAATACCGGGATGTCCTGGGGCCGTTGAACCCGGCAGGTTACCTCCTGACTTGAACAATGAAAATATTCGCTTTGATATTACTGCGACCCCCAATCACCTGCTTGTAGATGATATCCTGGCGCTCTAAGGTATAAACTACTGTACTGCTGTCATTGCAAGTGAAGCAATCTGCCAAGCATGATTGCCATCAATTTTTCAAAAACTTAATTTTAAGTGCCTGAATATTTAGGAAATAACAACCTGTTTGTAATTTGCTGATATCCAATGAATTTCCTGGGTCGTATTGACCATTAATTACTGTTCTTCCCAAAATGTCTGTCACCGAAAAATCTTGAAAGTTGGAAATGTTCATTATAATGATTAGGTCAGAAGCTGGGTTTGGATATAAAACGACCTTCCCGGTTGTTTCATCCACTATCGAAATGATTCTTGAATTCTCAAATGCACCATCAAAATCAATCTGTTTGAGGCGATAATAAATGATATTTAACGCTGGGGTTCCTGTTTTTTCAAAAGGGGTTTTGTCTAAAAATGAATAGACGCTTTTCTCATTTGTCGTACCGGAACCTTTGAGAGTGGCTATGGTTTCAAAATCGCTGGCATTAAAACTTTTTTGTAGTTCCATGCGGTCGTTGTTAAGCTCCGAAGCCGTTGCCCAATTGAGCAAAACATCATTATCTTGTTTTTTGGCACTGAAAGAAATGAGTTCAATGGGTAAAGGACTACTAGTACAAATAGTAACTATATTATTATTCAAGGAAATAGCTCCCGCCTTTGATAGGCCCCTACCCAGAAGAGAGGAGCCTGTCAATAAATTGACAGCTCCGTCAACAATAGCAGTACCCCTGAAAACAGAACTCGCTCCTAAATCGAATTGTCCGCCTATTTGCCAATATACATTGCACAAGGAGGCTCCATTGGCCAGAAGAACCCTTGAGGATGCGTCTGTCGCAAAAGCGCCACCTATCTGGATAATAAATACACCGCCCCCACTTAAAGTTAAATCTCCAGTTAATGTTGCAGCAGTTGTGATGCAGTAAACGCCTGAAGTAAGAATCTGGTCGTTTCCTAATGGAGTTGTTAAAGTAGTGCCGCAAGTTCTTCCAAACAAATCGGTATATGCAGCAATCACAGCTGCTGCAGCAGCCGATGCCTCAGGACTTCCTGGCAGGTATTCATTTCCAATTAACGTTATACCAGAAGAATTGAATGCACCTGAATTAGTGCCAATATCGCCTGTTACGCTTGTAGCTCCACTATTGCCAAATGCCCCAACTGCGGTAAATAACGCAAAACTGGAAGCTGCCCCCAAGTCAGGTGCCTGCCCGAAATTCACATTTGGCATTAAAAACAGAATAAGCGCTGCTAATACATTTAGGTGGATACTTTTCATTTTAATCAGCACTAAATTGTGAAAGAATTTTCACGATGCAAAGTTGGGCACTTCTAAAAGGACAGATATTACACAATTCCGCAAAAGAGTTTCATCATTCATATATTTTACAATTTGAGTTGCCTTCTTGCCCTGCCAGAACATTCATCGAAAAAATTCACACTCAAAACTGGCTCCGCTGGCGCAGGGACTGCGCATTGAAAAACGCCCCTGCTCGTTGATAGCTGTGCCTATCACACGGCCCAAAGTAACGGCATCTGGCCGCCCTGCGCAGTCCAACCCAGGCCCATTTCCTACTCTCCACAAAATGCTCTACCTTTAGAAAAAAAATCAAATATGGCAGCAGTCGCAGGTATCAAGCAGCGAAAGAACGGCATTTCAGGAAACATATTCGTCGTATCCTCCACCGATGCCAACGTGCCGTCTGGCAAGGTCTATAAAGTCTTGAACAGAAAGGATAAGTGGTTCATTATCAACAAGAACGGGCAGCGGGTACTTTTGGATGCAGGAGCATTGAAGTGGGAGGCACGGGATGAGGTGGTGTTGCTCGTAAAAGTGATTTCTTCCGTATTGCCCAGCATCGAGCCGGGGCAGGTTTACCGGGTCTATGACGATGCCAAGAACGACGAGCGCTATATTTTGGACAACGACAACGAGAAGGTGTTTTTCGACCGCAACATCTTCAAATGGGAGGTGATATAATGACCTTCCTATTCCTTTCCCTGCTGCTTTCTGGCAAAAACGCCGCCCTAACAGTGGGTGGCATCATCGTATTGGCCAAGGTTTGGGATAAAGATAAGGCCCGTAATAATCGCCCGCTCGGAAGATGAAAAGGAATTTTATTTCGGTGTCTCCCATTCCAACAAGCGCAAGAACATGAAGCCGCTTTCACAGGAAGGAATTGACGGGTTGGAAGTGGAAGAGAATACTTGTTACGGCCTCTGCAACAAGCCTACTGTTATTGAGGCAGAAATTGGCGAAATTACTACTGAAAAAGCGAAGGAATTGATTGAGAGCCTGCCTCCGAAAAAAAGGGTTAAAATTGAGAAAAGGCAGTAAGGTTAATTGTCCGCTGTCGCAAGACCTGTCCGCGGGCACATGGTCTTCGTTTGGGGAACGCACACGCTGGTTCAAGTCTCTTAACGCCAACAAAAAAAGCCCAACCTCCAGGTCAGGCTTCTCCTGATATTCATCATACAGAATAGGCTTCCAAATTATTTACCTTTCAATTCAATATTCAAGCTTTTTCAAAGCCCCATAGTTGGCAATAGCTGAGGGATTTTCAATGATTTTCAAAAAGCACTGATTAATCCAGCTTTCCCTTCTCCTTTTTCTTGAAATAACGCCTTAATAAAAAATTGTGCTGAAGTGCTTCAAGGTCTTCGTCCAGTTTATAACTGCTAGTTTCCAAATTTTTCAACGTATTCTTCATGGAGGCCGCTGAAGCTGGGTCATTTAATAATAAGCCTACCGCATTGTCCTTGTCGTTTAACTTGTCACTTGCCGTGCTTAGGTTTGCAGCAAACTGGTTTACGGAACCTGCTGCTTTTCGCAATTCCGTCAATGATTTATTGATGCTGCTGTACATAAGCGTATCAGCTACTAGGTCGTTGATAGAATTACCCGGCTTATTTATTTTACTTGAAAACTCCTGAAAGTTTGAGATAACATACTTACTGTTTTCTGAGACCACCTTTAAGTTTGCAACGGTTAACTGTAAATCAATCATCGTTTCATTCAGTTTAACGGCAATGGTTGGGTCGTTTAAAAGAGCGCCCAGCGTCCCCTCGCCACTATCTATTTTTTTGCTAATGCTCTTGAAATCGGTGGTGATAGCCTCAAAGTTCTTATTGCTGACTTGCAAGGTCGCCAACATATCTTCTGTGCTGAGTCCATTCTCTACGCTTAAAACGTCATCCTCTTCAATATGACCCGCCGCTGGTGTCCCGCCATAAATAATTATTATCTTGTTGCCGATTAAACCATCAGAACCAATTTTTGCTTTCGAATCTTTGTGAATATATTCCCTTGCATCGTTCTCGATGTTCATGGTGACTTGGACTTGAAAATCACTTTGAAAGCTTATTTTTTTCACGGTCCCAATTTTCACGCCTGAAAGCCAGATGTTTCCACCTGATTGCAACCCACTGACATCTTTGAAATAAGCATTAACGACAAACGTTTTTGCAAAAGTTTTTTTCTGGCCACCCAAAGTGAATATGGTGACCATCAATATCAACAAACCAATAAAAATAAATATCCCGACTTTCACCGTTTGGTTATTCTCGAATAATTTCATTTGCATTTATAAAATTGTAGTCATGAAAAGCTTTTATGTCGGTATTGCTAGACCTAAAAACTTCATCAAAACTACCTGTTATGAAAAATTTGCCATCCAACATGACGACTACCCTGTTTGAGGTTGCCTTTGCACAAGTAAGGTCGTGCGTAATGATTATGGAGCTGGTATTGTATCGTTCCTGTACCTCAACGATAAGATTATTTATTTCAATACAAGTGATGGGGTCAAGTCCTGATGTAGGTTCATCATAGAGCATAATCTCTGGTTTCAGGATTAAAGTACGGGCTATGCCAATTCTTTTACGCTGCCCTCCCGATAGTTCTGAAGGCATTTGGTCAATGGTTTGAGGCAATCCTACGTCATCCAGCACCGCTTCGACGGCATCGTCAATTTCTTTTTTGGTTAAGTTGCGCCTATTTCTTGTCAGTGGGAATTCTAAATTCTTCCTTACCGTCATGCTATCATATAAAGCACTGCTCTGAAAAGAAAACCCTATTTTCAACCTCAGCGCCTGCAACGCTTTCTTGTCTAACTTATCAACTTCTTGCCCCAGGACCTTCACCACACCGCTATCCGGTTTCAACAAACCGACAATAATTTTAATCAATACCGATTTGCCACTTCCGGAGCGGCCCAGCACCGCAAGGTTCTCCCCTTTGAATATATCCACACTAATTCCGTTGAGCACATCAAGCGTACCAAAGGATTTCTTCAAGTCTGTTATTGCAATCACAACATTGTTGATGTCAATTTTTGAGTCCTCTTTATTCATTTACAAATGATTGCATAATTTTTAATGGAATTAATTTATCGCTTACCTAATGGAGTTTATAATCTGCACAATTGTTATCTCTTCTATGAAAATAAGGTACATGGATATTACAACTGCAAGATTCGCTGCCCTGCCGACACCCTGTGTGCCGTTCTGTGCATTATAACCTTGATAGCATCCTGCTACCCCAATGGTAAAGCCAAAACAAAGGGCTTTGAAAAGGGAGGCGTATATGTCCAAAAAGACAATAGAGGAAAATGCGCTTTTAATAAAAGCAGGGAAGCTGGTTGATTCGTTCTGGTAAACATTCAGGAAGGATCCCATCATACCTACAAAACCAGTGTACAATATCAAGACTGGCATCATGAAAGTAGTGGCAATAATACGGGTAGTCACTAAAAACTTGAAAGGATTTGTTCCCGAAACTTCCATGGCATCAATCTGTTCCGTAACTTTCATGGAACCCAATTCTGCCCCAATGTTGGAGCCTACTTTTCCAGCAACAATTAAGGCGGTGACCAACGGAGCAAGGGCACGTATTACCGCTATGGCCACTAATGATGGCAACCATGAGCTTGCCCCAAACACCGATAAAGAAGGCCGAGATTGAGTGGTAAAAACAATACCGGTTACTAATCCGGTCAATGAGACTAAGGCCAAGGATTTTGAGCCTACCTTATAACATTGGTTGACGATTTCTTTGAACTCGAAGGGACCAGAAAATGCTTCTTTGAAAAACTGAAGAATAAAAACAGCAACGCTATAAATGTCCCCAAAAAATGCATCCATTTTATGGGAAATTACATGCTTCTTTTTTAATGAAATATTAGGCCCTGTTTCCAATGATAAACTTTTAATGCTTGGCTCATGACGTTTTGAGTGAAAACATGAAAATCTCAAGCCAATTTAACCCCTCATCGCCGCCTGCCTGTCGACAGGCAGGCGGCGACGTTTCGGGGGTGGGATATTTTGAAGCGGTTGCGCCACCCCAAGCACCTTGCTTTCACGCTAAAACGTCAAGAACCCAATTCTTCCCAAACTTCATTCAAATGACTTTCCCAACCTTTGATATGGAAAAACCCATAGAGGTTTGAATGAAATTTAAATGCAAAATTGCGCAGTATTTCATGGATAGTCGTTACACAATAGCTTTATTAATTTACATCATTCATACAAAAAAATGGTTGCGCCAATGATTGATGTTGCCAAGACCTGAGCCACCTGTCTATCAAGCAAATCCCCTTCCATTCCTCGCCATGCTCAAATCCCCACCCTATCTAGCCGCCAAATCAGAACTTTATGGCCAAACACAGGCAAGATGAAATACAAGCACCATTCAATACTACTCTTTTTGCTGCTGCTGGCCAGCCCGCTTTTTTCCCAAAAAATCAACGTCGAACAGCTCCCAGGAACTAAAAATCCGCAACATCGGCCCGGCGGGCATGAGCGGTCGGGTCACTGCCATTGACGTAGTGCTGACGCACCCCCCCCCGACGTGATTTACGCAGGTGTGGCTAGTGGTTCACTATCCCCAAGCACGATCCATCGCCTCCATTCAACACATTCTCAAAATTCTCAAATCCCCACCTTATCTTGCCGCCAAATCAGAACTTTATGGCCAAACACAGGCAAGATGAAATACAAGCACCATCCAATACTACTTTTTCTGCTGCTGGCAAGCCCGTTTTTTCCGAAAAGCTAAACGGCGAGGAGCCAGCTGTGTCACTTACGGCCACCGAACCTGCGTGATTATTGTAGTTTCATCATTAGTAAACCCGACAAACCCATTTGAAAATTTGAAATCAATTAAAAATCATGTCGTACAAAAAACAAAAGCAAAAACCACAGGCACCTGCTGCACACTCTGTTGTAGCAAAATCAAGCCGCAGGCAAAACGCCGTAGTTGGCAGCGTAAACCACTGGTTGTGGATAGGAATCTGCCTAATGCTCACGTTGATAGCCTATCTTCCTGTCTTTAACGCTGAATTTGTAAACTGGGACGATGGGGACTATGGCTATGACAACATCCTCATCAGGAGTTTCGACAATTTCGGCAAGTTTTTCATCACCCCGGTCCAGGGCAACTACCATCCGTTGACCATGATATCCCTTGCCATCAACTGCGCCATCAGCGGCGAGAACGCCAGTTCATACCATATCTTTAATGTCTTGTTTCATTTGGCAAATACTGCTTTGGCATATCTGCTTGCCTGGCGTTTGTCGAATGGCAAATTCTGGGTGGCGCTCCTAACCGGACTACTTTTCGGCATTCACACCATGCACGTAGAATCGGTAGCCTGGGTAAGCGAAAGGAAGGACGTACTGTACACATTTTTTTTCCTGCTTGGGCTGATCGGCTACGAGCGTTATGTAAAAAAACCGTCCACCACCGGCTACCTTGCTTTTACGGGCCTGCTCCTGCTATCACTTGCCTCCAAACCTGCGGCAGTCGTGTTCCCTTTGACATTGCTTGTGCTGGACTATTGGCTGAAACGCCCGATGAAGTTGGATTTGATTGTTGAAAAAATACCGCATTTCGCCCTGGCTTTGCTGGCCGGGTTGCTCACGTTAAAGGCCCAGACGCTCCGTGGTGCCACAGACGTGGCAGATTTAATGCCGTTTTCGAGGCCTTTTTTCTTTGGGTGCTATTCCTTTATGATGTACTGGGTGAAACTCATTTTCCCGGTCAATCTCTGCACATTCTATCCATTTCCTCCTATCAACGAGGGCCTTCCTATCATCTATCTTATCTCGCCCCTGTTCCTGCTGGCAACAATTGGACTGGCTTTTTTGACCAGAAAAAAGACACGTCTCTTCATTTTCACCCTTGCGTTTTTCCTTGTCAACATTGGGCTGGTCTTGCAGTTTTTTGTGGTGGGCAGTGCCGTCATGGCGGATCGTTATGCTTATTTACCCTATTGGTCGGCCTTTTTCATGCTTGGGTTTGGGCTTGATTATTTGGTCGAAGAGAAAAAACTGCTCACTAAAACAGCGGCCTATGCACTATTGGGTGCGCTCGGACTTCTACTGACAGCCTTAAGCTATCGCCAAGCCACGACTTGGAAAAATAGTGCAACACTCTGGGACAATGCCATAAAGGTGCATCCAAGCTCAAAAGCTTTTACAAACCGTGCTATTGTGCACCGAAAGGCGAATGAAGGCAAAACGGCCTTAGAGCTTTTGAACAAAGCGATAGCCCTGAGCGTCCGTGATGCTGACGCTTACGGCACGAGGGGAAACGTATATTTTGACATGAAACAATATGAAAAGGCATTGGCAGATTTGAACATGAGCCTTCAGATAAATGAGAAAAATGCAAACGCTTACAACAGCCGTGGAGCCGTCTACGGCACGTTGGGTCAAAACGACCTGGCATTGGCCGACATGAACAAATCTATCGAACTTGACCCGTTGAAACCAGAAAGCTACACCAATCGGGCCATACTTCATTCTACCATGAAGAACAATGTGGCAGCCAGCGCCGACTACAAAACTTATCTCGAAAAATTCAATCCTGGGAATAGCAATATTTGGAATGACCTCGGTATTTCGTACTTCTCCATGGGTGACTTCAACAAGGCACTTGAGAGTTTCAAAAAGGCGACACAAATAAGCCCGGAAAACGGAATCTTCTACTTGAACAGTTCTCGTGCTTATTTTTCCCTGGGCGACAAATCCAATGCCCTCACCTACGCCAACCAGGCTCAAAAAAAAGGAGCTCAAGTGCCACAAGATTTTCTTTTACTGCTGCAACAATGAAAATGAGGCTCATGCCGCCTTTGAGTGAAACAGCGACTTGGTATTGTGGTACGGTTGGTTATCTAACCCGCTGGTTCAGAAAGATAATTTTGGGTCGGAACCTGCGGGTTAGATAACTCGCCCTTACAGTACTTGTGCATCGGTTTTAACCATATCTGGCATGGTACCAATTTTTATTTGAAAGCCCTTCTTAAACCAGCGACCGCAGCTTCCACCTCCGTTTTTTACCATTCCCATTCTCAAATCTCCACCCTATCTTGCCGCCAAATCAACACTTTACCACCAAACACAGGCAAGATGAAATACAAGCACCATCCAATACTACTCTTTTTGCTGCTGCTGGCCAGCCCGCTTTTTTCCCAAAAAATCAACGTCGAACTGCTCAAGGGCATGAAAATCCGCAACATCGGCCCGGCGGGCATGAGCGGTCGGGTGACGGCCATTGACGTAGTGCTGGCGCATCCGGACGTGATTTATGCAGGGGCGGCAAGTGGTGGCTTGTGGCGTTCCACCAGCGGCGGCATTGACTGGGAACCCATCTTCGACGAAGCGCCCGTGCAGTCCATTGGGGCGGTGAAAATCAACCAGAACAACCCCGCCGAAATCTGGGTGGGAACGGGTGAGGGCAATCCCCGCAACTCGCAAAACAGCGGCGAGGGCATTTTCAAAACCATTGACGGCGGTAAAAACTGGCTGCGCATGGGCCTCGAAAACACCCGAACCATCCACCGCATCATCATCCATCGGGACGACCCGAACACGGTCTTCGCCGGTGCGACCGGCTCGGCATGGGGACCCAACCCCGACCGTGGCGTCTTCAAAACAACCGATGGCGGCAAGACCTGGCGCAAAGTCCTGTTCGTCAACGACTCCACAGGCTGCGCCGACCTTGTAGTGGACCCCTCCAACCCAAACAAACTCATCGCCGCCATGTGGGAATATGGCCGCAAACCCTGGACCTTCAACTCCGGCGGCAAAGGCTCTGGCCTCTACGTCAGCTTCGATGCTGGGGAGACTTGGACGAAGCGCACCAACAAGGACGGCCTGCCCAAAGGCGACCTCGGGCGCATCGGCCTCGCATTTGCGCCAAGCAAACCAAACATCGTGTACGCACTGGTGGAAGCCAAAGAAAATGCGCTCTACAAAAGCTACGACGGTGGCTTCAACTGGCAGAAAATGGCCAGCTCGGACAAAGGCGACAGCAACGTAGGCGACCGCCCTTTTTACTACCACGAAATATACGTTGACCCAAAAAACGAGAACCGGGTGTTCAGCCTTTGGAGCATTTTGTCGAAGAGCGAGGACGGCGGAAAGACCTTTGAAAGCTGGGTCGGCTGGAAAATCCACCCCGACCACCACGCATTTTGGATTAGCCCCGACGACCCCGACTACATCATCGAGGGCAACGATGGCGGCCTCAACATCTCGCATGACGGTGGCCACAATTGGCGCTTTGCCGAGAACCTTCCGCTGGCGCAATTTTACCATATCAACTACGACATGAGTGTGCCGTACCGGGTCTGCGGCGGGATGCAGGACAACGGCTCGTGGGTCGGCCCATCGGCGGTTTGGAAGGCTGGCGGCATCCGCAATGCAGACTGGCAGGAGGTGTATTTTGGCGACGGTTTTGACGTGGCCATCCGACCAGATGACGGGCGGTTTTGCTACGCCATGTCGCAGGGCGGCAACCTCGGCTACGTGGACATGCTCACCGGGCATACCCGAGATTTGATGCCCATCCACCCCGACGGCATTGAGCTGCGGTTCAATTGGAATGCGGGTTTTGCACAAAATCCGTTTCACAATTGCGGCATTTATTACGGCAGCCAGTTCCTCCACAAAAGCCTCGACTGCGGGCAAACTTGGCAAATCATCAGCCCCGACCTCACCACCAATGACACGACCCGGCAGCACCAGGACAAGAGCGGCGGCCTCACCATTGACGCCACCAGCGCTGAGAATAACACGACCATCATCGCCATTGCGCCCAGCCCCATTGATGAAAACGTGGTTTGGGTGGGCACGGACGACGGCAACCTGCAACTGACCCGTGACGGCGGCAAGACTTGGACAAACCTCGCCAACCGGATGCCCGGCGCAAAACTCGGCGGCTGGGTTCCGTTCATCGAAGTGAACAAGCGGAATGCGGGCGAAGCATTCGTGATTTACAGCGACTATCGCCGGAACGACTGGCGGCCATACGTTTACCATACCACCGACTTCGGCGCTACTTTCCGAAGAATCGCCGATGAAAAAAAGGTGAGCGGCCATGCACTGAGCATCGTGCAAGACCCGGAAGTGCCCAATTTGCTGTTCCTCGGCACCGACCAGGGGCTTTATTTCACCATTGACGGCGGCGAAAATTGGAACAAATGGTCGAAGGATTACCCATCCGTTTCCACCTACGACTTAAAAATACACCCACGGGAGCACGACCTCATCGTCGCAACGTTTGGTCGGGCGGCTTGGATTTTGGACGATATACGTCCCCTTCGGGAAATCGCCCGCACAAAGGGCAAAGTGTTGGAATCCGACTTCAAGGTGTTCCCAGCGCCCGATGCCTACCTCGCCGAATTTGCCTCTGTGGACGGCATCCGTTTTACGGGCGATGCCATGTTTTCGGGCAACAACCGCTGGCCGAGCGCCTTGATTTCCCTTTGGGTAAAACCTACTAAACCTGTTGATAACCAGAAAGATAAAGCGGCGGAGGACAAAGACGCAAAAGGAAAAAAAGGGAAAGCTGCTCCGAAAAAGGAGGAATCAAAACCCGAAACTGGCGAGATGAAAGAACCTGCTGAAAAAAAGCCGGAAGGAGAAGGAGGCGACGACGAAAAGAAAGGCGACGACAAAAAAGACGACAAAGTGAAAATCAGGGTCATTGACGCCAAAGGCGACACCGTCCGTACTTTTTCGGCAAAAGTGGATACCGGCCTGGTGCGCATCAATTGGGGGCTGAATGAGGATGGCGTACGCTACCCCAGCCGTCGTGCCAAACCAAAACCGGAAGATGACAAGCCCGGCGGTTACTCGGTGCTGCCCGGAACGTACAAGCTGATGTTCGCCTACAAAGGCAAAACCGATAGCACCAATGTCACCGTTCACGCCGACCCCCGCTTGAACACAACGTTGGCAGACAGGCTTGCGCAACGAGCGGCTTATGATGAATTGGGCAAAATAGCGGAAAAGGCAACGGCAGGTTTTGACCGTTTGCAGGATTTAAAAGCCAATATCAAGCTCGTCAATTCCGCCCTCGAAAACGTGCCGGACAGCCTGAAAAAAGACATCGGCAAAATGGCCAAGTCCATACAGGATAGCATTACTGCCCTCGAAAAGCGGTATATGTCACCGGAAGGCCTGAAGGGTATCCAACGTGACCCGGAAAACATCACTGGCCATATCTGGCGCACCCGCAGCTATATTGAATCTTCCGACGGTGCGCCGAATCAAAATGCCCGAATTATGACGGAGAAAGTTCGGAAGGAAGTGGCCGATGTTTTAACGGATATTAATCGGCTGGTAGAAAAGGATTTTACGGAGTATAAAAAGAAGGTAGAAGCGCTACAATACTCATTATTTAAACCGTATGAGCCAGTGAAGTTGGATTAAGTGAAACGAATTTAATAAAATGTACCACTCGCCAGGTTTTACGAAAACAGGGGTTTGGGGCGGAACGCCCCAAAAGCCCCTCTCCCCCGACGAGCCGCCGAAGGCGGCGAGGAGGGGCAGGAGTTATGTGACAGACTGGTCTATTTAATTAAATTTCTTTCACTAATGCTCTTAATATGAGCCATTCCGAATTTTTGCGTCAAATCGTCCCAGCAGAAGCCTGAGACGAGCAAGCAGTTATTTTTCTATACCCGAATATTTCTTATAAATCGCCCTGTATCCAAATAGGTGTCCGATGGGTCCTACGATATTCATCAAAAGCTGCTGAATGCCAACTGGAATACCGGCAATGTAACTCTTGCTGTCCAAATACTTTAAAGTTACCAGTTTCTGCACCAGTCCAGCTTTCCCATTCGGCATTTTGCCGTCAATGGTCAGCCCGATGATATTCTCCAACAAATACTCAAAGTCCAATGCCGGCGTGACGGATTGAAGCATGATCAACGGTTCATCGTCATTGTTGTAATGGTTGTGCGGTACGTTCTTGGGCAGCGTGATTTTTTCACCAGCAGTCAATGTTTGCTGTTTTCCATCCAACCAGAATGTCAGCTTTCCAGAAAGCACTTCGAAGCTTTCATCCTGCAAAGCGTGAAAATGATTTGGAACCAATTCGCCCTTGGTCTTGAGGGTCAGCTTTAGCGTCATTCGTTCCCCATTCGTGTCTTTGGCGGTTTCCGAAAACTCATAAATATCGCCCGTGTTTGGGTTTTGCAGTATTTGACCTGTTGTTGGCATCGTTGATTCGTTTTTTTTAAAGCATTGGACTTTGGAAACTTTGGAAAACCGTTCCGTAGGAACGATATCTTTGTAGATACGCCAAATGATGTTTTTGCCGCCGTTCCGTAGGAACGGTATCTATTGCATCAGAGATGCCGTTCCTACGGAACGGGGGAAATTTTCTTCGGCAATCCTACAAAGATGTCGTTCCTACGGAACGGTTTAGCTGAAAGTCCAAAGTTTAAAAAGCACAAAGCTAAAAATTTTTCATTTTTAGCTCACGCTGGTTCCTTTTGATAGGTGCAAGTGCTTTTTATTAGAACAATTTTTCATAAAACTGAGGAAATAAAGGGCCTGCGCCAATTCATAAGTTAAACCTATAAGCACGTAAGAAATATAGATAAAGGTTATCGCACAAGGCGTCGTATGTTTGTGCTTCAGAAAAAACAAAACTTTCAAAATGGAAAAAATTGATTCAACTACAACATTGGCCGAAGTAAACGAGGAACCAAAAAAATGCCCGTTTACGGGTGCATCTGCTTCAAAACCAATTGCTGGCGGTGGCACGAGAAACCGTGACTGGTGGCCCAACCAACTCAGGTTGAACATCCTCCGCCAACATTCCAACCTGTCCAATCCAATGGGAGAGGCGTTCAACTACGCCGAGGAGTTCAAGTCGCTCGACCTGGCTGCCGTGAAGCAGGACATCTTCGACCTGATGACCACGTCTCAAGACTGGTGGCCAGCCGACTACGGTCACTACGGCCCCTTCTTCATCCGCATGGCTTGGCACAGTGCAGGTACTTACCGCATCGCCGACGGACGTGGTGGCGCAGGCACTGGCACCCAGCGCTTTGCCCCGCTCAACAGTTGGCCCGACAATGCGAACCTCGACAAGGCCCGCCTGCTGCTTTGGCCAATTAAGCAGAAATACGGCAGGAAACTCTCCTGGGCCGACCTGATGGTACTCACTGGCAACTGTGCCCTTGAGTCAATGGGCTTCAAGACCTTCGGTTTTGGTGGCGGTCGTGAAGACGTTTGGGAACCCGAAGAAGATGTTTATTGGGGTTCTGAACATGAGTGGCTCGGCGACAAGCGCTACACGGGCGACCGTGATTTGGAGAACCCGCTTGCTGCTGTTCAGATGGGCCTTATTTACGTGAACCCAGAAGGCCCGAACGGCAACCCTGACCCGGTTGCGTCTGCCCGTGACATCCGGGAAACCTTTGCCCGCATGGCCATGAACGACGAAGAGACGGTTGCGCTCATCGCTGGCGGACACACTTTCGGCAAAACCCACGGCGCTGCCGACCCAAGCAAGTACATTGGCCCGGAGCCAGCAGGAGCAAGCATCGAGGAGCTGGGCTTGGGTTGGAAAAACACCTTCGGCAGCGGCAATGCTGGCGACTGCATCACCAGCGGCCTCGAAGGCGCATGGACCACCACGCCAACGAAGTGGAGCAACAACTTCTTCTGGAACCTCTTTGGCTATGAGTGGGAACTCACGAAAAGCCCAGCCGGTGCGCAACAGTGGATACCAAAGCATGGCATGGGCGCCAATTCTGTACCTGATGCGCACGACTCTTCCAAGCGTCATGCCCCGGTCATGCTGACGACCGACCTCGCCTTGCGAGCGGACCCCGCTTATGAGAAAATTTCAAGGCGTTTCCATGAGAACCCGGACGACTTCGCCGACGCATTTGCCCGTGCATGGTTCAAGTTGACGCACCGCGACATGGGGCCAATCGCACGTTACCTTGGCCCAGAAGTGCCTACTGAAGAGCTAATCTGGCAAGACCCTGTGCCAGCGGTTTCGCACCCGCTCATTGACACCAACGACATCGCAGCACTGAAGACTAGAATATTGGAATCAGGGCTTACGGTTTCCCAGTTGGTGTCCACCGCTTGGGCTTCCGCCTCCACTTTCCGTGGTTCCGATAAACGTGGCGGCGCAAACGGCGCACGTATCCGGCTTGCACCGCAGAAGTATTGGGAAGCGAACAATCCGGCTGAACTTTCGAAAGTGCTGGATACGTTGGAGGGCATTCAAAACGCCTTCAACAGCGCCCTGTCTGGTGGTAAGCAGGTTTCCTTGGCCGACCTCATCATGTTGGGTGGTTGTGCAGCCATCGAAAAAGCCGCAAAGGACGCAGGCCATGCAGTGACCGTTCCCTTCACGCCGGGCCGCACCGATGCTTCGCAAGCGCAAACCGATGTGGAATCCTTCGCTGTACTTGAGCCAAGTGCCGATGGTTTCCGCAACTACGCCAAGTCTCGCTTCACAGTTTCCGCAGAGGAGATGCTGGTGGACAAAGCTCAATTGTTGACACTGAGCGCCCCAGAAATGACCGTGCTGGTTGGCGGCCTGCGTGTCCTCAACACCAACGCCGGTCAGAACAACCACGGCGTATTCACCAACCGTCCAGGGGCGCTTTCCAACGACTTCTTCGTAAACCTATTGGATATGAATACGACTTGGAAAGCAGTTTCGGCTCATCAAGACTTATTTGAAGGCCGTAACCGCAACACAGGCGAACTCAAGTGGACGGGCACCCGAGTTGACCTTATTTTCGGTTCCAATTCCGAGCTTCGTGCCATCGCCGAAGTTTATGGCTGCTCGGACGGCCAAGGCAAGTTCGTGAAGGACTTCGTGGCCGCTTGGAGCAAGGTGATGAACCTCGACCGCTTCGATCTGGCGTGATTTATACTTCGCACTAATAGGTTTTGTGCAAATAGGGGTTTGGGGCGCTTCAAGCCAGCCCAGCCAAAAGACCCTCTCCCCCGACGAGCCGCCAAAGGCGGCGAGGAGGGGCAACAGTTTATTATTTGTGATTTGCACAAAAACCTAGTAGCGCCGAGATTAGCGCTTGCAGATTGATAAAATGATAAGAGGTGGCTCTATGACGGGCCACCTTTTTTTGTTTGCCAATTTTACGTTTTGAAATACATAGCTGGATGGCCCAATTATTAGGTGCGAAATGCACTATTTCCCAATATCAGATTATGGATTCAAACCTGCACGGCGGGTTGGACAACGGTCAATGTCATGGTGAACTTGGCCCGGGAAGAACGGGGTGGCCTTGGGTCTTTCTCACTTATTTTATTGTGTGCTTGGAAGCTGGATGTGTTTGACCGTTGTCCAACCCGTGAGGATTTGGATAGTTTTATTTATATAATGAGTGAACGGTGGCACTCCCGCCCGTGCCACCCTGCGCTGGCCTTGCGGGTTGGGCTTGGGCGGCATGGTCGGGAGTGCTTTGTTCGGCGATTTTATTCATTTGATTGGCTTTCAATTATCTCTCTGATTTCATCAATCGCAATATCTAATAAATCTGAAATTTCTTCGGGCGATTTTCCTTTGCTAAGCAGTTTTAATATCGTCTTAATTTTATTTATTTCTTCACCTTTCTTCTCTGCATGCACCAATTTACCCCTTTCATCTTGTTCTCTCATGGCAGCGTAATCATATGCTTCCAATTCTTCCTTTGTCCATGAGTGTTTATTCGCATCTTGGTACGCTGCCTTCAACCCTTCGTCGTCCACATTTGCCGGAACGACCTCCAAATTTTCAGCCTCTTTGATGAAGAAAATCCACTTGTCTGTAACTTCAACAAGTTCTTCCAATGGTTTCGTAAACTTTGGCAGTTCAATGAAATAGAAATCCATGTCCTTTATGATGCGCTCACCGTCTTCAACGTCGCAAACGGCATGATGCGAGAGGTATTTTTTACCTTCCGTAAACTTGAAGTCAAAAATCCCGATGAAGATTACAGGCTTGAGTTCGGTGTAGTATTCGCCGCTTTCGATTTGCTGCGAATAATCCTTGCTGGCATAGTAAAGCAATCGCTTGTCCAACCCGTCAGGTTCGGCTACCTGCATCTCGATGATGTAGGTCTTGCCCTTCTTGTCCCTCGCCTTCACGTCAATGATGGACGCCTTCAGGTTCCTGATGATGGGAAGTTGATAGGGATTGAGGATTTCCACGTCCTCGATTACATCCTTGCCCTTCAACTTCATCACAGCATTGAGGAAGGAGATGAGAATGATTTTCTTGTTCTCATTGCCGAAAATCTTCCGAAAAGCGATGTCATTTTTTATATCTACGAACTGCATGGCCCAAGTTTTGGGCACAAAAATACGGCATTTCCCGATACCCGTTCAAGATTTCAAACTTGCACGGCAGGTTGGACAACGGTCAATATCATGGTGAATTTGGCCCGGGAGGAACGGGTTGGCCTTGGGCCTGTCTCACTTATTCTACTGGTGTGCGTGGAGGCTGGATGGGTTTGACCGCTGTCCAACCCGTGAGGATTTGGATAGTTTTATTTTTAAAATGAGTGAACGAAGGCACTCACGCTGCCGCCGCCTGCGTTGGGTTTGAGTTAGGCTTTGGCGGCGGTTGGCGGGAGTGCGTTGTTCTGCACATTTATTTTATTATCAATGGATTTGTTTAAAGAAATCAACTGACCAAAGTTTTTCGCAAACACGTTGCACAAGTTTCTGCCTATCAATTATATCATCCCTTTTGAACTGCGGGTGTGCTTTGAAATCAAGTTTTTGAACAATTTCGGAAGTTAAAAAATTTGGGTTTTTGGTATAATAGGCGAGGTTTAATGTTTGAGCATATGTATTATGCTCTTTGAGGTAATACTCCAATTTATCAATGTATTTATCGCTACTAAACGATTGGTTTGTTCCTTGCGGCAACAGTAATAGCGCACCTATGTAATTTCTCCATGCCTGAAAGTCGTTTTTTTGTTCAAACTCATCAAGATGTTCTTCAAATTTATTTGCCCAAATATGCTCTATTTCATATTGCCTTCCATTTGG
This sequence comes from uncultured Saprospiraceae bacterium, assembly GCA_964508135.1. Classification (GTDB taxonomy): domain Bacteria; phylum Bacteroidota; class Bacteroidia; order Chitinophagales; family Saprospiraceae; genus UBA6168. Next base: position 18,686 of record CAZDSU010000051.1, read on the forward strand.
ATGATGGTAGTTAATATAAGAAACTTCCGTTTTCCCAGATAAATTATCTACGAAACTTGATATTCTTGACAATAGGTGTTTAACAAATTTTCTGTTCATCCCATGTAATCCAAACTTCAAAATGGCATCCCACTTTTCAGGCATTTGCTCGATTTCATCGATAAGATTTGTTCCGAGTATGTCAATCCCATTGTTTCTGATTTGTTTTATTACATTAAACATTGAGTATTTGATGGTGGTTTGCCCAAATTTTCGATAATTGCAACTTCTCCTTACAGTAAAAGTCTCAATATATCGAGAGACAAAATCAAGTTTCCTTTTTATTGTTATATCGTTGTCTCCAAAATTGATTGGTGCTAAAAGTAATGGTTCTTGAAGAGATTCTGCAATCCCCCAATGATGAATGTAGTTTAGATGTGGGGCATCTTTTTGATATGCACTTTGGCCTTTCAAGCATTCTATATACCATTTAACAAAAAATGGGAATTGAATTTTGAAAAATTGATAAAACTCGTCCGAAGTGGAAAGTTTAAACAATTCTTTGTGGTTGTCTTTAAACCAACTATGAAAACGACCAATGAGTTCAAAATCTTGATTTTCTGAACCTGCCTTGCCGGGTCTGATGCTTACAGCATATTTACCCCTGAACCAAGCCTGAAAAAAACTCTGGTCTTTGGTATCTCCATTTTCGTGAAGTTTTTGAATCTCAACTTTCCACAAGTCATTTATCTCGGTGCGCTGTTTTTTATCAGATATTTTGGAAAGTACATAGCCTTTTAGCATTTCAGTTGGGGTTAAATTTAACCCACGGTCGTTCATTGTCTCAAAAATGGTGTACGCATTTTCGTCGGAATATGCTGTAATTTCTACAATTACAACATTCTCAATAAGCCAGTCAATAAAAAATGGCAAACTTATTTCATTGATTTCATCAGGAAAGGATTGGTCAATGTCGGCATATCGTTCAACCATATTTTGAACAGTTTCATCATCACTTTCCTTTACTTCATAATCACCTTCTTCAAATAAAGCTTTTAGGCACGATTCACGACCTTCATCAGACATATTAAACGACTTTTCGTCATACCTCTCTGAAAAAATCAAATCAACAATTTTTACTTTTTTAGGGTTCTCTTTTTGTAAATGGGTTAGGTAAATAAGCAAAAGAGTAATTGATGTGATGCGTTGCTGTCCGTCTATTATTGATTTTTTTCCAGTATCGGTATTGACACTAAAAACTACTGGACCTAAATAATAACTTTGGTAGTTGGCTACCGCAGAACGTTTATCACCTTCTTTATAGGATTTAAGAAAAGTAGTCGTGAGGTCTTCTATTAGCAACTTTATATGCTTTTCCTGCCAGCGATACTCTCTTTGAAAATAGTCAATTGTAAACTTCTGGTCTTTTAAAAGTTTCCCAATACTCGAATCCGCTGCTTCAATTTTATTGGCTAATTTCTGGTTCATATTTTATATTTATTTTTATTTCAGTTTTGCAGAACTTGTGTACACACACAATCCTGCTCATACCCACAATTGCGTGTATTTCCGCTTTGTACCCACCCAAGCCGACAAAGTAGTACGCACAAAATGTTAAAGTCCTAAATTGTCGGCTCACGAAAACCACAAAGCGCTGACAAACATATCGAAAAATCACAAATCCAAATCATCTAAAGGGCTTTTTATTCTTTGCAAGCCTTTTTTGGTGATGTGGGTGTAAATTCCTGCCTACCGGCAGGCAGGTCAGTTGTCTTGCTGCTTTCGTTGCCAAGTTGCCCTTTATCACAAGTAACCCCAATTAGCAGGAGATTTACAATTCCAAGCACTTTTAAAGAATCTCCAAAAACCCATACCGCACCCCGGAAAGGTAAAGCCCCTGCGGGTAAGCAGCTTTTGCGTAGGCAGGCGGCTGGCCCGTTTTAAGGTAATTTTCAAACTGCTCCAACGACTCCCTGCCATACCCGACCTCCAGGATTTGAGCAACCAGGATTCGAACCATACCCCGTAAAAAGCGGTCGGCAGTGAACACGAAAGCCAACCGTTCACCTTCTTTTTCGACCACCATCTGTGCCGCCGTGAGTTCGCAGATGGTCGTTTTATACAGGTCTGGTTGTCGGCACATCGCACGGAAATCCCGGTAATGGGTCAATGTTTCCACGGCTTTTTCCATCAAGCCCAAGTCCATTTTTTCTTTTGGGTAATAGGCGCTCAACTCGCTCAGGAAGGCCTCTTTCACGGTATGGATACGGTAGGTGTAGGTTCTTGAAATAGCATCCTTTTGTGCATGGGCATCCCAGCCTACCTTGATGAAATCGTGGATGGTGATGTCGTCCGGCAGCATTTTATTGAGGCGGAAAACGGGGTCGTAGTCAAAGTCGTCCGTCACCTTGATATGGCAAAAATACTGGCTGGCATGAACCCCCGCATCCGTCCGCCCACAGCCGATGCAGTTGACCTTGTAGCCCAGCATTTTCTCCAGCGCCACTTCCAGCGTTTCCTGTACGCTGAGGTGCTTGGGCTGCCGCTGCCAGCCGTGGTAGTGCGTGCCTTTGTAGGATAGGTGCAGGAAGAATTTCATGGGGCAAATTAATGAAGCTGTTTAGAACCACTTAATCGTCATATCAATCATCTTCAATTTAGCGTCATTGTAAGGCGGCTTGAGGGTGTCCAGCGCACTGGGCAGTATTTGCTTGTAAACGGCCCTTTCATTGGAGAATCCAATAAACCCGAACCGTCCGTGGGTCTTGCCAATGCCGCTGTTGTTGGAGCCGCCGAAAGGCAAGTTCGGATTGAAGAAATGCACGGCGTTGCTGTTGATGCAAGTGCCGCCAGCTCGGGTTGACTGTATGATACGGTTGATATTCTGCTTGCTTTTGCTGTAAATATAGAGCCCGAGCGGCTTCTCTTTGGAGCGGATGAGGTCAATGGCCTCCTGTAGGTCACGGTAGGGTACGACTGGCATCACTGGCCCAAAAATTTCGTGCTGCATCAACGGAGAATCCATGGGCAGGTCAGTTACCACGGTGGGTTCGATGAAGTTGTCACTGGCATCGGTTTTCCCACCGTGCACCACTTTGGCCCCGGCTTTGATGGAATCATCGAGGTATGATTTTACCCGTCGAAAATTCCGGGCATTGATGATGCGCATATAGCTGTCGGATTCAGCGGCATTTTCGCCGTAATATTCACGAATGCGGGACTTTACGGCTGCTACAAATGCGTCCAGCTTGCTCTCATGCACGAGGACATAATCTGGCGCTATGCAAATCTGTCCGTTGTTGGAGTACTTGGTCCAGGTAATCTGGGAAGCCGCAATGCCGATGTCGGCGGTCTCGTCCACGATGGTTGGCGACTTACCGCCCAATTCGAGCGTGACGGAAGCAAGATTCTTTGCTGCCGCTACCATCACGATTTTCCCGACTTCCGGCGACCCCGTGAAGAATATATGGTGGAACGGGAAGTCCAACAGCGCCGTCGCAGTGTCCACGTCGCCTTCGACTACGGCGACTTCCTTTTCCTCGAAAACTTCCTCCACTATCTTTCTCAGCATGGCCGAACTGTGCGGCGTACTTTCCGATGGCTTGATGATGGCGGTATTGCCCGCCGCAACGGCGGAAATCAGCGGCCCCAAGGCCAGTTGAATCGGGTAGTTCCAGGGGGAAATGATCAGGCAAACGCCTTTCGGTTCGTAATGAACCCAGGAGGATGACCCAATCAAGGACCTGGGCGTGGCAACTTTATGTGGAGCCATCCAACTGCGCAGGTTGCTTTTCGCATGTTTGATTTTGCTGGTAATCGGAAAAATTTCCCCCAAATCCACTTCTGCAACGGGCCTGCGGTAGTCCTTGTACAGGGCTTCCCTGATTTCCGGCCGGTATTTCATCACCGCATCGCTCAACAGTTGGAGCTTGCGGATGCGTTCTTTGGCTGAACTTTCAGCAACGTTGTATTGGTTGGCCCGTTGGGCTTCAAAAATCCGGTGGATTCTTTTGGTGTCAACTGCTGGAATGGCATCTATCATGTGAAGCTGTTTATTTTATGGTAAGGAACGATTAAAAAATAACTTCCCAATTTAACGTCGGGGAGGTTCGAAACCTCCCCGACGTTGTAGCTGGAAAATGAGGAAATTATTTTTTGACTGTTACTAAATAGCATTGTTCCAAATTGTTTCAAAGGTATTGCCTGTCGGATTTATCCCCAAAATATCAACACCTACTTCCCCAGCACCTTCACCTTCAGCCCCGATGCCTTCCCTGCCTCATGATAAATCCGCATGGTCGCTTTCTGGAAATCGCTGTTGGAGCAATGGTAAATGTCCAGCATCTGCTGCGGATTGCGGTCGAAAAGTGGGAACCATGAATTTTGCACCTGCACCATGATTCGGTGCCCCTTCTTGAATGTGTGGGCTACACCGGGCAACTCGTATTTCACCTGCGTCACCTTTCCCGGCACGAAGGCTTCCGGTTTTTCATAACTGTTGCGGTAGCGGCCCCTGAAAATCTCACCCCGCACCAACATCTGGTAGCCGGCCATCGGCACTTGTTTGTCATTTTTTGGGTATTGGCTCAACGAGTCGGGAAACACGTCAATGAGCTTCACCACATAGTCCGCATCGGTACCGGTAGTGCTCACATAAAGGTCGGCGGTAAGCGGCCCGGTGAGGGTCATATCCTCGGTCAGCACGTCCGTTTGATAGACCATCACATCGGGGCGGCGGGCGGCGAAGCGCTGGTCGTCCGTCATGTACTCAGTGGTGCGGCCAAGGTGTACGTCCTCGGTGTAGGGCACGGGCTTCATCGGGTCGGAAACGTATTCGTCGAAGCTGCTTTTTGCCGAAGGCGGCACCATCGAAATACTACCGTTTGGCTGAAAATACAGGGTTTTTTCCGTCACGTTCTTGGGCGGCCAAGTGTCGAACGAACGCCACTCATTGGCACCGGTGATGAAAATATCGGCTTCGGGCATGGTGATTTGACCCTTGTCTTTGAGGTAAAAATTGAAAAACGCCAGTTCCACCTCCTTGTAATGCTCCCCTGTATTTGCCCCAAAATGGATATTCCCGAGATGTTCGCCAGCGTCTCCTGTCCATTGGCCATGCGACCAAGGGCCCATCATCAGCCGGTTGGAAGCTGCAGCGGGGCTTTGTTTTTCGATGGCCTCGTAAGTTTGCCAAGCGCCCCAGCAATCCTCCGCATCGAAGAGGCCGCCGACGGTGAGCACGGCAGGTTTGATGTTCTTCAAATGCGGGCGAGGGTCACGGGCTTTCCAGAAATCGTCGTAGTTCGGGTGGCTCATCAGGTCGTTCCAGAACCGGATGCTGTCGCCAAAGACGACTTCCTTGGCATGTTTCAAAGCACCCATTTTCAGGAAAAAATCATAGTTGTCCTGTTTGGGATAATCGAAGCCTTTTTGGCTTTCCCGGGTCGGTTTAGGTCGGGGTTTGCCGAAGCTGGAATAAAAATTAAAGGCATCCATCAGGGCAAATGCTCCCTGATGGTGGAAGTCGTCGCCGATGAACCAGTTGGTCACGGGCGCTTGCGGCGACACAGCCTTCAGTGCCGGGTGCGCATCAATCAGTGACATGGTGGAGTAGAAACCGGGGTACGAGACGCCAAAAACGCCGACCCTGCCGTTGTTATGTGCCACGTTTTTCACCAGCCAGTCAATGGCGTCGTAGGTATCGGTGCTTTCGTCAATATCGTTTTTGCCTTTTTTATTCGTGTTGATCGGGCGCACATCCTCAAACACACCCTCGCTCATGTAGCGCCCCCGTACGTCCTGATAAACGAAAATATAGCCTTCCTCCACTAGCTTTTGGTTGACCATCAGGTGGAAGTTATAGCCTTCCACGCCGCCCGGTTCGATGTTGTAGGGGGTGCGGGTCATCAGCATCGGGTAATCCTTCGAAGTATCTTTCGGGGTGTAAATAGAGGTGAAAAGCCGCACGCCGTCCCGCATGGTGATGTACACCTCCTGCTTGTTGAGGTGGGCTTTCACCCAATCAGAGCTGCTGGGCGGGACATCCTTCGCGCTGCGGTAAAAATCGAGCGGAAATGATTGTCCGCTTTGCTTGAAAGTGCCCGTGATATTGGTAAAGCCCTTGTCCACCGTACCGGAATACTCGAAGGTCAAATTGACAACCGTAAAGGCCATTTGACCATTCTTAAAACTAAGTTCCGTTACGGGAATAGCTTCCGTCGTCTGATCGGGGCTGTACATCGTAGCGGTGTATTTTTCACCTTGCTGCGCAATGTCGAGGTCGAGGCGAAGCTTCAACGCGCCCACATCGAGCATGCCGTGCCATTTGCCAGTAATATCTTGGGCGGAAAGGAAGTTGGAAAACAGGACCCAGCAGAGGAGCGGCAGGAGGAGGATTGTCTTTTTCATGGTTGTAGATTGATAGCTCGAAGCTGCTTTTTTAGCGGCAGCGAACCGGGTTGGAAGAACACGCGCTAAGCTTTGCCAAATGTACAGCAGCTATCAAGATTTTCAAGTTTCTGATGGACTTTCTGTCTTTTGAATTATGACAGCATGATACCGCTTAACCGAGAATTTAATGGTCAATCGAAGTCCATTTACCCCACCAAATACAAAAGCGTCGGCGCAGCCAAATGCCACGCCGACGCTCTTTACATTTTGTCATTCCCAAAGGGAATCTACTTCTTCCCATCCCCCTTCTCCACCGTCTTTATCAGCATCCCCTTCGTCACCTTGTCCTTGAGCTGCATCCCGTTCAGGATGGCCAGTTCCTCGTGCTTGGCGGTGGGCTGGTTGTTGGCCTTGAGCACATCGGCCAGTGTGCCGTCCTTGGCCACTGTCACGATTTTGATTTTATCGGCATAGACGTTGATTTTGCGCTGGTCGTTCAGTGACTTGAAACCTTTGAAGCAGTTGGTAAAACTGTTTTCGTAGCCATTGAAATTGGGTGTTTCGGATAGTCCCGTGAACTTGTAAACGGTGCCATTGTACTTGATGAGGTACATGAGCAGGCGCACCTGTGGGTTCAGGTCGGCGGTCATGGCGATGGCGTCGTTGCCGTTTACCGTGATGTTCCTGCTTTCAATCACCTTGAGACTGTCGGCGGAGACGGCGGCACGTTTGGCCTCTTCCAGCGAGCCACTCCCGCCAATGGTAAGGATGATAACCGCCTTACCGTCCTTCGGGGCGATTTGCACCTGCGAGTTGGAGTTGATGGTCTGCCAGCCCTTGGGCGTCGGGAACTGGAACTTCATCTGCGGGTGGTAGAACACATCGCTCTCCACATAGCCCAACTGGGGGTCTTCGCCGTACATCAGGCCGTCAATCATGCGGAGGTACTTGTCACGGTTCACGTCCAGCTTGGCTTTGCCCGCTTTTCCCTGCTCCTTGGTGGCTAGTTTATGGACCGTGTTGTAGCGGTCACCTGGGTCGGGGTGGGTGCTGAGAAAGGTCGGCACGGATGCCCCGGACTCCTCCTGAATGCGCCCGATGGTCTGGAAGAAATTGGCCATCTGGTGCGCATCATAGCCGATTTTGGTGGAGTACTCGACGCCCAGCTTGTCGGATTGGCTCTCGTGGCTGCGGCTGAACTTAAGGAACAAAAGCCCAAGCCCCGTTTGTGCCAGGTCGGAATAATCCCTGAACTTTTCGGAAGCAATCATGGCAGCCAGAAAGCCCACTTGGGCAAGTATTTGTTGGCTCTGCTGCTGCGCCGAATGGCGGGCGGTGATATGCCCAATTTCATGTCCCAACACCCCGGCAAATTCCGCTTCGTTGTTGAAATGCGCCATGATGCCACGGGTAAAATAGACGAATCCGCCCGGCACTGCAAAGGCGTTCACCACCGGAGAGTCCAAGATGCGGAACTGGTAGTCCAGTTTGGGCCGGTGGCTGATGTTTGCCATTTGCTTTCCATATTTGCCGATAAAATCCTGGAGTTCCTTGTTGTCATATAGTCCGAACTCTTGGATGACCTGCGGGTCGTAGGCGAGGCCCATTGCCCTTTCTTGTTTTTCGGACACCAGCATGAACTGGCGCTTGCCCGTCACGGGATTTCTGGCGCAGGAGTAAACAAACAAGGCGAGGAAAACAAGGCCCAAGGCGCTGAACCGCAGGCGGAGGGTAGTATTTTTCATGGTAAAAAGTTTTTGTTTCTTACGAAGGCTAACGTGTGCCACCCGTTACATGTTCAAATGCTGTGGTCGCCCAATTTATTGGGCAGACCGGAAATCGCACAGAATCGGTCAGCCCAATAAATTGGGCGACCACAATGGGGATATCACGCCGACCTCGCGTACTTCCTTTTGCGAAGCCAATTATAAGCAAAACCAAAAATGGCCAGCAGCAACAGCGGCCCGGCGATGTTGAGCAGCGTCCAGAAGGTTTCTTCCTGCTTGGCTTTTTGCGTGTCGAGTAGGCGCAGTTTTACCTCACGTCCCCGTGCGGCGATGATGCCCGCATCGTCACGTAGGTACTCAACGGCATTCAAAAGGAAGTCCTTGTTGGAGTAGGTGAAGCGATCAATCGGGTTGAAGCCTAGCGCCAATGGTTGGCCGGTCTTGTTGTTCACGAAGTTGCGGGCCACGTCGCCATCGGCCACCACCACCATGCGGGTGGCCGTGCTCGTGGCCTTGTACTCCTGATTGATTTGCTTCAACCCATCCTGCATTTCCTGCGTCACCCGGTTTTCGAAGAACGAGGGGAACGTACCTTCCAGCAGCAGCGCCACAGGTATCTGCTTTTTGTCAAAAGAAGCAGCGATTTCGTCACCGTAGCGCAGTATCTCGAAATTGAGGCGGGTGATGTTGGGCTGCAATTTGCTATGGTCGGAGGAGGCCAGCAGCACCGTCTTTTTCACGGGCATCTTGGTCTTTATGGTGTCAATGGACGAGGGGAAATAGAGGTTGATGCCATCCAGGTTGCGCACCAACGGGTGGTTGGAGTTGGGGATAATGATGGGGAAATAGTACCACGGGAACAAGTCCATCGAGCCTTTTTGGTCCACCACCATAGGTATCTTGGAGCATTGTAGGTCGAGCACGAGGTCGGGGTTCACCCTTGCGCCGTACTTGAAGAGCATATCGTTGATGTTCAGTGGGTAATCCCTTGCGATATAACTGTTCTGATTGCGCAGCGAGTCCAGCTCCACGTTCAGCGGGTCAATGAGCCAGAGCACCTTGCCGCCGTTCATCACGTACTGGTCCAAGAGGAAGAGGTCACGGTCGTTGAACGGGGCCTTCGGTTTCGCAACGATGAGCGTCTTGATGTCCTGCGGAATGACCGTGGCGCTGTCGAGGTTGAAAGTGCCCACATCGTAGTATGACCGCAAGCTCCGCTGGAGGTCGGCCCGCTCCCGCTCGCTCAGTTCGCCGTGCCCCACCGTGAAGGCAATGACTTCCTTTGCACCTGATTGGAGCTTGTGGAAGGCGTTCGCAAACTTGTATTCCATTTGGCTGATGGAAGTGTTCAACTTCTCGTCTGGGCTGGCACCAACGGCCTCCTCATCGAGGAGGTCCACCACGGCGGTGCGGCCTTTGTAGCTGATTTTGGCGTAGGGATAAATGAATTTTTCTTCCGTTCCTTCCGTGGTCTTTATGCGCAGGTTGGTGGGCACGATGCCCTCCTTTGCCAGCTCAGTGCGCCGTGCGTTTATTTCGTCCACCGTGCCACCACCGGGGTTGGTATAACTGTAGGTGATGAAGCCCGACTCCGACCGGAAATCGTCGAGCATCTCCGACACCGACCGTTGCAGCCGCTTGAAGCCTGCGTTGAACTCGCCTTCGAGCAGCACGTTGACGTACACCTCGGCGTCAAGGTTGCGCAACATTTGCCTTGTTGGGTAGGTAAGGGTGAAGCGCTTATCTTCGGTCAGGTCAAAATGGGTGAAGAACACGTTCCCCAAGATGTTGAGGAATATGGCAATGCCGATGACAAGGCCGAGTTGGAGGAAGGAATGGTTGCGTTTATTGCTCACCTTAGATGTTGTTTTTGATGCGGATTGATTGGGGCAATTGAATAATGAAGAATTTACGCAGCGTTCGCCATTTGTGTCTCATTAATTTTGGCGATGGCTTTTTGCATAACTTCTCTTAGTTCAGCGGCAACGGCTTCTGGTGTATTACCTGACAAGCCATAAGCAGCCATGCGTTCGGATTCTCGGTATTCCTCTGCGTTAAAAGCCAACCAAGCGGCACTCCTGAACAAAACCGAGCGGGATGGTTCCACATCATATTTTTCCTGTAGTAACAGGGCTGATTTTTTTTCAAAATCAAATGCTTGGGAATAAAATTCCCTTGCCTGTAAGCGGCTTCCTTTGCGTTCAAAATCGAAAGCTTTGTCAGACAATAACATGGCCTTTTCGTGCCATTCGTTGCATTTTTCAATCTCGTTTTTCATACCCCAATTTCTATTCACTCCTTCAATTTTATCCTCCAATAAATATCTGACAGCACAATCTTCAAATCAAAATGGGGGAATTCGATAACATCCGTTGGCTCGGTGAACCATTGCGTTTCCCAAGTGCCATCCTCGTTTTTTGCGTGGAGTTCCGCCATCATTTCATCTTGAAATATCACAAGATAATACCACATTGACGGAATTTTTAAATACTCCTTTCGCTTGCGTACACGGTCACGGTGCCGGGAATTTTGCGAAGCTACCTCTGCCATGAAAACAGGATGTTTGACGATGTACTCGTCTTCGTCGTCAACATTTGGGGCAACAACAACATCAGGATAGCGATAAATGCCATTAGGGACAACTTCCGCTTTTACATCATGGACGTAGGTTTCAAAATTTTTCTCAATAAGTGGAAGCTCGATTTTCCTGAGCAAATTCTTGGAAACCAAGTTCGCTTGTTTTGATTCTCCAGCCATAGGTATGAGTTTTCCATAGTAAAATTCATGTCTGACATCAGACTTCTTCTCCATCTCCAGCCATTCCTTGACCGTGTAGAGCTTTTCCGGTATTTCTAATGTAGCTGTCATTTGAAAATATTTTTTTTACAAAAATAGTCAGTTTTTACCACTTCCGCCGCTCCAGCGCCGTCACCGTCATTGCCACAAAAACCCCAATAACGGACACGAAATAAACCACATCACGGGTATCTATCACGCCCCGGCTGATGGAAGTATAGTGGTAATCAATGCCGAGCATTTGCACGATGTCATCCACTTTGCCGACGAAAATGGGCAGGCTGCTCAAAAACATGAAGCCCCAATGCACCAGAAAACAAAGGAAAACTGCCATCACGAAGCTTGCAATCTGGTGGCTGGTGATGGACGATGCAAACACGCCAATGGCCACGAACGCAGCCGCCAGTGCCATCAGGCCGAGGTACGAGCCAATAATGGCTCCACTGTCAAGGTTACCCTTGGGGCTGCCAAGTTGGTACACCGTGATGTAGTACAACAGCGTGGGTAAGAGTGCAAAAACCGCCAACGCTAGGCAGGCGAAGAACTTGCCCAATACGATTTGCAGGTCGGTCAGCGGGCGGGTTGCCAGCAGTTCAATGGTGCCCGCTTGCGTCTCCTCCGCAAACGACCGCATGGTGACCGCCGGGATGAGGAACACGAACACCATCGGCGCAATGTCGAACAACTGGTCGAGCGTGGCGTAGTTGTAGTTCAGCAGGCTCGTGTCCGGGAATACGAACATCACCAGACCCAATATCGCCAGAAACACCCCGATGACGATATAACCGATAAGGGAGCTGAAAAAGGTGTTGATTTCTTTGAAAAAAATGGTTAGCATAAAAAATCAAGTAAAAATTAAAAAGGCAAAAAACAAAAAAGTGAACGCTGCCCGATTCATCATTCCTCCTTCATCATCAAATAAGCTGGATTCCTATCCACATAAATCAGCAAGCTTTTGAAGAGTTTTTCTTCCTGCTCTTCTCTTGGAAGTTCCGTCAGTGTCTCCACCAGCAGCGGGTCGTCCTGAATCCAGGCCAGCAGATTGTTGACTGTGAAATCGGCGACCTCACCCGTCTGGAAATGCAGCATTTTCTCCACGATGACCTCCTCATCCCGCACCACATTGCCCTGCCGGAACGGCCTGCCGGTCAATGGGTTGTAAGCTGCCACCCGGATGGTCTTTTTTCGGTAGTCGGGGTAGGTGAAAAAACAAATCTTGCCACGCAGCTTGAGGGCAGCGAAATTGGGCAACTCACGGTTGATTTCGTTTTGGGGCACCCGGATGGATGGTACGCCGTCCAGGCAAATGGCCCAAATCGAATCAAGTTGGAGCGGCTGGTGGTTTTTCTTAAAAGCAATGGCGTCCACTTGCGTCAGCGAAGTTTGCGGGTTGGTAAAATATTGCACCTCCAGCGAATCCAAGTCGAAAGCTGGTTGGTTCGCCTGCAACTGCGCCATGTTGTAGTACACCCCATCGGCAAAGTGGAAGTTCTTCGTCAAAACCACTGAGTCCTGTCCGAACAGTGAAGTCCAGAAAAGGCCGCAAATTATAGCAGATATGAACATTGATTTCCTATCCAAAACAATCAAACAATTTAACAATTCAACAATCTTTCACTTCGTCAATTCGGTAAAAACATCCTCCACGCTCACCACTTCCTTGTGCATTTCGAGCAGCGTCAGATGGTTGTCCACCGAAAAGCGGAAGATGTCGCCCCGGATGTCCTTGTTGGCGTCCGCTACGATGTGCCAACGGTTGCCGCCCAGCGATTCGGTGCGCTTCACGTGGCGTATCTGCTGGAGCTTGTTCGCCGACACGTTTTGCTGGAACTCCACCGTGACCACCAGCTCGCCACCGATGCGGCTTTGCAAATGCCCGATGGTGTCGTTGGCCACGATTTTGCCCTTGTTGATGATGAGCACCCGGTCGCAGAGCGCCGTCACCTCCTGCATGATGTGCGTGCTGAAAATCACGGTTTTTTCCTTGCCCAACTGCTTGATGACACTTCGGATTTCGACCAATTGGTTGGGGTCGAGGCCGCTGGTCGGCTCGTCGAGGATGAGCACTTCGGGGTCGTGGAGCATGGCCTGCGCCAGCCCTACCCGCTGCCGATAACCTTTTGACAATGAGCTGATTAGCTTATGCTGCTCGGTTCCAAGCCCTGTGAGTTCGACCATTTCGGCCACCCGGCGCTCCAGATTGGGCACTTTGTGGAGACGAGCCACGAAGCCGAGGTATTCGCGCACGTACATGTCCTTGTACAGCGGGTTGTGCTCGGGCAGGTAGCCAATTCGGCGGCGCACCTCCATCGGGTCGGCCTCCACGTCAAAGCCACAAACCTCGGCCTTGCCCTCCGTCTGCGGGATGAAACAGGTAAGTATTTTCATCGTGGTGCTTTTCCCGGCGCCGTTGGGCCCGAGGAAGCCAAGCACCTCGCCTTTTTTTGCCTCGAAACTGACGTCGTTCACGGCCTTCTGCGAGCCGTAGGTCTTGGTCAGGTGTTGTACTTTTACTGACACGGGTAATTGATTTCGGATTTGCGATTGCGGATTGCGGATTGCGGATTGCGGGCATCGGATTATTGGGGAGTCCACCGAACGTAACAAGCCCCCAGAATAGTCAGGAAAACTGTTGCAGTTCGCAACTGCCCAATCCGAAATCCGGAATCCGAAATCCGCGATAGAACGGCAAAGCTACTCAACGGGGTCGAGGGGTCAAAACTTGTATTTGCGCTGCCGCAAATTTCACAAAAGTGGGGCAAAGTAGGTAGCGGGTTGGTCTGCCGTCGAACTTTGGTCGTGTGGCCGCACAAATCTGGTTTACAACACTGGAAATAACTTGGCAAGCAACTATCTTTGACCCAAGTACAGCCTCACTTACACGGGTTTCCCGTCAACCATTTTCTACAAAATTCATTTAACAACGGAAAATTCCCGAACGGGCTACTCCAAACAGATAAAACATTGTAAATCCTGTTAGTTATGCGTCTATTTTACACCTTGTTGATTTTCAGCATTTTACAAGCGCCTTCTTTTCTGGCTGCGCAAAATGCAAACCCTGAAAAATTGGCCAAGAAACTCCTCGAAGCACTGGCCAATGCACCCGAAGCCTATCATTCCGTACACCTCGTCCTGTCCGACCGGGTTGACCTTGAAGCCTTGGACGCCGAGCTTACCGCCCAACGAGCATTGCCAGAACAGCGCTCCCAGGCCGTCATTTTGGCCTTGAAAAACAAGGCAGCCGAAACACAGGGCAGCCTTTTGTCCCAAATAAAAAACTCGCCACACACAAAACCCGGCTCAGTGCGCAGCTTTTGGGTGGCCAACGCCATCGTTGCGGAGCTGAAAAGCGAGCTGATTGTCGAATTGAGCAACCGACCCGACGTGGAATGGATTGGCATCAATGCCGAGCCGCAACTGGAGGCGTTCACCGTGAACCCCGCCCCGCCAGTGGTTTCACCGAATGGCCACGAAATCGGACTCAGCGTCATCGGTGCGCCAGCCATGTGGGCGATGGGCTACACGGGCTACGGACAGATTGCCCTGACCAACGACACAGGCGTGGACCCCGACAGACCAGCGCTCAATGCCAGCTATCGCGGCAATATGGTGCCAGCGGAACAAGCTTTTTTTGATTACAATGCTCAATCCCAAGCCCAAATACCTGGGGTGGACGCCTTTGATTGCCAATACCACGGCACACATGTGACTGGCACCATCGTTGGCTTGGACAGACTCACCAACGACACCATCGGTGTCGCCTTCAACGCCCAGTGGATGGGCGCCGCCTCCATCGTTTGCAACGGCGGAACAGCGCACCTTCTGGCCACCTTCCAGTGGTCAATAGATCCTGACGGCAACCCAGCCACCTCGGACGACATGCCCGACGTCATCAACAACTCGTGGTACGACCCAGGGCTGGACACGATTGACTGTTTCAGCGTGTACGTGCCGCTGCTGGAAGCGATGGAAGCTGCGGGCACCGCTGTGGTGTTTTCGGCGGGAAATGCAGGCCCCAGCCCGGCCACCATCACCCCACCACACAACGTGAACCTGAACCTTGTCAACTCCTTCACCGTTGGGGCGCTCAACGGCAATTCGTCAACCTTGCCCATCGCAGGTTTTTCAAGCCGGGGCCCATCGCACTGCGTGGCCACGGACAGTTCGCTCATCATCAAGCCCGAAGTATCTGCACCGGGCGTGGATGTTCGTTCCTGCCTGCCCACGGGATATGGACTGTTGAGCGGCACTTCAATGGCCTCACCGCACGTGTCCGGTGCTATTTGCCTGCTGAAGGAAGCCTTCCCGTTCCTGCCAGGCAAGGAGTTAAAACTGGCATTGTACTACACCGCCATTGACCTCGGCTATCCGGGCGAGGACAATGTTTACGGCATGGGTGTCATCAATTTGCCGGCGGCGTTCGACTACCTCGTGGCACAGGGCAACGTTCCCGCATCCCCGTATGTGGACAACGACGTGTTTGTGGTGGATTTGAAAATGCCAACTACGACTTGCGAAGCGGAAATTTCACCCATGATATTGACGGTAGAGAACGGCGGGGCAACACCGTTGACCTCATTTGAAATCAAGTACGAGGCTGGTGGAAGTTCCTACACCCTCGGCTGGGTTGGAAATCTGGCTCAAACCGAGCGCACTCAAATCCAGCTGCCGACCTTGGCAGTTACCCCCGGCAACTACCGCTTCCGGGTTACGCTGCTGAACCCGAACGGCGTGGGCGATGAGCGGCCATTGAACAATACCATTGAAAAAAACCTGGAGGTGCTATCCCGTGAGCGCTTGCAAGTGCAGCCAGAAGGCACTGCCATTGCCTGTGAGGGAGCTTCGGTGCTGCTGCGGGCGGAATACGACGGCCCCGGCTACGCCGTAGTGAATTGGTTCAACCAGCCGTTTGGCGGAACGCCGCTGAACCAAGGCATGGTGTTCACGACCCAGCCATTGGCGCAAGCCGATACCTTTTACGCCGAGGCCGTTTATATCCTTCCCGTTGGCCTTCCCGACAAAAACACCGCTCCAAGCGAGCTGCTCGAAGACGAGGAAGTGGGGTTAGTTTTCGATGCTGCGAGACCATTCAAGCTGAAATCCGTCAAGGTTTTTGCGGAGCAAACAGGCCTGCGCCAGTTGTTACTGCTCGACGACGAAGGCGAAGAACTGGAGCACAGCGTGGTGAACGTCACCTCGGTCGGTGAATTTGATTTGCCGCTGAATTGGGAGATTCCCGCACGAAACGGCCTTCAACTCATCAAAAACGGCGGCAAGGCGCTTTACAGCAACACTTCCGAGGTGAACTACCCAATGATACAGCCCGGCATGGTCACCATCACCGGCACGACCAATGGCAACGACGACGCCTACTATTTCTTTTACGATTGGCAAATGGAAATCTCGGAAGTCTGTGAGCGCACCGAAATCATCATTCCAGTGGGTGCAGCGGGCAGCTCGCCTGGGGCTTCATTCAGCGCATCCGCAGACAGCATTGACCTGACGGACAACCAGCCGATGCAGTTCACCAACACCAGCACCGACAACGTGGCCAGCTTCGACTGGAATTTCGGCGATGGCACCGGCAGCGCCGAAGAAAGCCCCGCCCACACTTTCACAGCCCCCGGCATCTACGTGGTGAGCCTGGCCATCACCAGTCTCGACGGGTGCTCGGCCTTTGCACTCGATACCATCGAGGTGACCAATAACGGCCTCAGCATTACCGCCCCGGGTCGGGCACTGCCGGAAAACATTGCCGTCTACCCGAACCCCGCCAGCCAATCGGTGAACATCCAGCTCGACTTGCACGCTGCGAAAATGGTGGAACTGCACCTCGTCGACATGACGGGCAAGCTGGTCCGCACAAAATCATTTCTTGCTTCGCAAAAAGACTTGTTACAACTAGACATCGCCGAACTTGCTACCGGGGTTTATTTTCTTTCGGTGAAAATGGAGGGGGAAAGTTCGATTTGGAAGGTGGTGAAGATTTAGAGAGTGAGGGGGTGAGAGCGTGAGAGAGTGAGAGAAAATTTGGTCGAAATGAAACGAAACGTCCTGCTTTTGTTGGTGATTTGGGCAGCTTGCACTTCGGGCTTGCGGGCTGCCGAACCTATACGAGTATTTACTGGGGTTTACCTGATGAACCTCTACGACCTCAACCTGGACGAGAACAGTTTTTATGCAGACTTCTACGTCTGGTTCAAATGGAAGGGCGAGATTGACCCCACTGGCATCGAGTTCGTGAACATGGTGGAGAAATGGGGCATGACTCAAGAACCTTTCGAAGACACCATCATCACGCTGGAAGGTGGCTGGAATTATCAAGGGTTTCGGGTGGAAGGAAGGTTTTTTCACCCATTTGAACTGGAGCGGTTTCCGCTGGACAAGCACCAACTTGACATCCATCTCGAACATCCAGACTTCCCATCGGATGCCTTGCAATTTGTGAAGGACACCACATCCGCTCCCGTTTATTATCGCCCTGAACTGATGCTTGCTGGTTGGGATTTGCTTGGCGCAAAATTGTTGTCCCAAACCCACAACTACAGAACCGACTTCGGCAACCCGGACTATCCTGCCACTAACTTCTCGGACTTTGTTTTTCGTTTCACCATTACACGACCGGTGACCTATTTCTTGCTCAAACTTTTGCTGCCGTTGACCATCGTCATTTTTGCTGCGATTGGGGCGCTTTTGTTTTTTCCTAATTACGTGGATGCTCGCATTAGCTTGCCCGTGGGCAGCCTGCTCACGGCAGTCTTCCTCCAGCAAAGCTACTCGGACGCCCTGCCCGACGTGGGCTACATGGTGCTGATGGACAAGATATACCTGCTGGCATACGGGTTGATTGCAGCAGTGATGTTCGAACTCATTCTGACTGGAAACAAACTCCAGATTTTCAAGAAAAAAGAGCTGGACCTAAATCGCCTGAAAAGCAGGGAACGAAAAATGGCGGTCTTATTTGCCAGCATATATTTGTTGGGGATAATCCTGCTGGTGTTTTTTGCATAAAACTGACAGCCTGCTTTTGAAATTACTATTCAGTTATGAAATTATAGTTTTTTGAATAACTACTTGATGACTTACACAAGGGGGCAAGCCCCCCCTTGGAGAAGCCACCATTCCAAGGGGGCTTGCCCCCTTGCAAAATCCAAAATGTCAAAAAGTTATCCAATCATCTATAAAAACCATGAAATCTATGCGCCCTTATTTCACCCAAAAATTGTTGCCTGTCATTTTTGCGCTAGCCTGTCTGAACTTTGGATGTGGTGAAGAATCAAAGCCGGTTCCAGTTGCTGAGACGAAAGCCGTGACCGACACTGTTGACAAAATAAGCGAGGAAACCCCTTCATCGCCAACCAAAGTTGAACCGGTTTCAGGCCCTACCATTACTAAAAAAATGGCTTGTGGAGTTACTGTCAAGGTGCGTGAAAACGGGATGGAAGCCAAACTCTTGGCTATTTTGGAAGACAAATCCAGCAAGGCAAATCAGGATGCATGGATTGATTTTGACCAAATTGCTTTTGAGGATGGCAAGCCCAACCTCATCATGTCCTCCTCGGCGAACCAAATGATCACCCTTTCCCAAATCATCAAATGCTTTCCAAGTTCAAGATTGAAAATTGGGATAAACCCAAAAAGTGAGGCAGGCAAAGCAGCATACACCAAGCTTGCTGCGGAACGCATCATTGCTGTCAAAGCTACCCTGATAGGCCTTGGCGTAACGGGAGCAAACATAGAATCCGAAGTGTTTCAAATTCAAAACCCAAGCAACGGGACAGGAAATACTTCGACTCAACCTCTCGCCCTACAAGTTTTGGCAAAGTGAGCATACACATCGAGCGGCACTTCCTAGACGCTCACAAATCCATCAAGGCCGCTTCTTCCAGGATAAAAATCAGCCGGTCAGGGTCATCCTCGTTCAGTTTGAGTTTGCCCTTGAACACATACGGCCTGTCAATCTTGTAATCCTTCAGCGGCTTTTTCATGATGACCTCTGCCACAGTGGCCAGCCCCGCTTTCCCGCAGAAAAAACACTGGCTGTAAGTGAACTTGGACAAAATCAGACCCGAATACCCCGGCGCATCAGCGGTGGGGATGATGTAGCCCGAGAGCATTACCTCCTTGCCCTCCCACTGTTTGATGCTGTCAAAGTTCTTCGGCCAAGGCATGAACATGCCGTAGGTCTTGAAGAACTTCTTGCCAAACTCGACCTGCTCGAAAAGCGTCCAGCCGTTTTGGGTTTGGGAAAGTAGCGGTGATGAAATAAGCGAAAGGGTGAACAACAAAGGTATAATCATGTGTTTCATTCAATTATAGTGGCAAATCAGGCCGCCTTTTTGGATTCTTTTGCTTTGGTCTGCTTTGACTTGGCATTTTTCAACCCCTCAATCAATTCGTCCAACTCACCAATGAGCCATTCCCTGTCATTTGTGGACAACTCGTTTTGACGAACGGCAGCTTGAATTGTATGTATCAAATCTTCGGTTGATTCCCGAAAAGTATCTGGGTTAACTGTTGTATTTACTAACATAAACAATTGATATTTAAGCAGTTAATTCTAATTGTCATCTATATTTTTTAGACTTTCCCTAAGCTCAATTAATAGGTCAAGAATCCTGTCAATTTCTTCTTGAATCCTAACTCCTTTATGCAATCCAAGTGATTTTTCGTCCAAATTGCCCTTTGTGAGCAGCAAAAGCCATTGTTTGTACAAATTGATTTTTGCTTGGATGAGTTCTCGTTTTGTCACAGTATGTTGGTTTGGGTGGTAAAAATACATGCTGCTCATTAGCAATCCAACACGAAAAAGAAATTCAGTTTGGTGGACACTTTGGTTCATCCCGAATATAATCGGAATAGGTATCGAATCAATGGCCCTTCAATATCCCAATAACTCAATAACTCAATAACTCAATAACATAATCTACGGCTTCACCCTAGCCTTCTGCATCGGGTTCTTCACCTCCTCCTCCTTGTTCTTCTTGTACACCTGTATCAACTTCGGCACCTCCGGCATCGGCTTGGTATTGTTCTTTTCGTCAATATCCGCCGTCTCCCGGTACGGGTCGAGCTTCACGGACTTCACAGGTTGGTCCTTCACAAATACCTTGGTCACGGCTTTCTCGTTCTTCCGCCAAACCTCGGCGGGGATGCGCTCCACCTCCTTCGTGCCGTCGGCAAACGTCCACTCGAGGATGATGGGCATCACCATGCCGCCCTTGTTCGTGAAGCTGAGTTCGTAGTAGTTTTTCTTGCCAAATTTTTGCGCCTTTTCCTTTTTGTCAAACACCTCGTCGTAGAGGATGGTCTTGGTCGTTTGCACGGAATCGGCGGTTTCCCAAGGCTTGTAGGTCGTGTAGAAATCCACGAGGTCGGGGTCGGCCTCCACAGCGAACTGCATCCCGCTCTCCCGGTTGCGGATTTTGGAGATGTCCTGGAATGGTGCTTCAACCTTGTTGGTATTGGTAATTTCCTTGGGCTGCGGGTTGTTTTCGAGGTCAACTTTCAGCCATTCGATACTGTCCAGCGAGATGTCCACCGGCTCGATTTCGAAGAACCAGCCCCGCCAAAACCAGTCGAGGTCAACGCCGCTGGCATCCTCCATCGTGCGGAAAAAGTCGGCGGGCGAAGGATGCTTGAAGGCCCAACGCTGGCAGTATTCCTTGAACGCTGCATCAAAAAGCTCCCGGCCCATGATGGTCTCCCGCAGGATGGTCAGCCCAGCGGCAGGTTTTGCGTAAGCGTTCAACCCAAACTCCACGATGTTGTCGCTGTTGGTCATGATGGGTTCGAGTTGGTCCTTGGGCGAGGACATGTACGGCACGATGGTGGGTGCCGGGCCACGTCGCAGGTCCCAATTGTTGTCAAACTCGGCCTGTGCCAGGGTCTGGATGAAGGTGTTCAGTCCCTCGTCCATCCACGACCATTGACGTTCGTCGGAGTTGATAATCATGGGGAAATAATTGTGCCCCACCTCGTGGATGATGACGCCGATAGCGCCGAGTTTGTTGCCCTCCGTGTAGGTCCCATCCTCCTCCGCTCGCCCGAAATTGAAGCAAATCATCGGGTACTCCATGCCGCTTTGTGCCTCCACGCTGATGGCGATGGGATACGGGTACGGGATGGAATATTGCGAGTAAGTCTTGAGCGTGTGCGCCACCGCACGGGTCGAGTAGCGGCTGTAAATCGGGTAGGCTTCCTTTCCGTAATAGCTCATGCACATCGCCTTTTTTCCGTTTTCGTTGAAATGCGGCATGGCGTCCCAAACGAACTTGCGACTGGCGCCCCAGGCGAAGTCCCGCACGTTTTCGGCCTTGTAGTGCCAGGTTTTCAGTTGCTTGCTTTTCTTACTTGACTCATTTTTCTTGGCCTCATCCAGCGTAACGATTTCCACGGGGTCGGTGGCGAAATGCGCCTTTTGCCAACGGCTCAGTTGCTCTTTCGTGAGCATCTGGTCATAGTTCTGGCACTCGCCCGTGGAGGCGACCATGTAGTCGTCAGGCAGCGTCATTTTTACCTCAAAATCGCCAAAGGTGAGCGCAAACTCCGCCCGCCCTGTGAACTGCTTGTTTTGCCAGCCCGTCACGTCGCTGTACACGCAAAGCCTTGGGTACCATTGGCTTATGGTGAAAATATAGTTGCCGTCCTTCTCGAAATACTCGTAGCCGCCCCGCCCACGTGGGCCTTTGATGCGATCCACGATTTTATAATTCCACTTCACGTTGAAGCTGAACGTCTCGCCGGGGAGCAGTTTCATTGGCAAGTCCACCTTCATCATCGTCTGGTTGATGGTGTACTTCAACGGCTTGCCACTGGCGTCCGTAATCGCCTCGATGTTGTGGCCGTATTGCGTCAAATCCTTCCACTGTTCCAGCATGTCCAATGCCTGCGCATCCATCACCTGCTCCACGGTGCTGCCGTTGAAATGGTGCAAGTCGTTGTGGCCTTGGTGCTGGTTTTCGTCGAGCTGGAGCCAGAGGTAGCCCAGCGTGTGCGGCGATTGGTTGTGGTAGGTGATTTGTTCAGTACCGCTCAGGCGCTGGTTTTCCGTGTCCAGCGTGCAGTCAATTTTGTAGTCGCATCGCTGCTGCCAGTATTCCGGGCCGGGCGCACCGTCCACGCCCCGGTAGGGCGTCGGGTCAGGCAGCACGTATTCGAGCTGCTCGAACTTGTTGCCGTGATTGGAGGTGGGTTGTGCGGATATTGCGCCAGCGAAAAGAAGGGATGTGAGGAGGGAAATGATGTATTTCATGTCAGGTGATTTTGTTTTGGGCGGGGTGAACACCGTGGGAAATCAGGGCTTTCCTCGCATTGACAAGGCCGGAGCGGTTTATCATCAGTAAAAGAATGGTTGCACGGCCAGAAGGAGTTAGCCCTATTATTTCGGTCAAATCATCGCTCCATTTGAAATGGTCGTCCCAATCGTCGAGCCTTGGGTGGAATAATTTGACAATTTTGCTTGTCTCAGGGTCTTTCCATTCCGTATGAACCCATTTCGATAAATTGCAGGAATAACAGGAGAGTGCTACATTTTTGAGGTTGTGGGTGCCACCTTTTACCAACGGGACGATATGCTCCATCTGGAATTTGTCGTGGGAAAATTCTGCCGGGTATTTACAGTACTCACATTGGTGGTTTGCTCTCCCAAATACTACTTCTTTTTGTTTATCGGTGAAGGTGTGTTTGCTCATTAATAGTACCTATTGAATTCTGCTGCTACCTCCTTAATATCAACCTTACGCAATTGGGCCAATTCGCCCATCATGGCAATTCGTTCTGCGTTCAATTCATCCAAGTAATTGATGATGAAATCCAAATCTTCCTTCTCCTTATTGGAGATGCTGCCATCGTTCCGTTTTTCAACAAGTCCATTTCTATATTCAAATAATGAAGCAGGTATCTTTTTTTTGATTTCCTTTACCAACTGCACCTCTCTTTCTGCCTTTGTTGGTTCCTTGCGCAAAGCCACTACCTTGCCCAACTGTCCGGTCAGTTTTTCCAGCCTATTAGTATCCAGCTTGCTCAGTCGCTTGACCAATTCGTTCATTTGAACTTCCACGCCATTTGCTACTTCTATTGCTTGCATAATTCGTATTTTTTACAAATTTATAAAATCTTTCAAAACTCAAACTCACCCTCCACATCCTCCGCATTCAGCAGCTGCGTCTCCCGCCCCTTGCCCGGCAAAATGGCATACACCATGTTCGTCTGCTCCCGGAACTTCTCCACCAGCAGCGAGTTCTTCACGGTGATTTTTGAAATCTTTTTTTGGAAAACGGGTGTGGAAAAAGTCGCCAGCACCTGGTCGTTTTTCTGGCGAATGGACTGGAAGCTGAGTACTTGTTTGCTGCCATTCACGCCTAGTTCGAAATGCTGCAAGATGTAGTCCCCGATGGTTTTGCTGTCTGGCAACGGTGCCAGCGGGTCGCCCGTCAGTGTGGCCGTCAGGTCGTCGGTGAAGAGGTAGAACTTCACGTCGAAAGCCTTTTTTTCTTCGGTGTAAACCACTTCCGTCACGCTCATTTTGAAGTCGTGGTCGGCGTTGCCGAAGGCGAAAAGGAATAAGAATTTGATTATCAGCATTGTACAAAGCAATCAGCAGGTGTTCGGTTGAGCCGAGGCCAGCTCTGTTAGAGCTTGAAGCTCTAACAGAGCTGGCCTCGGCTCAACCGAACACCTGCTGCAAAATCAACACCAGCGCACCGCCGCCGCCCAACCCCGAAACGTACAAATTCCAGTCTCGGTGCTGGATTTTCAACCATTGTGCCAGCAAAAAATACAACCCAAAAAACACGCCCACAACCATCAACTGCCCAAGTTCAATACCAACGTTGAAGGCAAAAAGTGGCTTGACGATGCTCCCCTCCTCCCCCATCAGCGCCCGAAAGAAATTGGCGAAGCCCATGCCATGTATCAGCCCAAAAAACAGCGCCAACAGGTAATTCGTTGACACCGCCTTGGAAAAAGTGCCGCCATCGGCTTTTTTTACGGTGACGTTGTGCAGGCTCGTCAAAACGATGGTGACGGGAATCAGGAACTCCACCAAACTGGCTGGCACGTTCAGGATTTTGAACCCCGACAGTACCAGCGTAAAAGAATGCCCAATGGTGAACGCCGTGATGAGCACCAACAACTTTCGCCACTCCAGCCAATGGTACACGGCGCAGAGCGTCACCACGAACAGCAGGTGGTCGAACGCCTTCGGGTCGGCGATGTGGTGGAAACCGAGTTTTGCGAAGCTGAGGAATTCGGACATTTTAATTGTGAACGGTGAACTGTGAACTATGAATTCGGCACCGTTCATAGTTCACAGTTCACCGTTATGTTAAGGTTTCAGCGTCTTCCGCTTCTTCGCCTTCTGCATCATGTTTTCGCCCTCGTGGAACTTGTGCTTTTTATAGACCATGAAAAGCTTCGGCTCCGCTGGAATGGGCTTCGTATTGTTCGTTTCATCCACGTCCGCCGTTTCCCGCCAGGGGTCGAGTTTTACGGATTTGACCAGCTTGTTTTTCACAAAAACCTGCGTGAATTGCTGCTCGTTCTTGCGCCAGATTTCGACGGGGATGCGCTCGATTTCCTTTGTGCCGTCCGCAAAAGTCCACTCCAAAACCACGGGCGTCACCAGCCCGCCCTTGTTGCTGAACCGCAGCTCGTAGTAGTTTTTGTCGGCAAAAAGCTCCTTTTTTTCCCGCTTGGAAAACGTTTCGGCGTAATCTGTCATCTTGAACTCCGAGGTGCTGTCTGCCGTTTCCCAAGGCTTATAGAATGTGTAGAAATCCTGCAAGGACGTGTCCTTTTCCACCGGGAACTGCTTGACTTCCTCCCGATAGCGAGCCTTCGTCAGTGTCTCGAACGGCGCTTCAATGGTTTGCGGATAGGACTGTTCCTTCGGCTCCGGGTTGTTTTCGAGGTCCACTTTGAGCCACTCAATGCTGTCAAGCGAAATATCAACCTTTTCAATTCCGAAGAACCAGCCCCGCCAAAACCAGTCGAGGTCCTGGCCGCTGGCGTCTTCCATTGAACGGAAAAAGTCGGCGGGCGTGGGGTGCTTGAAGGCCCATCGGCGGCAGTATTCCTTGAAGGCGTAGTCGAATTTTTCCCTGCCCATCACCGTTTCCCGCAGGATGTTCAGCGCCGTGGCAGGCTTGCGGTAGGCGTTTGCGAAGTAGTCAATAATGTTCTCCGAGTTGGTCATGATTGGCTCCAATTGGTCAATCGGACTGTTCATGTAACCAGTGATTTTATGCGGTGGGCCTTCGTTGGAGTCGTAGTTGTTGTCCCATTCCTGCTCGGCGAGGTACTGCATGAACGTGTTGATGCCCTCATCGAACCAAGCCCACTGCCGCTCGTCGGAGTTGATAATCATGGGGAAATAATTGTGCCCCACTTCGTGGAAAATGACCGTCAGTGCTGCGTTCTTTGCCCCTTCGGAATAAGTGCCGTCCTCCTCGGCCCGCCCCGGATTGAAGCAAATCATCGGGTACTCCATTCCGTTCTGCGCCTCCACGCTGATGGCCGTCGGGTACGGGTACGGGATGCTAAACTTGCTGTACGTCTTGAGCGTGTGCGCCACCGCCTTGGTCGAGTAGCGGCGGTAAATCGGGTATGCCTCTTTGGGGTAATAGCTCATGCACATCACCGGATTGCCGTCCTCGTTTTTCACCTGCATGGCGTCCCAGATGAAGCGGCGGCAGGCCGTCCAGGCAAAGTCCCGAACGTTCTCGGCCTTGTAGTGCCAGGTTTTCAGGTCTTTGGTTTTCTTCTTTTTCTCCAGTTTGTTGGCCTCGTCCAGCGTCACGATTTCGACGGGTTCACTGGCCGATTGCGCTTGTTTCCAGCGCTGGAGTTGGGCTGGGGACAGCATCTGCTCGTAGTTTTGGCAAACGCCTGTGCCGCCCACTGTGTAGTCGCTGGGCAGGGTCATTTTCACGTCGTAATTGCCGAAGTTGAGGGCAAACTCGCCCGTGCCCGTGAACTGGTCGCTCTGCCAACCCTCGAAGTCGCTGAATACGCAAAGCCTTGGAAACCATTGGGTTATTGTGAAAAGGTAGTTCTCGTCCTTTTCAAAATACTCGTAACCGCCCCGCCCGAAGGTGATGTTGTTGACGCGGTCAATGAGGATGTAGCTCCACTCGATGTTGAACTCGAATTTTTGGCCGGGGGCCAATGGCTGTGGCAGTTCCACCCGCATCACGGTGTTGTCAATAAAATGCTTGAGCGCAGCGCCCTTGCCGTCCGTCACGGACTTGATGCGGTGGCCATAGTCTTCGAAATGCATCCACGATTCCAGCATCTTCATGGCATTTTCGTTCATGTTCTTCCCGACATCGTGTGGGTGGGCGTGGTGCAGGTCGTTGTTGGCGGCGTGCTGGTTTTCGTCGAGTTGCAGCCAGAGGTAGCGCAGGGTCTGCGGGGAATTGTTGTGGTAGGTGATGCGCTCCTTGCCCGTCAGTTGGTGCTTTTCCGGGTCCAGCGTCGCTTCGATTTGGTAGTCTGCCCGCTGCTGCCAGTAGGCCGGGCCGGGCGAGCCGTCGGCGGTGCGGTAATCGTTGGGGCTGGGCAGCGCCGTGCCAAGCTGCTCGAAGGCGTAGCCGTGGTTGCTGCGCTTGGGGGGTTCCGGCTTTTCTTTTTCCTTTTCTTGTGCAAAAAGGCTAGTGGAGCAGAGGCCCAAAATCAGGATGAAAAACTGGCCAACCTTGTAAGGTTTCAAGTTCATGTTTCGAATTGTTTGATGAAAAAATTGAATTGCGAAGGTAAGGATTGGAAAGACAATGAAGGGATGCAGCAAGGTAACCCGCTCAACTAATTTCGTTCTCTTTTTTACCAAAGCCTCCTTCACACATCAATATTTTTGAAACAAATTTTTTATTTTTAAAAACAAATTGTTGTGTTTATAAAATCCCCGCCCTACCTTTGCCCGCACACCACCCGACACTCCACCCGCACATATTTCCGAGTTACCGGCTTTCATTTTAAACATTCTGTAAAACTTGACCAATGAATATGAGCACGTATTCGGAAGGGGTTTTCATTGTCCCATTCGACCTCAGTCATCTTGCCGCCTGCACCATTTCCTGGTTCGAGGGAGGCGTGTCCGCAGGATTTCCCTCTCCCGCCACCGATTACATGGAGCAGGGCATTGACCTGCACCGGGAGCTGATAAAAAATCCCTCGTCCACTTTTTTTTGCCGGGTGGACGGCGATTCGATGGAGGGCGACGGCATCCGCGACGGCGACATCTTGATTGTGGACAAATCGCTCCCGGTCAGGGACGGCAAAATCGTGGTCTGCTACCTCGACGGCGGTTTTACGCTGAAGAGGATAAAAATCACCAACAAGACGGTTTACCTGCTGCCCTCCAACCCCCGCTACCCCGTACTGGAAGTGACCGAAGAAAACGATTTCCGGGTCTGGGGCATCGTGACCTGCATCATCAGCAAAAAATGATTGGACTCATTGACTGCAACAATTTTTACGTGTCGTGCGAGCGGGTCTTCAACCCTTCGCTGCACGGCAAACCCGTTGTGGTGTTGAGCAACAACGACGGCTGCATCATCTCCCGCAGCGACGAAGCGAAAGCCCTTGGCATCCCCATGGGCGCATCGGTGCACGAAGTGAAGCAGCTCTTGGAAAAATACAAGGTCATCATGCACTCTTCCAATTATGCGCTCTACGGCGACATGTCGAACCGGGTGGTTGCAACCTTGCAGGAATTGGTGCCGGAACTGGAAGTGTATTCGATTGACGAGATGTTCCTTGACTTTTCGGAGTTCAACGAAACGCAGCTCATGGCGCTGGCTCGACAGGTCGTTCGGGAAGTCCACAAAAACACAGGCATCCCCGTTTCATTAGGCATTGCCCCGACAAAGGCGCTGGCAAAAATGGCCAACCGCATGGCCAAAAAAATGCCCACTGGCGAAAAGGTTTTTGTGATAGAAAATCAGGAAAGGGCCATTGAAATATTGCGCAATTTTCCGGTGGAAAACATTTGGGGAATCGGCAGGCAACATGCCACTTTTCTCAAAAAACACAATGTCCTCACGGGCCTTGACTTCATTCTGGCAAACAAAGGCTGGGTGCAGGCTTCCATGAGCGTGGTCGGGCTTCGGCTGTGGCGGGAGTTGAACGGCCTGCCCTCCACCCTGCTCGACCCAGACACCTCGCCCAAAAAGAACATCTGCACCTCAAGGTCCTTCGGTGAACTGCTCCGGGATTACTCGCTCATCGAGCAGGCGGTCGCCAATTTCGCTGCCCGCTGCGCCGAAAAGCTGCGGGGACAAGGCAGTTGCGCCGGGGTGCTCACGATTTCCCTCAACACCAACTCGTTCCGAAAGGAACTGCCGCAATACCACAACAGCGCCACCATGCGGCTGGCCGTCTCCTCAAACAGCACCATCCTATTGGTACAACAGGCTTTGAGAGGACTAAAAGCGATTTTCAAGGAAGGCTATCAGTATAAAAAAGCAGGCGTCCTCGTGTCGGAACTCATCCCGCAGAATAGGGTGCAGGCCACGCTTTTCACGGATGAGCAATCAGAGAAACATGGCAAACTTATGGAAGTAATGGATGCGATGAACCTAAAGCACGGCAGGGATAAATTAAGGCTTTCGAGCCAAGGTTACGACCGCCGCTGGAAATCGAAGCAGGCGAAACTGTCGAAGGGGTTTACGACTGATATGCGGGAGGTGTTGATGGTCAAATGCTGAAACAAGTAGACGTTGTGTTGTTATGAATTTGCCTGAACTTGGTATCCCTAATTGATGGCCTAAGTACGTCAGCCAAGGCCGCAACGAGCAGGGCACTTTTCGCAAGGAGGGTGACACCGAATAGTGAAGTCGGCGAAAGCTGGCAGTTCTTTCTAAATTGGAAGACTTTTGGTGGTGGAATAGTTGGGTTCTTTCGGCATACTTGCTTACGGCGGCTTGAAGCCGCAACCAGGCCCTCATTACGAGCCAAAGCTCGTAATGAGGGCTGTCGTTTTAAATTGATAGGTGGTGGGCTAGCGGTTTTCTGTTTAGAAATCAATCATTTGAGCAAAAAAAATCTTAATGATATTTTCATCCACTTAACTGAAAACCAAACAAGTTTTTATATTTGCTTTTCTCTACTCACATCTCGTTATCAATTGTAACATTCGACCGATTTGAAGGGATCCAAATTCAGACTAACCTTGTGACAAGGCCATGAGCCTGTTTCACGTATTTGATCAAAAGCCTTACCAGAAAGTTTAATCCAACATTTTTCTTTTCGGCCATTGCCATCGCAATGGGTTTCAAAATATTTTTATCACTTAAAACATCTACAAACATGAATTTAACACTAAACCCTAATCAGCGACCCCAGTTGGTCCGTTCTGGTGCTTTCCTTGCAAAAAGGATTCATTTTTTGGCTTTCCTGGCAGCCTTATTTATAGGCGTTTACGCCAATGCTGGCAACTCGCTGACAATCAACAATATTGGTTGCCAAGCCATGAAAGTGTACAAGAAAAGTGGCAATTCGGAATCGTATAAAACCACTATCGTCCCCAATGGAACCTGGACGGTGCAATCCAATACTGGCGTCCAGTGGATTTATCGAGCAACCGACAATACGTACTTAGGGAGCTATACGGCCACCCAGAGCACCACTCAAACGAATAATTTCGACTCAGGAGGTTGTGGCGGAGGAGGCTCGCCAAACTGCGCCAACATTGTCATAACTGCTGGCAGCGGTAGCATCAGCGTAACAGGGCTAAATGGCGCACCAGTTAGTGAATTAAAGGTTTTCTCCAGCACGTGGCAGCCACTTTACAGTTGCTTCGCAAACTGTGGCGCTTCGCAAACGGTGAACGTTCAGGCGGGCTCCTACTACGTTATTGCAAAATACTATTCGGCGAGCTATGTATTGATTTGCGAGAAAAACCAAACCGTGACCGTGACGGGTGGCTCTCCCTGCGCCAACCAAGGAGGCGATTCCGACGGCGATGGCATCTGCAACAACGTGGACTGTGCAATCAACAATCCTGCCTTGCCGACCATGCCCGGCACTGCCTGCAACGACAACAACGCCGGCACCAACAACGATGTCATCCAAGCGGACGGCTGCACCTGTCTGGGCACGGCCACCGGCACTTTGGCGCTCCCTGCTGTGCACCCAAAATTTGTCAACGCACTACCCTCCCCTCCCCGCATCAACGCCACTGGCGGCGGCACCTACAACATCACGATGGATGAAAGCATCCAGAACCTGGGTCTGTACGATATCAACGGCAGCCCGATGCAAACCAAGATATGGGGATATACTTACAACAATGTCAAAATGTACCTCGGCCCCACGTTCGTGACCATGAAAAACGTGCCCGTGGACGTAAAATGGATGAACAACCTGCCAAACACCCACGGCCATTTGTTGCCGATTGACCATACCATCCACATGGCGCACCCGACAATGGGGGTTCCTACGGTGGTGCACCTGCACGGCGGCCATACGGAGCCACAAAGCGACGGCTTCCCAGAGGCTTGGTTTACCAACAATTTTGCAGAAAAAGGTGCTTCTTGGGCCAAGCAGACCTACCACTACACCCTCGACCAGGAAGCAGCGCCGCTTTGGTACCACGACCATGCGCTTGGGGTGACCCGGCTCAACGTCTATGCAGGTTTGGCGGGGGCATGGTTCGTTCGGGACAACAACGAGTTATCCATGAACCTGCCGTCTGGCAATTACGAGCGGGAATTGGTCATTCAGGACAAATCTTTTACGTACGATGGTCAACTTTTTTTCCCATCCGACCCGATGAACCCAACGCTCCCAAACCCATCCATCATGCCGGAGTTCTTTGGCGATTATATGATGGTGAATGGCAAGGTTTGGCCAGCGCTCGACGTTGCCCCCGGCAAGTACCGCTTCCGGGTTTATTGTGCAACAGACAGTCGTTTCATATTGTTGAAATTGTCCAATGGCGCCAGCTTCCAGCAAATTGGCACGGATGCTGGCCTGCTGAACAGCCCAGTCACGCTGACCCAACTCCTACTCGGCCCTGGCGAAAGGGCAGATATTATAATTGATTTCACCGGAAAATCGGGCCAGCAAATAGTACTGCAAAACATTGGCCCCGATGCGCCTTTCCAGGGCTTCGAAGCTACCGGCTCGGTCATTGGCGGCCCCGCCGACCCGGCCACCACAGGGCAGGTGATGATGTTCAGGGTGAACCAGCCTAATGGTCCTGCGTTTACCGTTCCCAATTCATTGCGGCAGCCCATCCAGTTCCTGGGGGCGGCGCAGAACACCCGGCAGGTGCTTCTTTTTGAGGGCACAGACAACTACGGAAGGATTTTGCCTTCGCTCGGCACCGTTGCAGGAGGCCAGCTTGGTTGGATGGACCCCGTGACGGAAAAACCAACGGTGAACACGACGGAGATTTGGGAAATCTACAACACAACCATGGATGCCCACCCCATCCA
Source organism: uncultured Saprospiraceae bacterium (assembly GCA_964508135.1). Lineage (GTDB taxonomy): Bacteria > Bacteroidota > Bacteroidia > Chitinophagales > Saprospiraceae > UBA6168. The sequence goes on from CAZDSU010000051.1 coordinate 50,019, forward strand.
CTTGCACCAGATTGCCTTTGAAATCATTGACCGTCAGGAATTTATGGCTGACCAAGACCCCGTAACTGGTGCCTTGACAAACATCATGATGATGGGCGCTCCGATAGCAGCTGCGGCCAACGAAAGGGGTTGGAAGGACACCGGCATCAACTTGCCCATGCAGCGGACCCGCTACAAAGTGCGCTTCGACATACCCGGCCAATACGTTTGGCACTGCCACATCCTTTCGCACGAAGACCATGATATGATGCGACCCTTGGAGGTTTTACCAGCTGGCGGTGGCGGTGGTACACCGAATTGTGCCAATGTGCAAGTCACCACTGGCCCCGGTAAAATTATCGTCAATGGCCTTGCCGGAGCACCTGTCACCCAGCTCCAGATTTTCAATGCTGCATGGCAACCTTTTTTCTCTTGTTTTAACGATTGCGGAGCAACAAAAACGGTGAATGCAGCACCCGGTACCTACTATGTGAAAGTGAAATATTATACGGCCACCTACCAGCCGATATGTGAAGTGAATTTCACCGTGAATGTTTCCCAATTGCTGATTGGAGCACAGGATGAGGCTTTTCAGCTTTATGCCAACAAACAATTGGAGCATACCGAGGTGAACTGGGTACACAACGCTGGTTACCTTGTCAGTCAATATGAACTGGAGCGCAGTTTGGACGGTACGCATTTCGAGCCGCTGGTTGCCGAACTTTCAAAGGGCGGCCACTCGGCGGAGCTTTACAACAGCTTTGACTTCTACCCAGTCATTGGAGACAATTACTACCGGGTGAAGGCTACCCTACTAGACGGCACGGTGGCCTATTCGGAAGCTAGGATGGTCCATTTCGACGACCTGATGGACTTCAGCCTGTTCCCGAACCCGGCCAACGGTTTTGTGAACGTGAACCTGGAATCGGTACTGGGAAAAGAGGGCGTAAACATCCAGTTGTTCAACAACCTTGGCCTTAAAGTCAAGCAGTTTGACTTGGATGAAGTGACCAGCCGCTATTTCCAGATGGACATCCGGGACATTCAAGAAGGCCACTATATTGTCTGGTTGAACGTACCGGGGAAACGGGCCATTGCGAGAACGCTTGTGGTTGGGAGGCTGTAGTTAAGTGAATGAAAAACAAATAAATAGCCGCCATCTGGGTGTCCGGATGGCGGCTATTTATTTGTTTTTTTGGAAAAATGTGGCCTATTTGGCCACCATAAATGGCAGACTAAAACGCTCGCCATCACCAATTTTCACGGAAAGCCAATAACTGCCGTCCACATAATTGGTGGCAGACATCGCAATAGCTCCTTCTATCGCCGATATTTCCGTCTTGCCCATCAACTGGCCATTGCCATTGAAAACCTCGATGCTGGCGGCCAACCCCTCTGCATCTTTTACTTTTAACCAAAAATCGAAAGTTGTTGGGTTCGGGTAAACTGAAACCTCGTAAGCTGCGGCCTTCACTGGCCAAAATCCTTCTGGGCGCTTGTCTATCACGACCTCCATTTCATCGTCGCCAAAATTGCCAATTACCTCGCCTTTGATATAAAAGATGGACTGAACAGGGACGGTGTTTGCCGTAATGGTCACTTGTTTGGTCTGTGGCCCAGCCTTGCCTTTTGAATCGAATTGAACAACAATTGCCCCTGAACCACCCGGTGGGATGGGGTCTTTTGGCCAACTTGGCACCGTGCAGCCGCAACTGCCTTTGGCGTTGGAGAGTACGAGCGGCTCGTCCCCGCTGTTGGTGAACCGGTAGATGTGCTGTACGATGTCACCCGCTTTCACTTTACCGAAGTGATATTCGGTTTCATCAAAGCTGATGGAAGTGTTTGGCTGCGCCAAAGTCGTTTCGGGTGAAAACTCCTGGGCTGAAACGATGGTGGTCATCAGCAAAGCCAATGCGCTGGAGAGAATCAATTGTTTTTTCATGTGATTTGAATTTAGATGAAGAATGATGTGTGAAGGTATAATGCCCTGCTACGAGTATGTAACAGATTCATTGATGCTGCAAACTTACATCTTGGTGTGCCGCCCTGGATTGGTTTTTGAGCAAACGTTGGTGGGTATTGAGCAAGCGTGGGGAAATGGTCTCCCTTTCAAGGGGTCGAGTGATGCGGTGGAAGTTTTGATGAACTTGTTAAGACTTGGTGTTTCCTACTTCATGGCCTACGCACGGCGGCCTGAAGCCGCAACCAAAGCCCGTTTACGAGCCAAAGCTCGTAATGAGCGGTGTGAATATGCAATTGAAAATTACTTTTTCCAAAGCTCTGTATTCTCATAAATACTTTTTTGTAGCCCTTTTTCTGGAAACACGAACTCTGGAGGGATAAAAAATTGTTTCAAATCTGTGATTTCTTCAGGCTCTTGGTTGTTATCAAGTAACCATTTGAAATTCTTACAAAGCGCCTTAATATCAGGTTCAGGAGCCTGATAGTAAACCTGCCCAAGTTTTTCACATGACTTCAAAAGTTCTCTATCTATCTTTTTATTAAAATTCGGAAAACTGTATCCAATAATAACTAAAACATCCGTGTCTTTCATAATCGCCATTGCTGCATCAACAGTACTTTTGGCAATTTCATTACCTTCAAGTTCCCATGCAAAATTAAGGAAGGATTGTAACTCTATACCTTCAATATAGTCTTTAAGCAATTGATTTATTGCTGTCATTGGGTCTTTTAAATACACGTCAAAGTCAAATCCTGAAAATGATTTATAATTATCTTTGGAAAAAAGTCCCGTCATACCGTTCAGTTTGATTATTTTTCCTCCGCCTTGTGGGTTTACTTTTTTTGAAATAGGAAAGACATTGAGGTTTTTGATTGCGGTTAGTTTTTCAGGATTATCAAATTCACAGTAGCCCAGTTCAAATTGGAGGTCATAGTTCCAAGAAATAATATTTACATTTTCAGGAAGCACTAATCTTGAATCTTTTTTTTCTAAAAGGGTTGCAAAAAATACATCATAGCGTGAGTCCTTTTGAGTTTCAACTTTTTTACAGAATTCTTCAAGGTTTGAATAATCTTTGAAATACGGCTGGACATCATAAGGGTTATTGCTATTAATTGAAGTTTGCTCAATATAGTATCTTGGAAAACCTCCTATTGGCCATTTTGAAGATTCGCCATCTTCAGATTTCTTTGATTCATTGATTGGTACTGAACGATTAAGGTATGGAGTAACTTAGCGTCAAATTTTTTTCCAATG
>CAZDSU010000052.1:0-52220 GCA_964508135.1 uncultured Saprospiraceae bacterium
GCATCAATTAGGATAATGATGAATAGGCAATAATAGGTTTTAAAACAGCCTCTTACTACCTGCGGCCCCAATATGCTCTTCAATCTTGACCCCATGTTCCTTGACACTGCAAACGGCGACTTCCACATCCACCCCTGTTCCCCTGCTCGCAATACTGGCAGCAACCAAATAGTGGACTCTCTCGGAATCCTGACCGATATTGAAGGAGCCCCCCGCATTCAGGGCGGCAAGGTGGATATGGGAGCTTACGAGTCACCCGCATTCGTGGCCAGTTCCGCCACTGTCACGACCCAGCCTTGTGACCTGACAGGCAATGCCACGGTCAGTTTCTCACTTGAGCATGGCTGTCCGCCCTACTTCTTTGATTGGGGCGGCGGCACAGCCATTACCGACATTGCTCCTGCCCTGCTGACGCTGCCAGTCGGTTCCCTTTCCGTCACCGTTACCGATGGAAGGATGGAGAGTGACACCATTACCGTGGAGGTCACGACAGCACCAGCACTCATGGCAACGCTCACGACTACTGCCGTGCAATGTCCCTCAGGTGTGGGTGTATCAGTCGGTGGCACGGCTACAGTCACTGCATCTGGCGGCATTGGGGCGTTTGGCTACATTTGGAGTAATGCTGATACCACAGCCACGGTTACCAATTTATCTGCTGGCCCCACAGGAGTAAGCACCTACACCGTCACCGTTACCGACGCCAACGGCTGCACCCTCGTGGACTCCGTTACCATCGGCACGGAGGGAACCCTACAGCTTGGCGTCAACATCAGCCCAATCACCTGCCACGGCGACTCGGATGGCACAGCCACGGTACAGTCGTTGGGAGGTACGATGCCGTTCGCCTGGCTATGGGTTTCCGATGACAACACACCCACACTGGACAATCTAGCTGGCGGCAATTATGTGGTCACCGTAACGGATGCCGTTGGCTGCACGGGCGTATTGGACTTCACCATGAACCCCCCATCGGAAATAATGGCCAGCATTGAAGTTGTGCAGCCCGCTTGTTTTGGAGAGCCAGGCACGGCCATGGCCAGTGCCACGGGCGGCACGGGCAACTTCGGCTATGCCTGGGACAACGGGGCCATCACCGCTGTCACGAACCTGCTCCCTGGCTCACATACCGTCATCGCCACAGACGAGCACGGCTGTATAGATACGGCTTCGGTTTTGATAACTGCGCCGCCTGCCCTCCAAGCGGACATTGTGGTGCAACCACCTGCACTGTGTTTTGGCGCATCGAACGGGACATTGGCCATCCTGCCATCGGGCGGTACGCCGCCGTATAGTTGGAGCGGCCCCACGGAAAACCTTCCGGCGGGCAGCTACGAGGTCAACATCACTGACTCTAACGGCTGTACCATAGTAGCGGAAGCCGATATTGGGGAATATTCTGAAATAGCCTTCACGGACACAGTTACCGATGCCAGCAGCCCAACGGCTTCGGATGGTGGCATTGTATTGGAGGCGGTCACAGGTGGCACGGGCAGTGGCTATGCGTTCCAATGGAGCAACGGGGCCATCTCCCAAAACCTCGTCGGTGTCCCAACGGGCGACTATTCGCTGACCATCACGGATTCGCAGGGCTGCACCGCCAGTTTTAGTTTTTTCGTGGACTTCGAGACGGCGACCGGAGAAGGATGGCACAACCCCTTTGGGGCTACCATCGTACCTAATCCGTCTGGGCCAAGTGGTGCGAAGCTGGTGCTGGCAGCGCCTGTTCCAACGCTCTCCATCCGAATATTTGACGCCCTGGGCCAACTGGTATCTTCTGACGAAATAATCGCTTCGGAATATGCTTTGCCAAAAGCTCTAACCGCTGGCACCTATTGGGTGGTGTTGAGCAAGGGGGATAAAAGTTTGGCGTTGGAATGGGTGATTCACTAACTAGTGGTAATAGATTGTTTACCCCACTAAACCCGCCGTGCGGAGGTTGTGGAAAGCAAAACGTCATCAAATGAAAGGAAATGGCTGCGAAAATATGGAGGCACAGCATGACCTACGCACGCCGGGCGAAGCCCGGCACCCTGGCCCGTGTGATAGCAAAGCTATCAACGAGCAGTGCGTGGGGGGTTGGCAGGGTGTGCGCTAGCAGGGTGCTGGTGCGGTGAGGGAGATTTACGATTTACGAGTGACGAGGATTTTGAATTTGAACTGCTCGATACTCCCGATAGCTATCTGGATGGGTCGTATTCGCACCAAGGTGGCGGGTTCAGCCCGCCGTACGGAGGTTGTGGCAAGCAAAACATGACTAAGAGGTCGCCTGTCTTATTTCAGGACGAAAAGCTTTCCAGTAGCCAAAGACTTTTCTTCTACCGTCAATTTCCAGAAATAAAGCCCTGCACCTACCTTATCCAATTCAATTTCTCGTTCTTGTTGGCTCGCAGCCAGTATTTCGTGCTTAACGGTACGACCCAATTGGTCAATTAGTTCCCATTTTGAAATAGCGGGGAGCGGTGACGTAATGTGAAGGGTACTTGTTTCAGAAGCAGGATTTGGATAAAGCAGCACTGTAAAGCTGGAAGCAGGTTCATCCACTGCATCTACACAACTTGCTCCGCTGATTGCAATCAGCCCAGTTGTTGGTGTTTCATAGCACAACAGTTTCGTTTCACAGCCAGGAACAAAAACTTCAAGCGTATAAAATAGCAAGGGGTTATCATATTCACCCCCAACTCCTTTAATGATCTTAAAATTAATAAAGTTCCAAAGGCTGCCCGTACTATCTGGTGTCATATCCACCTTTTGATAAGTAGGCTTGACATCTTTTACTGTAATAGTCATCGAATCGGTTTCATAAAACCACTCACAGACCGCTATCTTCCAAGTAGCACCCACTGGAGCTTCAAAATCGTATAGTAATTGAAAATCTCCGTTTTCTTCGTTGAGCACATAAACTTTTTCTCCATCTTGGTGCACATAATATGAATTTTGGCAATTAGGTCCATCATTTGTACTAATTAAGGTACAATACTTCCCTTGTATTATTGAATCAGCGATCACTTCCCGCACATAATATTGATCATCTGTTACCTGACCCCCATAACATTCCCAATTGGCTTTTATATACCATTTCGCACCTACCGGAGCAAACGGTATTTGACCAAACACTGCGTTAATACCACCGAAGAAAACAATATGTAGTAACAATTTTTTCATGTTCGCTTATTTAGAAATAATAAATTGCTCAGACCCCAACACCCTTCCATCCTCCACCACCTGCAATCAATACACCTGCGCAAGCGGGCACATATAAACATAAGCTTGACGCCTATATGCTCTTTATAGGTCAAACACCAACCTCATCTTCCCATCTTCCAGCCTAGCAAAGAACTTTTTTGGGTCGCCATAATAGAATAGGTTGCAGGAGAACTCAAAAGTCACTTCGCAGTGGGTGCCATTGGGAAAGTCCGTGATTTTCAGTTCCGTGATTTTTAGGTAGCTGCCATCTTGGTTGCCGCCCCGGGCCTCAAAAATCCGAGAGATATTGGCCACATTGTCGTTAAATCTAAAAACAACATTGAACCCTTCTAAACTTCCGGTTTTAGCACTCTGTAAGGGCAAATCACCTACCTGCGTTAGATTATTTTTTATTATTTCTGCAAGCGAGATGTCTGTTTTACTTGCAGGGGTCTCCAATAATACATAGTGCTTTAGGTGGGGGATGATGCCTTGATTAGAATGGGGAGGTTCGTCCCAAACAACTGCGGGCAAGAAACCCAAATTGTCCCAAACCCTATAATTCGACACCTCTGAAGTATCAATATCAGTTGAAGTTGTAGGGCCATCCGTCCGAAAGCCAGCTGTTTGTGATATTTCTATTTCGTAATCGTTTACTCCATCACGGTAGCAAAATTCATTTCCATCGATAACGCCCTCAAAATAAGATTCCGAATCCCCGCCAGGGCATTCAAATTCCAATTGTTTGACAATATCAGGAATTAGGTCCTCTTTTTCGCATCCTCCAAAGAAGCCAAGAGTTGCTACTGTGCCTAAAAGGAAAAATATATATTTCATGGCCGTAGTTTTTTGCTTGCTATGTGCCGTTTGTACCCTGCTGGCGCACACCCTGCCAAACCCCCACCGACTGCTCGTTGATAGCTGTGCTATCACACGGCCAAGGTGCCGGGCTTCGCCCGGCGTGCGTAGGTCTTGCCGTGCCTCGATATTTGCGCTGTCATTGCAGCTTTTGGTTGCCGAATTCAACCATGTCCTCAAAGTCCCCCCCGTTCGCCAACAAGGCGCACAAGGCTATGAACAGAATGTCGGACAATTTGTGCAGGCACCTGCCTGCCACTCGGGGGTCTTCTATCCCCGAAAATACTGTTTGAACGTCCTTTTTCATGCGGGTGGTGTCCTGTTTTTACCCGCAAAGTTAAAACCAATATTCTAACAATACTTTGATACTTTTACCCTGTATTGTTTTAGGGCACTGCCAACAATCAAACAATATAGCAATTCAACAATCAAACAATCCCGTAACTTGCCCCCAAAATCATTGAACCATGTTTGAGCTACGGGGCAAATTGACCAAATCGCAGCGCCTGGTATTGGGCATTCTTGGTATCATCTTCATCCTTGCCGTTTGGTGGGGGCTGGCAGAGGCGCTTTCCCGAAAAGTGCCCGTCGTGGATGGCTTCAATACAGAACTGCCCTCCTCCCTCACCGCCGACTCCATCCAGAACACGGTACTTCGGGACTCCATCCTCCTAGCCGATTCCATCAAGTTTGCCAATGCCAAGGAGTTCAGGAAAATCTACCCCATCGTACCGCTTCCAACCCAAGTGGCAAACAGTTACGGTAGCCTGATAAAAGACGACAACCTTTTGGGCAACGCCCTCCGCTCCATCTGGCTCAACCTCAAGGGCTATTTCTGGGCCGTTTTGATTTGCATCCCGATTGGCTTTTTGGTCGGGTTGTTCCCGCTGTTCCGGGGGATGTTCAGCAAGCCGGTGGACGCCCTTCGCTACCTCCCACTGACGGCTCTCATCGGGGTATTCATCATCTGGTTCGGCATTTACGATGAAATGAAAGTGGCGTTCCTCGCTTTCGGCATCATCGTTTTCTTGCTCCCGACCGTCATTTCCCGCATTGACGACGTGGAGGAGGTGTACCTCTCGACCGTGTTCACGCTCGGTGCCAGCAACTGGCAGACCATCAAAACGGTCTATTTCCCTGCCGTCATGAGCCGCCTACTCGACGATATCCGGGTGCTCACGGCGGTATCCTGGACCTATATCATCGTGGCGGAGTACATCAACAAGGACGGCGGCGGCCTCGGTGCGCTTATTTACATCAAACGCCGGCTGCAACAAGTGCCCGATATGTTCGCCATCATCCTCGTCATCATCCTCATCGGATTTTTGCAAGACCGCATTTTCGTGTACATCGGCAAGCGGCTCTACCCGCATCGGCACTACAAAACCGTGCTGAACGGCAACAACGAAGTGCGCTACGGCATCTACCTGCTACTGCTCATCTTCACCTTGTCTATCTTTTTCGCCAAACTGCCGATGGTCGGCATCATCGCCCTCATCGGAGCATTGGCGGCGCTAGTTTTCATTGTTTTTGGTGAAATAAAGTTGCAGGCTGCGCTGCGAAGTCAGTCTTGAACCTTGCAAGTTATTATACTGCTGGCCGTTAGCTTTTGGCCATTGGCTTTTGCCAAAAGCCAATGGCCAAAAGCCAAAAGCAAATTGCAAATTGACAAAACCTGGGATAGAAAGTATAACCACCACTTTTCACTTTTTACTTTCGCCTTTTTACTTTTATAAAAATGGCAGCTACAAATCATCCGTCCATCATCGAGCTTCGCAACGTCGGCCAGACCTACGATGGTGGCAACAGTTGGGTTATCAAAAATGCAAACCTCGTCATCCCCGACAAGCCAGCGCAAGGCGAGTTCGTGGTGCTGCTCGGCATGTCCGGCTGCGGCAAGTCCACCATCCTGCGCTATGTGGCTGGCTTACAAAAACCGACGGAAGGCGAGGTGCTTATCCACGGTAAGCCCATCGAAGTGGCGCCTCGGGTGAGCATGGTTTTTCAGCAATATTCCAGCCTGCCCTGGCTTTCGGTGCTTGATAATGTGGCGCTGTCACTCTCGTACAAGGGCGTGGCGGAAAAACAGCGCCGGGAACGTGCCATGGACATCATCAAAAAAGTGGGCTTGGACGGCCACGAAAACAAATTTGCCCAATACCCAACGCTCTCAGGTGGTCAATTGCAGCGGGTGGCCATTGCCCGCAGCATGGTGGCCAACCCAGAAATCCTGCTCATGGACGAGCCGTTCGGGGCGCTCGACATCAACACCCGCCTGCAAATGCAGGAGCTGTTGAGCGAGATATGGTTGGAGTTCCACCCCACCGTCATTTTCGTTACCCATGACATATCTGAGGCTGTTTACTTGGGCGACGACATCTACATCATGCGGGCCAACCCCGGTCAGTTTGTGCAGCATATCCAGGTTAACCTGCCCTTCGAGCGGGTGCGCAGTATCAAGCGAGATGCCCATTTCATCGAGTTGGTACACGAGGTGGAGGATAAAATGGTGGCCGTGGGCGGCAAGCATTAAGTATCCACCAAAAAATAAACTCATCATTCCTTGGCTACAACGTCGGGGAGGTTCCGAACCTCCCCGACGTTAAATCGTGGAGTTATTTTTTAATAGTTACCAAGTCGAGTTTTGAAATCTAGGGCAGATTTTGCTTGAACCAAATGTTAACAGGCATGTATCGAGTTGAGAATCAAGCGTTAAGTGTCTAATTTTCAGGCTCAAAAATTGCCAATCTATGCCATCATTTCCGCAGTTTGCACTCGAATCGCTGCTTGCATTTTGGCTATTGCAGCGATATTTTCTCCTAACTCGGAGTCGGGTTCAGTCGTTTTGGGCAAAAAGATGGCAATTGCGCCTCATTCCGCCGCTGGCATTCCTACTTCCTTTGCTTCCTTCCTTGCTTCTTGCCAACCAAGAGGCTTTGCCCGTAGGCACGAAAACCATGTCCATCACCAAACTGCTGGAATTTCAACTTCCTTCCTTTTCCATTTCGATTGGCTCACTGTTGTTGGTGGTCTTCTTCGCAGGGGTGCTAGTTTCATCGTTCCGGCTGACAGACAGGTTTTGGCTCGTCCACCAATTTTTGAAAGAAAAGGGAAACAATGCCACGAGGGCTGCTGCTTGGCAGGCCATGCCCACTGCGGTGATGAGCAACCTGTTGCTGAACTGGCGTTCGTTTGACGAAGCAAAAAAGGCGAATTGGGCGGCGCATTGGATTCCCATCCACCCGCTGTTTGGGTGGGAGGCGCTGCTGGTCGAGCTGCTGCAGGTGCTGAATTGGTGGAACCCGCTGGCCTACCGATACCGGGAAAGTTGGGCGGAGTTGTTCGCTAATTGGCAGGATGAACGACCTGCTCCAGTCGGCGTAGTTTCCCTAAATTCAATGGGCTTTGCATCGTTGGCCATTGGGCTGGCGCTGTTGTTTACAGTTACGCCAGCCGCCATTTCTCCGACCCATCGGGTGGGGGAGCTGGTAGCCGATTTTTTTGACAGCACCATTTTTGAAAATAAAATCGAAAGGCAGCACGAGTACTTGGTGGAGTGGGGTGGGCTGAAAATGCCACTTAAAAAATTCGCCAACCCAAACGGGTACAGCACCGAGGTGGAGGTGGAACTTGGTGATTTTCAGCGAATTGTGAACTTACCGCTTACGGTTTTTAAGGATGGAGTGTCCGTGAAGCCCGGTGTTTTCAGCATCATTTACAAATCGAACAGAACAGGCGTTCAGGCGTACATCAACGGCATTGACCCCAAAAAAGTCGTGTTGCTCGACCGCCAAAAAGGCGTGGTCTTCAATGACAGCCTCGACCTTGGTGACGAGTTGGTGCTGTTCGGCGACACCGAGGACATCTACCTTTCCAAGGTCGAAATCCGCATCAAAGACCCGAACGCAGGTTATGAGCCGCCGTTTTTTGTGCCACAAATCAACCACCTAGAAGCCACCATGGCCTACCAAATCGTGGCACGCAAGGGCCAGCGGGCTTTGGTGAAAATAGACCCCAACCACCCCAATGCTGCCCGTATCCTGCAACTTTACGGGGATGCCCGGCAATATGAAATCGTGCGAATACCAGATTTCCGCACCAATCGCCACTACCTCACAGAAGCCGAATCACTGGCTTCAAAAGTGGCTGCGGCCAATACCACCCTGACCTTTTTGGAAAAGGACGCTTTCTACCTACCGGAGTACCAAGATTATCAAAACAAGGACGTCCGAATGGTGTGGGGCCAAATGGCGGCTGCCCCCTCCAACTTGAACTATCCGTTGGATAGCTTTTTGCTTTCCATCGAGCGGGAACCGCTGCTGTTGGTAGATGAGGATACGTTGAGCCTGGTATCTTTCCAAATCATCATCGCTGGGAAAAACGGCCCGGCCAAGTGCTTTGAAACCTACCGGACTGGCGATGTGGCCATCAAGTTGGCACTCCAAAACGTGCAAGATGAAAGTAGTATTTTTTTTGAAAAAATAGTGGTTCAAGATGAGGAGGGAAACCGAAAACTGTTCCCAGCATCCTTCGCCTTCAACGTGGGAAACCCCGCAAAAGACCGCCGTATTCCGGCTTCCGACAAGAATTATTGGCTGAGTTTTGGTGAAAAAACCGAGGTGATAGCAGTGCCGAGGCACAATTCACCGAGGCCAGATTCCATGAAGCACAAGCCGAAAAAACGCATTAAGAACGATTAGGTAAAAATTTCATGTGGCTGTAAATCAAGTGGTTACAGCTTCGCTGACAAATCAATCTTCCAAAACTTCTTTTTTGGTAAACAATTTGAACCTGTTTAAGCGCCTCCGCTAAATTTAGGTTCATGCTTTTCAAAATCCTTACGGCGTCTGCCATTTCCATCTTTGTTTTTGTCATCACCATCGTGGGTTTCCAAACACCTGCTGGCATGTTGGTCAAATACTGCATCAGCTCCGTGCCCTTTGGCGACAAAGCCATCCATTTCGGCCTGATGGTGACGCTGGCGTACCTGCTTTTCCACGCCATGAACCAGCGGCGGTTGAACATCCTTGGTCACGAGTTGTTGTTCAGCAGCCTGTTGTTGGCCATCTGCATTACGCTGGAAGAATGCAGCCAACTTTTCATTCCATCCAGAAATTTTGAAATAATGGACATGGTGTGTAACTATGCGGGCATTTACCTTGGCAGCCTGTTGGCCAGGCTGCTCACCCTCAAACACTTGTCCGATGCAGACCATTTCCGACGTGAAGCCCTTTCAGTTCAAACAATTCGCCATAGCGCAGGACCGATGCTCCATGAAAGTGGGCACGGACGGCATACTACTCGGCGCTTGGTCCGACACCACGGACGCCGCTAGTGTCCTTGACATCGGCACCGGCACTGGCCTCATAGCCATCATGCTGGCGCAAAGGGCGGCCACCAACGCCACCATCCACGCCGTAGAAATTGACGAGGAAGCCTGCGGCCAGGCGATGGAGAACATGCAAAACTCGCCTTGGGCTGACCACCTCACTAGTTTCCACACTTCCATCCAAGATTTTGCGAAGCAAACCCGACAACGGTACGACCTCATCGTGAGCAACCCGCCGTTTTTCAGCGGCGGCACTTTTTCGAGCAGCCAAGACAAGAACTCGGTGCGCCACACTGTCAAATTGCCGCATGGCGACCTGCTTTTGGCAGTGCGTTCATTGCTTTCGCACGAGGGTAGATTTTGCATGATTTTACCGCCGATGGAAGGGCTGCGGTTTCGGGAAATGGCAAGCAACTACGGCATTTTTTGTTCAAAAATGATGGAAGTGGTGCCCAAACCTGACAAGCCTGTGGAGCGGCTTTTACTCCAGTTCGAGTTGAACAACAAGCAGTTGGAAAAGTCGCAACTCTTGATTCATGATGGAGACGGTAGCAATGATTGGACGGCTGATTTCCGAAAACTAACTGGGGACTACTACCTGAGCCTATGATGCCACTGAAACAGAAAAAGGGGCGGAATTCAATTCCGCCCCTTTTTTTCAGTGTTAAGTGATTTTTTTTTAGTTAGAACTAACCTCCTGTTGGTGGGAAGCTTCGATGATTTGTCTAGCCAAATCAAGGATTCTGGTGTCTTCGAGATGTACGATGCCACCGTCCGGCCCCGGTTCCACCTGGATGTCGGCGATGTCGCCTTCTGCGTATTTCTTTGCTCCGAAATAGTTGCGAACCGTTTGCTCGTCAACATTCAGCTCTGAAGCAATGCGGGAGATGCTGCCCGTTGGCAGTGCATGCTTGATGTCTCTCAACTCTTTGAAAGTCAGGTTCATAAATCAAAAGGTTTAGTTGTAGCGCCCGGTTGACTGTCGGTGGGGCGGTGGTCGTTCAATGCAGCGATTTCAAAGTGTGAGGATACGCACTGAACAACCATTTTGCCGTCACTGATACCCAAACGGGTCGTGTTAGTTGAAAGTGAATCAGTAAGTAAAGAACTTAACAACAGCTTAAAATAAAGGTTTTACACGGAATTTTTGGCTACTGTTTAATTAGGGGAAAGGTAGCCTATTTTGCCAAAATGACCAACCCTATGGTTGATTTTTTTTGATTTCGGATAAATATTTTTTTATGATTTCTTCTCCATTCATTCTTCTGGCTCGCTGTCCAAGAATGCCCTCGTAAGCCCATCTTTGTAGAGCAAGTCCAGCTTTTCTATCAATGGCAGAATATTGTCCATCGGGGCGTCGTGCGTGGCCAAATCCAATTTTGAGTCGGCAAGCCCGAGCGGAGAAACCAGCCTCCTTGCCTTCCCGCTAGCGTAGAAAGACTGCCGATGAACATCGTCCGGTGTCTTGGTTTTCACCAGCGCTGTCTGCACAAAAAGTTGAAAATGCTCGGGGTGTTCCTTGGTTGACCAAAGCTGGAAGCCTTTTTCCTCACGCAGGTACAGCCAAACCCCTGGGCCTGAAAGCTCCAACTCAATGCCACAAAGCAGGTCGTCTGGTTTGGGTGGCTTGAAGGATAGGCGTCCCTTTTCGATACTAGGCATGGGCTGGTACAAATAGGTTGTATTTTTTTCCTTGGATTTCGCTGCACCCTGCTTCGGTGCAGGCTCGTCGCCCGTGTAGCCATCCCGAAACCAAACCGATTCCGCCGTTTTGATTTCAAAATTTTTGGCTCTGAAAAGTGCTAGGTAAAATTGTACGACCTCTGTAAGCTGCGTGCCATAAATGCCCATTCGACAGGTGTCCCGCTTTGGGAAAATCAGGCTGTGCAGTTTGACTTGCAATTGGAAAAAAAGTGCTTCCCAGCCCTCTAATCGCTGGCTAAAATCGGTCTTGAAATTGCCCTGTCCCATGCAGGCCAGCGCAATTTCCACCTCCATTTCCTGTATTTTTTCAGAAGTATCCTGCGCCTGAGCATGGGCGCTCGCCAAGATTGGGTACCGTTTGACCTGCTCCTCGTTTTTCCAAAAAGCCTCGCCGATTTTCCCTTTTTCGCTTTCCAGCATGTCCATTTCGCTTTGGAAACGCAGGTACAGCGGGCTTTCTAGCAGCAGGGCGATTTTACGACGGTAGTGCGAGGTTTTTTCGGCCAGTGTCAGCTTGTCCCACTGCTCCAGCAACAGGTCGAAACCTAGCGGATCGGCCTCCACCTGTACCCTGATTTTGCCCTCGAACATGCCCACCTTCAAGCTCAAGCGCTCGTCGAAAGCGTACTCGTTCAGTGCTTGGGCCAGCGGTACGGTCAGCCGCTCCCGGATGGCCCGTTGCAAGTACCTCGCCCCGAACCGGGCGTCGTAGCCTACCTCGGCCAGGTATTCGTACACCGCCCCGTCTATCAAAAGGTCAACATGCCGGAACTGGATGCCCTCCCGTTTGCGGAGCAAATCAATCTCCCGCACCACCACGTTGCGTACCGTTTGCTGGTCGAGCGGTGCAAATGCCACAATGGCGTCAATTCGGTTGTACAGCTCAGGCCGGAAATGCTGCTCGATGGCCGAGGTGAAATGCTGCGTCACGTCCTTTTCCTCCAATTCCTTTTTCCAGGAAATACGGTGGCGGTGTAGGTTGGCCGCCCCGATATTGGTGGTCATGATGATGATGGCGCTGCAAAAGTTGACCGCCCGGCCCCGGCTGTCCGTCAAGCGGCCCTCGCTGAGGATTTGCAACAGCAGCTCGAAAAACTTCGGGTCGGCCTTTTCGATTTCATCGAAAAGCAGCACGCAAAAAGGGTCACGCCGAACGGCGGAAGTCAGCAGTCCCTCGGAATAATACCCCTCGCCCGTCAGCCGCATCAGTGACCATGGGCTGCTGTACTCGCTCATGTCGAAGCGCAGCATCCGCTCACGGCTGCCGAACATGGTACTGGCCAGCACCTTGGCCAGTTCCGTTTTGCCCACGCCGGTCGGGCCGGCGAAGAGGAACGAGGCGATGGGCTTGCCCGTGCGGCTGAGGGCCGTCTTGACGGTGGCCAACATGTCCACCACGGCGGCCACGGCCCGCTCCTGCCCGAACACGTTGGCGTTGAACGACTTACGAATGGCGTTAACGTCCATCGGAAGCGAGGGGTCAACCATGAACGGTGGTAGGCCGCTTTCTGCGCAGTAGCTTTTAAGCACCAGGTCACGGGTGATAGTGGCATTGACATCGCCTTCAGGGGTAACTTGTGGGCCTGTACCTGCGGCTTTGAGTTTTTTCTTTTTGTCAAAAAACGGTTGTTCGGACAGCCCCAGCAGGATGCTTTCGAGAAAGCGGATGGGTCTTCCCGGCATACCGCTGTACGGTGAAAAACGACGGTGCAGGCGAATGATTTCCTGCACGGCGTCCAGTTCGATGGCCACTTGGTGCTGCCCGGCGAGCGTCTTTATTTTTTGTAAAATAATTCCCTCGACGTCCTTCTTTGGCTCAGTCACTTCCACGGTTTGGAAAAAAGCGAGGTAGTTCGGGCTGCGCAGCTCGATGCGGGCACGTTCTTCGGGCGTACATTCGCCAATGAGCGTGATTTCGCCCCGGCTGATGGCGCTGCGCAGGTATTCGGCCACGCTCACGGCGTTTCCCTCGTAGCGCCCCACCTCGAACAATTCGGCCAGGTTGCGCACAAAAAGCACATCGCCCTTGAGTGTCATTTCCTTCACCAGCAGGCTGAGGTTGTCCTGCCAGCCGGTTTCGTTGGTGAGTTCCTTGATGAGTACGGAGGCTGTGGTTTCCCAGATTTCCGCTTCGATGCCGAGCTGCTTTCGGCGGTGTACCAACTCCTGTACCAGTGCCGTCTTGCCCGTGCCCGATGCCCCAACCAGCAGGACGTTGCGGCTGAACCGGCCCTTGAGAATGCGCTCCAACTGCCCCAGTTCCTCCTCCCGGCCATAAGCCTGCTGGTGTTCCTCGACCATTTTTTCGGCTACCTTCGGTAATAGCTCCTGTTTCTTATTTCGCTGGTTTTCAACGAGTTCCGAAGGTGACCATGCCTTCAGTTTGATTTCCGACCTGACCACTTCTGCACCATCATACCAGCTGGCGGCGATGATTTGAAAGACGCTTTGAAGGCGTTTTTTGGAAGAAAACTCAATCCGCACCACTTCTTCGAGGTGCTGGTCCAGTTCGGCTTCCGAGGTGGCCAGTGCCTCCAGCCCAAGAGCAGGGAGCATGCCCCAGACCGACTCGCCTTGGTTTTGAAAAAGGCAGTCGAACTCCAGCACAAAATCCGGGTAGCTGATGCCGTCCGGGGCTTTGGTGAAGGGCACGGTGAGCTTTTTTGACAGAAAATCGCCATCCCGGAGCAGGTCGAGCAAGCCAGTGGTTTTTCCCTTGTCGAGTTGTTTTTTTTGAAAGCTGGCGGCGTATTTTTCCGCAAGGCCATCTGCCGCCGTGCCGAGGTGAAATGCATTTGGGTCGGAGAGCGGGAAGGCCAACTCTTCGCCGTTGCTCAGGCGCAGTTTGATGGTCTGGAATGGCAGGGTAACGATTTGCGGCACGAAAGGGATTTACGATTTTTGAATTACGATTTACAATTGCATGGTAAAACCATGAGTCGTAAATGATTGGCGGCTAAATTAGCGGTAAATTTGATTTTTGATTCGAAACCAAGTTTTTCTCAGAAATTTCAGAACGCTTGTAACAATCTCAGAGAAGCCGTCGTCTGCCTTTTATAAACAGTTTCGAAAGGCTTTCAGGCAACTCGAAACTTGAAACTCGGAGCTTTTTTCATGAATCACCACGACTTCAAAACGAAGATTCTGCCGATAAAAAACCGGCTTTTCCGCTTTGCCCTCGGCATTGTGGGGCAGGCTGCGGAGGCGGAGGACGTGGTGCAGGAGGTGTTCATCAAGCTGTGGAACAACCGCCAACAGATGGACAACATCTCGAACATCGAGGCTTGGTGCATCACGGCTACGAAGAACCTTTCGATTGACAAGCTGCGCTCGAAACATCAACGGATGGTGCCCATGAGCGCTGGCTTCGACCTCCACGACCACTCGGCGACACCTTACGAAACCGTCGTCACGCATGATGTCTTCGACCGAGTGCGCAGCCTGATGAACCGCTTGCCGGAAAAACAACGGGACATCATGCAACTGCGAGACATCGAGGGCTTGAGCTACCAAGAAATCGCCGAGGTGCTCAACGTGCCGATGGATCAAGTGAAGGTGTACCTGTTCAGGGCGAGGAAGGCCGTTAGGGAAGGTATGAGGTATGAGGTATGAGGTATGTCCCGCCCTTCTCAAACCCTCAAACCCTCAAATTCTCAAACTCATTGTTTGACATAAATTCTTGAACATGAAAGCGCTTATCGAAAAATATTTTGAAGGAGAAACCTCGCTGGAAGAGGAGGCCAAGCTCCGTGACTACTTCAACGACGGCCCACAAAGTGGTGAACAAGTGGCCGAGGAGTTGAAGGAGTACCAACCGATGTTCCAGCATTTTGCCACGGAGCGGGAGCAGGTTTTATCGGACGATTTTGACGAAGCATTGTTCCTGAAAATGGAAGCAGCCAGCGATGCCAAAATCGTTCAAATGCGTACTTGGCCTCGTCAGTTGATTCGCATCGCCGCCGTAGGTGCGGTGCTGATGGCATCCATGATTTTCCTCCAAAAATCAAACACCACGCAGGCCCAGCAAGCGTCCGTAGATTGGTCAAAGTACGAAATAAAGGACGAAAAAGTAGCCTACGAAGAAACTGTGAAAGCCCTGAAACTCCTTTCCTCCAAGCTCAACAAAGGCTCGAAAAAAGCCACAGAAGAGATGGGGAAAATGGAGAAGGTGGGAAAGTATTTTAATTGATTGCTGTATTGCTAAATTGCTGAATTGTTAGACGTATCACGACAACAATACAGCAATTCAACAATTCAACAATCCTAACAATTTAGAAAAATGAAATACCTGTCAATTCTTTTCGCACTTTTCCTCACCGCAGGAATCACCACTTCCGCCGTTGCACAGGAAGATGCCATCTCGAAGTATTTTGCCAAGTACGTTGACGACGAGCGTTTTACGGTCGTGTACGTCAGTGGAAAAATGTTCTCCATGATCAACAAAATGGAACTCGACCTCGACGACGAGGAATCACAGGCCATACTTTCCGTGTGCAAAGACCTCAAGGGCCTGCGCATCCTGACCACGGAGACGGACGGCAACAAGTTCTACCAAGAAGCACTCAATACCATCAACACAAAGGGCTACGAAACCTTGCTTGAAGTACGTGAGGGCAAAACGGAAAACGTAAAATTCCTCGTGAAGGACAGCAACGACGGCAACACGCTCGATGAACTGCTGCTGCTCGTTGGCGGAGAGGACGAGGATTTTGTGCTGCTGAGTTTCATGGGTAAAATTGACCTCAACGAAATTGGCAAGCTGTCCAAAGCCTTCGACGAGGGCGGCGACAAAAACAAGGGTACGAAGAAAAATGATGAGTAAGCAGCCAGGGTATTCGCCCTGCGATAGCATCTTTCATCATAAAACTGAGTACGCCATGAAAAACAATCTGCTGATTTTGATTCTCTTTTTGTTGCCGGGCATTGCAGTTAGCCAGAACAAGGCGCTGAACAAGTTTTACCGGCAGCACAAGCACCAGGAAGGAGTTCGGAACGCAAAGCTGCCCGGTTGGGTCATTCGGATGAGCAGTAAAATCGCCCGGAACAAGGCTGAATCGGAAACGGAAAAAGATGCCCTCGGGCTGATGCGCCATTTTGGCAAAGTCAAGTTCATGTACTCCGAGGAAGGCGTTCAGATTCCAGCCGAAAAGGTGAGTCAGTTGCGCCAAGACCTGCTGAACAATCATTTTGACGACTTGATTATGATCAAGTCGGAAGGGATGCACATGCAGATAATGGTTCAGGAGTTTGGCGACATCATCCAAAACATAATGATGGTTTTCAACGACACGGAAAGTGGCGAAATGTTCTTCATTTCGGCGAAGGCCAATCTCAGCTTGAAAGAACTCAGCAAGCTGCTCGAAAAGGAGATGCCCGACAAGCTTGCGCCACTTTTCAATGTGGAGGAAGAAGAACCCGTTGATGTTTCGCTTTGAAATATTTTTTCTGTTTGAAAAAGGCAATGCAATCCCAGCATTGCCTTTTTTCGTTGGTGTACGTTTCACAAATACTGTGAATCTTTCTACATTCGCCACTGAACTAAAAACAAAAGAAAATATGAATAGCTCATCCAATTCAATGTTCCGCCCCGGCGTACTTCATGGCGACGAGGTGACCGAACTGCTCCAACATGCCAACGACAATAACTACGCCCTCCCGGCGGTCAACGTCATCGGCACCAACTCCGTCAACGCCGTGCTCGAAACGGCCAAGGCGGTCAACTCCCCCGTCATGATCCAGTTCTCCAACGGCGGAGCTGTCTTTTTTGCTGGCAAAAGCCTCTCCAACGAAGGCCAAAACGCCGCCATCATGGGCGGTATTTCGGGAGCCATGCACGTGCACACGATGGCCAAAGCGTACGGTGTGCCCGTCGTGCTGCACACCGACCACTGCGCCAAGAGCCTGCTGCCTTGGATTGACGGGCTGCTCACCGCTGGCGAGCGTTTCCATGCCGAGCGTGGATTCCCGCTTTACAGCTCTCACATGCTTGACCTGAGCGAGGAACCCATCCACGAGAACATCGAAATCTGCGTGGAATACCTCAAGCGCATGGACAAAATCGGCATGACCCTCGAAATCGAGCTGGGCGTGACGGGCGGTGAAGAGGACGGCGTGGACAACTCCGATGTGGATAGCTCCAAACTTTACACCCAACCTTCTGAGGTATCGTATGCGTACGAGGAATTGCTAAAAGTCAGCCCACGTTTTACCATCGCCGCTGCCTTCGGCAACGTGCATGGCGTGTACAAGCCCGGCAACGTGAAGCTCCAGCCCATCATTTTGAAAAATTCACAGGACTTTGTTCGTGAAAAATTCATGACGAGCCGGGAGCAGCCCATCAACTTCGTTTTTCACGGCGGCAGCGGCTCCAGCCGGGAGGAAATCAGGGAGGCCATCAGCTACGGCGCCATCAAGATGAACATTGACACCGACATGCAGTGGGCCTACTGGGAAGGCGTGAAGGATTACTACGAATCCAAAAAAGCCTACCTCCAAGGTCAAATCGGTAACCCCGATGGTGACGACAAGCCAAACAAAAAATACTACGACCCACGGGTTTGGCTGCGCAAGGGTGAGGAGACTTTCGTGAAGCGCCTGAAACTTGCCTTCGAAGATTTAAACTGCATCAACCGAAACGCTTGATTGTGGTCGCCCAATTTATTGGGCAGACCGAAACAAATAACGGCCAGCCCAATAAATTGGGCGGCCACAAACCCGTGCGGCAGCCCTGCCATCACGGGTTTTTTCAAGTCCACAGCATCTCAAACCGCATCCCCTCCAAAAGCTGTTCCGTCAGGTTTTCGATGAAATAGCTCCCTGCCGCTGGGTCGGCCACCCAATCAAAATGGCTTTCCATTCGCAGGATATGTTGCACGTTGCGGGCCATGCGGCGTGAAAAGTCGGTGGGCTGCGAACCGTCATCGTTCGTCATATCCGAGGGCAAAACCGTTAGCACATCCACGCCGCCGATGACGCCCGACATGGCTTGGGTGGTGGCTTGGACGAGGTTGGTATTGGCATCGGGCGAGTGTTGCGACAGCGGGAATTCCGCCAGAATATAGGAGGGTTGAGGGTTTTCGATGCCCCACTTTCGCTGCAATTCTAACCAGAATTTTCGCAACGCCCGTATTTTCGCAATTTGAAGGAAGTAGTTTTTGCCGATGGCCACTTTGAAAAATATTTTCCTACTCAAAATCTCTGGTGAAATATTTTGCACAGTCAGCACATCATGCCAACGTTGAACATTTTTAATTGTCCTGTTCAATTCTCCTGCTGTATTTTCATCACCAGTGAAATAAATATTTCCTCTAACAGGCAGTATTTTAAAATTAGGTAGAAATTCTTCCGAAAAATCAATAATTTCTAAAGCATCATTTTCAATCCTTTCTCCAACCCAGCTTATAACTCCAGTTAGTTTTTTAGCATCCAAGCCAATATCCAAAAAAAACGAAGATAGATTTTGGAGAAATAGTACAGCCTTTACGCCATAAATTAAGTGAAAATGAAGTGGGACAAAAGATAATTGAATGTCTTGAAAAAGGTTAGATAAATCATCTTTGAGCAATAGCTGCTGAATTTCAAAATGCAGCACCTCAGCGCCCCCTTGCAGCGCTTTTAGTGCCGTATTATTTGCTACATGAATTTTTTCAGTAGTTATAATGTATTCACCGATTTGCCACTCGTTTCTCCCTTCGGAAATAGAATGGGGGAGTACCCCACCAAACTCATCTACATGCGGAAATGCGCTGACCGAATGCGTCGGCGACACCTGCCAATCGAAGTCGGCTATGTCCTTTCCTTTCAGATCTTTCTTGATTTTTTCCAGCCAATCGGCTTTGGAGACCGAGGGGAATACTTCAAATAACTGCTTCATTTTTAATGATTGAATGGCAAATGTAGCAACCTCAAGCGAAGGATTGGAAAGCCCGACAGGGATTTCTAAGCCTAAGCGGAAGATTGCCACTGGGCTTTCCAATCCCTACGGGCTTAGAAATCCCTACGGATGCGGCAACAAAAAAGCCCGGAAGAGCGAACTCCTCCAGGCCATTTTTTATGTCTAATTGTCGCTTGTAAAATTAAAGCTCGACTCGAACAGCCTCGCAGTTCCTGACTGCCAACTGCCAACTGACGAACTGCCAACTATTAATACCGGTAGTACTCCGGCTTGTACGGGCCAGACTTCGGTACGCCGATGTAGCCAGCCTGCTTGTCGTTCAGCTCCTCCAGTTCCACGCCAATTTTGGCGAGGTGCAGGCGGGCTACTTGCTCGTCGAGGTGCTTGGGCAGCGTGTAAACCTCGTTGCCGTAGGCGTCACCATTCGTCCAAAGCTCCAATTGCGCCAGCACCTGGTTGGTAAAGGAGTTGGACATCACGAACGACGGGTGGCCAGTGGCACAGCCGAGGTTCACGAGTCGGCCTTCGGCCAACAGGAGAATGTCGTTGCCGTTCACAGTGTACTTGTCCACCTGTGGCTTAATGTTCACGTGGGTGTGTCCCCAATTCGACTTCAACCAAGCTACGTCAATCTCGTTATCAAAGTGCCCGATGTTGCAGACGATAGTCTTGTCCCTCATCAATTTGAAATGCTCGGCAGAGATGATGTCACAGTTGCCAGTGGCGGTCACAACGATGTTGGCCTGCGGCAATGCGTTTTCCATTTTCAACACAGCGAAGCCATCCATGGCCGCTTGCAGTGCGCAAATCGGGTCGATTTCGGTGACGATTACCCGGCAGCCAGCGCCACGGAGGGAAGCGGCAGAGCCTTTTCCCACGTCGCCGTATCCAGCCACGACAGCCACTTTGCCCGCCATCATGATGTCGGTCGCCCGGCGGATGGAGTCCACGAGGCTCTCCTTGCAGCCGTATTTGTTGTCGAATTTTGACTTCGTAACGCTGTCGTTTACGTTGATGGCGGGCATGGCCAAGGTGCCATTTTTCATCCGCTCGTACAGGCGGTGAACACCAGTTGTTGTCTCCTCGGAGATGCCCTTGATGTTGGCGATGAGTTCGGAGTAGCGGTCGAGCACCATGTTGGTGAGGTCGCCACCGTCATCGAGAATCATGTTCAGCGGCTGGCCGTCTTCGAAGGCAAACAATGTCTGCTCGATGCACCAGTCAAATTCTTCTTCGTTTTGGCCTTTCCAAGCAAAAACGGGAACACCAGCGGCAGCGATTGCAGCGGCAGCGTGGTCTTGAGTGGAGAAGATGTTGCAAGAAGACCAAGTCACATCGGCGCCAAGTTCCTTCAGCGTTTCAATCAGAACGGCAGTTTGGATGGTCATGTGGAGGCAGCCAGCAATGCGGGCACCAGTCAGCGGCTTCGACTTGCCATACTGCTCACGCAGGGCCATGAGGCCCGGCATTTCGGCTTCGGCCAATTCGATTTCCTTACGGCCCCATTCAGCAAGGGCAATGTCTTTTACTTTGTACTTTAGGGATGTCTCTACGGTTTGCATATTGAAAATGAATTTTTATGGATAAATGAATTTTGTAGAATCGAGGAGGGTGGGGTTCTAAAGATTTTGATTTCAGATGGCAAAGGTATACTTTCCCAAATTATTATTTGCCAATGATGCCATTTGTTTCGTCAAACAATTTTGCATCCAGCTTCGAATCGCTCGTTACAACCATTTATCCTCCACAAGGTTTACGGGTTCCGCCATCTTTTTCAACAAGTCGGGAAGGTTGTCGGCCACGGTTACGAGGTCAAGGTTTGCGTCCCGCAGGAATCCCTTTTCCCATATTTGACGCACGTGTGCGAGCAAATGCTGGTAAAAACCGCCCACGTCAAGTATGCCGATGGGCTTGTTGTGCAACCGCAATTGACGCCAGGTAAGTATCTCGAAAAACTCGTCGAGGGTGCCGAAGCCGCCCGGCAGGATGATGAATCCGTCAGATTGGTTGGCCATGATTTGCTTGCGCTCGTGCATGGTTCGGGTCACTATCAGCTCGGTCAAGCCTGTGTGGCAGACTTCTTTTTTTTTTCAGAAAATCGGGAATGACGCCGAGCACTTTGCCGCCATTTTCCAAAGCCGCATCGGCGAGGATGCCCATCAAGCCCACGTTGCCAGCGCCATACACGGTGCGGATTTTTCGCTTCGCAAACGTCTGCCCGATTTCAACAGCAGCGGCTGCGTAGGCGGGGTCGAAGCCTTTGTTAGAACCACAAAAAATGCAGATGGAATTCATTGCTCGGAAGGGAAGATGGTAGTAATATCAAGCTCAAAACCTTCCAGCAGCTTGGAGTGTACCTTTCCTTTTTCAGCGGCAATCACCACCAATTGAAACGTGCCGCTGGCAAGTTCATAGACTTCGATGGATTGGTTTTTTGGGTCAATGAGCCAGTATTCCCGCACACCGGAAGCCTCGTAATCGTTGCGCTTCATCACCCGGTCTTGGTAAATGGAGCTTGGGGAAATGATTTCCACCACGAGGTCTGGCACACCATGGATGCCCTCCCGGTAGTCAATGATTCCCTTGTTTTCGTTGGAAATGAAAAGCACATCGGGCATGACGTGGCTGAATTCGTGCAGATAAACGTCAATTGGGGAGGTGAATACTTTACCTAACTTTTTATCACGAACAAATGCCGTAAGTAAAAATGAGAGGTTGTTGGAAACCTCTTGATGCAAAAGGGGAAGGTGCTGCTTTCATGACAATTTCGCCATTTATCAGTTCATAGTATGCGTCGTCTCCGCCCAAATCCATGTGGCGGAACTCCTCGACCGTTATTTTTTTTTCAGCTACAAGCATGGTAAAATTTACTTGTTTTGTTAATTGGTGCAAAATACGGAATTCTCAGGATTCGAACCCAGTCAAGCATGAACCCATCGTTCGGCAGCCTTAATTTTTTCTAAATTTGCCGCATCAGATTTCAAGCCGCCTTCAATTTCCAGCAAATGAAACTCAACCTCGACATCACCGTGCCTTCCCGCCCCGAATGGGTACAGGCGGTCATGGCCGATTTCCCGGCATTTCTGCAAGACCACGCGGACTGCGAGCGCAAGGCCAGCAGCATGGCCATGAGCTTCGTGGCCAAGTTCCCCGACCGCACCGAAATCATCCCGGAACTTATTGCCATCGGCATCGAAGAGCTGGAGCACTTCCAGCAGGTTTACGAACTCATGGCTGCCCGTGGCATCCCGCTGCCGCCGAGCATGGGCGAAGACCCCTACGTTTCGCAGCTCATCAAGCGCTGCCACAGCGGACGGTTGGAGCGCTTCCTTGACCGGCTGCTCATCGCCTCGGTGGTGGAGACCCGTGGCGCCGAACGCTTCCGGCTCGTGAGCGAGGCACAGACCGACCCCGAAATGCATCGTTTTTACAAAATACTCTGGGCCAGCGAGGCCAAACACGGCCATGTTTTTGTGAAAATGGCGCTGAATTACTTCGATGAAAAAACCGTGTACGACCGCTTGGCCTGGTGGATGGAACAGGAGGGGGAAGTGATTGATGGGCTGCCGATTCGTGCGGCGCTGCATTGAAATTGAAAAATTAGGAAATTGAGAAATTCAGCCAGTCACTTCACCAATTTCCTAATTTCTCAATTTCCAATTTCAAGTTTTAAGCATGACCAAAAAAGAAAAAATATCCTCCTTCGACCCCTCCGGCGTCGGCCTAAGAAACGGCCATTTCATCGGCCTGCCGTTCGACGAGAACGACGCCGAAACCGTACTGCTGACCGTGCCTTGGGATGTGACCGTTTCCTACACCGACGGCACGGCTACTGCTGGTCAGAACATCCTCGAAGCCTCCGCACAGCTCGACCTCCACGACCCAGACGTACCCGATGCCTGGAAAATGGGCATCTACATGCGCCACCTCGACCTCGTCTGGCTGAACCGCAGCACGGAGCTTCGCCCGCTGGCCGAGCAGTACATTGACTTCCTCGAAAATGGTGGGCTATTGGACGCCGACTTTGAAATGCAAGCGGCTTTGGGAGAAATCAACGATGCCTGTTTTGATCTCAAAAATTGGGTTTACCATGAAACGAAGGCACTGCTGGAACAGGGCAAACGAGTGGGAATCGTCGGAGGGGAACACAGCGTGCCGCTCGGCTACTTGGAGGCACTGGCCGAGCACCACGGCAACTTCGGCATTCTACAAATTGACGCACACCAAGACCTGCGTGACACCTACGAGGGTTTCACTTACTCCCACGCTTCCATTTTTTTCAATGCACTGAAAATCAGGCAAGTAGAACGGTTGGTGCAGGTGGGCATCCGTGATTTTTGCGAAGCGGAAACCGACCTCGTGAATGCCTCCAACGGGCGGGTTCATGTCTGGACAGACCAGCAAATAAGGGAAGCGGAATTTGAGGGAACCAGCTTCAAGTCGCTCTGCCAACGGATGGTGGACGACCTGCCGGAGCGGGTGTACATCAGTTTCGATATTGACGGCCTACAACCTGACCTATGTCCCAACACAGGTACCCCTGTGCCCGGCGGACTGACTTACAACGAGGCCATTTACCTCCTTAAAACCGTTGTGAAATCTGGTCGAAAAATCATCGGCTTCGACCTCTGCGAGGTGGGTGGGATGAACAACGAGTGGGACGGCAACGTGGGGGCAAGAGTGCTGTACAAGCTGTGCAATTTGATGGGGGCGAGCCAGTAGAATGGAGAATTGAAAATGGAGAATTGAAAATGGCCAGTCGAGATAGTATGCAATAGAAGCTGTTTAGACTTTCCTCATTTGGCTAAAAAAGGCGCTTTTCCGCCCTGAAATCAGCAATTTTTTCGGCAATAGCGCTGCTATTCCCTCAAAAATTCCTGACTTCAGGACAAAAAATCACTCTTTTTTATCTCAAACAGGAAAGTCTAAACAGCTTCATAAACTTCACAAGAAATGCAACCAGACCTGTTGAAGAAAATCGTCAAATTTTTCAAGAAAAAAGGTTCGAGTTCGTTGAGCGAACACCGGGTGCTGCTGGTCTGCATGGGGCTTTCGCTGATGGTCTGGTTTTTTGTGAAAATGACGGAAACCTACGAATCCAGGGGGGTATTGGCCTTGAACTACCAACCGCCTATGGGCCGGGTTTTTGCGTAGTAGCCCTCGCGCTCTATGCCCTTCAAGTTTTCTGGTACGGGTTGGAAGTTGCTAAGGATGGGGATTTTCAGGAGGCAACCGAGCTTGAACTTTAGCCTTTCCAGTGCTCCGGTGCAGGTCATTTCACGCACGGACATTTCCCTTAAAATTGAGGACGAGCTGCAACTGAACCTGCTC
Organism: uncultured Saprospiraceae bacterium; assembly: GCA_964508135.1. Lineage (GTDB taxonomy): Bacteria > Bacteroidota > Bacteroidia > Chitinophagales > Saprospiraceae > UBA6168. The sequence continues at coordinate 24,303 of CAZDSU010000052.1, forward strand.
GAACTAGGTCAAGACAACGTTACGCTCCGCTTGGATTCCTTGTTTTCAAAAAAGGTAAAAATAAAATTGGATTCCATCATCAATTTCCAAAACGGCTACTTTTTCCGGGATGCTGTCATCCTGACGCCAGACAGCATCGTTGTTTTTGGCGCTTCGCAAATGCTCGACGGCATCAGCGAGGTAAGCACCGAGCCACTAAAAATGGCCTGCCCCGAGACGGACTTCCGAAAAACGCTCAAGCTTATCAACCCGAACCCTGCATTGCTCCAATTTTCGTCATTGCAAACGGAATTGTTCCTGCCCGTGGAGCAATTTACCGAGAAAAAACTGATGCTGCCAGTGATGGTTTTGAACGAACAGGATAGCATCCAACTGGTGCCCGCCACCGTGGAGTTGAGTTGTGCGGTGGGCGTGAGCCGCTTCAACCAGGTCAGTGCGACGGATTTTCGGGTGGTGGCGGTATTTGGGGGCGAGTCGGGGCCGGGCGGCGTGGCCAGCACTGTGCCGCTCACACTGGTTCGGCAGCCAGCATGGGTGCGTTCTGTGCAGCTATCGCCCAAAGTGGTTGAATATCTTATTGTGGAGTGATTGGGTGATTGGGTGATTGGGTGATTGGGTTATTGGGTTATTGGGTTATTGGGTTATTGGGTTATTGGGTTATTAAGCTATTGACAATCAATGATTTGCGAAATATTTCAATACCCCAATACCCCAATACCCCAATAACCCAATATTCGGTTCTAAAAAATCTTATCCATTTGAAAATCCTCATTGTCGCTGCTACTCCTTTTGAAATTGCGCCGTTCCGGCAGCATTTGCAGGAACAATTCTGGCCACATTCCGACACCCATTTTCAGAAAGAAAACCTCGAAGTCCACCTGCTGGTGGCTGGGGTGGGCATGACGTTGACGGCCTTCAACCTCGGGGTGCTTTTTGCAAAGCAAGGATTCGATTTGGCGATAAATGCCGGGATAGCGGGGGCCTTCAATCGGTCGCTAATAATCGGCGACGTGGTCAACGTAACCGCCGATCGCTTCGCCGACGTGGGCGTGGAAGAGGCCGATGGCAGCTTTACCGATGTACACGAACTTGGCCTCGTGGATGCGAATGCAACCCCTTTCACCGACGGCTGGTTGGTGAACCCACAAATGGACGGCTTCGACTTTTTGCCGACTTGCAAAGGATTGACCATCAATAAAGTACATGGTTTTCAGCCGAGCATTGATGCCTTGCTCCGCAAGTACGACGCCGACGTGGAAAGCATGGAAGGTGCCGCTTTTTTCTTGGCTTGCTTGCTGGCGGGGATACCGTTTTTAGAGATTCGCTCCATTTCAAATTACGTGGAGACCCGCAATCGGGCGGGCTGGGATTTGCCGCTGGCGATAAAGAATTTGAATGAGGTACTGGCGGAATTGGTAGGAACGGTCAACGGTTGATGGAGGACTTGGTCAACGAATAATCACGTCGGTCACATACTTACCGCCCAACTCCGTGTTCATCATTTCCATGATTTTTTCACGTTCGTAGCTCAGTTCCTGCTTGAGCGGTGCGGAGTTGATGGAGATAAAAAGCTTGCCCTTTCGGAAGTTCATTTCACGGGTGTACTGGTTGATGGTGGTGCCCATTTTTTCCTTCCAAACTTCCCGGATTTTGGTTTCGTTCAAATGCTCCTTCCATTTCATGGTGTCCACCATGTCTTTCAGAACGTCTTTCAGGCTGTGTTGATTTTCAAGATGCAAGGTTGAGGGTTTGAGGGTTTGAGAGATTGAGAGATTGAGAGATTGAGGGGTTGAGAAGTTGAGGTTTCGATCCCATCTCAAACCCTCAAACTCCCAAACCCTCAATCCCTCTCTATCGGACAAGTCATGCAGTGCGAGCCGCCACGAGCACGTGACAGTTCGTTGGATGGCAGGTTGATGATGGTTTTTTCGATGTTTTCGGGCTTCACTTTGCCGGATTGCAGGTCTTTCAAAAGCTTGCGGGCGTGTACGGTTTTGTAGCCCGCTTTTTTGAAAGCCTTTTCAGTTTCCGGGTTGCGGTCGTAGGTGAGCGCCACGCCGGGCTTTAGTGCCACGAGGTTGCAGCCGTCCGTCCATTGCTCCCGCTCCTGGTAGGGCGTCTGGCCGTTGCCGGATAGGATGAACTGCATGTTTGGATTGATTTCGTTGACCATAAAATCACGGATGGAATTGTAGAATACGCTTGTCCCATTGCTTTTGTGAACCTCCACGTTGCTCCCCAAGCCATCGAGCACAATGGGTTTGAAGGCAACGATTACGTTGTTGTCCACTTGCGTGAAAACCGTGTCAATGTGCATGTAGCTGCGATCGTGCGGGATGTTGATTTGCACCACGTTTTTCACCACTTTCCTTTCAAAAAGCTTGTTGCGCAGCGTGTGGATGGCGTAGGCGCTGGTGCGCTCACTGCACCCGATGAGCAGGTAATCTTTGTTCATCACCATCATGTCGCCACCTTCGAGGCTCACGACCTCGCCCCTACGGCTGGGCGGGAAATCCTCGTAGTGGTTCATGTTGATGAGCCTCCCTTCCGATTTCAGGTGCGAGAATATTGGGTTCGACCAGAAGATGAACCTCGACAGGTAGTTCTCCCGGAAGCGAGCTTCCTTGCCCGGTTTGGTGATGATGACGTGGTCGTTGACCGTAACGGCGATGTCACGGGTAAAGATAAAATTCGGGATGGGGTCGAACATGATGTAATCCTCCTCCGCCAGGAAGCCGGTAATCAGCACATCGGCAAGGCGCTCGTCGGGCAGGTCCATCAGCAGCTTTTTGCAGTCCTTTGGCAGCTCCTCGTAGTCCACGATTTCGTTGATGACCCACTCCTTCGTTCCTGCGTCGGCAGCGATGGCACCCGTGAGTAAGTCCTTGGTTTCCAGTACGTTTTCGGCTCCAAGGAAAGCCCGGAGGATGCCGGTGAAAACATCGTGCTCCTCCTGCATTTGTGGCAGGTGTACGATGTCGTCGAAGAGCAGTTCGTTGGCCCTTTTGGGTGAAACACGGGCGATGCCCTCGTCGGGGCGGTGTACGATGACCCGTCGGAGCGGGCCAATTTCGGATGATACTTGGATGGCGGACATAAAAAACGGTGAACGGTGAACGGTGAACGGTGAACGGCGGTGTGTTCACCTTTCATCATTTATCGTTCATCGTTGTTTAAACAACTTTTTCTATTTCGTAAATTGAGTTGATTTTTCCGGCAAAGATGCAATAAAAGTCGGGATTCCGGTGGAGGCAGGAGATTTCAGTGGGCCTGCCGTCGTCAATGAAATTGGCCTTCAGCTTCGATTTTATGGTAAAAAGCGAGTGCTGGTAATCAAGCTCCACTTTCTCCGAAAAGTACTGCCGGATTTGCCCCAACATCTTCCGGTAATTGCTCGGAGGCGCAGCTGGGCAGCCGTTGCAGTCGGCGGTAAAGTCAGGTCTGCACAGTGGATTGCGCTGTTGGCAGTCAAAGGTCGGGAGGTTGTCGTAGCTCACTTTGTGGTGGGTGTACGCCACCGAACTCAGCGACAGCAGACCCGAAAGTCCGTAGGGCATCAGCGAGCCGAACTGCCCGTCCATTACCGTCAAGCCTATTTTCTGCAACTGTGGGGAGGAGACGAACGCCATCTCCGAAATCTCGTGCATCAGGTCAATGTCCGGCATCCCGAACAGGCGGTTTAACGCATTGCTCGCTGCGTAGGTTGCGTTGATGACGCTTTTTGCCTCGATGGTTTCAATCGCCTCATTTTCAAGGTTTTGCAGCTCGACCTGCCAGCTCCCGCCAACCATTTCCGCTTTTTTTATTTGGGTAAACGGGAGTATTTCGATGCTTTTTTGCTCCGCAATTTTTTCTTTGTAGTACTCGCCAATCAGCACCGGGTCAAAGGTGTATTCGGTGGTGAGGTAGAGCGCCTCCAATCGTTCGTAGTTGAACAGTTGATGCCCGTCCACCCGCTCGCAGCGGATGCCGATGAACTCGCAAAACCGCTCGAACTGTGCCGCATCCGTCAGGCTGCCGTAACGGTCAATGGCGTAATATTTTTCAAAATCAAAAAGGATAAACGGGCGGTGCTCCTCCGTGAAGCGGGCCTTGTTGTCGTCGCTCATCAGCGCCGTGGCCACGCTGCGGGGATAGTGGTAGCCGCTGTGCAGCCTCGCTTGGTTGACGATGCTGGCTTTTTTGAAAAGCTCCCGCTCTTTTTCCACCAACAAAACCCGAGCGCCCTTGCGCGCCAGGTACAGCGCCGCATAGCATCCGAAGATGCCGCCGCCGATGATGAGGTGGTCGTATGAATTTGATTGTTTGATTGCTGTATTGTTTGATTGTTTGATTGCTGTATTGTTTGATTGTTGTCGTGATGCGAGTAACAATTCAACAATTCAACAATTCAACAATTTCTTACTTTTTAGCACTTTCATCGCTGCCAAATACTGCTTCGCCAGCGGCCCAATCTTCACCCGGCTGCTGGTCACGTCGTCGATCCATTTCACGGGCAGTTCCAATATTTTAAGGTGTTTCCACTCAGCGATGGTGAGCAGTTCGGTGGAGAAAAACCAGCCGTCGCTCACGGCCCCAGCGTCGTGGAGTGGTGCATAAACATCTCGTCGCAACCATTTGAAGCCGCACATGCCGTCCGAAAAGCCAACCCCAAGATAGGTTTTTAGAAGGAAATTGAAGACCCTCGACGTGATTTCCCGCTTGAGCGTACGCCCAATGACCTTTGATTTTGGGTGCAAACGAGTGCCGTAAACGAGGTCGTAACCTTGGTTGGCGATGGCATCGTAGGCTTGGAGGAAATGAGGCAGGTCGGTGGCCAAGTCGAGGTCCATGTAGCCCACCATGTCGGCCTGGGACTGGCCCCAACTGGTCTTGAGCGCCAGCCCGACGCCCTTGCGGGGCACGGTGAGCGGCACGATTTCAGGGTGGCGACGGTGCAGCGACTCGGCGATGGCATAGGTCTGGTCTTTCGAGCCGTTGTCGGCGATGACGATGCGCCATTGGCTGGGCTGCGGGTAGTTTTTTTTCAAAAAAGCATGTAGAACCAGCACCTGTTGCTCCAGTGTGGCTTCTTCGTTGAGAACGGGGATGGTTACGTCAAAAGTCATTCGATTGCGGATTGCGGATTGCGGATTGCGGCAGGGTGCAGCGAAATCGGAAATTCCGTATTTTTTGCCAAGGCAATCGCATAAAAAATGTTCCATGACCTCGGAGAGGTCGAATGTTGGTAGAATACGTTGTTTTTGGTTTTTTCCCGACCTCGGAGAGGTCGAATGTTCCGAAGTGCCACCAACATTCGACCTCTCCGAGGTCGGAAATGGCTTTTTTTCAATTTTTTTCTACCAATATACGACCTCTACGAGGTCATCAAATTTTTATGCGATTGCCTTGTATTTTTTGCAAAGGAAATAAATGGTTTTATGATTGTGGATTAAGATTTCAGGCAAGATTGTCAGATTTGCAGGCACTGTCCGCAATCCGCAATCCGAAATCCGAAATCGAGAAGGTTTGGTTGGATAGCTGGCATTGAGTTTATTTGCAGGAATTATTCAACACAAAAAAAATGCAAAGCCATGCCCATTGATTTTAAGAGCATCAAGTCCCTGTTCGTAGTGGACGACCCAAACGCTCCTGCCAAAAAACCCGCTGCGGAACCTGCTGCACCAAGCCAGCCTTCTGCTGCGAACATTGACCTGCCGCCATCTCGTCCCGGCGAGGCCAACCCAAAGTTCCTCGAAGTGCTGATGAAGGCGATGGAAGGCGCGAACCTTGCCGGTGTTGACTACCTGGAGTACCGCCAATCGTTGAAGTCGCTGGAGAAGATGCCGATGGACGAGCAGGTACGCTACCAGTCGGCCTTTGCCATGGCGCAGGCGATGGGCGCCACGCCGCAGAAATTGGTGGACTCGGCGGTGCATTACCTCGATGTTTTGAAGTCCGAACAGTCCAAATTCGAGGAGGCGCTGCGCAACCAAACCACCGACCGGATTGGCAACAGGCAAGAAATGCTGAAAAATTTGGATGCCACGTTAAAACAGAAGGCGGAACAAATCAAAAAACTCACCCAGGAGATGGAGCAGCACCGCGCTGAAATGGAAAAACTGGAGCATGAAATCAAGGAGGCTACCTCGAAGGTATCTACGACGAAAAATGATTTTGTGGCAAGTTACCAGGTGCTTGTTTCGCAAATCAACGTGGATGTGGAGAATATGAAGAAGTATTTGAAGTGAAAATGTCGGTTTCAGTGCATTTGCCATTCTTTTCAAGCTGAAAATAAGGGGATAACCAGCCTTTTTCACTATAATTGCACACTCCTAAGAAATCTTAAAGTACCCCACCAAGCATTCTTTTTCCCTTTAAAACCAACGCTCTCTTCAAGGTAAAAAAAATGAACTGCTCACCATCCCAACCAGGCCCCCTAAACAATTGAAAACTACCTTCCATTAGCTGGGGGTCAATGATTTTTAATCAAATTTTACGAAAAAAACACTATCAAAACTATCCGTGCAAATACGCTACTGATTGATTCTCAATTGGCAAACTTGTTTTTTTGAAAAACGGGTGGTTAATTGAAATGCACACCAACCTATTAACTCGGCATGAAAAAAATTTACGCAGTTCTATCTTTAATTTTTGTGTTTGTTCAGTTGGCCATCGCGCAGTGCCCGCCTCCTGGTACCCCTACAGCAACCAACACTTGCATTCAGGCTCAGGCCAATTGCCTAAACCTTGACGGCTATTGTGGCACCATCAACAACAACAATCAGCAGCAGCCCTTTCCTGGGTGTCCGAACAACGTCCTCAACAACGACGAGTGGTTCGCTTTTTATGCTGGCTCCACCAGTATTTCCATTGTAATTACGCCTAGTAACTGTCAGGCAGGTGGCAACCAAGGTTTGCAAGGAGGTATATATCAAGCCTGCGGGCCGCCTTGGGTAGCGATGGATTTGCAGTGTCCATGTACTCAAAATCCATTCACACTTAACTCCACCAACTTTGTAATAGGCCAAATCTATTATGTAGTTATTGACGGCTGCGGCGGCAACGTTTGCGATTATTCCGTTGACGTTACCGTTGGTTCTACAGTACCTTCCCCACCAGCCAACCCCGGCACCGTTACTGGCCCAAGCCCAGTTTGTGTTGGCTCCACAACTGCATACACCGTACCCACCATCGTTGGTGCCAGCAGTTACCAATGGACGATGACCCCTTCACTGGGGACTTTTACTTCTACCACCAACACGGTAAACGTCACGTGGACAACCGCTGGCTCGACCAGCCTTTGTGTTTCTTCCTCAAACGTCTGCTTTGCCAACCCAACCCAGTCTTGCATACCAATCACGGTGGTGCCAATTCCGACAGCAACACTTTCGGGTACTGGTGTGCTTTGCGAAGGGCCGACTGGCACCGTGCCGCTGTCGGTGGCATTTACGCCAGTGGGCGGCGGGCCATGGACTTTTGTTTATGCCATTGCTGGCGTAAACCAACCGCCCATTACCACCTCGGTGAACCCCTACACGATAAACGCAACCCAACCGGGCAACTACACGCTGGTCAGTGTCAACTACCCCAGCCCGAACTGCCCAGGCACGGTCTCTGGCAGTTCGAACATCACAATAGCTTCCATCACTCCTACCGCTGCCATCACTCCTGATATTTGTGGACAAAGCATTGGCGATATTGACCTTTCTGTTGCCCCTGCGGGAACATACACTTATGCTTGGTCGAACGGGGCATCTTCACAAGACCTTACTGATGTAGCAAGTGGTAATTACACAGTGACCATCACCAATTCATCGGGTTGTACGGAGACAGCAAGTTTTAATATCCCCAACAACTCCATCAATGTTACGATTACTGGTTCCACTTCGCCAAACACAACCTGCAACACTCCTGACGGAGACATTGATATTAGCGTCGCACCAAATAACACATACACCTACGCTTGGTCGAACGGTGCGACTACGCAGGATCTTACCAATGTGGCTCCAGGCACCTACACGGTCACGGCGACTTTCGGCACGACCTGCACAGGTACCGCCTCATTTACCATTGCCGACCAGCCGAACAACCCAAGTATCACTTCGACAACAACGCCTACCATCTGTGAACTGGCAAATGGCGATATCAACGTCAGCGTCTCTGGAGGCGTTACGCCTTACACGTTTGCTTGGTCAAATGGCGAAACCACAGAAGATTTGAATGACGTGTTGGCCGGTTCGTACTCAGTCACAGTTACAGGAGCAAATGGCTGCACCGATACGGAAACCATCAACTTGACCAACAACAACCCGGCCATCACCATCAATGGGGCCATCACCGCAAATACCACCTGCAACGGTGGAAATGGGGGCATCAACATCACAGTCACCCCAGCAGTGCCACCGGGGGCAGGCAGCTATGTTTTCACTTGGTCAAATGGGCAAACGACGGAAGACCTCTCCAACTTGACGCCGGGCAACTACTCGGTGACGGTGGACGGTGGCGGTGCTTGCACTGCCACTGCTAACTTCACCGTGCCCGACCAACCAAACACGCCAAACATTTCGGCAGCACCTACGCCATCCCTTTGCGCATTGGCAAATGGGGACATCAATTTATCCGTCTCAGGAGGCGTGACCCCCTACACATTTGTATGGTCGAACGGTGAGACCACCGAAGACCTCAACGATGTGCTGGCTGGCAGTTACACCGTCACGGTCACTGGGGGCAATGGCTGCACGACAACCTCCACCATCAACTTAATCAACAACAACCCGCCCATTACCATCAATAGTACCATAACTGCAAACACGACGTGCAGTGGAGGAAATGGGGGTGTCACTATCAGTATAGTGCCACCTACACCACCTGTGGGCGGAAACTACACGGTCACTTGGTCGAACGGTGGCACAGGTACTAGCCAAGTTGGACTTACCCCAGGCACTTATTCTGTGACGGTTGACGGAGGCGGAGCTTGCACCCAAACTGCAAGCTTCACAGTGCCTAACCAACCAAACAACCCTACTTTGAATCCGACGATTACCCCCTCATTTTGCAACCAAAGCAATGGAGGGGCTACTGTCACGGTCACAAATGGAGTAGCCCCATTTACTTATCTGTGGTCTGATGGTTCCAGTGGTTCGGGCATAAACGGGGTGCCAGCGGGCAGCTACTCGGTAACCGTCACCGGGGCGAATGGATGCACGGCTTCTACACCGATAAATATTACGAATACCAACGTCAACATTACCATCACACCCACCATTACCGCAAACACAAACTGTACCGGTGCGGGCAATGGCGGCATTTCCATTTCGGTTCAGCCGCCGGGATTGAACGTGATTTGGAGCACGGGAGCAACGGGAACCAGCATTTCCTCACTCGACCCCGGAACTTACAGCGTGACAGTCAGTGCGGGGGGCACCTGCACCCTGGAAGGGAATTACACTGTTCCAACCCAGCCGAACGCACCCAACTTGGTCACGCTCACGACGCCTGCCAACTGTAGCCTGCCCAACGGCGAGGCAGAGGTACAGGCAAGCGGAGGGGTGCCGGGCTATACTTATTCGTGGTCAAATGGTGGCACAAATCCTTTGATTTCGCCAGTACCCTCAGGCAGTTACACGGTAACAGTTACTGGTGCAAATGGCTGTACCTCTACCGCAACCGTCAATGTTCCAAACGACCAGATTCAGGTTACCATCTTTCCGGACATCGTGGACAACACTTCCTGCGTGGCAGGAAATGGCAGCATCAGCTTGACCGTAAACCCATCAACGGCGGGCGTACTTTGGTCAAATGGCTCCACCTCCACCACCATTTCCAACCTGAACCCTGGCACCTATTCCGTTTTGGCCAGTGCGGGCGGGAGCTGCACGGCAAGTGCCACCTATGCGATTGCGGACAATAGCAACATCCCGTTTTTGAGCTACGATGTCACCAATACAACCTGCGGCCAACCGAACGGCAGCATTGACTTGAATATCAACTCAGGTGAGGCGCCGTTCTTCATCATGTGGTCGAACGGCAGCCCACTGGAAGACCTGTACAACATACCTCCGGGACTTTACGATGTTACGGTAACTTCATTCACAGGCTGTTCAGCAAGCACCACGATCAACGTGCCGAACACCAATACCACTTTTAGCCTGACGGGTACGCCAACTGCCAACACGTCCTGTATTTCGCCGAACGGTGGTGTTCAGTTGACGGTGACACCCGCTGGCACTTACACGTACCTTTGGAGCAACAGCGCCACTACGCAGAACATTTCCAACGTTCCCGTAGGTACCTACACTGTTACCGTGAGCGCTGGTGGTTCATGCACGACAGTCGGTACCTACCAAGTGACCAACAACGCCTCGGCACCAACCCTCAGCACCACACCCGCTGCGGCGACCTGTGGCCTGAGCAACGGCTCAGTGAATCTGACTGTCACGGGCGGCGTCACCCCATACACCATTTTATGGTCAAATATGGCAACGACCGAGGATTTGGCGAACATTGCCGGAGGCACCTACACCGTCACCGTCACCGGGGCGAATGGTTGCTCCGCAACGGCCAGCGCCAATGTCGGCAACACGAACACATCGCCCAACGTCACGGGCAATCCAACGGCCAATACATCCTGTACCACCAACAATGGCGGCATTGACATAACCGTCTCACCGTCAGGGGCTTACACCTTTGTTTGGTCGAACATGGCCACGTCCGAGGATATCGCAAACATTGCCGCAGGCAGTTACACCGTGACCGTGAGCGCTGGCGGAAGTTGTACGTCCACGGCCAGTTTCATCGTGGCCAACAACATCTCCGACCCAAATATTTCGGATAATATTACCCCGGCAATTTGCTCACAGAACAACGGCGGCATTGACCTGACCGTCACTGGGGCTACTACGCCGTATACGTTTACTTGGTCGAACATGGCCAGCACGGAAGACCTCTCCAACCTCCTGCCGGGCAACTACTCGGTAACGGTTTCAGGGTCAAACGGCTGTTCCTCGACGGCCAGTTTCAACGTGCCGAACAACAGCTCCACCTTCTCGCTCAGTGGCACGGCACAGCCGTTGAGCAGCTGCGCCACAAACAACGGCGGCGTGAACCTGACCATCACTCCGGCTGGCACTTACGGCATTCTCTGGTCGAACAGCGCTATCACTGAGGACATCGCCAACCTGACACCTGGCACTTACACCGTCACCGTGACGGAGTCTGGTAGTTGCAGCGCCACGGCCAGCTTTGTCGTGGACGACGTGACGGAAGCACCGACACTTTCGCAGAGCATCACCCCCGAAGTTTGCGACCTGCTGGACGGCGCCGTGAACCTGACCGTGAGCGGCAGCACCACGCCGTACACCTTCAACTGGTCGAACTTGGCCAGTTCGGAAGACCTGACAAACATTGCCGCAGGCAGCTACACCGTCACCGTGACGGGGGCCAATGGCTGCTCGTCAACGGCAACCGCCACCGTGCCGGGCAACACGATTGCATTTAGCATAAATGGGGTAACAGCTTCGAACACCTCCTGTGCCATCAACAATGGAGCGATAGACTTAAGCGTCTCGCCAACAGGTAGTTATGTGTTCGATTGGTCGAACAATGCCACTACCGAAGACCTGTCCAGCCTCACTGGCGGCAGCTATTCCGTGACCGTGAGCGCTGGTGGAAGTTGCACCGCAACGGCGTCGTTCACCGTGGGCAGCACCACGCTCGACCCAGTTATTTCTTCCAGTCCCTCTCCAGCCCTCTGTGGCGAAAGCACGGGTGGCATTGACTTGACCATCAGTGGCGGGGTTGCGCCGTTCACGTTTGTTTGGGCCTCCGGCCAAACGAGCGAGGACTTGACAAACGTGCCTCCCGGAAGCTACTCCGTGGAGGTGGAGGGTGCCAATGGCTGTGTTTCCGCTGCCAATTTCACCGTTCAAGACAACATCATTCCGATAAACATCTCGGGTACGCCAACCGTCAATACTTCCTGTACCAATCCGAACGGGTTGGTGAACATAAACGTCTCGCCAGCGGGTGTTTATGACATTAATTGGTCAAACAATGAGACCAGCGAGGATATTGCCGGCCTCTCGCCAGGCACCTACTCGGTGACGGTGGCCCAAGGGTTGACCTGCTCGGCTGAGGCCGATTTTACCGTGGGCAACAACACCGTTCCACCCATTCTTTCGGAGGCAATTAGCCCCGACATTTGCGCTGGAAGCATTGGTGGCATCAACCTGACGGTGGTGGGGAACAGTTCGCCCTACAGTTTTCAGTGGTCAAATAATGCGACCACGGAAGACCTCGCCAACATTGCCGAAGGCGACTACGATGTGACCGTCACGGGAAGCGACGGTTGTACCGCCAATGGCAGCTTTTTCGTAGCAAATACAAGCAACACCTTCAGTTTCACTGGGGCGTCTTTGCCAAATACGCTTTGCGGCAACACCAACGGCTCGGTAAATTTAACCGTGACGCCAGCAGGTGTTTACACCTTTATTTGGTCAAATAACGAGACCACGGAGGACATCACCGGCCTTGCGCTAGGCACGTACGAAGTGACCATCAGCGACGGTGGGACTTGCACGGCATCGCAAGCGTTTACTGTTGGCGAGAATGCACCGACCGTGACTGTCGTTGGTGCGCCTACCAACGTGCTGTGTTTTGGTGGCAGCACGGGCGCCATCAACTTGACGCCATCGGGTGGGGTAGCGCCTTATCTTTTCGACTGGCTGCCCAACCTCCCCGGCAGCCCAGAAGACCCGACCGGACTTGCAGCGGGCAGCTACGACGTAACCGTGACAGATGGTTCGGGATGCAGTGGCACTGCCAGCTTTACCCTCAACCAGCCTGCCTCGGCCACGCAGCTGATTTGCAACCAATCCGGCAACGTAAGCCTACCCGGCATGACTGACGGCGAAGGCACCGTGACCATCAGCGGCGGCACTGCCCCGTACACCGTAGACTGGAACCCTGGTGCCCAACAAACTGGCGTAATATCTGGGCCGTTTGTCATCAGCAACCTCGGCGAGGGTGCCTACTCGGTGTTGGTGACCGATGCCAACGGTTGCCCAACCAACTGTGGCTTCAACATCAGCACAAACGACTGCGTGACGGCCATTGGCAGCATGTCGAACAGCTTGTTGACGAATTGCGGCGTTGGCTGCATCACGGCAACCTATTCGACCTTGGGCGAGTACCTCGACACCAATGACGTGCTGCAATATGTGCTGCACACGGGCAACGGCAACCAGATTGTGAATGAAATATTGCGGAGCGACCAGCCCACCTTCTGCTTTGATGCGGCGGTGATGAGCTATGGCACCACCTACTACATCTCGGCGGTAGCCGGTGACAACGACGGTACGGGCAACGTGTTGCTGTCGGATGTCTGCACCCAGGTTTCAGTGGGTACACCGATAATTTTCTACCAAGTGCCGGTTGCGAGTATTGTGCAGCCAGCGCCGCTTACCTGTCTGGTGCAGCAAACAACGGTGCAAGGCAGTTCGTCACTGGCGGGTTCAACCTACTCTTGGGCGGCGACGCAGGGCGGCGTCATCGTTGGCAGTAGCACGACGGCAAACATCACCGTGAACGCTGCTGGTACCTATACCCTGACCGTAACCCGAAACGGATGTTCGTCCACGGCAACGGTGCAGGTGATTGACCTCGAAACCACGGTGACTGCCAGCGTGGTGTCATCGCCGGGCGAGATTTTAGATTGTACGGTTTCTGAAATTACGGTGTCTGCCTCGGCCATCGGAGTTGGGTCCAACCCGATGTATGCATGGTTCCTAAATGGGCAACCCGTGGGCACTGGACAGACAATAATGGTGCAAAATGGCGGCATTTATCTCGTCGTCGTCACGGATGGTGCGAGTGGTTGTACCGGCACAGCTTCCATCACTATCAGTGACAACTCCGATTACCCACAACTCACTGTTGACCCCGCACCATTGTTGAATTGTCAGGACACATTAGTGACCATCAGTGGCAGTTCAACGGTCAATGGGGTAACTTTTGAGTGGGTTACCATTGCCGGAACGGATACAACCATCGTTGGGCAGGGTTCGAGCACTCAAGTGAGCACACCGGGCACCTACTATCTCATCGGCACAGCTCCGAACGGCTGTCAAAACGGCCAATCCTTGCAAGTGAATGGTGATTATGCCCAACCCGCTGCCAATGCTGGGCCTGACGAAACGCTGGACTGCTACCAAACCCCGCTCGACCTGAACGGCGGTGGTTCGGCAGGCGTCAGCTTCTTCTGGACGACCAGTATTCCGGGCGTGACCATCAGCGAACCGACCAATCCGGTCATTACGGTGAATGCCTCAGGTATTTACTCGCTTACCGTAACCAACCTTGGCAACCTCTGCACGGATGCCGACGACGTGGAGGTGTTCCAATACGAAAATGTGCCGCAGGCCGATGTGCTGGCGGAAGACCCAGACTGCTTTGGCGACGAAAATGGCAGCATCACGCTGACCGCCGACCCCGCCAACGGGCCTTACAGTTTTGAACTAAACGGACAGGATTATGGCTCGCAGAACTACTTTGCCCCGCTGGCTCCCGGTACTTACCAGATTCAGGTGACGGATGGACAAGGCTGTGTTTGGACGACGGAGGTTACGCTGGACAATCCAGAACAGCTTGTGGTGGACCTCGGTGCCGACCTTTTGGTGAACCTCGGCGAAACGGCCACCATCCAAGCGCAATACACCGTGCCAGCTTCGCAAGTGGACACGTTGATTTGGACGCCAGCCATCTTGTTCCCTTGCCCGCAGATGCCTTGCGATGTGCAGGAGTTCCTGCCCACGCAGCAGACGGTGGTGACGGTGACGGTCATTGACCAAAACGGTTGCCGTGCGGAGGATTTGCTATCCATTTTTGTAAAAAAAGACTACCCGGTTTACGTCCCAAACAGCTTCTCACCGAACGGCGATGGCACGAACGACGTGTTCATGATTTATTCCGGCAATGAAGTGCTGAATGTCAAGGAATTCCTTGTGTTTTCACGCTGGGGCGAGACGGTTTACCAGTACTTCAATTTTGAGACGAACAACCCAGCAAAAGGTTGGGACGGAACGCACCGTGGCGAACGGATGAACCCTGCGGTGTTCGTATGGTATGCCGTGGTGGAGTTCGTGGATGGTACGGAAGTGCTGCTGGAAGGGGATGTGACGTTGATGAGATAGACGTTAGACGTTAGACTTTAGACAATAGACTTTAGACGGGACCGGGCGGGGGCATTATTGGCTCCGCCCGGTTTTTTTTTGAGGAGGTTTTCGGTTTTTTATACCCTGCGCTAATAGTTTTGTGCAAATAGGGGTTTGGGGGCGAAGCCCCCAAAGGGCCCCTCCCCCGACGAGCCGCCGAAGGCGGTGAGGAGGGGCAAATTCGCTATGCCTCTACTCATTTGCACAAAAACTATTTGTGCGAGGTATAGATGATTTGGCGGTGTATCAAATGTAATGCTGCCAATCTTGGGCATGGGGGTTTGGGGGCGAAGCCCCCAAAAGCCTCCTCTCTCCCCACTGCGGCGCCGGAGGCGCCGCAGTGGGGAGGAAAGTGTTCGCTGGGGCGGCTGCGCCGCCCCAGACCCCTTGCTTAAAACAAAGCGGGCATTAGCATTACATTTGGGGCATCGCCGATGATTTTACGACTCGAAACTCTGCTATTCTAAACTCGGTTAGTTGGTTCACAAATCAGAATGACCAATGGCATTTTCCACCATAATTCAGTGTCTGTCAAAATTGAACAATATCATTCTTCCGTTTTATCGTCCTTTGCGTAAATTTGGTCGTTGCTACTTGATGATTTCCGCAAATTTGCGCTAACCTTGCTTTTTCATTCAGGCGGATTGTTGCCGTAGGCCAAAACCAAGCTGCTCGGCAAACAAATGTCCGGGCGAACAACCATTCAAAAATGGATTCAAACGATTTTAAACCTAAGTCTTTTTGGCAGCGCCCCGAGGGCGTCACAGGGCTGCTTTTCTTGGCCGCCCTCACAATCGGGGGTGGTGTGTTGTTGTTCTCAGTGCTGCCCGCCCTCATTGCATTGATGCAAAACACGGTAGCCCTGGTGGTCATGTTGATGGCACTCGCTGCGCTCATTTACGTGGTGCTCGACCCCAAGATGCGTGCGCTTATTGGCTTCGGCTACAAGAGCGTCATGCGCTGGATTACCGGGCTTTTTGTGCAGATTGATCCGATTGGCATCCTGAAAGGCTACGTCGAACACCTACAGGACAACCTCCGCAACATGAACAAGCAGATGAACAAGCTGCGGGGGCAGATGCACCAGTTGAAGGAAATCATCGTCAACAACAAAAAGGAAATCGAGAGCAACCTCCAGCTTGCCAGCCAGGCCAAAGACGCCAACAATCAAGCACAGATGGTGCTGAAATCCCGCAAGGCGGGCCGACTGCAGGAGTCGAACATCCGCCTCGACGAGCTGTACAACAAGATGGAAGTGCTCTACCGGGTGCTCAAGCGCATGTACGAAAACTCCGAGGTGCTGATGGAGGACATCAAGGACCAGGTGGAACTCAAGGATCAAGAACGCAAGGCGATACATGCTTCCAACTCCGCAATGCGCTCCGCAATGAGCGTCATCCAGGGTGACAAGGACAAGCGGGCCATGTTCGATGAGGCGCTCGAAGCCGTGGCCGATGACGTGAGCCAAAAAGTGGGAGAGATGGAGCGCTTCATGGAAGTTTCGTCCAGTTTCATGGATAGCATTGACCTCCAAAATGGCGTCTTCGAGCAGGAGGGCCTCGACATGCTGGAAAAATGGGAGAAGGAATCGTTTTCCATGCTGCTTGGTGACGAGAAGCAAACCCTCATCAGCAAGGCACACGACGATTCTGAAGTGCTCGACCTCAACGAACCCATCAAGATGCCGGAACGTGTCGGTCACCGCAATCAATACGACAATTTTTTTGAATAACCTTTTCTAATGGAGAATTGAGAATTGAAAATTGAGAATGTCAAGACGAAGCATTTTCAATTTTCAATTTTCGATTTTCAATTCACCAAAATCATGGGAAATAGACTCACTCCGTTTTCAAAACTGCTGATTACCCTGCTCATCGTTGCTGTCGTGGTGCTAGGTGGGCGTTGGCTTTTGAACAACACCGACTTCGGCAAGGGCCTGAAAAACAAGGCCGATGCTGAAAATACCAACACCTCCAATAGCGACTCCGAAAGCGGGGAAGCGCCTTCCGATGCCATCAAAATCGGTGTCGTGACCTGGGGCGGTTACGCAGGGGGGCAATATTTCAACGAAGGGTTCAAGGCCAACACCAACTCCCGTTTTTACAAGGATTATGGCTTTCAGGTGGACTTCAAGGTGCTCGACGACTTTGTGGCCAGCCGTGACGCCTTCAAGCGCGGAGACATTGACCTGCTCTGGGCAACGATTGACGCCTTCCCCACAGAGGCCGGCGAGATGGCCGACATCCAACCGCAGGTGGTGTTGCAGGCCGACTGGTCACGGGGTGGCGATGCCATCGTGGTGCGCAGGGGCATTGGTTCGGTGGCCGATTTGAAGGGCAAAAAAATTGCCGTGGCGGAGCTTACTCCCTCGCACTCTTTCCTCCTCTGGCTGCTCGAAGCGGGCGGCATGACCGAAAAGGACGTCCAGCTCATCAAACAAGCCAGCGCCATTGATGCCGCCGAGGCGTTCAAGGCGCAGCAGGTGGACGCCGCCGTGGTCTGGAGTCCAGACGATGAGGCTTGCCTATCTGCCGTGGCAGGTTCGAGGGTGCTGGAAAGCTCCAAGTCCGCTTCCAACATCATCGCCGACGTGTTCATCGCCAAAAAGGAATGGATTGACAAGAACCCGAAGCGCCTCCAGCAGCTCTATGAAGGCTGGATGAAAGGCGCTGCCGAAATCAACACCGACCCTACCGCCAAGCGCCGGGCTGCCAAGATTTTGTCCGAAAACTTTGAGGGCATCAATGAAGAATGGGCGATGAAGGCCATTGATAACGTGCGCCTTTGCACCCACGGCGACAACCTGAATTTTTATGGTCAAAATCCCGAATACAAAGGCGTGACCGGCGACCGCCTCTACGGCCGAATGTCGCAAGTGTATGCCGACCTCGGCTACATCAAGGGCCGCACGCCAAGCTGGCGGGAGATTTCCAACTCAACTGCCGTGCGTGCTACCAACCTGACTGGCCCCGAACATGCTGCGGAGGGGCAGAAAACGTTCACCGATTTGACGAAAAAACAGGGTGCGGAAAAGGAAACAATCGCCACTAAGCGGGTGAGCATCAACTTCCGTTCTGGGGAGTACCAATTGGACGAAAACGCCAAGTACATCATTGACAAGGAGTTTGTGGAAATAGCAAGGGCATTTGCCAACGCCCGCATCCGCATCGAAGGCAACACGGACGATGTAGGTTCGAAGGCTACCAACGTAGCCCTCTCGCAAAAACGGGCCGATGCCGTGCGGGACTACCTCGTCAAGGAGCATGGGATGCCCAGGAACCGTTTCATCGTCATCGGCAATGGCCCGGACAACCCGATAGCACCCAACACCGACGATGCTGGAAAGGCGAAGAACCGCCGGACGGATTTTGAGTTGGTGAGGGAATAATAGCTTGTGGTCGCCCAATAAATTGGGCGACCACAAAGGGCAATTTTTACAACCAGAAGAAAATCATGAAAAAATTCTTGTTCATCAACTTTTTGCTCGCCGCTTTACTGATTGGATGCAAAAGCGAGACCTCCGAAAATAAGGAGGGTGCGACCACCGAAACAACAGCGACAGCCGTTGATCCGACTACCATCAAGTTCATCTGCCAGTCTGCGACGGATCCAAACACGGACGCCGATGCACCCCGCCACGAGGTGTTCCTCCAAATGGGCAACAGCAAGGTAAAAGTGGCTGACATCCTGAACTGCGAAATACTGGGCAAGGACACCTACGAGCAAAATCAAGTACCCGCCAACGCCATTGCAGCCGTGGGTGGGTGGTGGGCCGGTGCGGGCGACTACCTCTATATCATCGAAGAAGGTGGAAAATATGTGGTGAAGAAGGGCTTCATTGGTGAGGAAAGCGAAAACAACGATTTTGGCTACAAGACAATTATGACCTTCGATAAAGCAGGGAAGGAGGTTTTTTGAGGTATGAGGTATGGAGGTATGGGGACTGCTTGGCATACCTCCATACCTCATACCTCACACCTTCAATCCCGCTCCCAGAACCGCAATTTCTTCCTCCTTTCCTCCTTTTTCTTTTCCCTTTGCTTTTTTTTCAAATCACGGTTGCTGTAAAAAACGTAGCGGGCTGATAGGCCGGTCTGCATATAAAAAGTGCGCTCGCCACCTGCCAGGTTCATTGCGGGCTTGTAGTCGTAGGAGAGGTTGAGTCGGCCAAGCGTCAGCTCCAAGCCACCGATGGCGGTCACTCCGAATGGGTTTTTGAACCCGTTGGGGTTTTCAAAAGTCGAAGGTTGATTGTTCCAGCCCTTGTGTATTCCACCACCAAAGTAGAAGTTCAGCCCGTTCAGCAGCACAGGGTAATGTTGCGCCACGAGGCCCGTCACCATGAACTCTTCCCGCTGAAAACTCTGTTGCAAGATGCCCTCCACCGTAGTATGTTTGAGCACCCGCTGCTTGAAGGTCAGTCCCCAGTCGGTGCCGAGGCGAAGGCCACCAGCGGTGATATAGGATTGCGCGGTGAGTAGGGTAGTGGCGAAAACGAAGAGAATGGGCAAAAGCAGATTTTTCATGGTATCCTGATTGATTTTGTGGTCACCCAATTTATTGGGTAGACCATCATTTTGTTTCGGTCTGCCCAATAAATTGGGCGACCACAAGCATAAATACCGGCTAAAACGGCGGCAATATCCCGTTATTTTCCGAAGGATAAAAAGCGTGGTTAAAACGGCGTTAACGTTAAGTGCAAGTTTTAGCAACTCACCTAACTTTCCAAACCTCCCAATCAAACATTTGCGCTATTTTGCCGCCGTACTCAAAAAGGCAGAATTTGCAACGACTTCAACTTTTCTTTCGGTTCCTGAAATTTTACCTGCTGGCAAAAACGAGGTTCAATGTCCACTCGCCTTTCGTGTTCGACTTCACGGAGGCGGTGCTGGAGGACGACCGCTGGTACTACGCCTTCTCTGAGGTGGAGGATTTGCGCCACTTTTTGCGGAGCGACAAAACCAAAATCAGCATCACCGATTTTGGTGCCGGCTCACAGATGACGCCCGGCAGGGAGCGCAGCCTCGGCAGCCTTGTCCACTACTCCGCCAACAGCCCGCTGGGCTGCCAGTTTTTGTTCAAAATAGTGGCAAAATACAGGCCCACCACCATGCTCGAACTGGGAACTTCGCTCGCCATCAGCACGGCCTACCAAGCTGCTGCCTCGCTCAAAGCCCGTTTTCTTACCATCGAAGGCTGCCCGAACGTGGCCATGTACGCCCGTAAAAACCTGGACCTTTTAGAGGTAAAAAACGTGGAAATCATAGTGGGGCAGTTTGACGAAAAATTGCCGAAGGCGCTTGCAGCGCTTGGCCGTCTCGACTATCTTTTCGTGGACGGAAACCACCGCCAGGAGCCGACGCTGCACTATTTCGAGCAGTGCCTCGAATATTCTCACGAGCAGAGCGTGTTCATCTTCGACGACATCCATTGGTCAACTGGCATGGAGCAGGCTTGGGAGGCCATCAAACAGCACCCAAAAGTGACGCTGACTATTGATTTGTTCTTCTTTGGCGTGGTGTTTTTCCGTAAGGAAAACCAAGTGAAGGAGCACTTCCGGCTGGTACCCTGGCTCTGGAAGCCGTGGCGGATAGGGTTTTGGGATTTGTTCGCAAAATAAATCATAGGCAAATGAATGACAGCATAAACCGTTCGGTTCGGGAGCTTCAAAGCGGCGACATTGACGCCATCGCCAGCTACTGGCTCGACTCCGATGCAGCATACATGCTTGGCTTGGGCGTTGACCTCACCAAATTGCCAAGCCGTGAGCAGTGGCACTCGATGCTTTCTGCGCAACTTGCGCAGGATTACCACGAAAAACAAGCTTACGCCATCATCTGGGAACTCGATGGACAACCGATTGGCCATTCAAACGTCAACAAGATTGTATTTGGGGAGGAGGCGTACATGCACCTGCATATATGGCAGCCAGAACATCGGAAGGGCGGCCACGGGCTTGCTTTTGTGAAAATGACGATGCCGTTTTTCTTTAAAAACCTGCAACTCAAACGGCTGTTCTGCGAACCCTATTCGCTCAATCCAGCACCAAACAGGACGCTCGAAAAACTTGGGTTTAGCTTCGTGAAAAGCTATGTGACGACGCCTGGTTGGATAAATTTTGAGCAGGAGGTGAACCTGTGGGTGTTGGAGAAATAGCTATCAACCGAGATAACCAGATTCCATCCGTGTTCCATACCCATGCTTTCGTTTTTGGATTTTTTTACTAGTTTTGCACCTCGTTCGACCGGTACAGACCAGCCCGTTTTTTGTTGAACAGACTATCCGATACCGGCCTACAAAGGTTTAGCAGGTAATACCTGTTTTAAAATTTTGTTAGTGCATGGATAATGTTCAACTGGTTATTGCGACCCTATTTTTCACTATTGGCGGGATGTTCTTCATCCCGTTACTTCCTTCGGGAGTCAGAGCCACGGCTAGTTTCATTTTCATTTTAATCAATGCTGTTCTGACCTCCATTCCGGCGCTCGATGCGTTGAGGGGGCAGCCGCTTGATGTCGTTTTTCAGGGAACTCCCTTTCTTGGAAATGTCCCGGTGCGCATGGATGCACTGTCTGCCTGGTTCGTGCTCATCGTCAATTTCACCTGCATCAACGGGGCGCTGTACGGCATCGGCTACATGAAAGCCTACCGGGAGCAAAAGTCAAACCTGGCACTGCACTGGTCCATGTTCCTGTTGTTCCAATCGTCCATGCTTTGGGTGTGCATGTTGCAACACGGGCTGGCCTTCCTCATCGCTTGGGAGCTGATGTCCCTTTCCTCGCTGCTGCTGGTCATGTTCGAGCACCAAAAAAAGGAAACCATCAAGGCGGGCATCAATTATATGGTGCAGATGCACATCGGCGTAGCCTTGCTCAGCACCGCTTTCATCTGGGTCTATTTTGTGGAAGGCTCGTTTGACTTTGAAGCAGTTAGCAGCTTTTTCAAAGAAAACAAGAACGTCTGGCTGTTCCTGCTGTTTTTCGGCGGCTTCGGCATCAAGGCGGGGTTCATCCCGCTTCACTCGTGGCTTCCCCATGCACACCCGGCAGCGCCCTCGCACGTTTCGGGCGTCATGTCGGGCGTCATTGTCAAAATGGGCATTTATGGCATCCTCCGGGTGGCGCTGATGCTGGAAAGCAACTGGCTGCTCATTGGTGCATCGCTGTTAGTGCTCTCCGTAGCGACGGGCTTGTACGGCATCCTGAACGCAGCCATACGCCGTGATTTTAAGAAAATGCTGGCGTATTGCACGGTTGAAAATATCGGTATCATCGGCGCAGGTATTGGGCTGTTCCTCATCGGAAAGGGCACGAACAACCCCACACTTTCCACGATAGGGCTGACTGCCGCCCTGCTCCACACCCTCAACCACTCGCTTTACAAATCGCTGCTGTTTTTCTCAGTTGGGTCAGTTTATCAACAAACACACACGCGGTATATGGACCAACTTGGCGGGTTGATTCGCAAGATGCCCCAAACGGCCTTTTTCTTCCTCATGGGTGCGCTTGCTATCGGCGGGTTGCCACCGCTGAACGGCTTCGTTTCGGAGTTTTTGCTGTACAGCGGCTTTGTAGAGGGCATGAAAACCTCCAATTTTTACATCTCCACCCTGATGATGCTATCACTTGCTGGCTTGGCAGTCATCGGCGGCATTTCGTTGCTGGCTTTCACGAAAAGCTTTAGTGTCATTTTCCTCGGCAACTCCCGGCAGCCGCTGGCGCACAAACCAACGGAAGCCCCGTTCGTGATGCGCCTGCCGCAGTACCTCATCGTGGCGGCGATGCTTGCCATTGGGTTGTTCCCACAGTATTTTTTGAACTGGGTCGCCAACCTGGAAGTCTTGGCTGGGCACACACCCGACAAAGCGGCTTTTGTTCACCTGAACTCCGCAATGGTGAATATCGGCCGGTACTCCTTGGTGTTCCTTGTGCTTTTGCTGCCGGTCTTTTTCATTAGGAATGTCTCGATGGTGAACCGCCCTTCGGCAATCATAACTACCTGGGGCTGCGGTTATGTTGCCCCAAACAACCGTATGCAGTACACGGGCAAGTCGTTTTCGAAAACCCTTGGCAAGCTGCTCGGCTTTCTCGTCGGTGAAAAAAAGAACTACAAGGAAATTGCACCAGAAGAAATTTTCCCGAAAGAGCGGGCGTATGTTTCCCACTACACCGATTTTTTTGAAAACAGCTTGATTGAAAAACTGACGAAACCCCTGCTCAAGTGCATGAACCGTTTCGAGTTCATCCAAAATGGCAGGATACAATATTATGTGCTTTATGGGGTGGTCTTCATGCTGCTCCTGTTTTTAGGGACTTTGCTGAAGTGGATTTGACTTTTTGGGACAACAATTGGAACACGGATAACGCAGATGCAGCGGATTTACACGGATTTTAAAATAGGCTGCACTCGAAAATAATCCGTGTCAATCCGTCTAATCCGTGTCATCTGTGTTCCCATTTTTGTCCCACATGAAAGCGATAGAGGTTTATGGGCCTAATTCTGACATACCTGGCAATCCTGGCGGCAGCACTGCTGTCGGTTCCCTTCCTCCAGGTGCGGGCGAAGGGGCTGGTGACTGTTGCTGCTGTGATATGCTGCGCTATAATCAGTGGCTACCTTGCCGGGAATGCCTTGGCCGGGAACGAACTGGAAATACTGCTCCCGGGAACGCTCGTCACGGGCGAAATCGCCATCCGCATTGATGCACTTTCGGCTTGGTTCATTTTGGTGATAAATTTCACCATGATAACCGGGGCGCTGTACGGCTTGCAATACATGAAAGCCTACCGGGAACAATCGGCAAACCTCTCGTTGCACTGCATCGCCTACCTGTTGGTTCAGTCCATGCTGATTATCATTTGCTCCGTGCAAAACTCGCTGGTGTTCCTTTTCGCCTGGGAAATCATGGCGGTTTCAGCGTTCCTGCTCGTCATTTTCGAGCACCAAAAACCGGAAACCCTCAAGGCGGGCATCAACTACCTCATCCAGTCGCACGTCAGCATCGTGCTGCTTTCAGTGGGTTTTATTTGGGTCGCTTACCGCATGGATTCTTACGATTTCAATGCCATCGGCGAGTTCTCTGCCGCATTCGGCGGGGCGAACAGTTTCGTTCTGTTCGGGTGTTTTTTCGTGGGGTTTGCGCTGAAATCGGGTTTCGTGCCCTTCCATACCTGGCTGCCCTACGCCCACCCGGCAGCGCCCTCGCACGTGTCGGGCATCATGTCGGGGGTGCTCATCAAAATCGGCATCTACGGTATCCTGCGGATGATTTTGCTGGTGAAAACAGACTTCACAGTGCTGGGCTATTTCATCCTTTTCGTGGCGGTGGTGTCGGGGGTTTATGGCGTGATGCTCGCCATTTTGCAGCACAACCTAAAAAAACTGTTGGCTTACCACAGTATCGAAAACATCGGCATCATCGGCATCGGCATTGGGCTGGGCACCATCGGCATCGGCGTGAACAACCCGCTGCTGACCACCCTCGGATTTGCGGGCGCACTGCTGCACACCCTCAACCACTCGCTGTTCAAATCGCTGCTGTTTTTCAGTGCGGGCAACGTCTATCAGGCTACGCACACGATGAACGTTGAGTCGCTGGGCGGTTTGATAAAAAAAATGCCGCACACCGCCGGGCTGTTCCTTGTGGCGTCGCTCGCCATCTGCGGGCTGCCGCCGTTCAACGGCTTCGTATCGAAGTTCCTGATTTATGCGGGCTTGTACAAAGGGCTGGGCGGCGACTCCCCGTCGCTGCTGCTGGCGCTGGTAGCGTCGCTGTTCGGGCTGGCGCTCATCGGCGGGCTGGCGTTGCTGTGTTTCACCAAAGCATTCGGGGTGGTGTTCCTCGGCACGCCCCGGCCTTGTCATCCGCCGCAGGGGGAACTGCCCGCCGAAGCCAATGCGGGCACACTGGTTCCGATGTACGCCATCGTGGCGCTGATGCTTGCCATTGGCTTGTTTCCGGGGATTTTCTTGGAAGCACTCTCCGCACCCTTGGCGGCTTTTCAGGCAAAAATGCCCGGCACTGAAAACGTTGCGGCTCTGCTGGAAAATGTACGTCAAATAGCCACAAACATCGGCTGGTGCGCTGCGGGTTTCCTGGCACTGGCTGGGCTGGTCATTTTTATCGGTCAAAAAATGGCGAAACGGCAGCCCGCCGCCACGTCCGGGGCGACCGCAAGGGTCGCCCCTACCACGCCGACCTGGGGTTGCGGCTACGTGGGCGATGCTTCCCGGATGCAGTACAGCGCCTCTTCGTTCGTGCGGTCGTACCGCAAGCTGGCGGAACCGCTGTTTTCCATCCACAAAAAGAAGCGTCCGGTGGAGGGCATCTTCCCCACGGACGGCTGGCAGGAGACGCACCCCTACGACAAAGCCGAGGAGTGGTTGATTGACCTACCTCTGCGGAAGCTGAAAAATTTCATCGGGAAGTTTCAGTTTTTGCAGAACGGCAATCCGCAGTTTTATGTGCTGTACGGCGTGGTGTTCATTGTGTTGGTGATTTTGATTCCCGTTGTAATGGGCAGCATCGGGTTGCTCCTCAAGTTTCTAAACCAATTGTAGTGCTTATGATAAGTCTTGCAATGATTTTATTCGCCAGCCTGTTCTTCACAGGCATCGTCGTCCGCACGAAAAGCCTCGCCTCCGGTCGGAAAGGCCCTGGCATCTTGCAGCCGCTGAAAGACGTGTGGCGGCTGCTGCGCAAGGGCACAGTGTTCAGCGAAACCACCAGTTTCATTTTCCAGATAGCCTCCAGCATCTATTTTGTTTCTGTGCTCATGGCGATATTGGTCGTGCCGTTCGGGCAGTCGAAAGGGCTTATTTCCTTCGACGGCGACTTTGTCTTTTTTGCCTACGTGCTGGCGTTGGGCAAATTTTTCAGCATCATCTCCGCCATGGACACGGGGAGCAGCTTCGAGGGCATGGGCGCCAGCCGGGAGGCGCTGTATTCCATGCTGGCAGAGCCTGCTTTTTTCGTGCTCATGGGGTCGTTCGCCATGCTGACGGGGCATACTTCGTTTCATGGCATTTTCACCGCCCTGCATTTTAGTTCGCACGTGTCCTACGCCCTCGGCGTGCTGGCGACGTTTGTGCTCATCATGGTTGCAATGATTGAAAACAGCCGGATGCCCATTGACGACCCCAAGACCCACTTGGAACTGACCATGATTCACGAGGTGATGATTTTGGACAACAGCGGGTTCGGGCTTGGCTTGTTCACCTACGCCGTCAACCTGAAATTCGCCCTATACGGGGCGATTATCGCCAACTTTTTCATCGGTGACGTGCCGTGGTATTATGCGGTGCTAGTGTTCACGGCGGTACAGGTGCTGTTCGCCGTGGCGGTGGGCTTGCTCGAATCCTTTTCGGCGAGGTTCCGCATGGCGCACAATGCCACGTTTATTTTTACCCTGACTTCGGCTTCCCTGTTGATTTTCTTCGGGGTGCTGCTGCTGATGGGGAAGTTTATATGATATTGAGGTATTGGGATATTGGGGTAGTCGGAGTGAATTTTCGAATTTTTGAAAAATATGATTTATGGAAAACTTACGATTAGAAGACTTGGAAATTTACCAGCTTGCTATGGAAATTGGAGAGATAGTTTGGTCAGTTGTTGAAACATGGGAATACTTCCCGAAAAAAACGGTTGGCGGTCAATTTGTGGAAGCCGCAGATTCAATTTCAGCCAACATTGCTGAAGGGTATGGTCGGTATTTTTATAAAGACAGGAAGCAGTTTTGCTATTACAGTCGTGGTTCTCTTTTGGAATCTAAAGGATGGGCAACCAAGGCACTCAATCGTTCTTTGATTTCGCAGCAGGACTACGATGCATTGATTGAAAAACTCAAAACACTTCACCATAAACTCAACATCTACATCAAGAAACTGAAGGAAAATGCTGGATAATATTGGGGTATTGGGGTATTGGGCCCAATACCCCAATACCCCAATATCTCAATATCTCAATATCTCAATATCAAATCATGATTAACGTCCTGCTCATCACTTTTGCCGCCAGCCTTTTATACATCAGCATCGCCAACCGCCTGTTCACGTTCATCAGGATATTGGCATTTCAAGGCATCCTCCTGTTCGGCGTCAGTTTTTTGGAACTAAAGGAAATCAACACCGTGAACCTCATTTTCATCCTGCTGGAAACCATCGTTTTCAAGACGGTTGCGGTGCCAATGTTTATGAACTACGTCATCAAAAAGAACCATATCACCCGTGAGACGGAGCCGTACCTGCCGTATTTCCTGTCGCTGGTCATCGTGACGCTCATTATCATCGGCACGTTCCTGATTTCCAACGTCATCGAAGACCCCCGGCTGAACAAGGTGTATTTCGTTGTGGCGCTGTCGTCCCTGTTCACGGGACTGTACATAATCATGACGAGGAAGAAGCTGATAACGCACGTCATGGGCTTTTTGGTGATTGAAAACGGGGTGTTCATCCTGTCGCTGGCGGTGGGCGGCGAGATGCCCATGCTCGTGAATACCGGCATCCTGCTCGACCTTTTCGTGAGCGTGCTGCTGCTTGGGATTTTCGTCAACCGCATCGGCGACGTGCTGCAGGACGTGGACGTTGACCAGTTGCAAAATTTGAAGGATTGATATTGGGGTATTGAGATATTGGGATATTGTATTCCCGGCTCCAATACCCCAATACCCCAATACCCCAATATCCCAATATCCCAATATCCCAATATCCCAATATCCCAATATCCCAA
>CAZDSU010000053.1:0-47561 GCA_964508135.1 uncultured Saprospiraceae bacterium
CAGGTCATCATTTCTTTTGGCATGGCCATTCGAGCAAATAAAAAGACCTATAAACTCTATAACAGCGACATCCGCGTTAATCTGCCGGAGATTGACAGGGTATTGATGCCGGACGCCACGGTGGTAGTCGGCAAGCCCATTTTTACCATCGAAAAACCTGTGGGGCTGCTGGCAAACCCGACGCTCATCATCGAGGTTTTCTCTAAAAGCTCGGAAGCCTACGACCGGGGCGAGAAGTTCAAAAGATACCGCACCTTGCCTTCCTTCACCGAGTACATGCTGGTATCGCAGGAGAAACCACTGGTGGAAACCTTCGTCAAAAATGGCGGCCAATGGTTCATCAACGAAACGGCGGAGGGGCTGGAGGCCAGCGTAAACTTGGTCAGCCTTGGCTTCACGCTCTCGTTGTCCGATATTTATTGGGGCGTAACCTTTGAGGAGAAGAAAGCCAAAAAAGCAACCGCCAAGAAAGCCGGATAAACTTACCTTCTTAAATTCAACGATAAAAAATGGCAGTTTTCACCCGGCTCCAAGTCCTGCAAACCCTGCACGACCAGGGTCTCGTTCCCCTTTTTTACCACCCCGAAGTTGAGGTGTGCAAGGCAGTGACGGCGGCCTGCTACCGCGCGGGCAGCCGCCTGTTGGAGTTCACCAACCGCGGCGACTTTGCCCACGAAGTGTTCTCGGAACTCAACAAATACGCCCATCGGGAACTGCCAGGCATGGCCCTCGGCGTGGGCAGCGTGACGGACGCTGGCACGGCAGCGTTGTACCTCCAGCTTGGTGCCAACTTCATCGTCAGCCCGGCGCTGCGCGACGACGTGGCGCTCACCTGTAACCGCCGCAAAGTGGCCTACCTGCCCGGCTGTGGCACCCTCACCGAAATCGGGCGGGCGGAGGAACTGGGCTGCGAAATCATCAAGCTGTTCCCCGGCAGCATCTACACCCCGCAATTCGTCAAGGACCTGAAAGGCCCACAGCCTTGGACGAGCATCATGCCCACGGGCGGTATATCCACCACCAGGGAGAGCCTATCGGCGTGGTTCGGGGCGGGCGTGACCTGCGTGGGCATGGGGTCGCAACTGATTTCAAAAGAGCTTTTGGAACAAAAAGACTACGCCACGCTGGAAAAGAGGGTAGGGGAGGCACTGGCGCTGGTTCGGGAAATTCAGGGTCTTTAAACTCAAATCTTTTTCACCGCCATGCAAAGCTACAAGTGGAAAATCCTCGCTCTGCTCTTCCTCGCCACCACCATCAATTACGTGGACCGAAACGTGCTCAGCTTCGTCATGCTCGACGACGAGTTCAAGCGCTTCCTGCTTGGCGTGGAGGTGCTCGACGACGCGGCCCGCGCCCAGTTCAAGGTCTGGATGGGCTACGTGGACTCGGCCTTCAAACTGGCGTACATCGCTGGTTTCCTGCTGGCGGGCTGGTTCATTGACCGGGTGGGCGTGAAGAAAGGGTTGACCGCCTGCATGGCCGTGTGGTCGGTGGGAGCGCTGGCCCATGCGTTCATCGGCGGGCTGAGGGGCTTGATTGGGGCGAGAGCGGTGCTCGGCGTGGGTGAGGCGGGCATTTTTCCGGCCAGTGTGAAAACAGTGGCCGAGTGGTTCCCGAAACGGGAGCGCTCCTTTGCCACGGGCATCTTCAACGCGGGCACCAACATGGGCATCATACTGACAGCGTTGGCCGTGCCGCCCATCGTGCTTGGCTGGGGCTGGCGTGGGGCATTCTTGCTCACGGGCTTGCTCGGCTTCGTCATGCTCGTGCTTTGGTGGTTTTTTTACCGAAAAAATGAAGCCACGTGGCCGGGCGAAGAAGCTGTGCATGAGCGCGTAAGCTGGGGCAAGCTGCTCACCTACCGCCAAACCTGGACCTGTGCCGCTGCCAAATTTTTCACCGACCAAATCTGGTGGTTCTACCTCGTCTGGCTGCCCACTTTTTTCAACGAAAACCAACGTTTCACGGAAAAATTAGACCTCAAAAGTGTTGGGCTGCCCTTCCTCGTCATCTACCTCGTGAGCGATGTTGGCAGCGTCTTTTTTGGTTGGCTGGCCACTCGTTTGATAAAAAACGGCTGGGAATTGCCGAAGGCCCGGAAGTTCACCATGCTGCTCTGCGCCCTGTGCGTCGTGCCCATCAGCCTCGCCGCTACCACGACCAGCATCTGGATGGCCGTCGGGCTGATAGCGCTGGCCGCCGCTGCGCACCAGGGCTGGTCGGCCAATGCCTACACGCTTGCAAGCGACCTTTTCCCACAAAAGGCCATAGGCTCGGTGGTGGGCATTGCTGGCATGTTCGGGGCGGTGGGCGGCATGATACTGGCGGCCTTGTCGGGCGTGGTGATCAGCCGGGTGGGGTACTTGCCGCTGTTCCTTTGGGCGGCCTCGGCGTACTTGGTGGGGCTGGCGGTGGTGCATTTGCTGGCGGGAAGGTTTGAAAGGGCGGTGGTTTAAAATGAAGGTTTAAAACGAATTTCTATGAAAAATACTTTGCTCAAAGTCCATCCCGCCGACAACATCATCGTCGCACTGCAAGACTTCCGGGCGGGCGAGCGGGTGGTGCACGATGGCCAGGTTTTCGAGCTGCTCGAAGCCGTGCCGACCAAGCACAAATTTGCCGAACAGGATTTTGCCGAAGGCGATGAAATCATCATGTACGGCGTGCTGGTGGGCAAGGCCACCCGACCCATCCCGCAGGGCACGCGCATCAGCCGCGAGAACGTTGTCCACGACGCTGGGGACTACCGTGTGGGTGAGCGCCGCACGGATTGGTTCAAGCCCGACATCGCCAAGTTTAAAAACAGGACTTTCCTCGGCTTTCACCGCACGGACGGCAAGGTGGGTACGCGCAATTACTGGTTAGTTGTGCCGCTTGTTTTTTGTGAAAACCGCAATATTGACGTGATGCGGGACGCCATGCTGGGACCGCTTGGCTACCTCACCGGGCAGCATTTTTCGGTGGACACGGCCAAGCTCATTGAGCAGTATCAAAGTGGGGTAGGGGAGGAGGAACTTTTGAAAATGGACATCATTAGGGACGCCGCCGAGGTACAGCGCAACCGACCTTTCCCCAACGTGGACGGCATCAAGTTCCTCACCCACGATGGCGGCTGCGGCGGCACCCGGCAGGACTCAGAGGCGCTTTGCCGACTGCTCGCCGGGTACATACTGAACCCCAACGTGGCCGGGGCGACGGTGCTCAGCCTCGGCTGCCAACATGCGCAGATTGACCTTTTGCGGGAGGCCATCGCCGCATTTGCCCCCCATTTTGACAAGCCCGTTTTTTATTTGGAGCAACAGAAAAGCAAGTCGGAACGCGAGTTCATCGCTGATGCGGTGAAGCAAACTTTCGTTGGGCTAGCGCAGGCGAACCAAAACAAGCGGAAGCCTGCACCCCTGAGCAAGCTCGTTGTCGGGCTAGAATGCGGCGGCTCGGACGGCTTCAGCGGCATCTCCGCCAACCCTGCCCTCGGCTACGCTTCCGACCTGCTGGCGGCGCTGGGCGGCACGACGATTTTGAGCGAGTTCCCGGAACTGAACGCCGTGGAGCAAAACCTGATTGACCGCTGTGTGACGGACGAAATCGCTGAAAAATTTGCCAACCTGATGCGCAGCTACTCGCAGCGGGCGCAGGAGGTCGGAAGCGGCTTCGACATGAACCCCTCGCCCGGAAACATCCGCGACGGCCTCATCACCGACGCCATGAAATCGGCGGGAGCGGCCAAAAAAGGCGGCACTTCGCCCGTAACCGACGTGCTGGACTACACCGAGCAAGTCACCCGGCCCGGCCTGCACCTGCTCTGCACCCCCGGCAACGACGTGGAAAGCACCACCGCCGAGGTGAGCAGCGGGGCCAACCTGGTTGTGTTCACCACGGGCCTCGGTACGCCCACGGGCAACCCCATTTCCCCGGTGATAAAAATGGCGACGAACACCCCACTGGCTCGCCGCATGTCGGACATCATTGACATTGACGCGGGGACGGTCATTTCTGGCGAGGACAGCATCGAGACGAAGGGCGAGGAACTGCTGGAACTGATGATACGCATTGCCAGCGGCGAGGCGCAGACCCATGCGGAGCGGCTTGGGCAGGATGATTTTATTCCTTGGAAACGGGGGGTGTCGCTGTGAAATGTGCTGCTAGCGCTTTTTACGCCAGTTTCTTTTGTTCGCCCAGCGGTTTTATATCTTCCAAAATGGCGAACTCCCGCTCGGTCCTTCTCGAAAGAATGAGCAACCGCTCTTCTTTGGTAAAACCCTGTTCAATCAGGGTGGCGTTGATGGTCTCCATGTTGGCGAGAACGCGAAGCTCATTGACGGTGGCGTGGTCGCGCAGGTTGCCCTTCGAGTCTGGGTTAGCGATTTTCCAGTTTTTGGCGGTGGTGCCAAACACCACAACATTGAGCAGGTCGGCTTCTGATGCGAAGTAAAGCCCCTCGCGCTTGGTGTTCCAATCCAGTATGGGCACGATGTTGGAACGAACTGCGTCCGTATGTATGAAGTAATTGCCCTTGGCAAGTTCCCGGCGGAGGTCCCATTTTTCGCCGAGGCGCGCCGCTTCCACTTCTTTCAATTCCCGGAACTGCTTGACGAAATGGACATAAAAAGCTGGACTGAGCCAGTTGCAAAAATGGATGGTTATGTCAAAATGGGCAAAGGTGCCGCCATAACGCCCGGTGGCCGAAACGATGCCAATTGCTGCGGTTTGCACGATCCAATCTGATGTAGATGCACTGAAATTGTTCAATCCCGCCTTCATTCTAATCCCGTCGAATCCGACGGGATTAAAATCGGGGTTGTTGACTTCCTCCCAAGCGCCAAGGAATTCTACCGTGTTCCTGTTGCGCAACCAACTGCGAATGGTGTAATCAGTTGGCTGGTCAACTGATTTCGCAATATCCGTGATAGAGATGAAATCCCCTTGTTTCGTTTGTTGCACCCTAACCTCGATGCCTTGAACGTTGATGGTGTTTTTTGCCATAGCCGCTTGTTTTCGCAAAAATAACAAAACGGCTGTTTGGCAATGGTGGAACAGCCTTTCGCTTCCCAAAATTGGCTTTCTTTGCAACTCATTGTGGCCGCCCAATTCATTTGGTTGGCCATTTACAACATCGGCCAGCCAAATGAATTTGGCGGCCACAAACCTGATTATCAATGGTTTTAATGGAGCAAACCATGCGCTGGTATGGGCCCGAAGACCCCGTGACCCTGTGGCATATCCGCCAAGCGGGCTGCACGGGCGTGGTCACGGCGCTGCACCATATCCCCTACGGGGACGTGTGGCCGGTGAAGGAAATCGAGAAGCGCAAAAAACAGGTAGAAGCCGTGGGCATGACCTGGACAGTGGTCGAGAGCCTACCCGTCCACGAAGACATCAAAAAGCAGAGCGGCGACTGGAAAGCCTACCTCAAAAACTATAAAAAAAGCCTGCGAAACCTCGCCGAGTGCGGCCTGAAGGTCATCACCTACAACTTCATGCCCATCCTCGACTGGCTGCGCACCGACCCCGCCTTCCCGCTGCCCGACGGCAGCCGGACACTGCGCTTCGAGAAGGCCGCCTTCATCGCCTTCGACCTGTTTTTACTGAAAAGGCCGGGTGCAGAGGCTGACTATTCCAAGGAAGAAATTGCGAAAGCAAAGACCCGTTTCGATGCCATGAGCAACCAAGAGCGCCGGATTTTGTACGAAAACATCCTGCTCGGACTGCCCGGCGACGACGAGCCGTTCACTGCCTCCGAAGTATTGGAGGAATTGAAAACTTACCACAAAATTGGCCCGGAAAAGCTGAAAAAGCACCTGTTCGATTTCTTGCAAGAGGTCGTGCCGGTAGCCGAGGAGGTCGGCCTGAAACTGGCCATCCACCCCGACGACCCGCCGTTCCCGCTGTTGGGGCTGCCAAGGGTGGTCAGCACGGAGCAGGACGTGGCAGCGCTGCTGGCCGCAGCGCCCTCGCCCGCCAACGGGCTTTGCTTCTGTGCGGGCAGCTACGGCTCCCGCCCCGACAACGACATCCCCGGCATGGTCAAGCGGTTTGGCGACCAAATCCACTTTCTGCACCTGCGCAACACCAAAATGGAGGGCGACGGCAGCTTCCACGAGGCCGAACACCTCGGTGGCGACACCGACATGCCCGCCGTGGTGCGGGAGGTACTGGCCGTCATGCAGCGCCGACAGGTGAGCATCCCCATGCGCCCCGACCACGGTCACCAGATGCTCGACGACCTCGACAAAAAGACCTACCCGGGCTACTCGGCCATCGGTCGGCTGCGCGGACTTGCGGAGCTGCGGGGGCTGGAGAAGGGGTTGGCGTATGCGATGGGGTAGGGCGGTGCATGAGGCTTGAGAGCGGGATTTGGGCAATATCACGGGGTGGGTAGGCTTTAAATCGTTTGCATTTGCATACGGTTTTTTTTAAGGTGACCAATCCTAAAACCCCATCCATTTGGATGTCTTTTTGAATAAATAATTTTTTAGTAAAATGAAAATCACAACCTTATTCGCAGGCCTTGCATTTTGCCTGCTCGTTTTCACCAGTTGCAGGGAAAAAACTGCCGAAGGCACTGCCTCGAACGTCCAGGCCACCATCCCCACTGACCTCGGTGGCTATTGGGTCAGCGACGCTTGGTGGCAGGAGCTGCAAAGCACCAAGTCGCCGATGAAAGCTGCTGCAAAGCTGAACGATGTGGCTGCCGCCATCTTCCGTCAGGACAGCTCCAAATGGCTCGCCGACATGAGCTACGGCTGGCACGAGGGCCAACAATTGACCCTCCGCACAAAGGACGGTGGCCTCCAAATTTACGACCCACTGAACGCGGCCGTCCGGCCTTACTCGCTCGTTCCGCAGCCCGATGGCTCCATCCACCTTGACTCCACGGCGATGGTGCGCCTCGGCGACCCCTTCACGGGCTTCAATGCTATCGCTTCGACACTGATTGGCGGCCAGTACGACTGGGGCGGCAAAACCGTGGTATTCAACCCCAACGGCACAGTGGTCGGGCTGGAAGACTACTACCGCTACGAGCTGCTGCTCGACTACGTGGTGGACGAAGTCGGTGCCGACCAGCTCATGCTCTCAAAGGAAGGCCAATCGCCGGAGTTTTACGCCTTTAAAATCGAAGGAAATAAGCTACAGGTTTTTTCGCTGGAGGATATTGGCGGGAAGGATGCCTTCCAGTACAAAGTCGGTAAGGTCAAGTATGATTTGACCAAGAAATAAGCCATTGTAGCCGCCAAACTTGTTTGGCTGGCTCTGGGCCATGTTCGGCCAACCAAACAAGTTTGGTGGCCACAAATCAAGACAAAACGAAAACTAACCAACATGGCAACTTTTGTAACACTCGACTGGATAGTAATCGCAGGCTATTTTCTGCTGCTTTTTGGGGTAGCGCTGTGGGTGATGTTGAAGAAAAACGAGACCACCGAAGACTACTTCCTCGCTGGCCGCAACGTCGGCTGGTTCATGGTCGGGGCGTCCATCTTCGCCTCCAACATCGGCTCGGAGCACGTCGTCGGTCTCGCTGGCACAGGCTTCAAGAGCGGTATGCCGATGGCGCATTTTGAGCTGCACGCCTGGATTGTGCTGCTGCTGGGCTGGGTCTTCCTGCCGTTTTACGCCCGCAGCGGCGTGTTCACCATGCCCGAGTTTTTGGAAAAAAGGTTCAGCCCGGCGACTCGCTGGTTCCTCTCCGTCTTCTCCTTGGTGGGCTACGTGCTCACCAAAGTTTCCGTCACGATTTATGCCGGGGGCATCGTCATCACCACGCTACTGGGCATCGAGTTTTGGCAGGGGGCGCTCATCACGGTGGTGCTCACGGGTATTTACACCATCTTCGGCGGGATGCGGGCGGTGGTCTATACCGAGGCGGTGCAGACGGTCATCCTCATCGTCGGGGCTGCCAGCGTGACCTTCATTGGTTTGGATAAAATCGGCGGTTGGGGCAACCTCAAGGAAATAGCCGGTGCCACGCACTTCAACATGTGGCGGCCCAGCAGCGACCCCGATTTCCCATGGACGGGCCTCGTGTTCGGCGGCAGCATCGTGGGCATCTGGTACTGGTGTACTGACCAGTACATCGTGCAGCGGGTGTTGGCTGCCCGCAACATCCAGCAGGGCAGGCAAGGGGCCATTTTTGGCGCTGCGCTGAAACTGACGCCCGTGTTCATCTTCCTCGTGCCGGGCATGATTGCCTACGCGCTGACGCAGACTGGGCAACTTCAAGTCGAAAAAAGCGACCAGGCATTTGCGGCCATCATGACACAACTCCTGCCCGCTGGCCTCCGTGGCCTCGTGGCGGCTGGCCTGTTGGCAGCGCTCATGTCGTCGCTGGCCTCGGTGTTCAACTCCTGCTCCACGCTGTTCACCATTGACATTTACCAAAAACTGTTTCCAGATACGGCCCAAAAGAAGCTGATAAACATCGGGCGGATCGCCACGGTCATCATCGTGATTTTGGGCATCGCCTGGATTCCCATCATGGCCAACATCTCCGGGGTGCTGTACGAGTACCTCCAGAGTGTGCAGAGTTACATTGCGCCACCCATCACGGCCACGTTCTTGCTCGGCCTTTTTTGGAAGCGGATAAACAAGCAGGGGGCCATGGCCACGCTGGTCGGTGGCTTCGTGCTGGGCATGTCGCGCCTCGTTGCGGAGCTGAACAAGGACAGCCTCACGGGGCTGCTGCACACTTGGGCGACCATCAATTTCCTGCACTTCTGCGTGCTGCTGTTCGTCATCTGCGTTGTCATCTGCATCACCGTGAGCCTGCTGACGCCGAAGCCGTCGGCGGAGCAAATCGTGGGGCTGACCTACGGGACGCTCACCGCCGAGCAAAAGGCGGCGAACAAGGCGAGCTACGGTTGGGGAGAGATTGTGGCATCGCTTATCGTTTTGGCCATCGTTATCGCGATACTCACCTATTTTACGGGAGCGTAGGCCAAAAAAAACAGCCACGTTAGTGCTTCGAAGCACTAACGTGGCTGTTTTTTATCGGGCTAATCACAGATTTTGCTTGCCAGTTTTATGCTTAAAAACCCGCACGCTGTCCCTGTTCACGCCCACCACCAACATTGGATTTTCCCCCTCAAAATAGAGCAGCGACTCCACCTGCCCGTTCAGCGCCAAGCCGCTTTTGGACGGTGGCAGCACCTCGAATGCCCGGCTTCCCTTGCCCAACAGCACCACGACCTTGTTGGCGGCGTAGTAGCCGGTGGACACGTCGAAGCTGTGGTCGTTGCCAGCCAACAGGATGTCTGGTTGTCCATCGCCATTGAAGTCCCGCACCAGTATTTTTTTTACCGGGGCCACCTGTGTGGCGGAGGGCAGCCGTTCCCATTTGAGGCTTTTGCCCTCGTTCCAGATGATGTAGCTGGAAGCGGTATTTGCGAAGTACAGTTCCTCTTTTTTGATGTCCAAATGCCCGATGATGCTGTCCGCCGTGCATTGGCTGAACCCTGCGTAGCTGGTGAACCGCTTGCGGAAAAACGGGGACTGCGCCGCCAATTCGTCGAGGTAGTTGACGGGATACTCCTGCATCTTGCCGTCCTTGTCCTTCCAAAATGCGGTGGTCAGCGGGTCAATCTGGCCGTTTTTGTCAATGTCAATGGCGTAGAGCTTCAGCGGTGTTTCGTTGCTGATATGGAAGCGGTTGTTCTCGCCGAGGTTGCCCACGATGTAGTCGTCGTCGCCATCCTTGTCGAGGTCGGCGGCGGTGATGCTGTACCAGAGGCCGTGCATTTCGGCCAACTCCTTCGATTCGGTTGGCGTCAGTTTTTTTCCCTTTTCATTTTTCAAAAGGGCGATGGAATTGAACTCACGCGCCACGAGCAGGTCGGCAAAGCCGTCGCCGTCGTGGTCGCTCCAAAAGGCGTCCGTCACCATGCCGATGTCGAGTTTCTGGGGCGTGAACTTGCCGCCGTCATTCACCAACAAATACGATGCTGGGGCCAGCGGGAAACCAATGCGCTTCACCCTGGCGCCGATGAACAGGTCGGTGTCGCCGTCCTTGTCGAAGTCGTAGGGGCGTACCACCGAGGCGATGAACGGCGGCAGCGGCAGTGGGGTGGGGGAGAAGGTGCCGCCGTTGTTGATGTAGATAACATGCTGATAATCAGCCTCGTTGTCGTTGGCGTAGCCGCCAGCGAGGGCAATCACGTCGTTGTCGCCGTCGCCGTCCACGTCCAGCACGAGCAGTTCCGATTCGAGGCATTTTCGGCTTTCGGTGAGCCCGGCGAACTTGGATTTTTCAAAACGGTCGCCCTTGTTCAGGAACACGGAGGTGGGCGATTGTGCAGAGCCACCCACGACCAAATCTTCCTTGCCGTCGCCGTCAATATCGCCCTTGGCCATGCAGGGGCCTATTTGCGAAAACTTGTGCTGGATGATGCGCTGGTTTTGGTAAAAGTCCACGTAGTCCGCTTGGACATGGGCGAATTCGAGGGCGTTTTTCAGCCGCTCGAACAGGCCAGCGGAGGAGGGTGGGGTAGGGCTGCCGTTGTAGGCGACAGCCTCCGCTTCCTTGAGCGTGAGCAGTTGGTTGGGCTTCACGCCAGTAAGCAGCGTTGCAGTTTTGCCTTGCGGCCAGATGACTTTGAGGGAGTCAATCGCCGCATTTTTTCCCAACCCAAAATGGATTACGGGGTCAACGGACGAGATATAGCCACGGCTCAAGAAGTGCTCGTAATACTGGAGCTTTCCACTGCTCCAAAGCTCCACTTTTGCACCGATGGCGAGGGTATTTGGTGCGCTTCCAACGAGGTTGAGCCGCAGGTAGCTTGGCTGCTCCTCCGGTTTTTGGTCTTCAGCAATGGTGTTGTTTCGGTAAACAAAGGCCGGGTCGTTGATATTGTTGGTCACGTAGTCGAGGTCGCCGTCGTTGTCGAGGTCGGCGAAGGCGGCACCGTTGGAGAACGACGGAATGTCCATGCCCCATGCCTTGGTTTGGTTGACGAACTGGTATTCGCCCGTGTTCTCGTAGGCATAGTTGGAGACTTTCACGATGGGGATTTTTGGGATGATGTCGTAGTCGCCAGCGAGGTAGCCATAGACTTGGGCCTTGTAGTTGGTGAAATCCTTGTCGGTGAGGTCTTTCGGGAAGCCGTTGGTGATGAAGAGGTCACGGTCGGCGTCGTTGTCGAAGTCGGCGAAGAGCGGCGACCAGCTCCACTCGGTCTGGT
Organism: uncultured Saprospiraceae bacterium; assembly: GCA_964508135.1. Lineage (GTDB taxonomy): Bacteria > Bacteroidota > Bacteroidia > Chitinophagales > Saprospiraceae > UBA6168. Next base: position 11,175 of record CAZDSU010000053.1, read on the forward strand.
AAACGCCCGCCATCTGCCCGACCTCGCTGAATGGCAGCATTTGGCCGTCCTGAAAGCCGTTGTGCAGGTGCAGCATGTTCCTGACGTACTGCGGCTCGTAGCCGTACTTCTCGTTGTTGCCGTAGATGTTGTAGCTGTTGCCGTTGATGGTCTGCTTCTTTCGGAAATACTGCTCCGGCATCATGTCCATCGTGATGACGTCGAGGTTGCCGTCGTTGTTCACGTCGGACATGTCGTTGCCCATGGAGAACCGGGACTGGTAGGACATGTAGCCCTTGACCTCATTTTTAAAGGTGCGCCCCCCCTTCCCCCCCTCAAGGGGGGTGTTAATGTAGAGCAGGTCGTTGGAGACGTAATCGTTGGAAATGTAGAGGTCGGAGTAGCCGTCCTTGTTGATGTCGCCGACAGCGACACCGAGGCCGAAGCCTTCGATGGTAATTCCCGCCTCCTTGGTCACATTGGTAAATTTCCCGTTGCCCTCGTTCCGGTAAAATGCGTCGTTGTTGATGGAACTGCCGTCCGTCATCTTGGGGTGGTAGTTGGTGGGTACCTCCGTTCCCACTTTGTTGTTCAAGATGTAAAGGTCGAGGTCGCCGTCGAGGTCGTAGTCGAAGAAGGCGGCGTGCATCGAATGGCCCATGTCGGCGATGCCGTACTGGGCGGCCATTTCCTTGAACGAGGGCGTAGCCCCCCTTTGCCCCCCCACAGGGGGGGTGGAAAGACCCTGGTTTACCCAGAGCTGGTTTTTGCGGAGCAAACTGTCGTTGCTCATGGTGGAGGTGAAATACAGGTCAACGAATCCGTCGGCGTTGATGTCCACCACTGCCACGCCGCTGAGCCACTGGGCATTCGTAAGCCCCTCGAACTTGTCGGTGATGTCCTTGAACTTGAAGCTACCTTGGTTCAGGTAGATGCGGGTGGAGACTTTGTTTCCCGTGAAGACGAGGTCTTGCAACCCGTCGTTGTTGAGGTCGGCCACGCCCACGCCGCCACCGTTGTACATGTACTCGTTGTGCAGGATGTTGAAGGTGTCTTTTTCGAGGACTTCGTTGTTGAAATTGATGCCCGTGGCGGTAGCGTCAAGACGCTCGAAGCGTGGCGCTTGTTTGGAGCAGGCGGCAAGCATTGCGCAAGCGAAAAAAAGCGCAAGTAATCTCAAGGTCATGTTTGTTTTGTTTTTGTTGAACGACCGGGGAGGCCCGTTGCAATTGTTTTTGCGAAGGTAAAAAAAAAGAGACTGCCCGGGCAGGGCAGTCTCTTCGCTTTCGAAAAGGTGGTTTATTATCTGTTCTGTACCAGACGACCCACCGTCAGGTCAATCTGAGCCTGTGGAATCGGATAGTTGACATCTTCAGAGCCAATGGTGGCACTGCCGTAGAGCGCGGAGAGCTTTGTTTTTTCGAAATCCAAAGCCCTGCTCAACTCGCTCTGGAGATTGCCCCAGCGCTGGAGGTCAAAGTACCGGTGGCCTTCCATGCCGAGTTCCAGTTTCCGCTCCATGCGCAATGCCGTGCGGGCATTGTCTTGGTTGTCGAAATATGGAGATGCAGGATACTCAGCGACGGAATAGTTGGCAGCGTTTGAGCCATCGTCGTTTTTCACGAAACCATCTGGGTTGGCGGCACGGGCCCTTATCAGGTTGATGTTGGTGCGGGCGCCAGCCAAGTCGTTGGTTTCGATTTGGCACTCGGCTAAGAGTAGCAGCACGTCGGCGTAGCGGATGAGGCGGTAGCCGTTGGCGGTCCAGCCAGAGGTCCAGTTTCCAACCTCGGTAAGTGTGCCTTGCTGTGACAACTTATAGACCTGCTTCTTCGGGCTGTACGGGCCTGCGTAGGATTGGTCACGGATCCAGTCCTGGCCAGTGTGTGGTCCCCAGTCTAGGTAGGGGATGCCCCTGCGGCCCACTGTCCAGTCGAGCCTTGGGTCAACCGGGCGCGTATCCGGCGTAAACGGGTCGGTGACGGTCAAACCTTTGTCGTCGGCAAGCGGGTCGGTGGTGTAGGAATTGTCCAACAGCGGAAGTCCGTTGACCGTTTTGAACGAGTTGACGAGGTCGTAGCCGGGCTGGAAGAAGCCGCAACAGCCACCTGGGGAACCGTTGTTGCCCTTGTAGGGGAAGTTCAATACTTCGCCCCAGCCGCCGTTCCAGCCGCCGGAACCGTCGTTGACGGAATACTGCACGGTGTAGATGGCCTCCAAGCCGTTGCGGTTGGCACCATCAAATACGTCGCCGTACTTTGCATCCAGCCCGATGGCGGAGCCATCGGGAGCTGCTCCATTGTCAACCACCCACTGCAGTTCGGTTTTGGCCTTGTCGTAGTCATGTTTCATCTGCATCAATGCCTTGGCGAGCAGTACCCTTGCCACCGTGCCGTTGAAGCGGCCGATTTGGCCCATGTCGTTGGGCAGCGCGGTGCCAGCTTGCAGGTCGGCGATGATGTTGTCCGTAACGTCCACCGTGTTAGTGATGGTTGTCAGATCGGTGTTTTCGGCGACGTAAGGGATTTTCCCCCCCCACATCCTCCAAGCCTCGAAGTGGTAGTAGCCACGGAGGGTTTGCGCCTGAAGGCGGAAGGAAGTTGCTTCATCAGCGGTTACAGCTCCGTTAGTTTCGGCGACGGCTAAAACCTGAAGTGCGTTGTTGCAACGGGAAATGCCCTCATAAACGGACCTCCACTTGACGTTGAGATAAGGGTTGGTGGCTGCCTCGGTGTAGGTCTGTATAGAGTTGATGTCCGGCTGGTCACCGGAGTCGGTGCCCTTGTTGGCCTCCAAGCCGCGGATGCTGCCATAGACCCAGTTGGAGGATGCTGCTTCCCAGCCAAAACCACTGGAAGAAACCCCATCAACCATGCCGTAAGCACCAATCAAAAGGCCGTTGACGCCGTCTTTGGTGGCCAGGATATTGGCATCAAGGGAGCCGTTTGGATTTATGTCCAGGAACTCCTCCTTGCAGGAGAATGGTAGGGCCAGGACAAGGCCCAAAAACATGACTAATTTGATATTTAATCGCTTCATTTTTTGATCGTTTTTAATTGTGATGGTTAGAACGAAACATTGAGGCCCACGATGAACTGCTTGACCAATGGGTAGTTGCCAAAGTCAACGCCGAACGCCCTGTCACCACCATTGTTTACGTCTGGGTCAATGCCAGAGTATTTCGTTGCCGTGAACAGGTTGACGCCCTGTACGTACAGCCTGGCCTTGCTCAAACCAATCGTGTTGATTGCGTCGGTCGGGAAAGTGTAGCCAAGCTGAAGGTTCCTCATGCGCAGGAAAGAACCGTCTTCCACATAGTAGCTGACGGATTGCGTATTGTTGGAGAAGTTCGACTTGTTGGATGCCTTTGGCGTAGAAGCGCCAGTGTTCTGTGGTGTCCAGCTGTTGTAAAGCAGGTCAGCACTTTTCTGGTTCTGGAAGGAAGGCCAGAAGTCTAGCCACCATTTGTTGTAGTTGAAGATTTCGTTGCCCTGTGAACCAAAGAAGAAGGCGCTCAGGTCGAAATCTTTAAAAGTGAGGCCAAGGTTCAGGCCGTAGGTGAAGTCCGGGTTCGGGTTGCCGATATATATCCTGTCGTCTGGATCAATCGTTCCGCTTCCGTCCGTGTCCTGGTAGCGGAAGAAGCCAGCTTCGGCACCGTCTTGTACTGGAGCTTCGGCAGCTTCTTGATCGCTCTGGAACAAGCCCAATACCTGGTAGCCGTAGAACTCGGAAATCGAATGGCCGACAGCGCTCCTGTTGAAGCTGCCGATCCTTGTATCCGGAATTTGCTGGTCGAAGTAATCAACATTGTCCGAAATCTTTGTTATCTCATTGTTGTAGGTGGTGAAAGTCACCGTGGCATCCAAGCGCAGGTCGTTCGTGATGTTCGTGCGGTAGTCGAACTGTAGGTCAATGCCTGTGTTCTTCATGTCGCCGATGTTGATTTGTGCTTGTGCGGAGTTGCCATAAGTAGCATCAATTTGCCGTGTGTACAGAAGATCCTTGGCGTCCTTCCTGTACCAATCGAATGACATTTGGAGCTTGCTGTCAAACAAGCTGGCATCAAAACCAATATTGGTCGTGATCTGGGTTTCCCACTTCGAGTCTATGTTGCCGGTGAAAGCAGCCGCAAAGCCTTGCAGCGATGAGCTTCCTGTGCCGTTCAGGTCATAATAGGTGCTTCCTGGGTCGTCACCGCGATAAGTGTTGTACTGGTTGAAAGGGCTAACAGCACGCTGGTTGCCCATGGTGCCGTAACCGCCCCTGATCTTCATGTCGGAAAGGAAGTCTGCTGCAATGAGGTCGCTGACCCTCAAGCCCGCAGATACCGATGGGAACACGCCATACCTAAAATCCTTGCCGAAGTTGGAGGCACCGTCCCTCCTGATGGTGCCGCTCAGGTAGTAGCGGTTGTTGAAGGAGTAGTCAGCCCGCAAGAATTGGGAAACCAACCTAACTGGTGTGTTGAACCCGGAATTTGCGCCCGTGATGGACGCACCATTGGAAACAGTACGGAAGGCAGGGTCAATGGAGAAATAACCCGCCTTGGAAGCGCTCACACTTCTGCCCACACCGTATTCTACTGCTTCGTAGCCAGCTACGGCAAGCAACCTGTTCAGCCCGAAGGACTTGTCCAAGGTCAGTGTGTTCGTCCATACCCAATCGGAGTTGTACCAAGAATTTTCGTTGTAGGCAGAAGTAGCTTGGTTCTCCGCCCGCTCATAGGTTGCGCCTGTCCAGTCGGTGTTGTAGCCGCTTTGGTAGGTGCCACCAAAAGTGGAGCGATAGTTCAGTCCATCCATGATTTTCAGGTCCCCAAAAACAGACCCCAACAAGCGCACGTCGTTTTGGCGGTCTTCGGCGTTGCGGTTCAAGTCTGCCAAGATGTTTGGCGTGTTGCCCGTACGGGAGGCGATGCCCGAGCCACCATATTCGCCTTCCACAAAGGTGTGGGAAATGCCCACCGTCTCGTTCTGCTTTGAGATGATAGCAGGAATGATAGGTTGCGACATATAAACCCTTGAAACAGGACTAGCCTCAGCGCCGTTGCCGCTGATGCCATTGCCCGTGCGGCCCGTGACCGTCAGGTTTTCACCAATGGTAACGCGGCCTTTTGCCACCTTGTACTCAGAGTTCAAGCGGGCAGAATAGCGCTTTGAAAAGTTGGTGATAACGATACCCTCTTGGTTGAAGTAGTTCAAGCCAGCGTAAAACCTTGCGTTGTCGTTTCCGCCAGAAAGGGAAACGTCGTGGTTGGTGATCAACGCGTTGCGCGTGATTTCCTCGAACCAGTCCGTGTCGCCAGCCCAAGCTGGGATGGTCGGCGAGGCATTGGTGGATTCACCGTAGATGGGGTGCGTCTCGGTCGTGCCGTCGTTTTTGTAAACCAACCATTGTAGGTCGGCATACTCCTGTGTGTTCAGGATGTCCACCTTGCCCACGCTGGGGTTCTGGGAACCTACGTACATGTCGTAGCTCACTTTCACGCCCTTGTTCTGGCCCTTCTTTGTGGTTATAAGGATAACGCCGTTGGCTGCGCGGGAACCATAGATGGAAGCCGCACCGGCGTCCTTCAACACCGAAATGCTCTCCACGTCGTTCGGGTTCAGCGTCGAAACGTCCAGTGTTGGCACACCGTCCACAATGTAAAGCGGGTCGTTTTCACCGTTAAAAGAGGCAAATCCCCTGATTCTTACCTTGGCCACGCTGCCTGGACGGCCATCACCAGAGACTGTCACGCCGGATACCCGGCCCTGCAACTGGCTGTTGATGTTGCTGCTCGGGATCTGCTTCAGGTCCTCGGTGTTGACTGTGCCCACTGCACCTGTCAAGTCCTTTTTCTGCTGGGCCGTGTAGCCCGTCACCACCACCTCAGAAAGGCTGGTTGCGGATTCTGTCAATTCAACGTTGACCGCCGTTTGGCTGCCGACGGACACTTCCTGGGTTTCGAAGCCAGTGTACGAAACCACGATCACGGCATCATTGCCCGACAAGCGGATGGAATAACTTCCATCTATGTCGGTAATGGTGCCCGAGTCGGTTCCCTTCACGAGGATGGTTGCCCCAATCAACGGCGAGTTGTCAGAGGCCGACGTCACCGTGCCGACAACCGTCCGTTGCGCAAAGGCAACAGTGGCACTTGCTACGAAGAGCAAGGTTAGTAATGAGAGTAAAGAAAATCGTTTCATAATTACCATATAATATTTAAGTTGGTGAAAAATGCTTGTTCGTTTTGAAACTCGCTCTCTCAAGTTTCCCGCAATGATGTGGTTTAAAGAAAATGCTGGTCGGCGGAGTCTATTTGGCCATTGTCGCAACTATTCGGTCGGTCAATTTGAAACGTTCTGGGACAGGCGTTGGGTCTAAAGCAGGGGCTAAGGTAATATTGTTTCTTTTACACCAAAGGATTTTTTCAAAAAATCCTGTTTCCCTTATTTTTGCTTCAAAGGAATTTTAGTGCGGGAAAGTATGCAAATGCTTCCTATTTGCGCAGTGATCGGAACTTTGCCTTGATTGGGTAAAGCTCAAAACCACACAACCGCTGCCACCGTCGCGCTGCGCCCCACGCCGTTCACCCCGGAGCCGTGGTAGCGGTAGTCGGCGTTGAAGATGTTCCAAATGCCCGGTCTCAAATTGACGGTGATTTGCCTCGTGTAGATTCTAAAGTTGCCGTGCAGGTTCACTACCTGCCAGCTTGGCGTGCCGCCAATGGGGATACGATTGTCAGCTTTGTCGCCAGCGGCAAGGCGGTCTTGTTTGCTGGCAAAAAACCATTCGAGCGAGGCCGACCAACCATAGCTTGCCCACTTACTGAGAGAGCCGTCTTTATTGTTATCGTAACGCAAAACCATGCTCCCAAACAGCGGCGGGATGCGGCGCAGCGGCTCGTCGTCCGTCACGTTCTGCCCATACTGCCAGGCGAGGTTGCCGCTCAAGTCAAAACGCCCTGTCATCCGCAGCCAGCTGTTCACCTCCATGCCCTGAACATAGCCCCGCTGCACGTTCTCCTTCTTGTAAACCGGGTATCCAGCGATGCTGTCCGACCCCACCCGCACCCTCGTGATGAGGTCACGAAGCTCGTTCCTGAAAACCGCTGCCTCTGCCCGCCAGCGCTCCTGCTTGCACCGCCAGCCCAGCTCGAAGTTGTAGGATTTTTCAGGCCGCAAGTCCCCCGTCGGCACCTCGTAGCGGAAGTCCACGATGCCCAGCGAGCCGAGGTCGTCCACGTTCGGTGCCCGGAAGGCGGTGTTGAAGCTGGCGAAGGCCGAGTTTTGCTTGTCCAGTTTGCGGAGCGCCCCGGCGTTCCAGACCAGTGCGCCCGGCGTCAGGTGCGTTTTGCCGATGGTTTCGTCCTTCGTTTTTATCGAAAAATAGTTGTAGCGAAGGCCGCCCGTGAAGTTCCAGCCGCCTGATTTCCATTCGTTGGTACAAAAAATGGCGCTGCTCAAATGCGTTGCGCCATCTGGGTAAAGTCCGCGCTTGTCGGCCTCCACGCCCGTGCCCGTGTCCACATCCGTGCGGGTGCTGCCCACGAGGTCGTGGTAGGTTTCCACGCCCACCGTTGAGCGCCACCACTCGGCCACGGTGAACTCCGCCAGCACCGAAGCGCCAAGGCTGCGCATGTCGTCGGATTCCTTGCGCAGGGTGGGGGAGCCATTCTTTTGGCTTTCCCGGTGTTCGTCGGTGCGGTGGAGCGAGGCGGTGGCGGTGATTTTTTGTAGCCCGGAAATCCTTTCCGGGGCAAACTCCAACCTTGCGTAGCTCAACTGCCGCTGCTGCAACGTGACGTGGTTTCGGGCAAAGTCTTCGAGTTGGATTTTGTGAAAAACAGGCACATCGTCCTGCCGCAAGAACTGGTGCGCCAAAGTGAGCGTACTCGTTTGCCCAAGCCGAATATTGCCCTTCAGGTCAAAAGCCGCCTCGTCGTAGCCGCTTGGTGATTGCACCCCGGTCGTGTCGCCGCCCACGAGGTCGCCGAAACGGCGGAGCGTCCCGCCAGCATGGAGCGCTAGTTTTTTGCCTGAAAAGCCAGTCTCGGCGTGTACGGTTTTTTCCTGGTCTTGGCTTTGCCAAAAACTGCTCACCCTGCTTCTCCACGGTTGATTTTGTTGAGGTGAAAAACATAGTCTTTTTGTAAGCACGTTCACCGTACCGCCGAGCGCATCCGAGCCGTAACCCACGCTGCCACCGCCTTTCAGCACCTCAATGCTTTGGATGGAAAATGGGTCAATCGTGTTCAAATACTGGTTCGGGCCGTAGCGGAACGTGGCGTTGCTCAGGCGGATGCCGTCCACAAGTAGCAATGTTTGGTTTCCTGTCAAGCCTCGGATGAAGGGCGAACCACCGCCGTGATTAGTCTTCTGGACGAAAACGCCGGGCGTGGACATCAGCGCTTCGGGTGTTGTGCGCTCCTGTCGGTCGAGTAGGCGTTTTTGCGTCAGCTTTTCCACCGAGGCGGGGGTGTTAAAGCGGGAAGTCTCGCTGCGCTGGGCGGTGACGATGATTTCGGTGAGGGTGTCCATTTGAAGGTTTTGGCCTGTCGTTTTAGGCACAACAAAGAGAAGCACAGGAAAGATGGCAAAGTATTTTTTCATACACAGTCAAGTGATTTTGTCCAGTTCATTTTTCAAGAAATCCGACAAGCTGCAAGCCGTCACGCCGCCCGGTTTCGGGTAGGTTTCCGTTTCCGGCGAAACGATATAGGCAAAATCCGGCTTCAAGTCTTCGAGGCTGATGTAGAAGCCCTTGGAAACGGAAGGTGCGCTGGAAAACTTGATTTCCACTGCCGTCCGCTTTCCCGTTGGGCTGGTCAGCAGCAGGTCAATCTCCGCCCCTTGCTGTGTCCGGTAAAAATGGTATTCCCAGCGAGGCCCAGCCGTCCGCATGATTTGCTCGATGACGTAACCCTCCCACGATGCCCCGCACGACGGATGCCCAATAACGGCATCGGGCGTTACGAGGCGGAGCAGGGTGTGTAGCATCCCGCTGTCCCGCAGATAGATTTTCGGCGTTTTCACGAGGCGCTTGCCGAGGTTGATGAACCAAGGCTGCAGCCTGCGGGCCATGAACCCACCTTCGAGCAGGTCTAGATATCGGTTCACGGTCCGCCCACCGATGTCGAGGGCGTTGCTGATGTCCTGCACGTTCATCGTTTGCCCGTGATAATGTGCCAGCATTTGCCAAAGGCGCAGGAGCGTGGCAGGCGTCACATCCTGCCCAAGGCTGCCGAGTTCCCGCTCCGCAAAGGTTCGGATGAACTGCGACAAGCGTTCTTGCGCCAGTTCGTTGTCGGTGGTGAGCAGCACCTCTGGGAAGCCGCCCCTGAACCAATGTTCCTGCCAAGTGAAGTGCCCCTCGACTTCCGGCAACGAAAGCGGTGGCAGTTCCAAGTAGGCCACCCTGCCCGACAGCGTCTCCGAAGCGCCCTTGATGACCGAAGGCGAAGCCGAGCCGAGCAAGACAAAGCGGCCCGGTTGCCGATGCTCGTCAATGAGCGGGCGGAGCGCCTCGAACAACTTGGGCATCCGCTGCACCTCGTCAATCACCACGCAACTGTCCTTCAGCGGCGTCAGGTAGATTTCGGGGTGCTTCAGTTTTTCAATATCCGACGGCCGCTCAAGGTCAAGATAGACCAATGGGCGCTCGGTCTGGCCGACGATAGACCTTGCCAGGGTGGTCTTTCCCACTTGCCTTGGCCCCAGCAGTACGACGGCGGGGAAGTGCTGCAAATAATAAAGCAATTGTGGTTTGGCGGTGCGTTCTATCAACATTTTACCATGAAAATTTAGCCCTAAAGGTATAAATTTTCATGGTAAACAACTATGTGTATCCCCTTACATTAAACGGATCATTTTCGATGCCTTTACCTTTCTCAATTGTGGCGAATTCGCCACAATTAATTCCCCTTCCCCTGCTGCTCATAAAACCACTTCCGCTGCTCCCCCTCGTCGTCCAGCTTCGGCCCCTGTTTGATTTTCTCCCAATCGAAGGTTTTGTGGTAAATGTCCATCGCCTTCTGTGGGTCGAAGATGCGGGTGTCCGACGGCTCCAGCGTGTAGGGCGTGAAGTCGGGCTGGTCGGTGAAAAAATCGGTGAGCAGGCTGGCCGTCAGGTCGTAGTGGTTGACGAAGCCGGCGTCGGTCAGCGTGTAAATCAGCCGCAATAAGCTACCGAAATTGGCGTGGGTATGCGACACGTAGCCCCTTTTCACGTAAGGCCCCGCCATCATCAACACCGAGCGGTGGGCGTCCACGTGGTCAATGCCGCCCTGCGGGTCGTCCTCCGTCACGACGACGAGCATGTTTTTCCAGTATGGCGTCCGGCTGAGGAAGTGCAGGAGCCTGCCGAGGGCGAGGTCGTTGTCGGACATGTAGCTTTCGAGGTAGGGGTAGCCCTCCGAAGGGCGTGGGCCAGCGCCGTGGTCGTTGGGCAGTATCAGCGTTACCACATCCGGCATGGAGTCCTTGCCGCTGCCCCATTTCGCCATGAACTCCTCCTCGAACTTGTCCATTCGGAACTGGTCGGGCACATTCGTATTGTAACCGGGATAGGTGAAGCTCGTGCGGTCGAACAGCACCTTTGGCATGGGGTAAACGACCGAGTGCCGTGCCCCGAACAGCGTGTCGAACTTCTCCTCCGACGGCTCGGTGTATTCGTTGGCTTCGCCAAAATTGTAGTACGTGACGCCGTCCCGTGCGAGGTTTTCCCAGATGCCGCCCCGCTCATTGTAGTCCTCCGGATCGGTGGCGCCCGTGGTGCGGGGGAAGCGCCTGCCGGGCGCGCTGCTGAACGGCTTGTGCTCGGCGCTGGTCTGCGAGTTCACCTCCACGTATTCGTTCGGGATGGTGCCGACCATCCACTTGTGGCCGTGTATGCTGGCGTCCGAGTCGCAATAAAAATTGTCGCTGAACGCCCATTGCTGCGCAATCTTGAGGTGGTTGGGCATGATGTCGGCCATACTGACGGCGGGTGACCCGGCCTTGTTCGCAGGCACGTCCACATCGTTGCCGAACCGGGCGATGGTCGGGTCGCCCTTCGCCTGCGGCAATTGTCCGAACACCTCGTCGTAGGTGCGGTTTTCCTTGGTCACGTACACGATGTGCTTGATGGGGCTTTCCCGTAGGGCGGGCAACGGTGGCACGGGGTTCTTGCCATCGTCCGTGATTTTCACCTCCCGAAAGGTGTTTTTCAAAACCTGCTGCGTGTATTTTTCGAGCGTAGCAGCGTCCGGCACGTCCACGATTTGAAAAGTGCCGAGTTGGATATCGCCGATATACGTGCCTTGCGGCGGAGCCGCAAAACCCGCACCACCATTGGGGCCAGCGCCGTAGCCACGGGCGGAGGTGACGTAAATCCGGTTGCCGTCGGGCGAAACCTTCACCCTCGAAGGCATCCAACCTGTGGGGATATAACCCTTCACTTTGCGCTTTTTGGTATCAATGACCGCCACGGCGTTCAGGCTGAGGCAGGCCACGTAGAGCGTTTTTTCATCGGGCGAAAGCGCCACGCCGAAGGGCATGATGCCCCGGTAGTGGTCGAGTATTTTGTGGAACTTGAGCGGGATGTCAGCCACGACCTTGTGTTTTTTTAGGTCAAAAACCGAAATCAAATCATTCTGTGAATTGGAAATATAGGCGCAGCGGCTGCCCACCGCCACCGAGTTCGGGTGTGCCCCACCGACGATTTCGCCCTCTTCTTCCTCCTCTTCGTTCTCGAACTCGTCGCCTATTTGCAGGCCCGTTTTGAACTTGCCCGTCACCACATTTTTGTCCAAATCAATGGTCCAGATGCTCATGGCCTTCTCGTCGAGCGGGCTGCCGAGGCCAGGAATCTTGCGGCCATCGGGGTAGGTGACTCCCTCCTCCGCCTCCTTCGACGGATAGCCGTAGGTGGGTACTTCGAGACCCATTTTACCAATGTTTTCAGGCGTGACACCCGGTACGAGCGGGTAGTCGAACAGCCCCACATTTGCCACGAAGGCGGTCGAACCGTCGGGGCTGATGGCGATGCCAAACGGGATGCGCCCGACGGAAATGCTGGCGATGACGGCTCCCCCTTTAGGGGGCTGGGGGGTCAAATCCAATTTTACAAGGCGGTTGTTGCCCCGGTCAAGCGCGAGGAGGTGGTTGCGCTTTTTATCCAAAACAATGTCCGTTAGGTAACTGTCCTCATATTTTTTACCTAAAAATTCGCCGTCCACGCTGATGGTCAGCAAGTTGCGGTTGTTCTCCACGTCGAGCAGCACGACCGTTCCCTTGTCGCCGCCAGAAAGCCAAGCCGTTTTGCCGTCAGGCATGAAGGCAATGCCCATGCACGAGGAGCCTTCCAAAACGGCTGGCACAGACTTGTCGTAGCTGGGCATCCGCACGGGGCGGTCGGGGTTGCGAAGGTCAATTTTCGTGACCACGTCGTTGTGCAGCACGAGCGCCGTTTGCCCGTCGGGGCTGACCGCCAAACCGTAGGGTGCACGGGTGATGGGCACGGATTTTCCCGCCGGGGTCACGTAGCGGCCACTGGGCAAAACGGAGTAACCCGCCGCATCAATTTTGCAGAACTCGGCAGCGCCGGGAACTTGTAGCGTGGTGACGGTTTTTTGGGAAAAAATCGGTTGGGAAAAAAGCAAAATGGCGGCAATCGCCAGCGTAGTGTTTTTCATAAATGGTTGATGATTGGCGGGTAAAGGTAGGGTTTGGCCACACGCGGGCAAGTTGAACGAGTTTATTTTTGGGTTAAGTTAAAGTATTCCCCCGCTGCACGTTCTTGAATTTGGATGCCGCTTATCAGCACGTCCAACTCGCCGAGCCTGGCAAGGATGGGCACGATGTCCCTTGCCCGGCTGGTATGGCCGTTCCCGGTGTATTATTTAAAAAAAAATCCCCGCCCCAGCAAAAGCCAAGGCGGGGTTTCCGAAAATCTGAAATCATATTTTACTGCACAACAACCCTTCTCGCCAAAACACCTTTCTCAGAGGTCACTTTCACGAAGTAAGCCCCCTTTGAAAAGGCGTTCAAGTCAAGTTTTGTAGTCGTTGCAGCAGCTTGAATGTCCATGTTTTGCGACAGCAGTTGCCTGCCCGTCACATCGTAAACGCCCACCGTGTAAGCCCCTGCCTCGAACTCGCTGAACGCCAAGTTCACCCAGCCCGAAGTCGGGTTCGGGAAGAGGTTCAGCTTTCCAGCCAGCGTCGGTTCGTTCACGGCGTTCGGCTGGAAGTTCACCGTCACCTCGTCAGTGCTTTCGCAGCCATTGCCACTGGTCACCGTCACGCTGTACGTGCCGTCGCTGGTAACGGTCACGCTTTGTGCAGTCGAGCCATCGCTCCAAAGGTAGGTTTGGTTGAATCCAGTACCTGCATCCAGTACATAGCTGTTCGGTTCGTACACAATCGTGTCAGGCCCTAAATCCAAGACCGGTGCGGGATTCACGAAGACCGTCGCAGCATCCAAATCGGTGCAGCCGAAGCTGTTGCTCACCACCACTGAGTAGGTACCGGTCGTCGTCACGTTGATGCCCTGCGAAGTAGCACCCGTGTTCCAGGCGTAGCTGCTGAAACCAGCGCCAGCCGTCAGCGTGGCGGTTTCACCTTCGCAAATCGTCTGGTTGGCACCGATGTTCACGTCAGGCGTTGGGTTCACCACCACTTCCACCACGTCGCTGCCGAAGCAGCCGTTGGCAGCGCTCACCAACACGCCGTAGGCTCCGGCGGTCGTCACTTGGATACCCTGCGTCGTAGCGCCCGTGCTCCATTCGTAAGTCGTAAAACCTGCGCCAGCATCGAGGTTGATGAACTGCCCATCGCAGATAGTCTGCGTGACGTTGCCAAGGTCTGGCACGGGAGCGGGTAAGGTCGTCAACGTGATTTCATCCAAGCCAAGGCAGCCGTTGGCATCTTCTACGATGACGCCGTAAGTGCCAGCGGTCGTTGCCGTGAAAGTCTGTCCCTGCGAGCTGTCGCTCCACAGGTAGCCCACGTATCCAGCGCCTGCGTCCAGCGTGAAGTCCTCGTTGGAACAGAAAGCAGCATCAGCGCCGAGGTCAACCACCGGGTTGGCATTCACCACTACCGCCACGCTGTCAATCGCTTTGCAACCCACGTCGTTCGTCACGGTCACGCTGAATATGCCTTCAGTGGTCACGGTCTGGGTCTGGCCCGTTGCGCCATTGCTCCAAGTGTAAGCCGCATAACCAGCACCTGCGTCGAGCGTAATGTTGTCGCCTTCGCAACCGCTGGTGCTCGCCACGGGGAAGTTGTAGGTACAGTACGGCGACACGTAGCCGAGCGGCTCAGACAAACCGTAGATGTACAACCGGGTTGTTTTTCCAGTGAAAACAATCGTTCCGTCGCCCGCCGGGCTGTCAATGCCGAAGTCGTTGTCGTTCACCACGGCAATAGTGTTGTCGTCAATGATGGTCACGCCCTCCGGCTTGTCGTGGCTCAGGTCCCAGCCTGCTTCGAGGAGGTCGAGCACCAGCGTTTTTTCCACCACGTTTATGCCGAAGGCGGCAATGCCAGCAGCCGTGCCGACCTGCTCCAACGTTTGACCGCCAAAATCGTCAGTGGTGAGCTCCGTGGCGTTGGCGATATTGATTTTGTAAATATTCTTCACGTTCCAGCCGTTACGTTCGGCGTGCTCTACGAGCAAAAACTCGTTGTTGTTCACGGCCACGAGGTCGCCAATCTTCCAGTCACGGGTGCGAATTTGCCCGGTCGTCGGCTGTATCTCGTATGCAAACTGGCGCACGGCGTCCGTTTCCGGGTCAATTTCCACGAGGCGCAACAGTCGGCTGCTGTTTCCGGCTGCCGTGTTCGGATTGTCCGCTGCGCTTTGGATGAAGGCGTAAACCTTGCCGTTTGGCGTGATGGCCACGCCCTCGAAGCCCCTGTTCGGGCGGCGCTTGCCAACGGCTGCTGGGAGTGGTGCGTCCTGCGCCTCGGTCGGGAACGGCGTATAGCGCTTGATGACTTGTTTCGTCGCCTTATTGATTTTCCAAACGGAAGCGCCGTACTCGTCGCAGAGCCAAAGGTTGCCGAAATTGTCCTCAACGATGCCCTCGGTGTCCATGCCCCAAATATCGGGTGCAATCACAGTCGGCGTGGTGTCAGCCCAGGCAATTTCGCCCGTAGAACCAGCGCCAGCCGGGAGTGGAAGACCGCTGATGGGCGCACCATCGGGGCGCAAAATCGGCTCGATGCCCTGCACCGTCCATGCACCGTTCTCCGCCTTGAAGCGGGTGATGAGCGGGGCGTAGTCAGGTGCTGGGAACAACAGTGTCGTGCCAGTGGCGTTCGGGTGGCTGCCAGCGGCGGCATTCGGTCCACGGTCGCTCACGGCATAAAACTCCTGGTCGGTGCCGGGGATGTAGTGCAGGCCGCTGATGCCGCCATCGAAAATCGTTTCGCCCTGAAAGTCAACGATGGTGCCGGTGGGCGTGTAGTCGTAGGTTTCCAGCGTGAAATCGCCGCTGTTCGTGCGGTCGAGTTCGATTTGGAAAACGGAGATAGTGCCGCTGATTTCGTTGCTCAACACGAGCAGGTTGCGCCCGTTCGGGCTTTCATTTTTCGGGATAAAAATCAAGCCCTCCGGCCCCAAATCTCCCCCCGGTACTTGGCGGGTGTTAATGTATTGGATAAACTCAGGTGCTGCCGGGTTGGTCACTTCATAGGCTGCGATGCCGCCGATGCGCTCAAGGCCTACAAAAGCAAACGTCCTGCCTTCAATTTCCGCAATCGTAACTGCCTCTGGCTCAGGGCCTTTGTCATCACTGCGGTTTTTGAACGAAGGCGTCGTGCCGTTGCTGGCATTGAAATATTGCCCCCAAACCGGGTCGGCTGCGGTGATGGCTTCAAGGTCGTCGCCGCTGTCCCAGACCGCTGCGCCAGTTGCCAAGTTCCAAATCGTGAACGAGCGCCCGCCGAAGGAGTAGATTTCATCCAAATCGCCGTCGCCGTCCGTATCGCCGTCGTAGCTGAGCACGTTCAGCCTGCCGAGCAGTTCGTTTTTCTGCAAATAATCCGCATTCGGGAAAGCCGTCGGGTCGAGGTCGAGGCTGCCGAGGCGCTGCGACTCCACGAAGCTGCCCCACTCACGGGCGTCGCCTTCGTTGGCGGTGATGGCGTAGGTCACGCCGCCCACCTCAAAGCACTCAATGGCATCGGGCATGTAGACGCCCTTGATGGGCCAAGCGGCAGCGAAGATTTTGCCGCCCCGGTCGCTGGCGTCGAGGATATTGGCCACTTGCGAATGGTCTTTGTAGCCGAGCGGCTCAATGCTCGTCACCGTTAGGGTTTGCAGGTCAATCACAGCCAGTGCGTTGTTTTCCTGCAAGGTCACGAGTGCCTTCGTGTCGTCGGCACTCACGCAGATGTACTCTGGTTCCAGGTCCTTTCCGACGGTGGCGTTTGGCCCGAAAATGCGCACGCCCGCCGCTTTGAGTGCATCAATTTGCCCGTCAAAACTCTCAAACGTGAGCGTCGTCACGTTGGCGTTGGTCACGTTGGCCACGCCGCCCGTCAGGTCAATCACGCTGACCGAGCCTAGCGGGTCAACCGAATAGTCGTCGCTGGGTTCGCCCTCGTTGGCGGTCAGCGCCTTCGTGCCGTCGTTGCTGAAAATCACCATGTCCGGCAGGTTGCCGACGTTGACGGCGCTGATGAAAGTACCATCGGCGTCGAAGAAAACCACCCTGCCGTCGTCGGCAGTCGTGTTGCCTTGAATGGCAACAGCGACCACGCCGTTTTTTACTGCCACCGAGTTGATGCCGCCGCCAAAGCTAGAAACGTCCACGCTTTCGAGGAAAACAGGTACGACGGGGTCGGCGAAGTTGAGGACATCGAGCGTGTTGTTCACAATATTGGTGACGAAAAGCCGCCTGGATGCGGGGTCGAAGGCGGTAATCTCCGCAGTGCCACCGCTTGGGTTGCCCGGTACGCTCGTGAGGTGGCGCAGCGAGATGAACGGAGCAGCCTGTGCCACAGGAGCGGCGATGTCGTTGTCGGCGATGAGCACGATATGCTCCGTTTCGCTGCCGAGGATGGCGTTGGAACTGCTGTCGATTTGCAGAATCAGGTACTTGCCGCCCGTGAGGTTGCCGTTGTCCGGCAGGTTTACCAAAAACGACAGGGTGTCGTCGGTGGCCGGGAGGTCAAGCGTGGTAGTTCCCAGCACGTAGTTGTCGCTGGCCACCGCCGTGGACGCAGCTACCACCGTAAGGTTCAATGTGCCCGGCAGGCCACCGCCCTGTACGGCTACCTGCACTTCCACATCGCCCACACCTTCGGTAAATGTGGCCGTTGTTTTCAAAAAACTTACCGTTGGTAATATGTCAACGGTTGGGGGCGGTACGCTTTCGAGGGTGAGGTTGTCGAAACGGTTGTTGCCGCTCGTGCCGCCGCCGCCCTGCCCGAAGGTGAGTCGGATGGCAAAATTTGGGTTGTCGTTTACCGCCACGACGCCTGAAAAATCGAGCGTATGCAGGGTCGGGTCGCCGTCCACGGGTAGGATAGTGGTGAGGCTGTCGAAGTCCATGCTGTTGGTGGTGTAGAAAACGTACTGCACACCTGCGCCGGAACCGGAGCGGCGGGTGGCGTATTTCACCACCACGTTGTCGTACCCGGTGGTCGGCAGGTTGAACAGCAGCGTGCCGCCAATCGGGTTGTTGAATCGGAGGTGCGTGAGTGCTGCGTCGCCGTTCTGTGCGTTCGGGTTGGCGGTGTCAAAGCCCTGCGCCGTGTTGCTGGTCACTTGGATGGCGCTCATGCCACCTTGAACATGCGTGATGGCTGCGCCAGGCACAAGGTTCAGTGTCGGTGCGAGCAGCGCCGCCTCGTCGGTTGAGTTGTTGAAGTTCCAGTAATGCACCAGCGTTTGGGCGGTGAGCGCTAGGCTGGAAATCAGGAAAAGCGAGAGGAAAGTAAATCTTTTTACCATGCCGAAAATTGGATTGGGTGAATGAATTTGATGAAGGGGCAAAGCTATCCCGGCAGGGTGGGGTGGGCGGAAACTGGGCGTTAAAGGTGTTTGAAATCTGGGTTAAGACAGGAGGGCTTTTTTTGTTTTTTGTGAACAAATCTGCGGTGCTTCATTAACTGAAAATGAAATTAACTTAAAAATACCTGCTGCCATGCGACCAGTTCAATTGCCTGCCGTAATCAGCAGCCCAAAAAAAACTGACCGCATGAAACGACAAACCGTGTTTTTCATTATCGCCATTTTGTTGGCGCTGGCCCTCTCCCACTGCACAGAACCCACTCCCTCCGCTGATGGCGAGGCGCTCGTCCGAAGCCACTGCGCCAGTTGCCATGCTTACCCTGAGCCAACCGTTTTGGACAAAACTTCTTGGGAAAAGCACGTGCTGCCGCTCATGGGGGCGCTGCTCGGTGTTTTACCGCTTGACAGTGCGAGCGGCAATTTCATCGAGCTGGAGGCGCTGGCACTCGACAACCCCTTGATAATCAGAAAAGAAGCGGCTATCTCCGCAGCAGAATGGGCGGCCATCCAAGCGTTCTACCTAAAAAATGCCCCTGCCGAATTGCCCACCGCCGAGCCGCTTTTGGTGGCGCAATCGCTGCCGCAATTCGAGGTGCATTTCCCCGATTACTTCCTCAGTCCGCCGGGTACTTTGATGGCCAAATTCACCGAGGGTGGGCTGCTCCTGAGCGACGTACACAAGGGGCAATTGCTGTCATTCGACAAAATGCTGGCATTGCAGCAAACGGCGAGTTTGCCCGGTGGCGTGGTATCGCTCGAAAGCATTGCCGAGGGCGATGTAGCCACCTGCATCGGCTCATTTTCGCCCACCGACAGGCCCACCGGCAGCGTGGTTTTTTTACCAAAAAAACAAGGCAGCTCGCCGCTCACACTGGTGGACAGCCTGCGCCGACCCGTCCACACCAGCCTTGCCGACCTCGATGCCGACGGGCGCTTCGACCTCGTCGTCAGTGAGTTCGGCAAATGGGCGGGCAGCCTCAATTGGTGGAAAAACGACGGGCGGGGCGGCTTCGAGCGGCGGTTGCTGCGCAAGATGCCCGGTGCCATCCGCACGGAGGTGCGTGACCTCAACGGCGACGGGCTGCCCGACATCATGGCCTTGTTTGGGCAGGGCGACGAGGGCATTTTTGTTTACTATAATAAAGGTGGCGGCGAGTTCGAGGAAGTGCGGGTGCTGCGCTTCCCGCCCAGCTACGGTTCCAGTTTCTTCAGCTTCTTTGATTACGATGGCGATGCGCACCCGGACATCGTTTACACCTGCGGCGACAACGCCGACTTCCCGCCTGTGAACAAGCCGTACCACGGCATCCGCATCTTTCAGAACGACGGACGGGGCAATTTCACGGAGATGCTTTTCCTGCCGCTGCCGGGTGCGTATGCCGCTGTTCCCGCCGACTTCGACCTTGACGGCGACTTGGACATCGCCGCCATCTCGTTCTTCCCCAATTTTGAAAAAACGCCGGAGGCGGGGTTCGTTTTTTTTGAAAATCAGGGCGACATGAAGTTCAGGGCGCTCACGTTCCCTCAATCGCACAAGGGTCGCTGGCTGGTGATGGACGCCGGGGATTTGGATGCCGATGGCGACCTCGACCTCGTGCTGGGCAGCATGGCATTTGAGACGGTTCCCGATGGCGGCGAGGTGAAAAAGTGGGTGAAGGACGGCATCCCGTTCGTGGTGCTGGAGAACAAGGCAAGGTGAAAATTTCAACCAAAAACAATCCTGAATTTACCCCCAAGTCACAGTTTACATTCGCCTAACTTTATGATAATCAATTCTTTAACAGATAAAGATTATTGAACTATTTGTTAAAAAACGCTTAACCCACCCGGTACTTTCCTTAGCGCCTGCCGAGCGTAGGTTTGCGAATAATTTATTTCATTAAAATTCAATTGTTGACCTATGACAAAGAGACTTTACCTCCTCTTTGCCCTGGCATTCTCATGCCTTGCGGCAAATGCACAAACCCTCTTCGATGAGGAAATCCAAATCCCGGCGGGATTTGCACCCACCACTATCGTTATGCCCCCATCCCCACTCACGACGCAGGTTCTGTTCATCGGCGGTGTGGACATGGTGCAGGCGACCCCTACCTACGGCAACCCTACCGGGCAGGAAGTTGCCAAGGAGTGGCACGACTTCATCGGCATCACCCCCGATAACTCTGGCCAGAGCATGGGTTGGATTACGGTGAACCACGAAATGATTTACGCCTCCGACAAGCTCGGCGATGGCGGTGGCATGACGGCCTTCAAGATTAAGCGGAAGGCCGACGGTACCTTGGAAGCGCTTGACCAGACGCTGAACGATGGCCGCACGGGCAAGTTCTTCAACGTGGACTTCGCCAACACGGTTGGTGAAACGGGCATGAACTGTGGCGGCATCATGAGCATGGTGGACGGCCGCATCTGGACGGCGGAAGAGTGGTTCCAAAACAGCAATGCCGCCATTTACGCCAACGGTGGTGGTATTCGTGACACCTCTGACTTCGTGGTAAGCTCCGACATCCCAGGCTGGAACGGCGTGACCCTCAAGCGCTACCAGAACCTGAACTGGATGACCGAAATTGACCCACGGCAGGCAAAGGCCATCCGCAAGCAGTACAACTGGGGCCGTCAAGGCTTCGAGGGCGGCGTCATCGCCCCCGACAACCGCATCTTACCTCGGCCCAGATGCCACGCCGGGCTTCTTCGGTATGTTCGTGGCGAACACACCGGGCGATTTCACGAAAGGGACTTTGTTTGCCTACAAGCACGACAAGCCAGGATGGCCTTGGGTGCCCATTTGGGAAAACGGTGCCATGCTCAACCATGAGGCGGTAGCTGCTTCAAAAGGCGCTACCATGTTCAACCGCATCGAGTGGGTGGCTATCAATCCAGAGAACAACTTCATCTACTTCACCGAAACGGGCCGTGACAACCCCGGCAGCGCTTTCACTGCTGGTGCAGCAAAAGGCGGAGTACACCACCCAGCCATCTTAGCACGGGCGCAGGCACAGGGTGTGGCTTCACCAAACGTGCCAGCTTACTGGGATTACTACGGTCGGGTTTGGGAATACAACCCAACCAATGGTCAGACTCGCATTTACCTTGAAGCAGGCCCATATTTTGCTGACAGCCCAGCCGAGGCGAATTATCCAGAGAAGCACCTGACCAACCCTGATGGTTTGAACGTGATGACAATTGACGGGAAGAAATTTTTGGTCATCCAAGAGGATTTGAACGGCACTTCAAAAGGACGTGTACCGGCTGGCGTTACCAACCCGCTTTGCGAGGTTTACCTGCTTGACCTAAGTATCCAAAATCCTACGGTGGACGATCTTATCCGTTTGACGGCAATGCCTGCGGGCGCTGAGGTGACAGGAGCCGTCATGACGCCAGACGGCAAGTCACTGCTTGTCAACTCACAGCACCCACGCACCGACAACCCGTTCCCTTGGAACCACTCGTTGACGCTGGCCATCCACGGCCTCGACCAGGTGAGCTACGCCGACCTGCAAAACCGCAATTCGTTCCAGCCCACGAGCCTCGCCACCGACGGGAAGGCGCACCTGCTCCGCAATTCCCCCTCGCTCGTCAACGCCGTGTACGCCGACCAGTATTTCTGGGACCTGCGGGAGCCCCGCCTCGACCGCCAGATGCTGCATGTGGTGTTGAGCAAGGATGAATTCAACACCGACTACCCCGAAATCATTGGAAAACTCGGTCAGAGTGCCGAGTACCAGCGCCTGTTCGCTGAGGCGTACCCGGAGCAGCCGCAGTACCAGCTTTCGACCTACTCCATCTCCGATGCCTTGAGCGCCTACGTGGCCAGCCTGACGGATTTCGACAGCCCGTTCGACCAGTACGTGCGGGGCGAAACGGGCGTGATTGACCCGGCGGTGCGCCGTGGCTTCAACCTGTTCATGGGCAAGGCGGCCTGCGGCACCTGCCACTTCGCCCCAGTCTTCAACGGCACCGTGCCGCCGACCTACCTTGAATCGGAATCGGAGGTGCTGGGCATCACCACCTCGGCTGACACGCTGCACCCCAGCCTCGACGCCGACCTCGGCAGGTTCGCCAACGGGATGCCCGACGTGAAAGCGGATTTTCTCAAAACTTCTTTCAAAACCATGACTGTGCGCAATGCCGAACTGACGGCCCCGTACATGCACAACGGCGCTTTCAAAACGCTGGAAGAAGTGGTGGATTTCTACAACCGGGGCGGCGGAAAAGGGCTGAAACTTGATGTGCCGTACCAGACTTTGCCCTTCGATGAGTTGAAGCTGACGAAGGCGGAACAGGCTGACCTCGTGACGTTCATGAAATCGTTGACAGGTGACATGTCGAAGTTCGCTGCACCGGAAAAACTGCCCGTTTTTGAGGGGAAGGCGGCGTGGAACGGAAGGAAGGTTGGGGGCGAGTTACTGATATTCTTGAAAATAAAAAGCGCCACAACCGATTTTTTTTCAACTGGTTGTGGCGCTTTTCGTTGGTAGAATCCTTTATCCCATTTCTTTGACCACCTGCTCGGCCATCCCAAACGACAGCGTCATGCCCGCCCCGCCGAGGCCGTTCAAAATGGTGACGCCCGGCTCTGGCTTAACCACCAGCCAGCTTTTTCCATTTGGCAGTTTTGGGTAAATGCCGTGCCACGACTCGGCAATCTGCGGCTTCGGCAGACGGCAAAATGTTTCCAAGTATTTGATTACGAGGTCGTTAAGCTCCGTCCGGTCGAAGGGGTCGTGGTGCAGGCCGTACTCGTGGGTGTCGCCGAGGGTCACTTCGCCGATTTGGTTTTGTGAAACAAGCACGTGGATGCCCCACTTCAGGTACTCCGGCATTTCCGCCTCGAAACGGCGGCGGAGGGCGGGCAGCGACGGCAATTTTTCAAACGCCTTGTAATGCGTCAGCGTGAGGCCAGCGCAGAGCGAAGCCCCGAGGCGAGCAGGCTGTGCCGGGGTGCGCATCATTTGGAGCTTGCAGCGGGTGATGCCGCTGTCGGCGAAGGCTTGCGGGTACAGCGTCTCGAAGTCCTGGCCGGAGCAGATGAAGACTTGGTCGGTCAAGTGCCAGCGGCCATCGCCCGTGCGGACACGGCCAGTGCGCACCTCCGTGGCGGCAGTGCCGAAATGGAATTCGACCCCATATTTTTCGGTGAAAAAAGCGGGCAGTTTCCCAATTGCCTCCCGTGGGTCAACGATAAGTTCGTCGCTGCTCCAGAGCGCTCCTTTCAGGCCCTTCAGCACGGCCACGTTGGATTTTTCCCGCACCTGTTTTTTCAAAAGCAAAGAAACGGCGGGCCTATCTGCCTGATTTTCCCCAACAAACTCCTCCAGCACCGCCCACTCGTCGTCGTGGTAGGCGAGGTGGAGCGAGCCGTTTTCGTTGTGCCAAATGCCCGCTTCGGCGCAAACTTCTTTCCAGATGTTGCGGCTGCGCAGGGCGGTTTCGTACAGCCCACCCGTAGGCTGCCCGATGGGCCAGACCATGCCGAAATTGCGAATGCTGGCACCCACGGCTTGCTGGCTGCGCTCGAAAACCTTGACCTTGTGGCCCCGCACGGCAAGCGCCCTGGCCGTGGCGAGGCCGACGATGCCTGCGCCGATGATGATGGCGTTTTTCATTGATTTGCAATTGTTTTTTTCCTCCTAAAATACCCCACCGAAACCCCCATCAGCACGATGCCCAGCACCGATGCCCACAGGTTTGCACCCACCAAAAACCTGCTCCAAGTTACCTGCACATCCAAAAATTCCTTCAACAGCAGCACCGCCACGCTGCCGAGGTAGCCAATCGCATCGGCCATGTACATGATGAAGCCGATATTTCCCGGTTGGCGGTAGGCCGCTATCAGCCGCTCGAATATCAGGCAGTTGAACGGGACGTAGGCGAGGTAAAGCCCCACCCCGTTCAACATGGCCCACAGTGGGGCGCTGACCTGCTTTTGTGAAAAAAGCACGGTGCTAACGAATACCAGCACCATGCCCAGTAAGATAGATAAGTGATTGACGAACAAGGCTTTGTGGTTGTTTTTTACAAAAATCAACAAGCTCATGGAGCCGAGGATAACCAGTGTGGCGGGCAGTTCGGTTTGTGTAAAAATGGCCGATTGGCCGCCGTAGCCGAGTTCCACCCACATTTCGGCAGCGAAGTTGTCCCGGAGGTCGCGCAGCACCGTGAGCAGCAGGTAGGCCGCCACCAGCACGACGATGCCGGGCAGGAATTTTTGCAAAAAAGCCTTGCGCTCCTCGCCCGTCATGGGTCGGCGCTCGCTGCGTGCTTCGCGGTCGAGGTGGTCGGGTGGGGGAGTGCGGTCGAGTAGCCAAGCAACGCCCACCAGCGGTGTGACGAACAGCGCTCCGGTGACGAAAGGCATCCAAAAATGGTTCTGCCCACCCTCCACCATCACCCAACTGCCCGTGCTTTTCACAAAACCGGAAGCGAAAATGAAGGTGGAGGCCAGCGCCACGCCAAGCACTTCGGTCGTTCGCCTGCCTTCGAGGTAACTGAAGACGATGCCCCAAATCAGGCCCAGCGGCAGCCCGTTGAGGAAGAGGAAGACGATGTTCCAGGGCGGCGGCACCAGCGCAAAACCGAGCAGCGACAGCCACGCAAAGCCGATAAGCCCAACGATGCTGCGGAAGCGCCCCGCCGATTTCAACTCGGAAATGAAGCGGATGCCGTAAAACTTGCTCGCCATGTAGCCGAGCACTTGTGCCACCACGAGCCATACCTTGTAGTTCACGCCAGCGTACACCAGCCCCTCGAAAGTGGCGGCGGTGAACGGCTTTCGGAAGGCGTACATGCAGGTGTAGGTGGCAGCGGCGGCGAGTGCGGCCAGGATGGTGGTCGGGAGGCGATGGACGGTTGACGGCGGGGTGTTAGCTATCTGCTGAACCTCGGCGGCAAGTGTCATCTGAAGTGCGCTACGCATGCGCAAACTCGTCCACGGTGATGTTGACCACCTGCCAAATATCGTCCACGAGGTGGGTATGCGGGTACGGCTCCAGTTCCTCGCGGGTATGCGAGCCGCTCGTGATGCCGATGACCCAGCCGCAGCCAGCGTTGGTGCCTTCTTGCAGGTCGGCGGGCGTGTCGCCGACCTTGGCCACGTGCGCCGGGTTGGTGATTTCGAATTCATCCATCAAGCGCTGAATCATGTCGGGGTAGGGGCGACCCCGCTCCACTTCATCGGCACTGACCCAGGCGTCCACCATGTCCTGCCAGTCGAGGCGCTCGATGATGGCGTTGGTGATGATGGAATTGAAGCCGGTGTTGAGGGCCACCTTTGCGCCGAGCTTGCGGAAGGTGCGAATGGTGCGCTCCGCAAATGGCGTCGGGCGCACGTCGGGGCTGGTGCGGTAGTGGTATAGCATGTCCCCCTCGAACTCCCGGTGGATGGCCTCGATGTCTTCTGTCGAAGGTTCGAGGTGGAATTTTTGCGTCAGCAAAACCCGGATGGCGATGGGCTTTGGGATGCCCATGACGCTGTTGGCGTCCTCCCTGTCAATGGCGTAGCCAAAATGGGCAAAGGCGTTGATGAGCGACTGGTGAACGTTGTCGCTGTCGTGGACGGTAGTGCCGGCCATGTCGAATACGATGAGTTGAAGTGGCATTTTACGATTGTTTTGATGGTGAAAAGTCAAGCAGCGGCGTACAGTTGGTAAATGCCCGAATGCCGCCGCAAATGCCGAAGGCACATCGCCCGGTAGTTCTCCAAGTCCGGCAGTGGTTGGTTCACTTCCTTCGCAGCTTCGTCCCAGCGACGCATCCTAATCATCAGTTCAAACAGGAAATGCGACTCGAAAGCGTCAGCCTCCTCGGCGTCCATCTTGCCGCCCTGCCAGGTTAGGGTCTGGCGGCTGGCGTCGGAAAGCTTTTCAAAATATTGGCTGTTCTTGAAGGTCAGGTATCGTTTTGCCTGCACGTGGCCCTCCACGAGGCGGCATATTTTTTCCGAAAAACCCAGCTTGCTCAGGCAGTTTGCCCCTACTTGTTCGTGTCGCAAGATGCCCAAGCCGGGCATTTCATCTTCATTTGGCAGGGCACAGAGGTGACCGAAATCATGCAGGAAAGCGGCTAAAATGACCTCTTCATCGTAGCCCTCTGCGGCTGCAAGTTGGGCCGTCTGGCAGGCGTGTTCTATCTGGGTCACCCGCTCGCCGATGTAAGCCTCTTGTCCCCGGCGCAGCAGGATGTCGAAGATTTCTTGGGTTGCCTGTTCTGGGCTTTTTCTGAGCGGCATGACGGTTGGGATGCTTTGGGCAGACCGCCGAAGCAGCATGAGCATCGGGGCGGTTTGCGGTTTGCGTTGCAATGGCTGACGAATCATTCAGTGGTTGATTGTTTCGCTGCGCAAGGTCTTCTGGGCTTATAAATTGAATATGAAGGAGGGGTTAAGTTTTGGGGTGAAAGCGAGAAACTGCAACGGGAGGCCACAGTTGGAGGTGTGCTGAATGTTCGTTAGTTTTGTAAATCGCAAAACAAAAAAACCAATTCTGCTATGACGCTTGAGTTCGATGAAAATGGATTCCTTTTTCCTTACGGAGCTATTTCTGCCGAATTAGAATTGTTTGAAAATACATTTGTTTCAAGGGTTTCGGAATCAACAACACGAGATGCCATTTTTGAAAACTACCAGCGCTACAATGCTGACTTTCAAAAAGAAATACTCCCAAACTTTAGACAATGGGTAAACGGAAGTTTCGTGACCAAAAAGCTGCATCCAAGGGATATTGACATCGTAACTTTTATTCCGTTTGAGGTTTACGAAAAACGCAGAAAAGAGATTGAAGCAAAGTTCATTATGGGAGGAGCGATTAAGCATTATGGCGTGGATGCCTATGCCATCAGAACTTACCCTGGAAAGCATGAACTTCATTTTGTGACGGTTCATGATACTGCCGAATGGAGAGAAACTTTTAGCAAAACCAAGTTTAACAGAACCCAAAAGCGTTACCCGAAGGGTTTTATTGAGCTAAATTTTTGAGCAATGGCAAACGAAGAAGCTGCCAGCCCGAATATTCGGGTTGCCGACATTTTGGAGCAAATTGAAAGGCTGGACAAGATGATAGCCTTCCACAAAGAGTATTCACCTGATGATGCAATGCTGAAACAGTACCAATATTTGCGTCGGCGATATTCCCTTGAATTGACAAGGCTAATGAAGCGGTACAATTTTCACCTAACGGCAATAAAAAGTAGAACCATTAAGCCAAAAACCAGGCAAGGCAAGACCTCTGTAACAGCAGCACTTCCTGCTCGCTGAATTGCAATTTTTCTCTATAACTGAACAGCCCGTCCGATGGATGCACATCGGACGGGCTGTTTTTATTCAACTCCAATTTTACTTCACCAACCACATCTCCGCATTGATGTCGTCGTCGCCGTACTGGCTCGACACGGCTGCGTCGTAGTTCGTCGCATTGGTCGTGCGCTCCGAGGCAGGGTACTGGAAGCGCTTCGGAATGCGGTCGCCGTTGCCAGTGCCGGAGCCGATATGGAACGCTGGAACGCCTGTTCTGCGCTGGTTGTAAAATGCTTCCCAGCCGCTGTTCTGGAAGAAAGCGAGGTACTTCTGCAACAGGATTTGTTCCAAGCCATCGGCATTATCGCCAGCGTAGGCCACTTCTGGCTGCGCCAAATAAGCGGCCACATCGGTGATGCCGTAGAAGTTCATGCTGGCGGTGATGCCCCGGTCGTACCATTCGCCCGCATCGCCAGTCACCCAGCCACGGTTGATGGCCTCGGCGATGTTGAAGCAAAGCTCGGCGTAGCCGATTTGGATGCATGGCTCTGGCCCACTGAACGTGCTGTAATAGCGCTCCTGGTCAATGGCGCTGTAATCGCCGTTGCCCATCTTGAAGGTCATGTCGTCGAGGCCCTCGCCAGCGGGGGCGCCCACGTAGGCTTCAAAGTCATTTTCGGTAAAACCCAGTGCCAATTTTGCAGGTGCAGGGTCGGCCACGACGAAGGTGCGGGGGTCTTTCAAATCAACCAAAGTGCCGAGGTAGGTGTCGCTGTGGTTGTAGCGGCCCGCATCGAAGCCGCTGTTGCCCGGGTTGGTCGGGTAGTTGTTCGTCGAACTGTTGTAGGTGTACGCCATGTTGTCGTCGAGGCTCTCCATCACGGGGTACTTCGCAGGGTTGTTCAGCACTTCAGCAAATTTACCCTTCACGTTCAGGTCGCTGTCGTCGGCATGTTTGCTCAGGTGGATGAGCACCCGCAGTTTGTAGGTGTTGATGACTTTTTGCCATTTCACGAGGTCGTTGCCGAGGTAGATATCGCCTTGCAGCGAGTTGTCGTTTTTGCCGATGGCAGCGGCCATCAGGTCGTTGGCTTCTTCCAACAGGGTGAGCGACTGCATGAACACCTCCTTCTGGGAATCGTAGCTCGGCGTCGTGTTTTCCAAGCCCCGCAGTGCATCGGTCATCGGCACGTCCCCAAATTTCAACGACATGCGGACGGAGAAATATGCCTTGAAAAACTTGCCCAGCGCCGAGTATGGATTGGAAGTGCTGCCCGCCAGTTTCTCCGCCGCTGCCTCCATCAACTTCACGTTGTTGAGGGTGTAAAAATCGAAGCCAGAGGTCGTCCAGTTGTACTCGTTGTTGCCGTAGTAGTTGTAGTTGCAGAGGTGGAACTGGCTGTACCGCATCACGATATTGTCGTTCCAGCAGCTTTCGGCCATGTCGTTCAGCACTCCCTGAAATATCAGCGACGGCGGTGCAGACGCAGGCTGGTTGGGGTTGACTTGGAGGTCCTCGAAGGACTTTTCGCAGGCGCTCATTCCAAAAAGGAAGAGGGCGAGAATGGTTATATTTTTAAAAGATTTCATTGATTGTTGATTTTGCCCCTGACCCACCCCTGACCCCCTAAAGGGGAACCTAATCCATTCAGTCGTCGGAACTCCAAACATGAATGCCAACCGACGAACTTCCCAAGTTAGGTTCCCCTTTAGGGGGTCAGGGGTGGGTCAGGGGTCATGATTTAGAATGTAAAGTTCAGGTTCACCCCAAACCGCCGCAGCGTCGGCGACTGAAGCCCGGAGTAGCCCTGCACTGAGTTCGGGCTGGTCGTGCCGGTGAACTGCTCCACGTCCACGTTTTTCTCTTCGGCGAAATAGAGCAGGTTCCTGCCCACGAGGCTCACGCTGGCGCCTTGGATGAAATTGCCCTTGAATTTTTCCTTTGGGAAATTGTACGTGATGGTCACCTCCCGCAGCTTCGCAAAAGTGCGGCTCATCAGGTTGGCCTCCTCGTTGGAATAGTAGCGGCTGATGTAGTCCTGGAGGTAGGTGGTCGTGGTGTTCTTGGCGAACTCCATTTCGGCGTAGTTGGTGATGTTGCCGTCCACGTCGTACTCCGGTGAAACACCGTTGGCGATGACCACGCCCTCGGCTACCCACGACTTGTTGCCGAGGTAGTCTTGGTAGCGGGCATCGGCCATGCCAAGGCCATTGGCGTCGGTGATGTTGTTCAGCGCGGTTTCTTCGTGACGACCGCCACGGAATGTCTGGCGCTGGATGTAGTTGACGATGTTGCCGCCCACCGCGCCGTCGAACTGGAAGCCAAAGCCGAAGTTCTTGTAGCTCAAAGTGTTGCGCACGCCCCAAGTCCAGTCTGGGTTGGTATAGCCAAGGAACTGCGGAATCGGGTTGCGGAACGGGCGGCCACTGCCGTCAATGATGTTCTGGCCGTCCGCCGATTTCACGAACTCGCCAGCGTAGTAGGCGTCAATGCGGTCGCCCACTTCGAGGAACTGGCCGAGCTTCTCCACACCAGGATAAATCTCATCCAGCGTCTCCCGCCAAGTGCTCCAGTTGAAGTCCACCTGCCAGTTGAAGTCGGGCGTTTTCACAGGACGAATCCCCAAGACAACTTCGTAACCTTTTTTGCGGGTCTTGATGCCGTTTTCCACGGCTGCGCCGTAACCTGTAGCTTCGGAGAGCGGCAGGTTGAACACGTTCGGGCCATCGGTAGCATTGAAGTAGGTCAAGTCAAGTGCCACGCGGTTGTTGAGGAATTTCATGTCAATGCCCGTTTCAAAAGCCGTCGAAAACGAAGGCTCCAGGTTCGGGTTTACGATGGTCGTCGGCGAGTAGGCGCTCGGCTGGTTGTTGTACGGGAAGCTGATATTGTAGCCGCTGGAGTTGATGTAATTCGGGCCGTCGTAGGGCGTGTAGTAGTCGTTGCCGTAATCAATCACGTCACGGCCAGCCACGAGGTACGCCGCTGGGATGGTCGAGCGGGTGAGGCCGGAACCGACTTTTGCGAAGCTGCCACGTAGTTTCAAAAAGGTGAAGAAGTCGGGCAACTGCACCATCTCCGAAACCTGAAGGCTCAAGCTGGCAGATGGGTAGAAATAGCTGTTGTTGCTCGATGGCAGCGTGGAGTGCTTGTCCGTGCGGCCAGTTAGAGAGAGCGTGAGGTAGCGGTTGTAGGTGATGTCCACGAAGCTGTAAGCACTCAACACCCGCATGTCGGAGTTGTAGTTGAACACCTGGCGGGTGAACAGCGAGTTGTTCAGGTTGTACCAGCCCGGCACGTTGAGGTAGTCGGTGGTGGCAAAATTGGAATTGTACTGGAACGAGCGGATATTGCCGCCGATGGAGGCCGTCACGTCGAGGGCTGGCGTTACGCTTTTGTCAAAAGTCAGCATCACGTCCGTGTTGTTCTCGAACAGGTTGCGGCGGTCTTCGCGGTAGTCGCCCTTGGCCTGCTCCCGGCCGTACACCGTGGCGGAGTACGGGAATTTTTCGCTCCTGAAAATATCGTAGCTCGACACCTGCGTGCGGCCCATCAGCTTGAGGGCATCGTTGAAGCTGTAGGTCAACGAGGCATGGCCGTACACGTCCGTTTTTTGGTGGCCGCGCAGCCATTCGTTGGCACTGAACCACGGGTTGTTGTAGCGGGTGTAGTCGGCGTAAATCTGCTGGAGACCCTCCTTGCCGGGCTGCCAGTAGTCCTTCATGTCGTCCATGCTCCAGTCCGCACCGCCCCAGATGATGACGTTGTAAATCATGGAGTTTGGGCCGTAAGCCACGTCGGGGATGTTGTCGGTGAACTGGCGGTTGTAGTTGATGCCGCTCTCGAAGCGCAGTTTTTTGTTGAAATTGTAGCCCACGGCGGTGTTGAGGTTGCCGGAGTTCAACTGCGTGTTCGGCACGATGCCCTGCTGGTGGGTGTAGGTGCCGGAGATGCGGATATCGTAGTCCTCGTTGCCAGCGCTCAGGGCGAGGTTGGTCGTTTGCAGGATGCCGGGGCGCAGGAACTTTTCAAGGTTGTTCTTGCCGCGGGCCGTCCAGGGCGTCGGCTTGATATTGCCCGTGAACGTAGCGCCGTTGGGGTATTCCGTTGTGTACTCTTGGCCGGGCGTCACCTCGCCGTCATACTGCGGGATAAGCTGCCCCTCGAATTTTGGCCCCCAAATATCATAGTCGGAATCGTACAAGCCACCGCCCTTGCCATCGGCGAAAGCATAACGCCCGTGGTCGCCGGGGCCGTATTCGCTCTGCACTTTCGGGATGGTCAGGAAGCCCGCCTCCATCATGGTGGAGTTGTTGAGTTCAACGGTGAAGCCCCGTTTGTCCTTCGTGCCCCTTTTCGTTGAAATCTGAATGGCACCGTACTGGCCGCGGCTGCCATAAAGCGCCGAAGCGTTCGGGCCTTTCAGTACCGTAATGGTCTCAATGTCGTCTGGGTTGATGTTCCAAGTATCGGACTGGATAGGCACACCGTCCACCACGTAAAGCGGCTTGTCGCCGCGCAGCAGCACCGATGGGCCGCCGAGCAGTTCCGCCGAAGCACCGACCGTCAGACCTGCCACCCTTCCGGTGAGCGAGTTGATGGGGTTTGGCTCCCGTGCTTTGATGAGGTCAGCGCCCTTCACGTCCTGCACCGAGTAGCCCACACGGGCTTTTTCCTTTGTGATGCCGAGTGCGGTGACGACGACCTCGTTGAGCTGCTGTGCGTTTTCGGTCAGCAGGATGTTCACGAAGTTTTGCTCCGCAATGACCACCTCCTGCCCATCGTAGCCGATGTAAGAAACCACCAACGGGGCGTTGGGGTCGGTCACCCTGATTTCGAAGCTGCCGTCGCCCTCCGAAATCGTGCCGACGGAAGTACCTTTCACCATGACCGTGGCACCTGCCACTGGTTCATTGGTCTTTGCATCCTTCACGATGCCCTTGACGGTTTTTTGCGCAAAAAGGCCGCTGGAGCACGCTCCAATGACCAATAGCATAATGGCCGCCACCCTCCAAGCCTTTTGGCTTAGCACAAGTGCTGTTCGTTTCATAAATTTGTGAGTTTTAATTAAACAAATGAATTTTAGCCGGGGCAGCTTGGGGCTGTTCCGGCTTTTTTGTTGGCCTTTCGATCAACGGCGCAAAGGTTGGACGGGAAAAGTTGGCGACGGTTAGGGTGGATTTAAGTCTAGGTGAAGTTTGTGTAAATGCAGCTTAAAAAGGAACAGCCACACTCCAAACTCGGAATGTGGCTGCACAGAAACGATTATTTACTCTCACTAAAAAAGGTAAGTATGAAACTTGGCGCAAACATCGCTGGGCAACATGAACGGGATTTTACCGTCACGTTAAACAATGGTCAAATCGTTTTTTGCCAAGCCATTTCATCTTCAATCAGCCGTGTACTTCTTCTCGCCCAACTTCGCATGGGCCGCTGCCAACCTCGCAATCGGCACCCGTGGGCCAGAACAGGAGACGTAGTCCAACCCGATTTTATGACAGAATGCAATGGAGGCGGGGTGTCCGCCATGCTCGCCGCAGATGCCGATTTTTAGGTTCGGGCGCTCCCGCCTGCCCCATTCCACGGTGATTTCCATGAGCCTGCCCACGCCCTTCCGGTCGAGCACTTCGAACGGGTTGTCGTGTACCACGTCCAACTGCTGGTACAGCGGCAGGAACTTGTTCTCGGCATCCTCCCGGCTGAACGAGTAGGTGGCTTGCGTCAAGTCATTGGTTCCGAAGGAGAAAAACTCGGCGACCTTGGCCAGTTCGTCGGCCCTCATGCAAGCTCGCACGACTTCAATCATGGAGCCGAACTTGAAGTGGAGCGGCGCTTTCAGTTTCGCCTCTATTTTGCCCCGAATTTCATCTACGAAAACCTTCACGTGTTCCAGCTCCCGTGCGGTGCAGACCTGCGGCACCATGATTTCAGGATAAACCTCCACGCCAGCGGCTTGGCATTCTGCTGCCGCTTCGAGGATGGCCTGAATTTGCATTTTGTAAATCTCCGGGTAGGTCAGGCCAAGGCGCACGCCACGATGGCCGAGCATCGGGTTCACCTCGTGCAGTTCCTTGATTTTGCGCAGCATCCGCTCTTTTTTCAGTACGGCCTTCGTCACGAGGTCGGCGCCGTTTTGGTTGAACGGCGAGGGGTAGTCGTGCTTCAGTTCCTCGCTCGCTTCGAGCAGGCGCAAGCTTCCGTAGAGGTTGTTGACACCGTCAATAGTGGTTTTCAAATGGTGCAGGTGCGCCAGTTCGCCCACCAGTTCCTCCTCGGATGGCAGGAACTCGTGGATGGGTGGGTCGAGCAGCCGCACCGTTACTGGCCGCGGCGACATGGCCTTGAAGATTTCGACGAAGTCCTTGCGCTGGATGGGCAGCAGCCGGTTGAGCGCTGCCTCCCGCTCCTCGTGGGTATTGGCCAAAATCATGTCAATGACGATCGGCAAGCGCTCCACAGCATTGAACATCCGCTCCGTGCGGCAGAGGCCGATGCCCATGGCACCGTATTCGACCGCCTTGGTCGCAGCACCGGGGGTGTCGGCGTTGGCAAACACTTTCAGCCTTGCCACCTCGTCGGCCCAGCCGAGCAGGGTTTGTAGTTCTTTGGAAAAAACGGGTTCCACCGTTGGCACCTCGCCCTGATAGACCATGCCCGTGCCCCCGTCAATGGTGATGTAGTCGCCTTCGAGCAGCGTTTTTTCACCGATGATGGCCCGGCGCAGTTTCACGTCCACCGAGATGCCCTCGGCACCTGCCACGCAGGGCTTGCCCATGCCTCGTGCAACGACGGCGGCGTGCGAGGTTTTGCCGCCCCGGCTCGTCAGGATGCCTTGCGAAGCAAAGAACCCGTGGATGTCCTCCGGTTTGGTTTCCTCCCGGACGAGTATCACTTTTTGGCCGGCACGGCCCAACGATTCGGCCCGGTCGGCGTCGAAGACGCAATGGCCGGAGGCAGCGCCCGGCGATGCGGGCAGCCCTTGCGCCAGTGCAACCGCTTTGTGCTTTGGGTCGAGGCGGCGGAACAGCAACTGCTCCAACAGCTCCGGCTGGATGCGCAGCAGCGCCTCCTCCTTGCTGATGAGGCCAGCGTTTGCCATTTCGACTGAGGTGCGCACGAGGGCGACGGCGTTCATCTTGCCGTTGCGGGTTTG
The DNA here is from genome assembly GCA_964508135.1 of uncultured Saprospiraceae bacterium. Taxonomy (GTDB): domain Bacteria; phylum Bacteroidota; class Bacteroidia; order Chitinophagales; family Saprospiraceae; genus UBA6168. The sequence goes on from CAZDSU010000053.1 coordinate 45,524, forward strand.
CAGGCAGTACAACACCTGTTTTTCGATGGTGTACTCAAAATCCTGCACCTCCCGGTAGTGCGATTCCAGTTTGTTGCGCAGGTCTTCGAGTTGGCGGTACATCTCCGGCATCTCCTCGGCCAGTTCTGCAACCGGCTTAGGGGTGCGGATGCCCGCCACCACGTCCTCGCCCTGTGCGTTGACGAGGTACTCGCCGAACATCACGTTCTCGCCGGTGCCGGGGTCACGTGTGAAGCCGACGCCCGTGGCGCTGTCCGTCCCCATGTTGCCGAACACCATCGTGACGATGTTGACGGCGGTTCCGTTGGCCTTGTCCGGTGTGATGTTGAACTCCCGACGATAGTCCACCGCCCGCTTGCCCATCCAGGAGTTGAACACGGCTTGGATGGATATTTTCAGTTGTTCGTAAACGTCCTCTGGGAACGGCTTTCCGGTGTGCTCCTGCACCACTTTGCGGAAGCGGTCGCTGATGTCCTTAAGGTCAGTTGCGCTGAGGCCGACGTCCACTTTGACGCCTGCCCGGTGCTTGATTTCTTCGAAATGTTCGTCAAATTTCTCGTCGGGAACGCCGAGCGCCACCTTTCCAAAAAGCTGGATGAAGCGGCGGTAGGCGTCGTAGCCGAAGCGCTCGTTGCCCGTCTGGGCGATGAGGCCGGGGAGGGTCTGGGTGTTGAGGCCGAGGTTGAGGATGGTGTCCATCATGCCCGGCATGGACATGGCCGAGCCGGAGCGCACCGAAACGAGCAAGGGGTTCGACGGGTCGCCGAATCCCTTGCCGGTGGCCACTTCGAGCCGCTTGATGTGCTCAACGGCCTGCTCCATCAGCCCCGCTGGCAGCTCCTTGTTTGGGTTTGCGAGGTAGGCGAGGCACGCCTCGGTGCTGATGACGAAGCCCGGCGGCACGTTCAGCCCGATTTGGGTCATCTCGCAAAGGTTGGCACCCTTGCCGCCGAGGAGTTGCTTGTTTTTGCCGTCGCCTTCGGCGAAGGCCCAGACATATTTTTCGGTGGTTTTTGATTTGATGGATGTAGTTTCGTGAAAGGTGGCTGTATTGGTCATGATTAAATATTTTCGGCAAAGTTTGGGCTTGTTGCAGGGGCGACAAATGATAATTGTCAGCGTAGGGGGGGACGAAAATCATCAGGTTGGCAGGGCATCCCATCGTTAAGCAGGCGTTACCCAAAAATTAATTTTTTTGTCAATGTTTTGCCCACCCGTATTTTTCCATTCTTTTGTGAAAACAGGCGAATCCCCGCCCCACTATTCGATATAGGGCGGTGTACAGCCCAATTGCTATCTTTGTTGCCTCGTCATAGCCAAACCACATCATGGAACTGCACCACCAATTCGAAGAAATAACCTCGCTTATCAAAGCTGTCCGGCAGAAGGTTTTCCATGAGGCAAACCGCACGGTGATTGAGCTTTATTGGGAGATAGGTAAGTTTATTTCAGCCAAAGTTGCCTCTGGTGGTTGGGGGAAAAGTGTGGTAGAACAGTTGGCAAATTACATCCAACTTCAAGCACCTTCCGAGGCGGGCTTTTCGGCCAGAAACCTCTGGCGGATGAAGCAGTTTTACGAAACATACAGTGGCAGTGAAATACTGTCACCACTGGTGACAGAAATTAGCTGGACTAACAACCTCCTCATTTTGTCGGGTACGAAATCGGATGAGGAGAAGGAGTTTTACCTGCGCCTCGCTAGCCGTGAGCATTACAGTAAACGGGAATTGGAACGGCAACTTTCCAGTGGCCTGTTTGAGCGAGTGGCGCTTTCGCAAAAAGGCAACTACCCGGAAATCATGCCGGGCAAGGATTTGAACGATTTTGGCTTTCGGGACACCTACCTGCTGGATTTTCTCAAACTGCCGGGTGGCCACTCGGAGAAAGACTTGCGCAAGAGCATTTTGAAGAACCTCAAAGATTTTATCCTTGAATTTGGAAAGGACTTCATCCTCGTCGGTGAAGAGTTTAGGGTGCAGGCTGTGGTGATGCCCAAAATTACTTGACAGGGCGGGAGTTGGGGTTCACTCGCAAAATC
>CAZDSU010000054.1:0-46768 GCA_964508135.1 uncultured Saprospiraceae bacterium
TGAACAACTTTGTCGCTGCATCATAAAAGAGGGACAAAACGCTGCTGCACCCCTTGCATTCAATCAATATCATTGGTTGCTTATCAATATGGATAGCGTAGTCAATTTTTTCCCCTTTTTTTGTGCCAATATCGGAAATAAATTCAGGAATGACCTCTGTTGGATTGAAAACATCATAACCCATTATTTGAATGAAGGGCATAATGAAAGCATTTTTAGTTGCCTCTTCAGTCAAAATTTGGTCTTTAAGTTTTGCTACTCGTTCGCCTGCTTGACGGATTTGGTCTTTAAAATCCATGTTTTTTTAAGTTTTTAGTTTCACTTCTGAAAGTTTTCAAACCTGCCACCGCAGCTCTCCAGCAAACCCAACATCTCAAACCTTGATGCCAAGCATACCATGCAAGCCGCAGTTCTTTGTGGTTCTCTCCGTAGTAAGTTCAGAAAAACAGCCCTTCTCTTTCAGGCTGTTGTGTGTAGGTATGCAATACTTTATGAAAGCGATGGCAAGGTAGATAAGGAAAAAAGAACCTGCAAGCAGCGGGTGAAAAAATGTAGAATGTCACGGATTTTCCCCAACAATTTCCAGCACCTCTGCCAATGACAAACAAATTGGAAATCAGGGAGGTGTCGCTACCGATAATCATGCGAGGGAACGAAGTGTTTTCAGGTCTTCCCTGAAATCCTCCACGTCGTAATGAACTGAAATCTTACGCTTGGCGAGTTCCTTTTGGAACATCAGCTGCGGTACTCCAAGAAAATCGGCTGCCTGCCCCAAGGTGAAGATTTCCTCCTGGAACAACGTAATGGCGATTTGAAGCCGAACGGCAGCCTCGGTAACCTTGGCCTGGTGTATGACGTTGTCCGGTATTTCGATTAGCATGACGGTGATTTTATTACAAATATAGCGGTTTCAATTTTCAATTACTTGCGTGAATCTTCGATTTCTCCATTCTCCATTTTGGCTCATGACGTTTCAGCGTGAAAAGCAATCTTTCTTCACCAAGGAACTTACGCACAATGGCCCCTCCTCGCCGCCTCCGGCGGCTCGTCGGGGGAGAGAGTTTTTGGGCTGCGCTGAAAATGAGCGCCCCCAAACCCCCTATTTTTCACGCTGAAATGTCATGAGCCTCCATTTTCAATTTCCAAACAATCCCTTCTCCTTCACCAATTCCGCCACCTTCAGCGGCACCATTTCCTCCCAGCCCGGCTTGCCGCTGCGTATTTCCGCCAGCACGTCAGAGGCGAAGATGTTCATCACGGCGTGGTTGAACGCTTCGATGTCCACGATTTGGCGGTGGTCGAGCAGGTGCTGGTAGAGGTACTTCGAGCCTTCCGGCAGGGGCAGGTTTTGGGTGGTCATCAGGGTGGTGTTGTCCGCTAGCACGGAAGGGTAAACGTAGAGCTTCACCCCTCTTGCGAACACCTCGCCGAAGGCGGCCAACAGGCTGCCCTCCGCATTTTGGCGGTATTTTTCAGAAAGGAACTCGCTGAGGCGGTGCGCCCGCAGCACGAGGCCGAGGTGCGATACCCGGTAGTCGGAGAAGTAGGCGATGAGCTGCTGGTACTCCTCGCAACCGGAGATGATGACCGTCTGCCCCAGGGCGCAGAGCAGTTCCGTGCGGTCGAGGAAGTCCTTTTCGTCCAGCGGGCCTGCCTCCGTGAGGTTGCCGAGGGTGATTTCGGTGAGCGTGAACGATTGGTCGCCGTCCACTTCCGGTTCGCTCCAGAACTGTTCAAAGCCTTTTTCTATCATGTCCTCCTCCAGCAGCGTGAGGGGCCGGAAGCTGGCCCGCACTACCAGCACGTGCTTTTTGTAGAGGAACTCGGAGGGGTGTACGTTGCGCTTGTCCGGCCCGAACATGGCCACCTCGCTCATGCCGTGCTTCACGAGCCAGAGGCTGAGGAGGCGGTTGTCGAGACTGGCAAAATCTGGCCCATTGAGCCGCACCATGTCAATGGAGACCCGGCGGCGCAGGCCGTCCATGAGCGAGAGGAGCAGGGTTTCCGGGTCGTTTTGGAACCGGAAGCAGGCATAGACCATGTTCACTCCGAGCTTGCCGACGGCCTGCTGCTGGAGCTGCGTGTCGTTGTCGAGCAGTCGGATATGCAGCACGAGGTCGTTGGGTTCGCTGGCCGGGCTGGTCTGGAACCGGATACCGAGCCAGCCGTCGCCCTTGATGGTGCGCTGGTAGTTCATGGTGGCCACCGTGTTGGCGAAGACGAAGAAATTGGTCTCCGGCCGCACCGAGCGCAAGCGACCCTCGATGAGTTCCCACTCGTGGTCGAGCATCTTGTAAAGTCGGCTCTCGCAAACGTAGCGGCCGTTGGTCTCCGGCCCATAGATTTCGTCGGACACGACCTTGTCGTAGGCGCTCATCGTCTTGGCGATGGTGCCGGCAGCGGCACCCACTTTGAAAAAGTTGCGGGCGACCTCCTGCCCTGCCCCAATCTCGGCGAGCGTGCCGTAGATGCTATCGTCGAGGTTGATTTCGAGGGCTTTTTGTTCGGTTTCTAAGGCTTGTCGCATGATGGTTGGCGATTTTTAAAATGAGTTGCGAAGCTACTGGTTTTGTGAAAATTGAGAACGGGACTTGTTGCAGCTAGCTGCTGGGCACTCATTTCTGAAAGAACCGCTCCGCAATGCTCAACTTCCTGAGCAGGGAGCGTTTTTTCGTCTGGTGGTCCTGCATTCGGTGCAGGATTTCGGCGAGCGCGTTCGTGGCCTCCACGATGTGTTCGCCTTTGTTGAGCATGATGCACTCGGCACGTTGGCCCATGGCGGCGTCGGTGACTTCTGCACGGGTGGGCAAGCCCGATTTGGCCATCCCTTCGAGCACCTGCGTGGCCCAGATGACGGGCACGTGTGCCGCTTCGCAAATCCATAAAATTTGCTCCTGCACCTCGGCCAGTCGGCCAAAGCCGCACTCAATGGCAAGGTCGCCACGGGCAATCATCACCCCGCAGGAGGGCGACTGCATGGCCGCCAACAGCAAAGCGGGCAGGTTCTCAAAGCCCAGGCGGGTTTCGATTTTCAACACCACGGCTGGCACTCGGCCTTTGTGGAGCGCCTTCATGCTGTGCACTAGGTTTTCCACGTCTTTGGGGTAGTTGGCGAAGGAGAGGCCGACCATATCGGCGTGCTGCACCACGAAATGCAGGTCTTCGAGGTCATCAGGCGACAGCGCTGCCACGTGCAGGTTGGATTCGGGCAGGTTGATGCCCTTCTCGGCCCGGAGCGTGTCGCCCGCTGGGCGGGTATGGTTGATGCGTACTTTCACTTGTTCCCGCTCCACTCGCTCGATGATGCCGCCGATTTTGCCGTCGTCAAACCAAATAGGCTCGCCGTCCCGCAGATCGTTGAGCACTTCGGGTATGGAAATGCCAATGGTTGCTGGTTGCGTCAGGGTTCCATCTGCATGGAAAAGAGCCTTTTCGCCGGGCGTTTGTTGCTTGGTCAAAACGAGCAAGTCACCAATTTTCAGGGGAATCCCGCCGAGCCTACTGGGCAAGCTGTCGCTGATTTTGGCGGTGCCTTTCCTGAGTTTTTCGCCCTTTCTTTTCAGCGCCAATTCAAGTCCGGGAACGAAGTAGATGGTCTTGTTGGCAGTGGCCAGATAACCCGATTCCGTCACCTCTGCCATGGTCAGCTTTCTGGAAGCGCCCCTCGCATCGGTCAGGCGGATGGTGTCACCGACCTTGCATTTTTTCAGCCAATCGGGCGGCACGGGGAGGCAGGCGATGGTGTTGTTTGGTGGATTCGGTGTTTTCCCCTCCGGGTGCAGCCAAATGTGCGCAGGCTGTTCCACGATGCCGGTTTCGGAACGTTTTGGGCGTATCTTGACGATTTTGGGGCCGGGCCTGATGTCGCCTGTGCGAAGTTTTGGGCCGCCGAGGTCCATCAGTATCCTGCATTCCCTGCCCGTAGCTTCTCCTGCCCGCCTAATGTTTTCAACGATTTTTTTCCAGGTCGTTTTGTCGTCGTGTGCGCAGTTGATGCGGGCGCAGTTCATACCGTTCAGCAGCAGGTTTTTCACCAAATGGTAGTTGCTCCCCCCATCGCCCGGCATGGTAACCATGATCCTGACCCGCCTACCAGCGGGATGCCCACCCAGCAGCTTGTCGGTGTTGTCTTCCAACGTCTGTCGGGCATCCCGGTAACACACGGGCGGCTTTTCATTTGGCTGCCAGCTTTTACCCACAATCAGGTGCATGGCTTGGAGCACGGTATCCAGCGTGGCCTGTACCTTGCGCTCTGCCCTGCCGAGGGATGACAGTCCCCATTCCGTCAACAACAATTGCAAATCACGGATGTCGTGCAGCCGGAACGCCATGTATTGGAGCAGGTTGCGGGCGCTTTTTTGGTTGTCCAGGTGTACCTTGTCCAAGTTTTTGTATGCCTTTTCTTTTTGCACTACATCGTTCCGCACTTTGAGCACTTGCTCGATAAGTGGCTCCATATCAGTTGGCTGACATGGGAAGGTATTGCGAAGGGCTGCTTGCGTTTTTTTCATGGCTCACAAATTTGGTCAAGGTTCTCAAATCGCAACAAGACCACCAATGACCTTTGACATCGGAAACATTAATTTTTGTAAACGAAGGTTAGGTAATGAACGGCTATTGCATGGTAGTAACGCTATCTGGTCAAAAGGAATACGATTTCTCAAAGCAATCGTATCGCTGTGCCGCTGCCGAAAGGTCGGGCAGCAGTGCCGTACCAAGTGGCGATCGAGGGCAAGGTGCGGAGCGCTTCGCCGATGTAGGCAGTGTGAGATTCGGTGGCAGCGGTACAGGCTTTTCACCCTGATGCCCATTGGGATAAAACCTTGGAGAGTCTCGGTGGGGCAGTCTCCTACTTCTCCCCCTTAAAACTGATACGAACCAGCTTTAGCCGGTTGCGCCGCTCACTCGGCACCACGAAGTCGTAGGCGGACACCTGCACGGCGTCCCGGAACCGGAGTTGAAGTTCCTTCCGCTCGGTGCTCATCACGGCGTTGCGGTCAAAGTCGCCATTGCCCCGCACCACGTACTCGCTCACGGTGTTCTCGTGCTTGATCTCGTCGTTGTAAACGAAGCGTAGCGCAGTGGGGGTTTTTGCCAAAAAAAACGAAGAGTACATGGCGCTGTCGTCTTGGGAGTATTGCTTTTTGTGGAGTATGTTTTTCCAGTGTACGTTGCCGTCTGGGTGCATGGAGATAAGAAAAACATCGTCGTAGTAGTAATCAATCACAGGGCGGAACCCTGTTCGGCTGTACACACTGGCGTTGGTCGAGCCGCGCTGGAACTCCTTGTTGAGTTCCCCGACAAGGATGAAACCACCGTCGGTGCGCATGACGATTTTCTGGACGGTAGCCTCTGGTATGCCCTTGTTTTTTACCTTATCTTTTTCGTTCAAAATGGCCACGAAATCATTGTCGAATGGGTAAAACTTGAGCAGGTTGCTGTCTGTCCTCGCCTGGTCAATGCTGAGAAAGTAGAACCCCTCGGCCTTGCTGGGATTGTCGGCGGAAAAGAGGCCGCCCGCCTTGAGCGACCGATGGAGGTTGTCATAGTTGAACTTCACGTCGTAGGTCAGGTAGTCCTGCATGGGCACGGTGTAGCGCCGGAGCACACTGTCCGTGCCAGGGCCGAAGTCCAGGACTTCCAAAAAATGCTCCCGCCGCCTTCCAGAATGGTTGTCCTTGCTCAGGATGAAGTACATGTTGCCATCGTTGTCCACGATGGCTTGAAGGAAATCACGCTGCAGAATCAAGTTCTCTGGGGCAAAGGTTTTTTCCCAAAGCAGCTTCATCTGACGCATGTCGAAGGCGAGGGCGTTGATTTCGGTCTGCTCCCGGATGAACCAGACGAGGGCAATGTTCTTGTCCTCCGAAAACTCCACCTCAAAAGACGGGGTAAAAAAAGCTTGGTCAAACCGTTTGATGGTCACCGAGTCCACCAAGTTGGCGGCGGGGCTGTACCGGTGGATTTTGAGCACGGGCAGCAGTTTCTGGCGGAACTGGTAAATGAGGTTGAAGCCACCGCCATCGCCCTGCACCACGGCCTCAATCACCGGGGATTTCCTGTCAAGCTCCACGTCCTTTTCCCAACTCAGGTTCATGTTGGCATCGAAGCCCTGCACCTGGAACTCAGATGTTTTGTTCTTGAACAGCAGCACGTTGCCCCGGTCATCGCTGAATATATCGTAGGAAGTCTCGTCGCGAAGCACCACGGGCTGCGACACCGTAACGGTTTGTGCAACAGCACAGGGCGGCAACCCCAAAAGGGAAATCAGCCAGAGCATGGAAAGGGAGGTATTTTTTTTCATAGCCAGATGGTGTGTCGTTTGACATGCGGGCCTATTTCAATGCAGGTGTTGGACGTAATGGTTTGCCAAATTACGCAGTTTATTCTTGAAAAATGTAAAATGGCGGTTTTGGTTTAGAAAAAACGGGGTTCAGTTCTAACCTGCCCGGCTTCAGCTTTTTTCTGGATGAAAAAAGGCATCCACGGCAGCCCTCACGCTGCCGTGCTTGAGGAGCAACTCGTTGGCCTCCCGATAAGCGAGGCCGGTCTCCTGTGCCACCATTTTGGTGCCCCGGTCGAGCAGCTTGACGTTGGTGAGCTTCATGTCCACCATGCGGTTGTCCTTGACCCTGCCAAGCTGGATCATTAGGCTGGTGGAGACCATGTTCAGCACCAGCTTTTGGGCAGTGCCTGACTTCATGCGGGTGCTGCCGGTGACGAACTCTGGCCCCACGATGACTTCCACCGGGAAATCGGCGGCAGCGGCGAGCGGGGTGCCGGGGTTGCAGGTGATACAGCCGGTGGCGATGCCGTTTCTGCGGCAATCCGTCAATCCACCTACCACGTAGGGTGTGGTGCCAGAGGCGGCGATGCCAACCACAAAGTCCTGACTGTCAATATGATAGCCCTGCAAATCCAGCCAAGCTTGGGCGGGGTCGTCCTCGGCATTCTCTACCGAGTGGCGGATGGCGTGATCGCCTCCGGCAATGACTGCGATGACCAAATCAGGTGAAACGCCGTAGGTCGGCGGGCATTCCGAGGCATCAATGACGGCCAACCTGCCGCTCGTGCCTGCCCCGATGTAGAACAGCCGCCCCCCGTTCCGCACTTTTTCGACGATGGCACTGACGAGCTTTTCAATGACGGGCAGTGCCTTTTCAACGGCCAACGGCACGGTCTTGTCCTCGTTGTTGAGGTTTTGCAACAATTCCGCTACCGTCATTTTTTCAAGATAGCGGTACTTGGATGGGCTTTCGGTTATTTTTTCCATTGGCTCTTGAGTTGCGGTATTGTTGAATTGTAGTATTGTTTTGGGCAAGCGTGCAACAACAATATAGCAATTCAACAATTCAACAATCATTCACGAATAAAAACAAGCTCCTCGTCCTCTCCGATGCGAGCAATGACAGAAGGCTCGGCCATGTCTTTGTCCATTTGCCGGTACTTGACCACAAGGTCAATGCCCTCGATAACGGCGGAGCTTATTTCACCAAAATGCTTTGGGTGTGGCGAAGTGCCGATGCAGGCGGCGGTGGCGACGATGGGCTTTCCAAATTCTTCGAGCAGCTCAAGGCAAAAGTTGTCCCTGGGCACTCGGAAGGCGATGCTGCCATCGGTGGCGGCGGCTTGCGGGGCGAGGTTCCTGGCCTGTTCGTAAACGATGGTAAGTGGCCGATGGTGGAAGATGAGCAGTGTTTCCACCCTGGGGTGCACGAACTCCACGTAGTTTTTTAGCTGCTCGATGGAAAGGGCCAGCAGTGTCAACGGTTGTTCGGTGGGCAGTTCTCGCAGTTGCCGGAGCCGGGCCACCGCCAATGGGTTGGTGGCGTCGCAGCCAATACCCCAGATAGTGTCAGTCGGAAAGAGGATGAGTCCGCCGTTTTGAAGTGTGTTTAAAATAGGTTCTAAAAAGTAATTTTGAACCATGCAGGTGTCCTGGTTGGTAAAAGTTAACATGAGTTTAGGTGTTTTGGATAAAGCGGTTCGTTCAAAACTCATTAGCAAACGTCAAACCGCTGTAAAGATTTTTGGAGGTTGGTTACTTGGCGATACATTCCTAACTATTTCGCCTGATTCCTGACAAACTCCCAGAAAAATCTTGTCTATCTTGCACTTTGAACCGCCGTTTTTAAAACATTAAAGCTCTAAAATGTTTCAAAATGGGCGGAGGTTAAAAATTCGAGCGGATGTCTGTTCGTTTTGACAATCGAAAAAGCGGTTTCTTGGCCTTGTGCCAAAGCCAAACAAAGGCTTTTCCCGGCCTTTCATTTACGTTCGCTGGCGCTCAACGCAGCTCTTAAAGCCGAAAAGTATGACAAAATTAACCACATCAAAAAAGACACTCCTAATTGCAATTGCCTTTGTGGCTTGGGTGCTTCCACTCCGTGCTGCTCATATTGTCGGGGGCACCATCAATTACGTGTGCAATGGAAACGGCCAGTACACCTTCACCATGAAGATTTACCGTGACTGTTACGGAGGTGGGGCGGCATTTGATTCAGATTTTACGAACGGCGCCCCGTTTGCTGGCACGGTCACGATTTTCAAGGGCAACTCGACCGTTCCTTTTGACGTCATATCACTCGGCACTCCTACCATCACCAATATTTTGCCCAACCTCAGCAACCCGTGTCTCATAGCCCCGCCCAATGTTTGCGTAGAGGAAGGTGTCTATATTTTTGACCTCGACCTGCCGGTGTCCACTTCCAGTTACCACGTGGTTTATCAGCGTTGCTGCCGCAATTCTACCATTTCAAACATAGTACAGCCCGGCGAGACAGGTGCTACCTACTACATGGAACTGACCGCCAATGCCCAAGCGGTCTGCAATAACAGCCCAAACTTCAACGATTTTCCGCCGATTGCCATTTGCACCGGCGAACCCATTGACTTCAACCATGCCGCCACTGACCCCGATGGTGACGTGCTGGTTTACTCGCTTTGCACCCCGTTCGTTGGTGGCGGCAACGACCAGCTCAACTCCACTGCCCCGAATGGTGTGGCCCCAGATCCAGACCTCCCACCGCCTTATTCAGCGGTGGGCTTTAGCGGGCCTTACTCGTTCACAAATCCTTTGTCCGCCAACCCTCCGGTGACCATTGACCCAAGCACGGGTTTCTTAACCGGGGTGCCCAATGCTTCAGGGCAGTTTGTGGTGGGCGTTTGCGTAAAAGAATACCGCAACGGGCTGTTGTTGAGCGAAACCCGAAGGGACTTTCAGTTCAATGTGGCCATTTGCGACCCTACCGTCGTGGCTGATGTGCTGGAGAATGACACGGTAACTTTGCAAGAGGTACAATATTATGTGGTAAATGCCTGCGGCCAAAACTCCGTGCTTTTTACCAACCAAAGCTATCAACAAGCCTACATCAACGACTTCCGATGGGAGTTCGACATCAACGGCGTCACCCAGACCTTCACCGATTGGAACCCAACCGTTGATTTCCCAAGTGTTGGCACGTACTACGGCCTCTTGTTGCTCAACCCAGGCGCAGCTTCCTGCGACGACACGGCTTACATCGAGGTCAATGTTTACCCGGGTATCACGGCCGATTTTGACTTTGCGTACGACACCTGTGTGGCAGGCCCAGTAGCGTTCACGGACGAGACTTTCGCTGGGGCCGGGCCGGGCAGCATCGCTTCTTGGGAATGGGATTTTGGCGACAATAAAGTTTCGCAGGAGCAAGACCCGCTGCACACCTACCAAATCCCCGGCGATTTTGAGGTGTACCTGCTGGTACGGGACAGCAACAATTGCACGGGCCTGCGCACCAAGACGCTACCTTATTTTCCAATTCCAGAACTGCTGGTGGTGGCGCCCAGCGAGTTCATTGGCTGCCAGCCAGCCGAGATTTTTTTCGACAACCTCTCCGAACCCGTCAACGAAAGCTATACCCTGAACTGGGACTTCGGCGATGGCGGCACGAGCGGCGACATCAGCCCGACGCATGTTTACGAGGATGTGGGCACTTATTCCATTTCACTTGAAATCATTTCGCCGCTAGGCTGCCAGACGGACACCACCTGGAACAACCTCATCACCGTGCTGCCCAGCCCGGTGGCCGATTTTTCGTACACCCCGTCGCAACTGAGCAACCTTGTGCCTACGGCGCAATTTACCGACGAGTCAACAAATGCCGTGAAATGGCGCTGGACCTTTGGCACATCGGGCATTTCCATTGACCAAAACCCAACGCACACCTTCCCGGACACGGGCTTGCAGGTGGTGCAGTTGGTCGTTTTTCACCCAAGCGGCTGTACGGACACCATCCAAAAAGTGTTGGACGTGATACCGGAGGTGCGCTATTTCCTTCCCAACGCATTTACCCCAAACGGTGACGGCTCCAACGATGGCTTCCGGGGCAATGGGGTGATGGAAGGCTCCAAGGATTTCATGCTCAGGGTTTGGAACCGTTACGGCGAGCAGCTTTTTGAGACCAACGACCCGTTTGAAGCATGGAATGGGCGCAAAAACAACACCGGCGACCTTTCCCCGCAAGGGGTTTATGTCGTTGTGGTGACTTATGCCGGCCCCCGTGGCGATAAATACGAGCTGCGAGGTTATGCCACGTTAATTAAATAATGGCTTTGATTACTTTTGGGCTTGTTAGGCCGGTCTTGCGAATTTTATCAAATATTTGGACATCGTTATCATTGATAAAAATCGCCAATAAACTAGGCGAAAAACAACCCTTTAAGGATGAAATACCTATACCTGTTAGCCATTCTGATGATAGTCAGTGCTCCAGCATTTTCCAAGCACATCATCGGCGGCGTTTTCTCCTATGAATGCAATGGCGGCGGCGACTACACTTTCACCTTAAAAATGTACCGTGACTGCTCCGACCCAACTGGGGCCTATTTTGACAACAACGCCCCGTTCTCCATTTACAAACAGGAAGCCGACGGCACCTACACCCTCCAAACCACTATTTTCCGTAGCCCACAAGTCGTCGAGGACCTTGACCCCGCTGACAACCCCTGCGTCACTATTCCCCCAAACGTTTGTGTCCAAGAGGGCATTTATACCTTCGACTACCAGTTCACAGATTGGCCTTCTACCTCCAGCTACCACATCAGCTACCAGCGCTGTTGCCGCAACGCCACCGTTTCCAACATTGAAACACCCGACCAGGTGGGCGCCACCTTCACCGTGGAGCTGACCCCCGCAGCGCAGGCATTGTGCAACAACAGCCCAACCTTCAATTCTTTTCCCCCCATTGTTGTCTGCGTGAACGAGCCACTGGTTTTTGACCACAGCGCCACCGATGTAGAGGGCGACCAGTTGGTGTATGAGTTCTGTTCTCCACTGCTCGGCGGCGGACAAGGAGGGCCAGGCGGTGGCGGAAATCAATCTTGCTTTGGCATCACACCGAACCCAGCCTGCCCACCGCCCTACACCGAGGCGAGCTTCGTGAACCCGCCCTACAGCCCACTGAACCCCATGGGCGGTAGCCCGCAAATGGTCATCAACCCGCTGACGGGAATGCTCACAGGCACACCAAACGTACAAGGGCAGTTTGTGGTGGCCGTTTGCGTAAAAGAATACCGCAATGGGCAGTTGCTCAGCGTCATCCGGCGCGACTTCCAGTTCAACGTGGCTGTTTGCCAACAACTGGTGGATGCCAACCTGAACACGCCTGGCCTTACCTCCATAGGCCCCGACTTTTACCTGAACACTTGCTACAACCTCGACATCCCTTTTCAAAACCTAAGCACCAATAATACTTTCGTAGATTCGGTGCAATGGGAGTTTAACATCAATGGGAACACGGAGATTTACACCACTTGGGACGTGATGCTCCATTTTCCCGAAACTGGCCAGTACGAGGGAAGGCTGGTGCTCAACCCTGGCTCTGAGTGCAATGACACGGCCAATATTTTCGTGGAAATTTACCCAGAGGTTGTTGCTGACTTTGATTACGAGTACGATACCTGCGTGGCTGGGCCAGTCAGCTTTCTCGACCGTTCGGCCATTCTTGGGACCGGCCAAATTGTAAAATGGAAATGGAATCTCGACCCCACGGTAACCGACTCCATCCAGCGCAACCCAGTGCATGTGTACGAAACGCCGGGCACCACCTTCGTGAAATTGGAAGTGGAGGACGAACATGGTTGCAAGGACGATACGATACGTTCTGTCGTTTACCAGCCAGTGCCGGCCATCATCCTCGTCAAGCCAAACGATACCATCAGTTGCGCCCCGGCCACGGTGTTTTTCAACAACCAATCCAGCCCGATTGACGCAAACTACGAAATCCAGTGGAGCTTTGGCGACGGGGAAAGTGACACGGACATCAGCCCCACGCACACCTACCTCGACACGGGAACTTTCGATGTTCGGCTCGAAATCACATCGCCCATCGGCTGCTACACGGACACCACTTTTAGCCAGCTCGTGCACATACTTTCGCCGCCCGTGGCCGATTTCAGCTTTGACCCCACCGACCCCGACAACTTCAACCCAGAGGTCAATTTCTTCGACGAGAGCACTGACGCAAAGTACTGGGACTGGTACGTGGACGGCAAACTGGTAGCGCAAATGCCCGATTTTACCTACACCTTTCCCGACACCGGCCTCCACGAAGTGACGCTAATAGTGGTGCATCCAGAGAAGTGCCTCGACACCCTGGTGCAGTACGTGGACGTGGTGCCCGAAGTGACATTTTACATGCCCAATGCATTCACGCCCAACGAGGACACTGTCAACGACTACTTCTTGGGCACTGGCGTGACACGTGGCGTAACCAATTACAGCCTTGCAATTTGGGACCGATACGGCCAAAAGATTTTTGAAACAGAAAGAATAGATGAGCCTTGGAATGGACAGGTAGGCAACCAAGGCAAGCCCGCACTAAATGGCCTGTACGTTTATGTGGTCAGCTTTACAGGCCCACGTGGCGAGCCGTTCGAGTACAGGGGGTACGCAACGCTGCTGCGTTGACGGCACTTTCTGCCACCAACATATTTTTTGAAAAAACCTTTTTTAAGTTAAAAAAAGGCTTACTTTTGCGCCTCTTTTGAAATTCAACAACCATAAATAGTAGAAAAATGGACGCCATCAATTACGTTCACGAGCAACTTGCAAAGAAAATAGACTTCCCAAAGTTCCGTTCCGGCGACGCTGTTGCCGTCAACTATCGTATCATCGAGGGTAACAAAGAGCGGATTCAGGTATTCAAGGGCAACGTCATCCAAATAAAAGGTACAGGAGCTACGAAAACTTTCACGGTCCGCAAAATTTCCAATGGGGTAGGCGTAGAGCGTATTTTCCCGTTTACTTCACCTGCCATTGCCGAAATTGAAGTCTTGAAGCGTGGCAAAGTACGCCGTTCAAGGTTGTACTACCTGCGCGATGCCATCGGCGCCAAGGCTCGTATCAAGGAGCGCAAGTACATTCGGGTTGCTGCTCCAGTCGCGGGATAATCATTTCCGGTTTTCCAGCTCATGTGAGGAACGCCTTGCAAGCCATTGGTTTGCAAGGCGTTTTGTATTTTTAACATGCCCAACCGAAGCAATGAAGCAGATTGCAATCTACCTACTGCTGGTGCTTTTCCCAGCGTTGCTGCCAGCACAAATTGTCAACATCGAAGAGCAGCGCATTACTGGCACGAACGACTCGGTACACTGGTACGGCCATCTTCGCTTCGGCGCCAATCTCATCAAAGTGCAGGAAGAAGTGCTGCAACTGAATACCGCTGCACAAGTGGAGTACAAGCAGGGGAAAAGCCTCGCACTTTTTCTGATGGACGGCAGATTTCTACGGGCAGGCGGCAAGGAGTTCAACAACGCCGGGTTTGCGCACCTGCGTTACAACCGCAAGCTCACCGACCCGCTTTCCGTGGAGGTGTTTGCGCAGGCGCAATACAACAAGCTGTTGTTCATCCAACTGCGGGCGCTGGCTGGCAGTGGTCTTCGCTACCGGATTTTCAAGGATGCCACTGGCAGAAATCGGGTGTACTTCGGTGCAGCCTACTTGTTTGAGCACAACCGCTTCACCGACGAAACCGCTGACCGCAACTGGCACCGCCTCAGCAGCTACCTGTCCTTCACTTTCCGGCCATGGCAGGGCGTGACGCTCGTAAGCACCACCTACTTCCAGCCGCAACTGGCCGACTGGAACAACTACCGCTTCGCCACGGAGTGGCGGCTCGACACCCCTTTGGGTAAAAAACTCAGCTTTTTCACCGATTTTACCCTGCAAACTGACAAGGCGCTGCCCATTGACGCACCGATCAATACTTACGCTTGGCTCAATGGCCTGACTTTGAAATTTTAATGGAATGGCTTTGAAATCAACCTTTCATTAACCCTCATCCAACCTTTGTCAACTGAAAAGTACCACCATAAAAAGCAGCACCGTCGCCACAAATCCCACCATGAATATATTATAGGAAATGGACAGGAAGCGGTACTTACGGTCGAGCACCTTGCCGAGGTTGTAGAGATCACGGGCCATGTTGCCGTAGAGTAGGTCGCTGTCCTTGAACATTTCGTCCAACAGTTCCTCGTAACGTTCGGGCTTCAGCGAGACGAAATTGCCGAAGAACATCAGGTTGCGCTTGGCTTCGTCAAGCGGGGTAGCGTCATTGATGAGGGAAGTCACTTTCGGGCGAGCAGCCAACACGGCAAAGATGAGCGACGACAGGCCGGTGACCAGGAAAATGACCACTGGCATCAGCACGGCGGGGTTGGTCTCGGTCATGTTCCGGTACGTGATCACCGAAATCATCACCGAAATCAGGATGGCATTTACGCTAATCATGATATGCGCTTTGTTGTCGGCGATGGCGCTCAGGTTGATATGGGTACGGTAACTTGTTCGAAAAAACGTCTGCGCACCTGGCGATAACCTACGGTTGAAGCTTTGAAATTTTTTCTCTCCCTGATTGTTGCCCAACGACAATTTGTCCTTGCGCTTGTCAATCCGCTCCTTTAGCACTAGGATATGGTTGGCCACAATAGTTTCATGGGTGAGCTTGGCCTGTGAGGTGAAAAACCGCACGTTGAGCAACTGCTGCAACTGAAACTGCTCCCACTCCTCCTTGCTAAAGTGGCGGTTGAGCAACAGCTCCTGCTCCAGGCGCATCAACGGCGAGTTTTCAAAAAAGCCGCTGCCGAAATGGACAGCGTTGACAGCATCGGAAAGCAACTGCCCCTCTGTTGTGCGCAACGACTGGTCATTGAAGAACCCACGCAGGGTTGCGATTATTTGAGCCTTCCGTTCTGGCGAAAAATGGTGGGCAGCGAAGAATTTTTCAGCCAGCTCCACACTCTTCGGCTCCGGGTTTTGGTAGTCGAACAGGTGGCCAGCGTTGCTGAACCATGCCGCTAGTGCCGCCGTTTCCCACTCCGTCTGGGTGGAGCCGTTGGCCTGCGCCAAACTGTTCACCGCCTTCACGATTTCCATCGCTTGGCGATAGGTGCGGAACACCAAGCGGGCATCGTTTTTTTGGTTGAAAAGATTGAGTACGAACTGCTGTGCCAAACTAGCGATATCTGTTTGTGCGATAATTTCTTCGGATGGGCTGTGTAGTTCCCGGCTCATGGCTGTTGTTTGTTTGAAAGGCAAGGTAGGATGATTTATTTGAATAAAGTATCGCTACCGTTCAATTAGTGAATAAGCCTTTTTGAGGTCAAAAATTGGCATCGCACGGCATTTGGAGAGAAAAAAGTCAAGAGATGTAATTTTGTCAGCTTCAAATCCGATACTTGTTATGTGTTTTGCGTCAGAACCAACGAACCGCCGTAGCTTGCGGCGTTTATACTAAAATTCAAAAAAAACTATCATGGGAAATTTGTTTGATTTATTGCAAGGTCACTTGGACGAGAACGTTGTTGACCAACTCAGCAACCAGATTGGCGGTGCCGACCGCCAACAAACAGCTACGGCAGCACAGAGCATCGTGTCCACGCTGCTCAGTGGGTTGGCCAAAAACGCCTCAACCCCCGAAGGTGCTGCCAGCCTCAATAACGCACTCGAACGCGACCACGATGGCAGCCTGCTCAACAACCTCATGGGTATGCTCGGCGGTAGAGGACAGCAACCTGCCCCCGAACAGTCCCGTGCCCTCAATGGCGCAGGCATCCTCGACCACATCCTCGGTGACCGCCAAGGTGGTGCGATTGACATGATCAGCAAGATGAGCGGCCTCGACAGCAGCAAAACTGGCAACCTGATGACCATGCTCGCACCAATGGTGATGAGTTTCCTCGGCCAACAAAAGCGCCAACAGGGTCTCGACGAGGGCGGCATCGCCGGACTGCTCACCAACACGGTTGGGCAGCAGAAAGAAGCCGGCAACCCGCTGATGGACATGGCAACCCGCTTCCTCGACAAGGACGGCGACGGCTCTATGATGGACGACGTGGCTGGCATGATGGGCAAGGGCCTCCTC
Organism: uncultured Saprospiraceae bacterium; assembly: GCA_964508135.1. GTDB lineage: Bacteria > Bacteroidota > Bacteroidia > Chitinophagales > Saprospiraceae > UBA6168. The sequence continues at coordinate 16,401 of CAZDSU010000054.1, forward strand.
AGCAAACTGTTCGGTGGCAGGTAGTTGAGAAATTAGAAATTTGGAAATTGAGAAATTCGACCCAAGGGTTAGTTTTCATTTTTAAAAAATAGTTTGATTGGGCGTGGCTTTGGTCACGCCCTTTTTTATTCAAATGAATACAAAGTATTGATAACCAATTACTTGGAATTTTAAAACTGCCACGCCACCAACTTCCTGTCCATCGTCTGCCGTCCACTGTCCACCGATTTTTCTATTTTTGGCAAATGAAGAACTTCCACCCTTTTCTTGAAATTTCACCTTCGGTAACTCAGGCTCTGCAAGACGGCCAGCCCATCGTGGCACTTGAAAGCACCATCATTTCGCACGGCATGCCCTACCCCGACAACCTGGAAACAGCCCTCCGGGTGGAGCAAACCGTCCGGGAAAATGGCGCTGTGCCAACCACCATCGCCATCCTCAACGGCAAGCTGAAAGCAGGGCTGACCGAGGCCGAAATCAATTACCTCGGCAAGACCGGGCAGGACGTGGTCAAGGCCAGCCGCCGGGACATCCCCTTTCTGTTGGCCAATGGCAACCCGGGAGCTACCACCGTCGCCGCTACCATGATCATTGCCGAAATGGCGGGCATTCGCATTTTCGCCACAGGTGGCATTGGCGGCGTACACCGGGGCGCTGCCGAAACGATGGACATCTCCGCCGACCTTCAGGAACTGGCTCGCACCAGCGTCGCCGTCGTTTGCGCTGGCGCAAAATCCATCCTCGACCTCGGCCTGACCTTGGAGTACCTCGAAACACACGGCATCCCGGTCATCGGCTACCAAACGGACGACTTTCCCGCCTTCTACACCCGTCGCAGTGATTTTGGCGTGGACTTCCGATTTGATTCACCCACCGAAATAGCTAAAGTGCTGAATACCAAATGGTTAGCAGGGCTGACTGGCGGCGTAGTCATCGCCAATCCGATTCCTGAAATGCACGAACCGATAGCTGCGCCCATTCAAGCTGCGACAGAAACGGCACTCGCCGAAGCGTTGAGGCTCGGTATTCGAGGCAAGGAAATCACACCATTTTTGTTGGCAAAAATCAAAGAACTGACAGGCGGCGAGAGCCTGCGGGCCAATATCGAACTGGTGCTGAACAACGCAAGTTTGGCGGCAAGGGTGGCAGTGGAGATGTGTTAAAACGCACAGTGGGCTGGCCCGCTTTCGCCGACCAGCCCACTGTTTTTCCAGACTCGAACTTACCTGTTTTCAAAACAAGCTCTGGATGATATTTTCCTCCGTAATTCCTTCCGCCTCCGCTTTGTAGTTGCGCACGATGCGGTGGCGCAGCACGTAATTGGCGATGGCCTTCACGTCCTCGATGTCCGGCGAGTATTTTCCACTGACGGCGGCATGGCATTTTGCGCCGAGCACCAAATATTGCGAAGCACGTGGACCAGCGCCCCAAGAAATATAATCGTTGACTTTTGCCGTAGCCCTTTCGGTGCCGGGCCGGGTCTTCGTGGCCAACGACACGGCATATTCCAGCACGTTGTCAGCCACCGGAATTTTGCGCACAAGTTGCTGAAAAGCAAGTATCTGCGTGTCGTTCAGGATATGCTTCAAGTTGGGTTTTTCTATCCCAGTTGTACTTTTCACCACATCAATTTCCTCTTGGTACGAGGGATAGTCCAGTGGGATATTGAACATGAAACGGTCAAGTTGTGCCTCCGGCAGCGGGTAGGTTCCCTCCTGCTCGATGGGGTTTTGCGTCGCCAACACAAAAAATGGAGCAGGCAGCACATGGCGCTCGCCGGCCACCGTCACCGAGCGCTCCTGCATGGCCTCCAACAGGGCGGCTTGGGTTTTGGGCGGCGTCCGGTTGATCTCGTCGGCCAGTACGATATTGGAAAAAAGCGGCCCTTTGTTGAACTTGAAGTGGCGGTCTTCGCCGAGGATTTCCGAGCCAGTGATGTCAGAAGGCATCAGGTCGGGCGTGAACTGGATGCGCTTGAACCCGAGGTCGAGCACTTCGGCGATGGTGCTCACGAGCAGCGTCTTGGCAAGACCCGGCACACCGACCAGCAGACTGTGGCCATTTGAAAACAGCGAAATGATAACGCTTTTCACAACCTCGTCTTGGCCAACGATGACCTTTGCGATTTCCTTTTTTAAGTCTTTGAACGATTGCGCCAAAGCGTCAACCGCTTCAACATCAGATTTGTGAGCAGTTTGAGACATGAATTATCATTGACGATTGATGATTGACGATTGACGATTTTCAAGGCGTTGTTTCAGGAACTTATGAAAAAATCAGTCACCAATGACAATCGTATGTTACGTGATGTTATTGTAGCCAGCTAAGAACGACCTTCCATTACGATTTGTTTCGAGGCATTGCCTCCAATCATAAATCGCTCAATCGTAAATCTCCTATCCTTTCGCCCAGCTTGCCCCGTCCTTTCCATCCTTCACCACGATGTCCAGTTCCTTGAGCACGTCCCTGATTTTGTCGGAAGTGCCCCAGTCTTTGTTCGTTCGTGCAGTCTGGCGCATGTCGAGGATGAGCTGCATGAGGCCGTCCACCACGCCGTCGCCGGAGGAGTCGAAGTTCTCTTCCTGTAAGCCAAAAATGGTGAAGATGAAGTCGTTGAAAGTCTGTTTCAGGCGTCCCAAGGTTGCATCCTTCAGGTCGCTGAAAGAAAGTTGCCCACCTTTCAGGCTGTTGATTTTGGTGACCAACTCAAACAAACTGGCCAGTGCCTTCGGCGTGTTGAAGTCGTCGTTCATGTCGGCAAAGGCTTGGTCAATGGCGGCGTTCATCTCTTTGTCCAATGTGCCAGCCGATCCGCCGCCGGGGTGCGTCATGGTTTGCAGCGCTTTTTGCCCTTCCATCAGGCGGCGGTAGCCTTTTTCGCCAGCTTGCAGCGCATCGTCCGTAAGGTCGAGGGTGCTGCTGTAATGCGATTGCAGCATGAAAAAGCGCACCACCATTGGCGAGTAAGCCTTGGTCAGGTGCGGGCTTTGGCCTGTAAAAAGTTCGCCGGGCATGATGGAATTTCCATCGCTTTTCGACATTTTTTTGCCGTTGAGCAGCAGCATGTTGGCGTGCAGCCAGTAGTTGCAGGGGGCGTGGCCGCAAGCGCCGTAGTTCTGGGCGATTTCGTTTTCGTGGTGCGGGAACTTGAGGTCGTTGCCGCCGCCGTGGATGTCGAATTTTTCGCCCAAATACTTGGTGCTCATCACCGAGCACTCCAAGTGCCAGCCAGGAAAGCCCACCGACCATGGCGACTTCCAGCGCATAAGGTGCTCCGGCGCTGCTTTTATCCAGATGGCGAAATCGGAGGGATGGCGCTTCTCCTCCTGGTTTTTCAAGTTGTCACGGCTCTCGGCCATTAGGTCCTCGATTTTGCGGCCAGAAAGGTTGCCGTACACGCCGTATTTTTCTGCAAATTTCAGGGTGTCGAAATAAACGGAGCCATTGTTTTCGTAGGCCAACCCATTGTCAATGATTTCCTGCACCATCTCGATTTGCTCCACGATATGCCCCGTGGCCCGTGGCTCGATGTGCGGCGGCAGCGTGTTGAAGATTTTCATGATGTCATGAAAACCGTTCATGTAGTGCTGCACGATTTGCATCGGTTCGAGCTGTTCGAGGCGGGCTTTTTTCGAAATTTTGTCCTCTGCGTTCGAGTCGGCGTCGCCTTCAAGATGGCCCACGTCAGTAATATTTCGCACGTAGCGCACCTTGTAACCGAGGTATTGGAGGTAGCGGAAAATGACATCGAAGCTGACGAAGGTGCGGCAGTTGCCGAGGTGTACGTCGCTGTAAACAGTCGGGCCACAGACGTACATGCCCACTTGGCCCTCATGTATCGGCTTGAAAACTTCTTTTTTGCCTGAATAGCTGTTAAAAACCTGTAATTCGTTTTTCATGGGCGCAAAGGTAGGGATTGGTAGCCGGAGGCATGTATCCCGTTGATTTGTGATTTGAATTTTTTTTGAAAAAAAGAAAGGTAAAGTTCTAACGGCGATGCTCGCTAACAGATTCCAACAGGGACTTCTTTTTTGTTATTGGTTAAAAATTGCATGTCTGCCAGTTCTGCTTGAGCCATTTTTTCTTCTCCTTGTAGTCGGGCATCGCCTCTTCCACCAACTTCCAGAAGCGGGAGGAGTGGTTCATTTCCACCAAATGCGCCAGCTCATGGATAATGACGTAGTCCACCACATCGTCCGGAGCGAAGAGTAAGCAGGTGCTGAGGTTGATGTTACTGGCCGAGGAGCAACTGCCCCAGTTGGAAGTGTTGTACTTGAGCACGACACTTTTCACAGGTTTTTGGAAAAAAAGATGGTTCAGTTCATGTACCCGCCGCTCCATTTCTGACTGAAAATCCTGTGCCACGACCCGGCTGAGTAGTTGTCGAACCACTTTCAACCGATTGGTCTCGCTGTCGGACTGCGTGAGGCGGAGGTGGATGGTCTTGCTGTGCAAACGGGCAGCGTGGGTGCGGTTGGTTGTCCAGTCAATTTTTAAGGAATAGATGCGACCGCCGACTTGCAGGTGGTCGCCGTCTTGATAGGTTTTCCCGAGGGAGTGGCTGTTTTCTGGACCTTTTTCGACAATTTTCTCCGTGACCCAAGCCTTGAACCGCTCCATCTCCTGTTGTTTGAGACCAGGCGGCAGCAGCACTGGCATCCGCAGAATGGCTCCGTTCTTGCCGAGCGAAAACCTTACGCCACGGCGCATCTCCGTATAGATTTTAGTGGGAATCTTCCGCTCGCCCACTTCCACGAAGGTTTGTTCCAACTTTGGTTTACTTTTTTTGAAGAGCATCGGCGATGGGCAGCATCAAATTGGCAAAGCCCGGAGCGAAGTTAACCACTCCGGGCTTTACGCCTGGATATATTGTAGCAATACCTTGTTTATTTCACGTGCTTCTCATCGGAAACGCTCAGTTTCCAGCGGCCTTGTGCACGGCGGCGTGCCAAAACCCTGCGACCGTTTTTGGTGCTCATGCGCTCACGGAAGCCATGCTTGTTGGCTCTTTTTCTTCTCGAAGGTTGGAAAGTCCTTTTCATTGTATCGTTAAATTTACGGGTTCTTAAACATGCCCTTTTTAAAAGGGAGGGCAAAGGTAATTTTTTTTATCCAAAACAACCAAGCATTTTTGGCAGAAGATTTTTTGAGCCTAAATGAAACTTCACACTTGAATCCCAATAAAAATTCAGAAAAAATGAGGGCCGAAGGCATTGTAATTTTCAAAAAAGCCTATCTTTGCCCGCCTTTTGAGAAATCAGCTTTTAAAATGGGCCAAAAACCTTGCTCGCACACAGCATTGGCAAATGTCGGCAAGGGGATTTTAAGAACAACGATTCAATAAAAATAATCATGGTTACGGTAACTATCAATGGAACGCCTCGCAGCGGCACAGGAACATCTTTCGCAAAGGCGGCCAGAACCGCAGGCACAATTCCTTGCGTACTTTATGGTGGCGGCGAAAACTTGCACTTCACTGTCAGTCCTGACGCTATCAGGGACATGGTTTACACTGGCGAATTCAAGATTGCCGACGTGAACGTGGCCGGAAAATCATACAGGTGCATCCTGAAAGAAATTCAGTACCATCCTGTAACCGACACCGTTACGCATATTGATTTCCTTCACTTGGTAGATGGCAACACCATTAAAGTGAATGTGCCAATCCGCTTTGAAGGCACTGCACCGGGTGTACGCGCTGGCGGCAAGTTGGTGCAGAAGCTCCGCTCCGTGAAAATCAAGACCACACCGGAATTGATGGTGGACGAAATGAAAGTGGATATTTCAAAATTGAAACTCGGCGAGTCACTGAGGATTCGTGACATAGCCACCATTGAAGGTGTTGAAATCATCAACGCTCAGGCACTTCCAATAGCTACCATACCAGTACCAAGGGGCTTGAAGGCCGGTGCTGAGGAAGAGGAAGTTGCCGTTGAAGCATCGACAGCAGAATAATCTTTTCACACCAAGGTTTTATATGCGAGGCATAAAGATTTCACATCTTTATGCCTCGTTTCATTTTAACCGAATCCGTCATGGCCGATATTCTCCGCATCACCACCGTGCAGTCAGCGCTTTATTGGGAAGACATTGAACCCAACCTGGCTATGTTTTCGAAGAAACTGGCTGGCCTTGCCGGACATACCGACGTGATAGTATTGCCAGAGATGTTCACCACCGGGTTTAGCATGGACGCACCCCGTTTGGCCGAACCGATGAACGGCCGCACAATGGGCTGGCTCTCCGAACAGGCACGTTTGACAGGCGCTGTGGTGACGGGCAGTTTCATCGCAAAGGAAGGTTTCAGTTTTTTCAACCGGTTGGTTTGGATGCGGCCCGATGGCAGCTTTGAGCATTACGACAAGCGCCACCTGTTCAGCCCGGCTGCCGAACACGAAACCTACACGGCAGGGAAAAATAAACTGGTGACCGAATGGCTTGGCTGGAAAATATGCCCACTGATATGCTACGACCTTCGCTTCCCGGCGTGGAGCCGCAATGTAGAAGGCTTCGACCTGCTGCTGTACATGGCCAACTGGCCAGACCGCCGCAGCCACCACTGGAAGTGCCTGCTGATGGCCAGGGCCATCGAAAACCAGTGCTTCGTTGCGGGGGTGAACCGCTGTGGAACAGACGGCGTGGGGTTCCACTACACTGGCGACTCCACCATTGTTGACTACGGCGGGAAAATTTTGCACCAAGTGGCGGACGTGGAAGATGTTTTTACGATATCACTTTCATTGGAAATGCTGCATGACTACCGAAGCAGCCTACAATTCCTTGCCGACAAAGACGAATTTGAAATTTTTGTTCGTTAGATGCTTGGAAATAAAATTCAATTTAGCATCTTTGCCGTTCACCCATCAAAGAAGGGTGAACAAACAGCAAAGTAATCACATAAATGCGCCGACAGAACTCCTGATTATCCCATTTTTGAACACTCCTATGAAAGTGCCCCAAGAGAATTGACCCTTTTTAAGCAAGTTTCTTTAACATCGTGGTTTTCAAGCCAACTTAAAAAACAGCACTGTATGAACGTGAAAAGGCTGGCAAGGGGAGTGTCGTCTATTGTCGCACTCATAGGTCTCACATCGTGTACTTTACTATCTCAGGCCCTTGAAGCATCGGGTCCGATAGCAGAGGCCAAGACCAAAAAAATCGAAGCAGAAATATTGCTCAGAAGCGAAATCGTGGAGTTTGCGGAGCAATATCTTGGTACGCATTACCGCTCTGCGGGAAAGTCGCCCGGCGGGTTTGACTGCTCAGGTTTCGTGTACTACGTCATGAATGAGCATGACATCAAGATGAATTCTTCAGCTGCTACTCAGGAGAAGCAGGGCGAGCGAATTTCCAAAAAGGAAGCCCAGCCTGGCGATCTCGTGTTCTTCCGCAGAAGTCCCGGCGGCAGGGTTTTCCACGTTGCAACGGTGTACGAAAATGACAAGAGTGGCATGACGCTCATACACAGCACCTCTGGCCGGGGCGTGGTGATAGAAAAACTGGAAAGCTCCGAATATTGGCGCTCCAAGATCATGTCCTTTAGGAATGTGGTGAGCGGCAAGTAACCCGCACATTTTCAGCGGTTATAAAACAAAAATGCCCGGACGGCTTACCGTCCGGGCATTTTTGTATTACCCTTCAGAAATTCTATTGGTCAAATCTACGAACTCTCCAACGCTCAACACCTCGGGCCGCTGAGTGAAAAAAGCTTCGTCCAACACCTCAGGCCGATTTTCAAAAAACGGCTTCACCGTATTGCGGAGCATCTTTCGGCGCTGGCTGAAGGCTTGTTTTACCACTTTTCGGAACAACGCTTCATCGCAACCAAGCTCCCCCTCCTTTCGCACCAGCCGAATGACGCCCGACTGCACCTTTGGTGGCGGGTTGAAGTTGCCGTTTCCCACTGAAAATAGGTATTTGCCTTCGTAAAAAGCTTGCGTCAACACGCTGATGACGCCGTAGTCCTTGCCGCCGGGGCTGGCGATAATGCGCTGTGCCATTTCCTTCTGGAACATGCCCACCAACTGCGGAACCATCGGCCTGAACTCCACCATTTTGAAGACAATCTGGGAGGAAATATTGTACGGAAAATTGCCGATGATGCAGAACGGTTGCCCGTCGAACACCGAAGCGAGGTCGAGCTTCAAAAAATCTTCGGAGATAATTTTGCCGTGCAGGGTCGGATAATTGGCGTTGAGGAAATCCACCATGTCAGCGTCGGCCTCTACGCATTTCAGCTCGTAATCCTTTTCCAGCAGGTACTTGGTGAGCATGGCCTTGCCGGGGCCGACCTCCAAAACATTGGTTGGGCCGCTGTCCAAGACCAATGAATCAGCGATACGCTGGGCGATATTTTCATTGGTCAAGAAGTGCTGTCCGAAGGATTTTTTGGCTCGCATAAGTGAAATGACTAATTTTGGCGTTTTCCGGGCCGGAAAGATACGTTTTTCAGGTATGAGGTACGGGGTATGAAGCGGGAATGGTTTTTAAAGCATTGATTTTCAACAAATTAATAACCAAACACTTTTCCTCCTCCTTGCCCGGACACTGAACCGTTGGTGGATGCAGTTTTTAAAAATGCTCCTTCGACTTCAAATCATATAAAAGTGGAACAAGAAAACGAGTACGCCGAAGAGTTGGAATCCATCATCGACCAGCCGCAACTTCCGCGTGTCAAAAGCAGCAAGCCCATACTCGGCATCACCGCTGGTGACATCAATGGCATCGGGTTGGAGGTGATATTGAAGGCACTTTCGCACCGTAAAATTCTGGACATCTGCGTACCGGTGATTTATGGCTCATCGAAAGTCGTATCCTACCACAAGAATATCGTGCAACTGGACGATGTGACCTTTGTAGGGCAGCGCAACGCCGACCGTTTGGCGCACGACAAAATCAACGTGGTAAATATCTGGAACGACAACGTGAACATCACGCTTGGCAAGCCCACCGACCTTGGCGGAACATTTGCGCAGCAAAGCCTCGAAGCCGCCGTGAAAGACCTCAAGCTGGGCCTGATTGATGCCATCGTGACAGCGCCCATCCACAAAAAATCCATGCAGCTTGCAGGGTTTGAGCATGTGGGGCATACAGAGTACATGACCAAGGAGTTCAACGCAGCGGATAGCCTCATGCTATTGGTTGCCGACCGTCTGCGGGTAGGGCTTGTGACCGCTCATATTCCGCTGAAGGATGTGTCGAAATCCATTACTAAGGAGCGGATTATCAGCAAGTTGCGCATTTTCAGCGAGACACTGCGCATTGACTTTGGCTTCGAGCGGCCAAACATCGCCGTGCTCGGTCTGAACCCACACGCCGGGGAGGAGGGCATGCTTGGCGACGAGGAGGAGAAAATCATACGCCCAGCCATCATGGAGTGCAAAAAGAATGGGATGATGGCATTCGGCCCCTTCCCTGCCGACGGATTTTTCGGTTCCGGGCAATTCAACAAGTTTGATGGCATACTGGCCATGTACCACGACCAAGGGCTGATTCCGTTCAAGGCACTCACCTTTGGCGGTGGGGTGAACTACACGGCTGGCCTACCGGTCATCCGTACCTCGCCTGACCACGGTACGGCTTTCGACTTGGCTGGCAAAAACGAAGCCGACCCTTCGTCGTTCCTCCAGGCCATGTTCATGGCCATTGATATTTATCGCAACCGTAAGGAGTACCACGAACTGAAGAAAAATGCCGTGCGCAAAGTGGCAGTGGAAATGGAGAATGAGGAAGGCGGCGAAATGCACTAGGGCTGATTTTTTAGGTTGATAATGGTTGATTTTCCCACACCTGTATCAACCCTTATTAACCTCATCAACCTTTATCAACCAGTAAAAATGATTGACTATTCGCACAGCAATATCGAACTGGTTTCCGCTCATTTTATCGGAAACAAAGCAAATGAACAGGAGCTGCAAGTCTCTGAGCATCCGCTCGACGTAAGCGAGGGGCAACTGATTGGCCTACTTAAAAAGTTCTTTCTCGACGCTTTTGAGGGCAACGAGTTTTTCCATTTCGACTTCTCCAACGGCGACCTTTCGCTAAACCCAGTCTGCCATTTTGCGAAGCAAATTTTTGACTCCCAAGAAGCATTCCACCAGCATTCCATTGACATAGCTAGGCACCTGCACGAGCAGACGAACCATCCGAAAATCAAGTCCGGCGACCTGTACGTTGCCTTCTTCACAGGTCTGGTACTCGACGACGAGGTGCTCGACACCATCGGGCTGTTCAAGTCTGAAAACAAGCAGTCTTTTTTAAAATTGCTGGCGCAAAACGGTGATTTTCAACTGGTTAGCGAAGATGGCACTGCTGTGGACAAGCTTGACAAGGGCTGCCTCATCTTCAACGCCAATGCCGAGCAGGGCTACAAGGTCTGCATCGTGGACAAGTCCAACAAGTCCATCGAGGCACAGTACTGGCGGGACTTTTTCCTCCATGTGAAGCCGCTGGCCGACGACTATTTCCATACCACGCACTACATCAAAATGGCCAAGGATTTTGTGGTGAAAAAGCTGGACGAGGACTTCGCCGTGAGCAAGGCCGAAAAGATTGACTACTTGAACAAGTCGCTCAACTATTTCAAGGAAAACGATACGCTGGTGGAGGAGGAATTTGCCAAAATCGTCTTCGACGACACCGAAAAAGAGGACGCTTTCCGGCAGCACCGCTCGGCTTGGCAGGAGCAGCACGGCCTCTCGTCCGACGAAGATTCTTTTCATATTTCACCGGCCTCCGTCAAGAAACAGGAACGGGTCATGCGTAGCGTACTCAAGCTGGACAAGAACTTTCACATCTACATCCACGGCAACCAGGAACTCATCGAGCGGGGCTTCGATGAGGAGAAAGGGAAGAAGTTTTATAAGGTGTATTTTGAAGAGGAAAGCTGAGGAGGGGCGGATAAGTCTGCTAATTTCTTTGTATAGAACAAGAATTTACCCGAAACAAAAAGCCGCTTCCAGACCATCGTCTGAAAGCGGCTTTCTTCATTGAGAGACCAGCTTGCTCAAATGCTTGCAATGAACGCGGGCAGCGGCAGCGGCTCTTCCATTTCTTCGTAAACATCGGTGAGGAAGCCCTTCGACTCCATCCACTGGTCGTTGAACACTTTGCCGAGGTACTTGCTGCCGTGGTCGGGCAAGATGAGCACCACCACGTCGTCCTTGGTGAACTCGTCCTGGATTTGTAGCAGGGCCTGGATGCCAGCTCCGCTTGAATATCCGGCAAATATGCCCTCCATCAAGGCCAGGTCACGGGTGCGCAGGGCGCTTTCCCGGTCGGTCACTTTGACGAATTTATCAATAAGCTCAAAATTGCAGTTTGCCGGGATGATGTTCTTGCCCGTGCCCTCGATTTCGTAGCTGTAAATTTCCCGCTCATCGTATTTCCCAGTTTCGTGGTACTTCTTCAGGGCCGAGCCGTAGGCATCCACGCCGATGATGCGCACCTTCGGGTTCTGTTCCTTGAGGTACTGCGCTGTGCCGCTGAGCGTACCGCCGGTGCCAGCACTGGCGATGAGTGCCGTGATTTTGCCGCCAGTCTGCTCCCAAATCTCGGGGCCGGTGGTCAAGTAGTGCGCCCGTGCGTTTTCGGTATTGAAATTCTGGTTGATGTACAGCGAGTTCGGGATTTCCCTCGCCTTGCGTTCGGCCACTTTGTAGTAGGAGCGGGGATCTTCAGGCTTCGCTTCTTTTGGGCAAATGATGACCTCGGCGCCCATCGCCTGCAGGCAGTCAATTTTTTCCCTGGAAACCTTGCTGGTTAGCGTGAGTACGCATTTGTAGCCTTTCACGGCGGCTACCATTGCCAAACTGAAGCCCGTGTTGCCACTCGTCGCCTCGATGAGCGTACCGCCGGGATGCAGCCTACCAGTGCGCTCTGCGTCTTCGATCATGTGCAGGGCAATACGATCCTTGCCCGACTGGCCAGGATTGAAACCTTCACATTTTGCATAGACGGTGGGAGCAAGGGTCTGGGTAATTCGGTTGAGACGGATGAGCGGGGTGCGCCCAATCGTTTCAAGGATGCTGTTATAAGTCATAGACCAGCGAACTTTTGTGTGCAGTACTTCTTAGCGAACGAATGTGTTGCAAACATACAACTTTGGTTACGAAAATAGGCGTTCCTCGCAAAGTTTAAGCTTAGCAAACTGTTATTTTTTGAAAAAAATCGAATCCCACCCCGCTATCAACTCAACAACTGAAAGGCGATCCAACTGCCGAGATAGGCCAAAATTCCCATGAAACCGAACTGTACCAGCGGCCATTTCCAGCTACCCGTCTCCCGCCGCACCACGGCCAAAGTGCTCATACATTGCAGCGCAAACACATAAAAAACCAGCAGCGATGCCGCCGTTGCAGCCGTGTAAACCTTGGCTCCTGTGACCGGATTGCGGGCCTCGTCGAGGCGGTCGTGGATGGTCGCTTCGTCGTCGGTGCTGCCGATGCTGTAGATGGTGGCCATCGTTGCCACGAAGACCTCCCGTGCGGCAAACGAGGTGATGAGTGCGATGCCAATTTTCCAGTCGAAGCCCAGCGGGCGGATCGCCGGCTCGATGAACTTGCCGAGATGCCCTGCGTAGCTCGCCTCGATTTTGTAGCTTGCAACGAGGTCGTTGGTGGCGGTTTCGTCGAGGTTTTTTTGCTGCGCAATGAGCGTGGCCTCTGCTTTCGCAGCCTCCATTTTGGCCGAAGGCCCATAGCTCGCCAAGCCCCAAAGTATGACGCTGGCTATCAAAATGACCTTGCCCGCCCCCAGCACGAAGGAGGCTGTTTTTTCCCAAATCGTGTGCCCAACGTTGCGCCAGACGGGCCACCGGTACGGCGGCAACTGCATCATCAGCCACGATGGCTCGCTCGATTTCAGTATTTTTTTGAACACCCAGGCAGAACCGAGCGCTGCCACGATACCCATCAGGTACAGCCCCATGAACGCCAGTCCTTGAAAGTTGAAAATGCCCAGCACCCGGTCCGGCGGCACCACGAAGCCAATCAGCACGGTGTAAACCGGGATCCTTGCGGAGCAACTGATCAGCGGCGTGACGAGGATGGTAATGAGCCGCTCCTTCCAGTTGCCGATGGTGCGGGTGGACATGATGGCCGGGATGGCACAGGCTCCGCCCGACACCAGCGCCACCACGCTGCGCCCGTTTAGCCCGAACTGTTGCATCATTTTGTCAAAAATGAACACTGCCCGGGACATGTAACCCACCTCTTCAAGTATGGTGACGAGCAGGAAAAGTATGGCAATCTGAGGTACGAAGACCATGATGCCTCCCAATCCGGACAGCACGCCTTCGGTGAGCAGGTTGGTGAACCAGCCAGCGGGGAGCTTGTCTTTCAGCAATTCGGCGACAAAACCAAAGCCCGACTCGATCCAGTCCATCGGGTAGGCAGCCCAAGCGAACACGGCCTGGAACACCAAAAACATGACCCCGAAAAAAATGGCTGGCGCAAAAATACGATGCGTCAACACCGAGTCGAGGCGGTCACTGAAGGTTGTTTTTTCGGCTTTTTTTTGGATGGCTGCTTGCAACACAGGCGTGAAAATCTGGTAGCGGCGCATCGTCTCCGCAATCTGGAGGCGCAGACCCTGAAAGCCTTCCGCTTCGCAAATCTTGGCGACTTTGGCCTTTTCCTCCTTTAATAGAAATGGCAGTTTTTCGGCGTGGTGAGCAATGAGCAGCGCCCGATAGGGCTGCTCAATCCCCAGTGATTGCTGCACTTTGCGGAGGGTATTTTGCTCCACAGACCCTGGTTGGTACAGGGGTGTGTTGATTTTTTCGTTTTGTAAAATGGTGGAAATGGCCTGTTTTAGTGCCCCGATGTTTGCGCCTGTGCGCCCGCTCACTGTCACGACGGGCATTTGCAGAAACCCGGCCAAGCGGTCGTTGTCGGCTATGATGCCCTCTTGTTCCGCCGTGTCGGCCATGTTCAGTGCCAGTATGCAGGGCAGGCCGAGGTCCTTTATTTGGGTCAAAAGCAGGAGGTGCTTGTCGAGGCTGGTTAGGTCGGCGATGTAAATTACGGCATCGGGGAAGTTCTCGTCGGAGGGGTTGGTGAGCACGTTGAGTACCACTCGCTCATCTTCGGAGTTGGGATAGAGGCTGTAAGCACCGGGGAAATCTACGAGCATAACTTCCTCACCCTCCCGCAGGTGCAGTTTTCCAGACTTTTTTTCTACGGTAACGCCGGGGAAGTTGGCCACCTTTTGTCGGAGGCCGGTGAGCTGGTTGAAAATGGAAGATTTGCCGCTGTTCGGGTTTCCGGCGAGTGCTATTTTGTGCATTCTTTTGTACCTGTCCAAGCGTGGTGGAGTGAGAGCTGAGTTATTGAGGTATTGGGTTATTGAGTTATTGGTTGCAAGGCTTAAATAACCCAATAACTCAATAACTCAATTTCCCAATATCATTCAGCGTCCAATGTCGTCATGATATTGCTGGCCTCATCGCTGCGCACCACGATGCTCATTCCATCCACTTTCAGGTAGTAGCCGCCATTGAACGGTGAGATGCGAACGACTCTCAGCCGACTGCCAGGCAGCACACCCATCGTCATCAGCTTACCAGCGATTCGCTCATCGGTGAAGTGCGAGATGCGACCCCCATGTCCTGCTTTCAGTTGTGTGACGGAATTGGCCATTTTGCTGAGTTTTATCCCGACAGTTTGTCGGCAGGAGATGCGAGTTTCGATTCGAGGCTCACAGCCCTGGCTGTTATTTAGATTTAATTTAGACAAGTCAAATGTAAGCCAGTCTGCCAAGATCCAAAGTGACTTTTGTCAAAATGGTGAAAAATAGGGGGAGCGATACCTAATATTAGGTAGTGGAGCCGTCAAACTCCTATTCAAAATCACCTATCATCAATTCCTTTTGTCCTTATCTTTGCCCACCTTCTAAAAAAGTAGCCACTGCGCTGCCAGGTGACCATATCAAAGCCTTTCAGAAAAAATAATTTCAATGAAAAAATCCTTGTTCCTGTTGCTTGCCATTTCCCTGTTGTGGAGCTGTGCGCCCAAGCAATATTCGGCCATTATGCTGCCGGAAACCGACTATGTTGACCTCGACACCGTCACCGTCACCGCCCCTACCGAGTACGAGGGCGACCCCATTACTCTCGACGAAATGGATTCGAGTGACCTCAGCCTACCTCGCTACAATCCCACTGCCAAGCGGGAAAGTGACTTGCTGCACACCACCCTCGACCTCCGTTTCGACTGGGCTAAAGAGCAGGTGCTGGGCAAGGCCACCCTCACTTTGAAGCCCTATTTCTACCCAACCGATAAGGTGGTGTTGGATGCGAAGGGATTTCAATTCAACAAAATCAGCTTCTTGGGTAGCAACGAACTGCTCAAATACGACTACGACAGCAGCAAGGTGACCATCCACCTCGGCAAGACCTACAACCGCAACCAAGAGTACAAGCTTTTCATTGACTACACAGCCACCCCAGCCGCATCGGGCGGCAGCGCCGCCATCACTTCGGACAAGGGCCTGTTTTTCATCAACCCCCGCAAGGAAGAGGGCGACAAGCCCCAACAGATATGGACGCAGGGCGAGACAGAGAACAACTCCCGTTGGTTTCCGACGATTGACAAGCCCAATGAGCGGGCCACCAACGAAATTACCCTGACCGTCGAAGACCGCTTCAAGACACTGAGCAACGGCGTCCTCGTTTCCTCCAAAAAGAACGCCGATGGCACCCGCACCGATCACTGGAAGATGGACCTACCCCATGCGCCCTACCTCGTCATGATTGCCGTGGGCGAGTATGCCGTGGTGAGCGACAAGTGGAATAGTAAGGTGGTGGAATACTACGTGGAACCGAAATTTGAAAAATATGCCCGCAGCATCTTCCCGTACACGCCGGAGATGCTCCAATTCTTTTCAGATAAATTGGGCGTTCCATACCCTTGGCAGAAATACTCGCAAGTAGTGGTGCGTGACTATGTGAGCGGGGCGATGGAAAACACGACGGCGGTTGTTTTCGGGGAGTTCATGCAGGGCACCGACCGTGAGCTGATTGACAATCGCCAGAACGAGACCATCGTGGCGCACGAGATGTTCCACCACTGGTTTGGCGACTACGTGACCTGTGAAAGCTGGTCGAACCTCACCCTCAACGAGGGCTTTGCCAATTACTCGGAGTACCTGTGGCTGGAGAAAAAACACGGCAAGGACGAGGCCGACTTCCACCGCCTTCAAGAGATGAACGGTTACATGCAATCGGCGGCGCAGGACATCCACCCGCTTATCCATTTTGGGTATGAGAACAAAGAGGACATGTTCGATGCGCACAGCTACAACAAGGGCGGCCTCATACTCCACATGCTCCGCAATTACGTTGGCGACGATGCCTTTTTCACGGGGCTACAAAATTATTTGAAGGAAAACGCTTTTACCGATGTGGAGGCCGACGAGCTTCGCCTCGCCTTCGAGGACGTGACAGGCGAGGACCTCAATTGGTTCTTCAACCAATGGTATTTTGACAAAGGCCAGCCGACGGTGCAAGTGGAATATGACTACGATGAAGCGACCAAAGAGGTC
Source organism: uncultured Saprospiraceae bacterium (assembly GCA_964508135.1). Classification (GTDB taxonomy): domain Bacteria; phylum Bacteroidota; class Bacteroidia; order Chitinophagales; family Saprospiraceae; genus UBA6168. The sequence continues at coordinate 32,943 of CAZDSU010000054.1, forward strand.
ATCGTCAGCGTGGAGCAAACGCAGGACGTCAAGGAAATGCCCGCCGTTTTTGTGCTGCCAGTAGCCATTGATGTTTATGTTGGTGGCAAAATGACCCGCCACAACGTGCGCATGGACCAGCGCCAGCAGACCTTCAGACTGAGTGCCGACAAGGATCCCGACCTCATCGTTTTCGACGGCGACGGGGTGCTGCTTGCCGACATCAACGATGAAAAAAGCCTCGAAGAATATATTTATCAGTTCAGGCATGCCCCCAATTTCCTGCATCGCATTCGTGCCATAGGCGAAATCGTGGAGAGCGACTCGCCCGAAGCGCAGGCTGTGGCAGAGGAGGCGCTGAACGACAAGTTTTGGCTCTTCCGCTTGTTTGCAATCGAGAACATCAAGCTGGCCAACAAGACCACGGAGCGCATTGCCACGCTGGCTGAAAAAGACCCCAACTCCGACGTTCGGGAGTCGGCCATGCGCAAGCTCGCTACCACCGAGGACAAAAAATACGCACCATTGGCTGCCCGTGCCGTCGAAAACGACCCGGCCATCAAGGTGGTGTCGGCGGGCCTCGAAACGCTGCTCGCCCTCGACAAGGAGGCGGCACTGGCCACTGCCAAAAAGATGGAGAAGGTGGACGACGAGGGCATCATCTTGGCCTTGGCGGGCATGTACTCCGAGGCGGGCGACCCGCAGCGGCTTGGTTTTTTTGAGGAAAAATTCGGCAAAGTGGGCGGCTTCAACCAAGTGGGCTTTGTCCAGAATTACGTTAAGCTTGCCCAAAACGGCGACGCTGCTGGTATGCTTCGCACCGCCAACAACATCAAGGGAATTGCGATGAGCGAGTCAAAAATGTTCTGGATGCGCTTCATGGTGACCAAGAGCGTCAACGAGCTACATGCCACGCTGGCTGGCCAAATAGAAGCGGAAAGTGACGCTGCCAAGCTGGCCGACATGAAAGCCAAGGACGCCGAACTGGTAAAAATCATCGAGACCATCAAAGCCTGGGAAAAGGACGATCGGGTGATGAACATGTACGATGCGTTCCCGGACCCGAAAACGAAGCCATAAGTATCAATGGTTGAATTGTTTTATTGTTGAATTGTTAGCGTGGCGGCCACAACAATTCAACAATATAACAATTCAACAATCCCCCCTACTTCTCTGAATCCAATTTAAGCAGCACACCAATCATGATGGAAAAGGCAAGGAGGCTGGAGCCGCCCTTGCTGAGGAAAGGCAACGGTATGCCGATGATGGGCATCAGCCCCATCGTCATGCCGATGTTGATGAAAAAGTGTACAAATAGTACACTGGCCACGCCGTATGCATAGAGTCGGCTGAAGTCGGAGCGCTGCCGCTCGGCGATGATGACGATGCGCATCATTAAGCCCAAGTATAGGGAAATAATAAAGATGACGCCGATGAAGCCTTGTTCTTCGCCAACGGCGCAAAAAATGAAATCTGTGGTTTGCTCCGGCACGAAATTGCCCTGGGTGAAGCTGCCTTCGAGGAAGCCCTTGCCGGTAAGGCCGCCAGAAGCGATGGCCATTTTGGAGTGGTTGAGGTTGTAGGCAGCGCCCTGTGGGTCGGCCTCGGAGGGCTTTAGCCAGACGAGGATGCGCTCCTGCTGGTGGCGGGGGAGGGCGTTGAAACCCAAGTTGGCAACGGACCCCAGCGCACTGCTAATGAGAAAAGCGCCCAGCACGAGGGCGGTCAATCGCTGCTTTTTATGCAACCACTGGTAAACGCAAAGGCCAAGCAGTATGCTTAATGCGCCAGCAAGCATAATCATGGGTTGACTGTACTGTACGCCAATCAGGCCCGCAGTCACCAAGATTATGAAGCCCGAAAGCCAGTAGGCTCGTTTCTCCGTGTTCCAAACAAGGATAAGAGCGCCGATGGCCGAAAGCACCATGATTAGTTCCGCAGGCGGGGTCACTAGCCCCGCTGCCAGTATGGCTCCTGCACAAAGTTCTACCACCAAAATGGAGCCTGGAAGCCCCTCCCGGAACAGCACCAACTGGAGCGACATGAACACCAGTGCCGAACCCGCATCGGGTTGGAGGAGCAGCAAAATCATTGGAACGAAGAAAAAAGAAAAGGCGTAGAGCTGTGACTTGAAGGACTTCAAGTTGTTGGCGTAAGCGCCAAGATAACTGGCCAGCGCAACGATGGTCCCGAACTTTGCGAACTCCGAAGGCTGAATGGTGACGCCGCCACCAAAGTCGAACCAAGCGGTCGCCCCGTTGATTTCTTTGCCCAGCACCAGCACCAAGCCCAGCAACAACATGCAACCAAAGTAGATAATATTGGCAAATGTTCGCCAAAACTTACCTTCAATCAGGAACGCCGCAAACATCACCACAAGCGCTATCACCACCCAGATAAGCTGCTTCCCCACGGGGTTTTTCAGGAAGTCAAAAAAATTGCCTTCATAGCCCTTGCCGTACCCCACCGTGTAAATCATGGTCCAGCCGATGAACACCAGCGCCAGGTAGATGGAAAGGATAATCCAGTCAATTTGATGTCTGCTTCGTGAGGCCACGGTTTGAGGATTTGAGGGGTTGAGGATTTGAGGGGTTGAGAGGGGCCATGCCTTGAACCCTCAAACTCACAAATCCTCAAACCCTATCTAATCTATGTATTCAACTTTGCGGAGCAAGCGAAAACCTGCTGTGATTTCAAAGGTGACGTTTCGTATGGTCCGCTCTTGGATGGTGCGGTTCTGTCCGGTGTAGGGGTCTCGCACGTTGGGGATGGCCGGTTGCTTGTATTGGTACGAGAAGTCGGGATTGACGGTAATCTCCAGCAGCGCACCCACCAATTCGCCAAAGGCAAATTCAAAGCCGCCGCCAAGCGTGACGCCATAGTTCCACTTTCTCACAAAGCCATTGTCGGGGTAAAAAAGGCCGCCATTGAAGCTGTTGGCTTCCTTGTACTGGTCGAGGTTGGTGCCGACCGTGTAGTCGCCTCGAAGGCCGAAAAGATAGTAGCCCTTCATGGCGTCCGAGAGGTCGTACTTGCGCTTGCCGCCAAGGACCACTGAGATATTTTTGAAAATAAACTCTTGGGCGGGCAACCGGAAAAAATCGCCGTTTTGGTCCAAAAAGTTCTGGTTGCGAAGAGCACTGCCTTTGAGGTGGTAGCCCGCCTGTGCAAAAATGGAAAACTGGGCCGTCTCGTCCAAGCTCTCAGCGGAGATGGCTCCGTGGTATTTAAACAAGGGGTCTTGGTCGAAACCGTTCCATTTCTGGACGCCCAGGGTGAGGCCACCTTTGAGGCCAAATGCCGTGCCCTGAGCACACAATTGGTTGATTGTCAACGTAAAAAGCACAACTGGCAGCAAGTATTTTACCTTCATCGCATTGTCTATTTTTGAAAAACAAAATTACAGCCTACTGCAAAAAGCACAGCCAAACCCTGTGGAAAGTTTGGCTGTGCGTCCTGCCCCGCAAAGTTAAGCAACAAACTCGAACATCATTAACCCAACCCGCTCACACTCTCTCTCACTCTCTCACCCGCTCACTTCACCCGCAGCTTCAAGCCGATGCTGATATTGTTGTCCATAAGGTTGTTGAGCTGCTTCAGCGCATCCACCGTGATGCCGTAGCGGCGGGAAATATTGTAGAGTGTATCGCCCTTTTCCACGGTGTGGTAAATAACTCCTGTGGGCTGGTCAGGCTTTGGGTTGTCAGTAGTTGGGGTGTCGGGGATGCCAATGATTTCTGGGGCCACGTCGTCATCCTGCATGAAACCCTCGTCGGAATTGAGGAGGGGCGGCACCGTTTCCGTTGGCTTTGGCTCGGTAGTGAGTCGGGGCTGGTCACCCTTCGAGATTTTAAAGCCCCGGAGTTTGAGACGCTGGTTGGTCTGCGGCTCGGCGCTGTCTGGTATCCGGTTGCGCTTGCGCAGGCGCTTCATCTTCACGCCGTAATGTTGAGAGATGTCGAACATGGTCTCGCCCACTTTCACGTAATGCCATTTGCTGCCACCCCGTACCTGGCAGCGTTTGGGCTGAATGTAGATGCGGGTATCATCGAGCAATGGCGCTGTTACGGTCGGCAGCTTTTCGTTGTAGCGCTCCAAGCGGTTGATGGAAACATTGGATTTCTGTGAAATTTCTTCCACGGTGACATTGTTTTTGGCGAATATCACCTTCACGTCGTTTATGCGCCGGAGGTCAAGCCCAGCGATGAAGTCCTTGTCCTTGCTGGGTCGCCCTTCGGGAAAATTGTCGTCGTTTAGCCTGTCCAACTCGTTCAATTTATAGGTCTCGATGATTTTGATGAGGCGGTCGTCGTAAGTGCCTGCGGTGGCGTAGCCGGACGTTTTGAGGCCCCTCGCCCAGCTTTTATAGTCCCTAACGTTCAGGCGGAAGAGGAACCCGTAGCGGTTTGCCTTGCGGGGGTCGCGGAGGAACTCCGAGTGGGCGATGTAGGAGTCCTCCACGTCCTTGTATTTTCGGAAGCATGATTTTTGCAGGTTGCCGAAGTCGTCGTAGTCGTCGTCCTCCAGTTCGTAAGTTTTTCCTGTCCAGTCGGAGTGGCATTTTATTCCGAAGTGATTGTTAGCTTTGCGCGCAAGTTCGCTATTGCCACCACCGGATTCGAGCAGGGCCTGAGCCAGCTTGATACTTGCGGGAATGCCCGCACGGTCCATTTCCTGAACGGCGATTTTCTTGTACTTGTCGATGTAGTTCAGAAAATCGCCATTTTGGGCAAGAAGCGAAGATGCGGCAAGAAGAACCAGCACCAAAGCGAAGGATTTTTTGTACATGAGGCTATAAAATTGAAATTTGATATTGGGTGGAAATTGCATGTAAAAAAATTTTGCAAGTGAACGGTGGCAGTGAAAAATCTATTGCCTGTTGCCCTGTGGCAGCCGTTTTTTTGCAAAGATAGAAACTGTGGCTTTTCTTTTATTTCACAAAAATCGAGATAAAGTTTCACATATTACCTTCCTTGCATATTTTAGCGTCCAAATCTAGAAAACGGGAATTAAAAGTCTTTAACCTGCGAAATACTTCACCACACAAATCATACAGGTACCATTCAAAACATGAACACTCAAACCCGCAGATATTTATTCATAGATTACGAAAACCTGCTCCAGGTCAAGTTCAAGAAGCTGGAGAAGGTTGCTTCCAAAATCTTCATTTTCGTCGAATCCACTCAGGAAACGGTGCCGCTTGCCCTCGTGCGCCAAGCGCAACGTTCCGGCAAGAACCTCCGCTGGATAGTAGTGAGCAACCCCGGCGGCGGCAAGCTGAACTATCATATTGCCTTCATCATGGGCAAGCTCCATCAGAAGCTCGAAGATGATGTGGAGTTCGCCGTCGTGTCCAACGACCCAGAGTTTGACCCCCTCATCAGCTTCATCAACACCACCGGCCGTAGCTGCATCCGCGTGAAGCGCAAGCAGGACGAAAGCTCCGTTTACGAAGAATCCAACCTGAACTATACCAAGCCGCCCGAGTTCGTGGACGAGTTTTCCATGAACAATTTCCATGACGACGATGACGACAACAGCATGCCCGTCATGGTCGAGGACGAGCTGATCACCCGCACCGCAGAGGAGACCGTTAAGCGGCTCATTCGTTCGGGAAATCGGCCAGCAGAGATTTCAACGCTGAAAAATTACATAGTTTTGCACAGTCAAGAAGTTTCCCTGCATGGCAATGTCGATCGCATCGTTCAGAAACTGAAGGATACCAAGGACATCGAAATACAAAAAGGGGAAGTGATCTACAATTTTTAGATAATAGACCAGAGACATTAGACTTTAGAAGCACCTTGTCATAGTCTATCGTCTAAAGTCTAATTTCTCAAAGTCTAAAAAAGAAGACTACGCAAAATGGAAGACATTAACGAATTAATGAACGCCGCCGAGCAGGCCATGAACGCCGCCGTTGAGCACCTCCAGTACGAACTTACCAAAATCAGGACTGGCAAAGCCTCCACCTCTCTGCTAAACGACCTTGCGGTCAACTACTATGGCACCATGACCGCTGTCAACCAAGTGTCAAGCATTTCCACCGCCGATGCCCGCACCATCGTCATACAGCCTTGGGAGAAATCAATGCTCAGGCCCATCGAGAACGCCATCTTCGAGGCCAACCTCGGCATCACGCCGATGAACGACGGCGAGGTCATCCGCCTCACCATCCCGCCGCTCACCGAGGAGCGTCGCCGTGACTTGGTGAAGCAGGCCAAGCATTTTGGGGAAGAAGCCAAAATCAGTGTGCGCAGCATACGCCACAAAGCACTCGACACCATCAAAAAAGCAGTGAAGGACGGCTACGCGGAAGATGCCGGGAAGGACAAAGAAGACGGCATCCAAAACTTGGTGAACAAGTTCGTCAAGACCATTGACCACCTCATCGAGGTGAAGGAAAAGGACGTGATGCACGTTTGAAAAAAGTTCGGCAGTTGGCAGTTGGCAGTCAGTCCGCAGTCCAATAGTCCATCAGTCCAGATTTGCCTAAACAATGAAAAGAGGTGGCAACTTGTGCAAGATGCCACCTCTTTTCATTGTTAGAATTCGATGTTTACCAAAGCAAAGCTCAGGTTTATCTCACAAGCTGCACATCGCCCATCCTTCTCTCGTGTTCCCCATTCAAGTATTCCAATTCAACACTATAAGTAAATACGCCCTGCCCCATTTCCTTGCCCCTGAACATGCCGTCCCACCCAACTGCGCCACTTGGGGGCAGGTGTTCCGCTGAGAATACCATCTCACCCCAGCGGTCAAAGACCTTCATGGAAGCTACCTCGGCCACTTCCTGGCCGCCATACACCGTGAAAAAATCATTGATGCCGTCCCCATTTGGGCTGAACGCACTTGGGATGTACACCCTTTTCAGGTTTACAATCAAAATGGCCATGTCGTCGGTGGCTTCGCACCCATGCCCGTCCTCGACGGTCAGTGTGTAAACCGTGCTCAGAAGTGGGGCGGCTCTGGGTCGTACGCAGTCAACACAGTTCAGCCCGTCTGCGGGCGACCATGAATAAATAAGCGGCGTGGAAGCGACCACCGTGGGCTGGATAAGAATAGACTCGCCCAGGTTCAGCGTGGCATCGTCGGGCAGGGCCACGGAAAGCGGGGGTGGTTCAGTGATTGCTATGCTGTCGCTCAATGTACCGCAGGCATAAGTGGCTTCCACAGCGTAGGTGCCATAAGTTGTGGCCTCGATAGAAGCACCTGTTGCACCCGTGTTCCAGGCGTATTCGTCAAAGCCCTGCCCGGCATCTAGGGCAAAGCCTGCTTCTATGCACCGTTCCGTGTCTGGCCCCAGGTCCAGCGTCAGAAATGGTTGGTTGGCAATGGTGATGCTGTCTGAGAAGGTGCCGCAGGTATTGGAAATGGCCCGTACCCAGTAGGTGCCAGGCGTGGTGACGTCAATGCTCCCCATGGATGCCCCATTGCTCCACAGGTAGCTGTCGTAGCCAAGTGGGGCGGCGAGTGTTCGCTGAAATATTGGTTGGCCGCATAGCACCGTGTCGTTGCCGAGTTGTATAGGCTGCACCGCCAGCGCAACCAAAACCGTGTCCATGAAAAGACCACAGGCATGTTCGGATTCCAGCACATATTCCCCCGGCGCATCTACTTGGATGCTGTCCGTTGTGCTACCCGTGCTCCATTGGTAGGTCTCCATGTGGCTGGGGCCCGTGATAGCAATGGGAAAATCCTGGGGACAAACTTGTACATCTGGCCCCAGGGAGAGGGCTGTGGTATCAATATAGATGATTTCGATGGTATCCCGCAGGTGGCACATCCCGTTGGAGGCCTCTACCCAGTACAGGCCCGGCTGCGTGGCCACGATACTTTGCGTGGTGTCGCCCGTGCTCCAGAGCCAGCCCGTGTAGTAGCTGCCGTGGGCGGTGAGCGTGTCGGAGAGGGTGGCCTGGCAGACGGTTTTGTCCTCCCCGAGGTTGATATTTACTAGATTATAGGGGATTTTTTCGATGGAAACGTCGTCTAAGTAGTAGTACGATCCGTTAGGTTCAGTAGGAGTTTGGTATAAAAACATGGCCTCGGTATTGCCATGTTTTTTGAAATTTCCAATGGTGATGTGCTTTTCGTTCCCCTCTGCACGGTATAACCAGCATAATTCTATCCAGTTTGCAGTGTCTTTGAGGATGTGCCCGGTAATGGTTAACTGGGGATTAGCTTCAATCAAATCTGTTTGTCCATTGGCTATATCGGGTGGAGGGATATTCAAGGTTAATGCCTCATCGGTCAGCAACACCTCCATGCAGGAGCAAGCAAAGTCAAACCTCTCTCCAAGGCTGACGAACATCGAGACTTGGTAAACCGAGTCAACAGTCATTACCTCTGTGAGCTCACAATCAATATATTCATGCCCTGCCTCTGCAAATTCTGGTGCTGCAACCGCCGGATTATGATAAGTGAATATACCTGCGTATGCTACACCTGTCCTTGCGTATTGGAATCCGGCAAAGTTTAGGGGGGTCAAGTACCAATTATCAGTGGCACATGGATGAAAATAATCAGCGGAATAGGTAGGTGTTGACCAGTACAATGCACTGTCAATGTTTGTCAAAGTTATGGTAGAGTTAGGGCAGCCCGAATATTCCTCGAAACTCGGGTTGGGCACCAAGTTTTGGCCTTGTAAACCCAATATTCCGCTGATGGTGAAACAAAAGATGAGCATTATTCTCATGACAATAAGGGAAATAAATTTGCCCCCCTACACCCTGGCCACAGCGATGGGGGGCAAATTTGTTATTGGATTTTTATGGCCCTAAGGGCCGTGGCACTGTTCTGTGTGGACAAACGCACGGTGTAAAGCCCGGTGGGCCAGTCCGTGGTGGCCACCGAGACCAGATGTTGCCCCATTTCCAGCGCAGCACGGTCGAACGGCATGGCCACTTCACGGCCAGCGGCGTCCAAGATGGTCAGCGTCGCCAGTGACGCTGCCTGCAGGGAAAACCCGACCCGAAGGTCTGCCGAGAAAGGGTTCGGGAATGCCGCCAGCCCATCAAGGGCAACAACGTCAATAGCCCCGGCATTTTCCCTACCTGTTGAGCCTTTGCCAGGCCCTGGGTCGTCAAAGTACTGCCCATTGAAGTACAGGTAGGAGTAATCGGTGGAAGAACCACAAGCATTACCGACCACCGCTGTTATTTTGAGACACCTGTACAACCAAATGGCGTCGGCAAAAAAGCCGGTGTTGCCATTGATTTGCAGGGCATTCAGTCCTAGTGCCGTCAAACTGCTGACACCATTAACGGATACCTGCTGTCCAGTGTAGATGTTGGAGATGACAGTTCCGGAGCCACACGCCACCTCATCAATGGTGAGTTGGTAGTAGCTGATATCGCCCTGGCTGTTCGAAAGGTTGATGGAGGCGGAATAAATGCCGGCAGTGCATGGCGCTGAAATATTGTGCGAGGCCGGGCAGGGTATGCCGGTTTGGGTGTTGTTCACCTGCAGCCCAACCTGTGAGGGAACGGGGGCGTCGAATACAATGATATGCCCCAATCGGCTCACACTGCCGCAGCGGTTCGAGATGGTCAACCGGACGGCAAAGGTGAAGTGCCCGGCGGCAATGGAAGCATTGAACAGGGCGCAACCAGGGCTAGGCAGGCATCGGAGGTCAATGCTGGAGGGCGGGACACCCGTAAAGCTGCCCGTATAGTTCAGGTAGCCAGGCCCGGTTATCTGTAAGCCCGAGACGGGGTCGGTGCTATATACCTCGATGGTATAGTCCGTGACGATGCCACCGAGCACCGTTTCCAGGTTGATGGGCGCACAGTTGTACACCAGCAGTGGCGGGTGGGTGGCGTCTATGAAGTCATAAACCGCTTGCCCATTCACCTGGTAGCTGTTGATGGCCACGGGCGGCACGCCCACCCATTGGTTGTAGTCCTCGCCATCCACTTGGTCGGGCAGGCCGTAGTAGCTGCCCCCTGTGGGCGGTGGCACATCTGAGTACACCGTGGGGCCTACCGCCTGTACAGCCAAGTTCTGTATCCTACTGAGCGTCCCATCATCCCGCACGGCATAGATATAGCCGTCCTTGGCCAGTTCCAGTTGGGTGCGGGTGTAGCTTCCGCCACCTTCCGTTACGTATTGGATTGGACCAACATTATGCTCCCATCTTCCCAACCCCTTTTCGGAAGAGCAGAAATAGATATATTGGTTGTCATCTGAAAATTCTACCCCTTGAATTTTGGAGCCGCTCTTGCCCACGGTGACACTGACAGCAGGGCCTAAACCAGTGGACATTTTGTAGATTTTGTTGTTGGCACCCCAGGTAATATATTGCCCATCAGGAGAAATATCCGCCTCGCAGATAAAAGAGGAGCCTCCTTGGGTGTAAGGTGAATTGCCAACATAGCTGATGCCAAGGCCCGACAGGTGGAACTTGTTCACGGCGTAGTTGGTGACCACGAAAATATCCCTTTCGCCTGTGCCTCCCGTTACCTTAGAAACGGCGATTCCACCCGTACCAAACATGGTGTTGGGGGTTACCTCGCCGTATGGGCCAAAACTAACAGCCCCGGTTGTTTGGTCCACTACTACTTCTTGGTAGCGAAAACTAAGGGTGGCTAGAGGCGATGCTTCCAGCCAGAACAGGCACCAGGTGTTGCAACTGCCAGGGCCGGGTGCGATGGCGAGTTCCTTGAGCCCAGCGCCAAGGCTCCAAGCATATTGCCCAGCTTGGTTGCCAGCCGCATCGTACACCCAGCCGTCGCTGGCGTAAAACTGCAGTTTGCCGTTCCAGAAAACGGAGTTTTCGACCACGTAGGGAGTGGGGGCCGTAATGCTGAAAGGGGCGATAGGCCCACCAAAGTTGAGCAGGCTTGGGTTGAGCACCCAGGCATTTGCCTGTGAAAAGGCGGTTGCTGCTGCAAACAACAGCGTGAGGGACAAAAAGGCGGCCTTCAAAAGAGACTGCCTACGCCCATTGTGGGCGAAGTTGTGATTTTTCATAATTTTACGTAGTTTTTGATTAAACAATGGGGTCAATGTCCGTCTCTGGCCAAAGAAGTACGGCATTGGCCCTTTCCTTTTTTCATGATTGTAGCAGATGCCTACTCCAGTTTAACCTCGTAAGTTCCTTCCGAAAATACCAGCGTATCAGGCGAGGCAGGGTCGTACTCCATCTCGCCTATCTGCTTGACCATAGTGCCCCAAAACCTGCCGCTTATCTGGTTTGGCAGCTCAATGGCGTCAACGGTAAGCACCATCGCACTGTCGTTGAGGGGGATGTACCTATCGCCTAGTGCGTCACCATCAAATAATGTGAAAAAATCGCAGAATTGTTTGGTTGTGTCAATGTTACCATTGGCATATATCCACTCTGTTAAAAAATAGTTGCCAGTATTAAAAGTGATATTGTTCATGCTCAGTGAGCCACTCCTTTCCCCATATTCATTGTAATGGTTGAAGGTTAAATTAAACCTTCCAGGGAAATTAAGATGTTCCCAACTGTACGCATCATATTCCCACAATATTCCGTTGTACAAAGAATGGGCATGGCCTTCAGGTAGGTTGTTGGGGGTAATATCAGGTGTGATGGGTTCATCTTTTTTGCAGCCAAACAATATAGCAATCAAAACTAAGCTGGTAAATGTGATTAAAAAGCGCTTTTCCATGTCGGTGGTTTTTAAAAAGGGCATTGGCCAAAGTCATCAAGGCCAATGCCCTTGTTTATGAAATCAATTATCGTATGACACTGAACTTTCCAGCCTTGGTGTCTGGGCCGAAGTTCAACACAAAAGAATACAGCCCTGTGGGCAGGTCTTCGATGCCATCAAGGTCCATCGTGCTCGCTTTGTTGATTGCCTCGATTTTGATATTCCTTATCACTTTGCCGTACTGGTCAAGTATAGACAACCTGCCATTTTGCACATCCTCATTGGCCATTATCTCAAATCGGACGCTGCCTTGTGAGGGGTTGGGGTAAGCACTGATGGATGCAATCTTGTCCGTTCCGCCAGTTGGCTTTTCAGGTTTTAGGCCATCGCAGTTTGTGACACCCACATAATTTGTAGCCGATTTGGGGCCTTGAATAGAGCTGGTCACCGTCAGCTTTAGCGATACCATCTGGTTGGGAGTAGAGGGCAGTTGAATGGTAACGAAGCTGTTTGTGCTGAATACGGGACCATAATTCACTCCGCCAATGGCCATCCGCCATTCGTATGTGAGTGTCCCAAGCCCATTGCCCGTCACATTGGCATTGAAGGTTTGGTAGGAGTTCGGACAACCATAATATGGGCCACTGATGTTGACGAAAAAAGCATCGTCGAACAGTGTGGAGTGATTGGCGGCAGTGCACCCATATCCTCGCATGGCGGAGGCATTGTCGCGGGTGCCTGTGATACCAGTTGCCACTCCCTCAAAATTCACATTTGGGTTGGAGTAGTGGGAAATCATTTCACTGCTAATCTGGCCATACATCATCGTCTTGCGACCATTGTTGCCTAGTGTAAACTCATGCGCGTGGGCTGGCCCAGTGGTATTTACGCTTAAACAGCCAGGAGTCATAACAGGGCCAGCAGGGCAAAACTGGTGGTTTCCTCTCAGGCAATGCCCAATCTCGTGAACAAAAGTCCGGCTCTGGTCGCTTGAGGTGTAGTCCACCGCCGCCCAGCGGCCCCCTAAAAATGCTACCCCCGCCGCGTCGTCGTTTGGATTCATAATGTCCGGATTGACATAAAGTACGACAATATCAGCGCCATTGATATTTTGCAAGTTGATTGCTTCTTGGTTCCCTGAAATACTGTAGAGCGCACTTTCCGTTGTCATGCCGGTTTCGTCGAACCACGAAGGAGCGTCAACCGTGTTGACCAAGATGAACTTGCCACTTGAAGGAAAAACAGCGCTGTTAAACAGGGTCTGGTTTGCCTTGTTGATGGCCGCGGATGCCAAAAAAGGACTGTTTAGAATGGTCGTTGAAGCACTTGTGGAAATCATCACGAGCACACGGATATTGCAGGATGTGCCACTCCTATCCCCGGTCGGGTCGCCTTCGGGGCTTTGCAGCGCATCTTCAATAGCTCCTAAGCAAGTGACGAAACTGCCAGCAGGAATCCGACCAAGCACTTGCTTCCCACCTCCCAAGTCCGTGATGTTGTAGCTGGTGTTGCCAATCCGAAGCTCGCCGGTAAGCCCTGCTGTCATCTTGGTCAGTGAAAGCTCGCCGTCCATGCAGTCGCTCCCTTCCATTGGGTTCATACGTCCGTAGTAAAAATAGTCATCCTCATTGTTGTAATCAACGCTGACAGCCCGGAAGGTCACTTCGCCGCATACATTGCCAACGACATTGACCTTCACATTGCCATCCTGCTCCACATCGGCAAGGCTGTTGAACTGGATGACCCTTAGCTCGGAGAAAAGCCCTGGAGCAGTCAGCTTGTTGTAAATGTTCGATTGGCTTTCAGTCAGTGCCGATGGCAAGGTAGGAGTGTTTTCAAAAAGCAAAGGCTGTGTAACCTGTGCTTTCGTCGAGTAGGGAAGTGCGGCTACCAAAAGGCAAAGCACAGTCCGATAACTTCCGCTTGTGAGGAAATTCAATGGTTTCATGATTTTACAAAGTTTTTGATTTAACAATAAGCCCGTGCCGCCTCTGGCCAGAGAAATACGGCATTGGCTCTTTCCTATCTATTGGCGTACGTCCAAATAGCGAAAATAAGGCAGCATTTGCAACTGCAAACGCAAGTTTTTTAGAGTGTGTACCATCAATCGTTACCTCAAAATCAACACACTTTTCCTGAATTTCATCTTCCTGCTTTTCTTGGCATGGAAGGCCGGCATGGAAGGCCGGCATGGAAGGCCGGCATGGAAGGCCGGCATGGAAGGCCGGC
>CAZDSU010000054.1:46868-47009 GCA_964508135.1 uncultured Saprospiraceae bacterium
ATGGAAGCATTAATCCATATCCGACAAATCTAAAACTTAGTCACAAATAATGCAAAAAATAGTCGAAATTATTTTCATGTTTAACATAACTTGACTTTGTTAAATTAGCCTTTTTAAAAATACAAAATGACAAATGCCATG
>CAZDSU010000055.1:0-45547 GCA_964508135.1 uncultured Saprospiraceae bacterium
AATCCGTAAAGCCAAAAAAGCCGTATCCCAAAAAACCTAATTTAACAAAGTCAAGGTAGGGTAGTGTTGGAATTTTCGTTCCTTTGAACACCAGATCAACGGTGTGAGCATAAAAACCTCCACCGAACTGGAGTTTGGCGGCACGATAGGCGTTCGGCGGCACAAATCACAACACCCACAACCCCTCCTCCCGCAGCGCCGCCCACTCCTCCGAGGCCAAAAACGCAGCGAAACTACCCTCCGCATTCTCTTCAAAATCCCGTTGCAGCTCCGCAAACGTCATCACCGGCTGCTCCCCGATTTGCAGCAGCGGCAGCACGTCCACCAGCCACTGTCCGAGGGCGGGCGAGGTTTCCAGTTCCCAGGCGTGTTGCTTGTGGTGGAAGAGCAGGGTGGCCACGGCGTTGCCGTCCTCGTCCTCGTCGAGGGTGGCGAGGGGCAGCGGGCCGTTCCACACGACGAGCGCCGTGGGGCGGGGCGTTTTTTCGGGCTGCTCCGCTAGGCTTTTTTTGATGAAATCCTTGGGAACAGTAGGTTTCGGTGTTTTGAAATCGAACCAGTCTGCCAGCCGGAAGTCGAAGCAGACGCCGTGCATGTAGTTGAACAGCGACTTGCGCAGCCCCTCGGCGTACAGGTCGTGGTTGGTGCCAGTGGGGTCGTCGTGGTGGCGGTCGTTGTCGGCGAAGCCGCCAAAAGCTGGCCCGGTCTCCGTCACCCCGTAGGCCGCCGGGTCGAGGCCGACCGGGCTGTGCGCCGTCATGGCGAAGCGGTGCCAAAAGCCGGACTGCACCACGCCGTTCTCGAAGAGTTGCCGCACCATTTCCAGCGAATCAATCGTCTCCTGCGCCGTCTGCGTCGGGAAACCGTACATCAGGTAGGCATGAACCATGATGCCCGCTTCGGTGAAGTGGTGCGCCACCCGTGCCACTTGCGCCACGGTAACACCTTTTTTCATGCGCTCCAGCAGTCGGTCGCTGGCCACCTCCAGCCCGCCCGACACGGCGATGCAGCCCGAAGCCTTCAGTAGTCGGCAAAGGTCGGCGGTGAAGCTTTTTTCGAAGCGGATGTTCGTCCACCAGGTGACGGTGAGGCGGCGGCGCAGGATTTCCAGCGCCAGGTCCCGCATCAAGGCGGGTGGGGCGGCCTCGTCCACGAAGTGGAAGCCCGTCTGCCCCGTCTGTGCGATGATGGCCTCGATGCGGTCGCAGAGCAGCGCTGGGGTGAGCGGCTCGTAGCGCTGGATGTAGTCGAGCGTCACGTCGCAGAACGAACATTTGCCCCAATAGCAGCCGTGGGCGAGGGTGAGCTTGTTCCAGCGCCCATCGCTCCAGAGGCGGTGCATCGGGTTCACGATTTCGATGACGGAGAGGTAATCGTGGAGGCGGAGGCCAGCGTAGTCGGGGGTGCCGGTTTCCCGTTGCGGCACGTCAAGTTCGGTGCTGGTGTTGTGGTAGCAGACCACGCCGTTGTGGAGTGAATAAGTCCGTTTTAAATGCTGTATATCTTTTTCGCCGGATAAATATTCGATTAAATGCAACAATGGTGCTTCGCCATCATCGAGGCATATATAATCCAGGTAATTAAATATGCGCTCGTCGGAAAGCCGCCGCAGTTCTGTGTTTGCGTAGCCGCCACCCATGACGATGCTTATGTTGGGGTGGTTTTTCTTGACATATTGCCCGCATTTAAAAGCACCATATACATTGCCGGGGAATGGCACGGAGAGGCATATAATATCGGGTTGTTGCTCCGCAATATGTTTTGCCAAAACCTCCTTCGATATGCTCGAAACCAGTGAATCGGGCGATTCCAGTTCCCGCTCCATTTCATCAAAATGCGTGGCCGTGCTGCCCAGCCGTTCCGCATAGCGGCTAAACCCGAAATGCGGGTCAACGGCCTCGGTGAGGAGGTCGCCCAAATCCTCCAGGTACAACGTCGCCAGGTGCCGGGCCTTGTCGTGCGTGCCCATTGAGCCGAATGCCCATTCTAGTTCCTCCAAGTTGTCGAAGCGGCTGGCCTCGGGCAGGTAGCTCCGGCCACAGATGGCGTGTGCCAGCGTCGGGTTTTTGTGCTGCAAAAACTGGATGACGGGGCCGATGGTAGCGAGGTAATCGGCTTGCAAGGCGATGATGCGCTGGGCGTTATCACTCAATTGCGGATTGCGGATTGCGAATTGCGGATTGGGGGCCGTGGGAAATTCCAACGTCTCGATCTCTTCCGAATTAAGCTGCGAACCCAATCCGCATTCCACATTCCGAAATCCGCAATCAAAAAGGCGTTTCAGGCCATTTTTTGAAAACAATTCCAGTATCACGTCAATGCCCAAATCGGCCTGTGCAGAGGGATAGCCCTTCGTGTTCAGGAAGCCCTTCAGGTAAGCCGTGGCCGGGTACGGCGTGTTCAACTGCGTGAAGGGGGGAGTGAGGAAAAGGGTCTTTATTTTCAAAAAACAGGAATTGGTGCTGGGCAAAGGTAGGGAATGTGGCGCATATGTGCGTGCCGTCGCACTCCAGTTCGATGGTCAATAACCGCTAAACTGGAGTTTGGCGGCACTCACTATTATACTTCACGCTGATAGGTTTTGTGCAAATAGGGGTTTGGGGGCGAAGCCCCCAAAAGCCCCCTCCCCTGACGAGCCGCCGAAGGCGGCGAGGAGGGGCAGCGGCACATAATTTTTTAATTTGCACAAAACCTATTTGGGCCAAGTATAATTGGATAATATTTTCATGTAGGTTACGGAACTTGTCGTAGCTTTCGGCATTCAATTTCCTGCTTTCACACTATCCACTCAAGCAGACCCGTTCTCCCTCGTTTTTTTGTTTTTATCTGTCATTGACCAAAAAAAGTGGCCAATGAAAACAACCTTTTCTTTCGCAAGACCGCCAACCTCTCTGCTTGCGACCAACTCGATTTTTTCACCAATCTAAATTGAAGCAATATGAATTTCAAACATCATCTTTCGAAGCTTTTTTTGGCTTCTCTTTTCGCCATTTTTCTTGCTGCCTGCGGCGGCGAGCCGAAAGAAGCAGCGGAAACAACGGCAGCGCCCGCTGTTGATTCTACCGCTGCCGCACCCGCACCTGCTGCTTTGTTCAACGCTGTGGTCGTCAAGCACACGGTAACCGACTTCGCCAAATGGAAGGCTGTTTTCGACGCTCATGCCCAAGCAAGAACCGACGCCGGAATGACGCCTATTTCCGTGTTGCAGAACAAGGATAACCCCAAGCAGGTAACTATCTCCATGAAGGCGGCCGATCTGCAAAAAGCTAGGGATTTCACATCCTCGCCCGCACTAAAAGAGGCTATGCAGAAAGGGGGCGTCGCAGGCCCTCCAGAGATTGCTTTCTACAATGTGCTCCGGTTCGACGAGACAGCCACCACCTCAAAGGATAGGGTAATCGTCACCCACCGGGTCAAGGACTTCGATGCATGGTTGAAGGTTTATGATGGAGAGGGCACGGCTACCCGTGCAAGTAACGGCATTGTGGACAGGGCGCTGGCACGGGGTGTTGACGACCCCAACATGGTGCTGCTTTCCTTTGTCGTGACGGACATGGCCAAGGCGAAGGCCCGTGTTGCTTCTGAGGACCTGAAGAAAGTAATGATGGATGCTGGCGTGGAAGGCCCGCCGCAAATCAATTTCTATACGGTAGCTCAGTGAGATAAGGGGCAATTGGATTTACCGCTGTGATTCGATGCGTGGCCGCTGTGTACACTGGGCAGCTTTCTGTTTTCTGCAAGTTGGACGGTGTACACAGCAGTGTCACGAAGCACCAAAGATTGGACATGAAACTATTGGTATTCCCTCCAATAACAATTGACGCTCAATACAACAAAACCTTCGTCTCCTTCGCCCCCAATGACTCCAGGTATTCCTTCACCGCCAGCGCTTCATCCCCGCCCTCTTGCGCATGGTGGAGCAGGGTGAACCCATGCGGCCCCTTGGCGTGGAGTGTGCTGGGGAACGCCTCCAGCATGGGTTTCACGATTTCGATTTTCCCGAACAGGCAGGCAGTGAAGATATTGGCCTGTGCGCCTTTTTCCAGGAGGTAGCGCACCAGTTCCTTGTACCCGACATGGCTGGCCGCACCGAGGCAGGTCTCGAAGTCGCCGTACTTCCAGTCGTGGGCAGCGTTGAGCAGGTTGGGCGTTTCTTCCAGCAGGGCCTTCACCTTGTCCATGTCACGGTGGCCCGCCCCGACGAAGGTGGCCACGAGTTCCTTGTCCAATTGCGGCTCGCCCTGCGCTGGGTTTGCCTTGGTGATGATGGGCAAGCCAGCAACGGCAAGGCCCGTGATGCCGAAGGTTTGGATGAATTTTTTTCGGTTCATGATGTCAGGTTTGAAGCCAAAGTTATTATGTGTGAGGATGAAAAAACCAATGACATTTCAATTGTTGGAAGGTCGCACTGATAGCGAGCGGGATTTCAAGGTGGTGCGGTTTTTCTCACAGTGGTGGGGGATTCTATTGGCTCCATTCTCCTCGCCGCAACCAAATGATCAATGCTTTGCTGGCGCTAGCTGAACAAGTGCAATGGCCACCCGTTTCACACCTCCCCCCTCCTCCCATACTTCCGCAGCGTCCGCACCGCCAGCAGCAAGCTGACCAAACAAAGCACTGACCCCATCAGAAACGGCGCTCCGGCGAACTGCACTGGCGCTTTTGGACTGGTGAAGAACGAGAACAGGTTGGTCATCAGCAGTGGCCCGATGATGGAGGTGATGGCGATGAGGCTGGTGAGCGAGCCTTGCAGTTCGCCCTGCTCGTTGGCGGGCACTTGGTTGGAGATGATACCCTGCAAGGCTGGCCCTGCAAAACCGCCCATCGAAAAAGGCACCATGAAGGCGAACATCATCCAGCCCTTGGTGGCGAAGGCGAACAGCACGAAGCTGATGGTGTACATCGCTAGGCCAAAATAGAGCGACTGCTTTGACCCGAAGCGGGGAATGACGATGCGGGTGAGGCCGCCCTGTACGATACCCACCATCAGGCCAGTGAAGGCCAGTGAATAGCCCACCAACTCCGTGTCCCAGTCGAATTTTTTCATGGTGATGTACGTCCAGGTGCTTTGGTTGGCGTGGCCGGCAAGGTAGATGGCCATGAGCGCCCCGGCCAGGCTCAGCACGACTGGGTAGCGGCGCAGGTTGAGCAGCGAGCCGACGGGGTTGGCCCGCTTCCAGTCGAAGGGGCGGCGGTTTTCGGGAGCCAGCGATTCGGGGAGGATGAAGAAACCGTAGAGCCAGTTCAGCAAAGCCAGGCCAGCCGCCACGAAGAAGGGCGCCCGCAGCCCAAAATGTGCCGACACCACGCCCCCAATCAGTGGCCCGATGATGAAGCCCAGTCCGAAGGCCGCTCCGATGAGGCCGAAGTTCTGCGCCCGTTTTTCGGGGGTGCTCACGTCGGCGATGTAGGCAGTGGCCGAGGAGAACGACGCCCCCGTGATGCCCGCCAGCACCCGTCCGGCGAAGAACCACCAGATGTTTGGCGCAAGCCCGGTGATGATGAAATCAACGCCGAAGGCAAACAGCGAAGCGAGTATGACGGGCCGCCTGCCGTAGCGGTCGCTCAGGCCGCCGACGATGGGCGAAAAGATGAACTGCATGGCGGCATAAACGAACATCAGCAGGCCGCCCCAGCGGGCAGCGGTGGAGAGGTCGCCCCCGGTCATTTCTTCGAGCAGACCCGGGATTACCGGGATGATGAGGCCGAAGCCTATCACGTCGAGCAGGAGCGTGATGAAGATGAAACTCAGCGCCGGGGTGCGGGACATGGGTGGAAATTGGAAATTAGGGAATTGGGGAATTGGGGGGAGGCGCAAAGGTATGAAGCAGATAGAGGATGTGTCCGCATAAAATGGGATATAGTTTTGATTACTTACTTCATGTCCGGCTTCAAAATGATGAACATCAAGACGAACAGGCCATACAATGCGAGCGGAGTGGCTGGAATCCAAAGCAGGACGTTTGCGGGCCAGGTTTTGCCAGCGTTTTTCAACAAGAATGCGCCAACGACAAGGGCTGTTGCGGCGAAAGTAAGTCCAAACACAGTGGGATTGTTGGTGGCATGGCGGCCTTTGAGCGAGTCGTCCAGCATCATGTAAATAACAATGCCCAAGCCGATGATGTCAATGCCTGCGCCTATCCAGAATATCCAAGTTTTCATTTGACAGCAGTTGAGGTGAAAAACTGCTCAAATCTAATTCAAATGGTCTATTTCAAAATTTCAAAAAGCCAAAAAAATCAGGAATAGCTTGGGCTGGATGACGGTAGGGACACCAGTGGGGAAAGGCTAATTTGTGGGGAGAAAAACCTGCTGTTAAGCCAGCAATTGGTCTATCTGGTCGCTAAAACGCTGAATCAGCATGTCGGCGATGCGGCGGGTAATTTCCGACTCCTGCGTCGCAAACACTTCCCATTCGCTTTCGGTAAAATGCCCGATGATGACACCGGTCAGCAGGTTGCGGAAGCGCAGGTCGCTGCGTACGCTGTTGCCGATGAACTCCAATTGTTTCGGTGGAGCCAGTTGAAAAAAACTGCCCTTCGATTTCTGAAGGTAATGCTTGAACATCTGGAGCAGCAGCTCGTTTTGCAGCTTCAGGATGGGGCGCAGGGTGGCGTTCTGGAAATGTCCGGCGCTGTTTTCGGGATTTTCATCTACGTTTGTCTGGATGGAAGGGCGGAGGCGAATGAGTTCGCTATTTCGTTCTGTTGTTATTGTCATGCTTCGTTAACATTTTAGGGTGCTACTTGTTCTGATGTCCTACAAATAAAATCCAATGCTGAATTTTCAAACATACCGCACGCCGATGGATGCCCCCTGGATTGTCTTCATCCACGGTGCGGGCGGTGCCATTTCCACTTGGAAGTACCAGACGGAAGCCTTCAAGCCGTTCTTCAACCTCCTCCTCCTCGACCTTCGCGACCACGGCCTGTCGAAGGATATTGACCCGGCCTTCCCAAGCTACAATTTCGACATCGTTTGCGACGATATCCTGGAGGTGATTGACCACTTGCAAATCGAGCGGTCGCACTTCATCTCGCTCTCGCTCGGCAGCGCCATCCTCCAGCGCCTTGACCAGATGCGGCCCGATTTGATTGACAAAATGGTGATGGCCGGTGGCATTTTTCGGGCAACTTTGAAGATGCGGATTCTGGTGAACGCCTCGCACCTGCTCAACAGGTTTTTGCCCTACCGCTACATCTACGCCCTGTTTTCGCTCATCATTTTGCCGAAAAAAAACCACGAAAAATCGAGGCGGCTCTACCGCCAGCAGGCCAAGCGGCTCACGCAGGCAGAGTACATGAAATGGGTGGGGCTGTACGGTGAGTTCTTTCAGGTACTGGACGAGTATTTCCACCGGCAACTGAAGAAACTGAGCCTCGTGGTCATGGGCGCCGAGGACCATGTCTTCTTCAAGGCCGCCCGCCGCTTCGTGGACAAGCAGGAAAAGGCCACGCTCGTGGTCATCGAAAAATGTGGCCATATCTGCAACATCGAGCAGTGGCAGCGATTTAATGCGGAGGCGTTGCGGTTTTTACGGGGGGAGGGTACGGCTGTGGCCGGGGCTTTTTAGGGTAAATGACTCGTCCTAGTTTGGCTGGAAAACGAAAAATAAGTCCGCAATGCAATGCCAATAATTGGCGAAAGCATATGAAACTTCGGTTGTGAAAGTGTCGGCGTGACTCAAAGTCACGCCGACACTACACGTAACCCATCAACCTTTTTGACCCACCACCGAAATTTCACTTTCAAATGACATACTATGGCAAACTCCAAAGTCAAAATCTGGGTACAAACCATTTGGGTAACGAAGCATAGGGAGGCTTTCATAACACCAAATGCCGAGCACCAAGTCCATCAACTCATCAGGAAGGAACTCATCGAATCGGGCTGCTACGTGGATATCGTGAACGGCATGCCCGACCAAGTTCATGCATTGTTTCTCTTGAACCCCGACCTGTCAATCCGGGCAGTGATGAAACAGGTGAAAGGAGCGAAGCCACCAGTTACTAATCAAGAATTAAATTGGGTCAGGTTTGCCGGGGTTGCGGGGAATTGAGTTGAAATCAGCATCAAAACAATTGCTGGCAGTCCCTTGAAATTTCTGGACAAAAGCCTCTTTTACATCTTTATGGTTAGAGAATACTGAAACCCAAACAGAAAAGAATCCTCTCTGAGCTGCGAAATTGGCAATGTCCGAGGCAGTTCTTTCACCTTTTTCAAAATCAGCCAAGTAGCGGTCTGCCAATTCCCACGCTATTCTTCGTTCTTTCCACCGTATATCTCTTGGCAGAATGGCAGAATATTTCGGGTTGCCTTCATATTTATCTAACCCTACCAAATCAATTAAATCATTTGCCTTCCTCTGTTGTTCCATAAGGAGCGTCCCTCTGACCATGTCAAGACCGGCTTCTCTATACTCAAATATCAATAAAGTATTGTTTTTATGAGGAAAATACGAATCATTGATTTCAACGTGTTTATTGCTTTTGTTATCCTTGCCATTACAGCGACCACATGCAAGTAGGAAGTTACTCCATAAGTGTGTTTTTGTGTCGTCTTGATTTTGCGATACAATGTGTTCAACTTCCAAATCAGTACTAAAAACTTCGCAATAGCTGCAATAACGACCAAGGTTTTCATCTAAATCAAGATAAGCGCTTCCGTGAGGAACATAGGAGTCTAAAACTACCCGCCCACTTAGTAACACTTCGCCAGATTGAAGTTTCTGTACGGGTCTCATAATGTCTTTGCTTTTCGTTCGGATTTTAAAAGTGCAACAAAAGCAGGGTCATCACTAAATCGTTCTTCCATTTCGTTCAGTTTTTCACGAAGTTTTGCGGTTTCATGATCAGTTTTGCTCTCTTTGCCATTGGCTATTAATTCATAATATTGTTCGGCAGTCTCGACCATTTCGATAAATTGCTCACTCCTCGGTATATCCTTTACAAGATTTTCTGCCTCAGCTACATCTTCAATCCCGTAATAAAAAGGGTCTTTTTCCAAACCCTCACCCTCTGTCGTATCCAAATTAATAAGTTCTTCTCTTTTTAAACTCTGGACGATAAATGGAGAATGTGTGGTTGCAACAAACTGTAGATTTGGAAAAGCGTTTTTCAAATCGCCAACTACTCTCCGCTGCCAATTGGGGTGAAGATGTTGGTCAAGCTCGTCAATTAAAACAATACCTTGTGTGTCAATGACCGCACCTTCACGTTTATTGCCGTTTAATACAATGCAACGGTAGGCAAGTTCTGCTACCATTTCCGTGAAAGACTTTACGCCATCACTATGTAGGTGAATGGGAAGATATTCGGAGATATAGTCCTCAATTTCAACTTTAATCCAAAGTTCTGTCCCTATAAAATCTGCTTTTTTGATAAATGGAGCAGCCTTTAATAATGCATCCCAAAAAGCTTTTTTACTTTCAGGGTATTCTTTTCCTTCACTCAATAGTGCGGGATAGGTTGTTAACCACGAATCATATCCATATACGGATGAACGCATTTCATTCCAGCGATAATAACCCTCTTTGAAGATTTGTCTACCTATCCGAGAAATGCGGTCTCGTGCTGCTCCGTGTAGTCGGGAAGTCCCAAAAAATGCAATAACAGGTAAGTCAAGGTCGTCACTGCCTGCTCTCATTTTGTCAAACTTTGACTTTCCTAAATCCCTTACTTTCCCAACATCTTCACTAGATGAAGTAGTGTAGTTTTTCCCCTCTGGAATTCTCCTACGCCAAGTGACTTGCTCCAATTCATTGCGAAAACTTCCTTTGGCTTCAACTACAACTGGTGTTTGTGGCGATAGAAAAGTACCATGGCTTAAAAACCGAATCTCATCATCATCAATGTGCCTGCTTTTAACTTCAGGTATCGATAAGAGATATGTACCACACACTACCCGAAGAGCGTGTAAAATGGTTGATTTTCCTTTGCCGTTGATGCCAATAACCACAGTAAAATGAGGGTTCAACTCATAACTGGCTTCTGCAACGTTGCGGAAATTTTTTAAATATAGATGATTGACTTTCATGTATTCTTAATGATGACTTTCGGGTTTAGAGCTTCTGAAAACTTTAACTAACTGCAAAAATATCATTTTTCCCTACCTTCACGCCCCTAAAATCACTCAACATGAAACTCAACCTGACCTTCCTCCTCCTACTCGCCACCCTCTCCCTTTTCGCCCAAAAGAAAAAAGCCACCAAGCCACCCACCCCCACCAAGACGGAAACCCCGAAAAAATGGGACGTCAACAATCCCCCCGGCGCATGGGGCTGGAAGGATGTAAAATTCACCACCGACGAAGGCACCTGGCTCAACCTCGACGTCAGCCCGGACGGGAAGGCCATCGTCTTCGACATGCTCGGCGATATCTACTCGATACCCATTGCCGGAGGCAAAGCAACTGCGCTGCGCACGGGCATTGCTTGGGAGGTGCAGCCCCGTTTTTCGCCGGATGGGAAGCAAATCCTATTTACCTCCGACGCTGGCGGCGGCGACAATATCTGGTTGATGAACGCCGATGGGAAAGACGCCAAGCAAATCACCAAAGAAGATATCCGCCTGCTGAACAACGCCACCTGGATGCCCGACGGCGATTATTTCGTCGCCCGCAAGCACTTCACCTCCGGGCGCTCGCTGGGTGCTGGCGAGATGTGGATGTACCATAAAACGGGCGGCGAGGGCCTGCAACTCACCGAGCGCAAAAACGACCAGCAGGACGTGAACGAGCCGACCGTCTCCCCCGATGGACGCTATGTTTATTTCAGCGAAGACCAGTACCCCGGCGGCTTTTTCCAGTACAACAAAGACCCTAACAACCAGATTTACGGTATCCGCCGCTACGACAGGCAGGAGGGGAAATTGGAGAACATTATCAGCGGGCCGGGCGGTGCCTGCCGTCCGCAAATCTCCAACGACGGCACGAAGCTGGCCTTCATCCGCCGGGTGCGCACGAAGACCACGCTCTGGGTTCACGACCTGAAAACGGGCGAAGAATTCCCCCTCTTCGACCAACTGAGCAAGGACCAGCAGGAGGCTTGGGCCATTTTCGGCACCTACCCCGGCTTCGACTGGATGCCTTATGATAATGAAATCGTGATTTACGGTTTGGGGAAGATATGGAGAGTACCTGTCTCTCTTTATACAGAGAAACCAGAAAAAGCTGTGGAAATCCCCTTTACAGTAGACGTGAGCATGAAAGTGGCGGAAACGGTGAGGCCTAAGCAGAAAGCTTTTGAGGAAAATATGGAAGTGAAGGTTATTAGAGGAGTAATTCCTGATGACAATTTTTTAGTATTTAGTGCTGTTGGAAAGCTATGGATAATGGAAATCGCAAATGGGGAAACAGACCCATATTTTACCAAGCAGGATACCATTGGTGTTAAGGATGAAAAAACGAGAGATATTATCCTAAATCATTTTCACTTCGAACCTTCAGAGGATGAGAAAGGGGGAAGAATGGTTTTTGTCTCATGGGACGATGAGGAAATGGGAAATATATGCCTTGAAGATAAAGACCAAGATATTCACGTCCTCAACAAATCCCCCGGCATCTACCGCACCCCCTCCTTTTCCCCCGACGGCAAGTGGATTGTCTTCGTAAAAGAAGGCGGCAACTCCCACCAAGGCTACACGCACTCGAAGGAGCCGGGCATCTACCTCATGCCCGCCGATGGCAGCGCCGAACCAAAGCTCGTGACCCCGACGGGCGAGTACCCTCAGTTCAGCGCCGATGGCAAGCGCATTTTTTACCAAAAAGGCGGCTACCTCTTTGGAAGCCTCGTCAAGAGCGTGGAGAGCGTGGACCTGAACGGCGAGCACAAGCAGGAGCATTTCGACGGGAAGTATAGCCACCGCTACGTCATCAGCCCCGACAACAAATGGGTGGCCTGGTCGGAACTGTTCAAGGTGTACGTCGCCCCATTTCCCAAAACCGGGAAAAAAGTCGGCCTCACGAGCGGCACCAAGGCCGTGCCCGTGGCGCAAGTGGCCAAGGACGCTGGCATCAACATCCACTGGAGCGCCGATAGCAAGACCCTTCACTGGACGCTCGGCAACGAGTATTTCAGCGACAACCTCACCGAGCGCTTCAAGTTCCTCGAAGGCAGCCGTGACAGCTTGCCGCCGATGGACAGCGTTGGCACAAAAATCAGCCTCACCCTGCCCGCCGACAAGCCGAGCGGCACTATCGCCTTCACCAATGCCCGCATCATCACGATGGAGGGCGACCAAGTGATTGAGAAAGGCACAGTCGTGGTGGAGGGCAACGTCATCAAGTCCGTCAGTGCCGATTTTGTGGTGCCGAAAGGGGCGAAGGAAATAGACTGCACGGGCAAGACGATCATGCCGGGCATCATTGATGCACATGCGCACAGCGGCAATTTCCGCTACGGCCTCAGCCCGCAAAAGCAGTGGGAATACTACGCCAACCTCGCTTACGGTGTTACCACCTCGCACGACCCCAGCGCCAACACGGAGATGGTGTTTGCGCAGAGCGAACTCCTCAAGGCCGGGTACATGGTCGGGCCGAGGCTGTTCAGCACGGGCACGATTCTGTACGGTGCGGACGGCGATTTTAAGGCCGTCATCAACTCCTTGGACGACGCCAAGTCCGCATTGCGCCGCACGAAAGCCTTCGGTGCTTTTTCGGTGAAGAGCTACAACCAGCCCCGCCGGGACCAGCGCCAACAGGTCATCGCCGCCGCCCGTGAACTCGGCATACAGGTAGTGCCGGAGGGCGGCAGCACATTTTACCACAACCTTACGCAGGTGGTGGACGGTCATACGACGGTGGAGCACAACATCCCCATCGCACCGCTCTACAAAGACGTGACCACGCTCTGGGCCGCCACCAAGACGCACAACACGCCCACGCTCATCGTCAACTATGGCTCGGTCACGGGCGAGTATTACTGGTACCAAAACACTAATGTATGGGAAAAGGAGCGACTGCTCGCCTTCACCCCCCGTGCCGTGGTGGATAGCCGCAGTCGCCACCGCACGATGGTGCCGGAGGAGGAGTACGTGAACGGCCATATTCTGACCTCGCAGAGCTTGAAAAAGTTGGCGGACGCTGGCGTGAAAATCAACCTCGGTGCCCACGGGCAATTGCAGGGCCTCGGTGCCCATTGGGAGCTTTGGATGCTGCAACAGGGCGGCATGTCGAACCTCGAAGCGCTGAAATGCGCCACCATCAACGGGGCTATTTCTTTGGGAATGGATGAACAGTTAGGCTCCATCAAAGCCGGAAAACTGGCCGACCTCATCGTGCTGGACAAAAACCCGCTGGAGAATATTCAGCACTCGGAGTTCGTCAAATACACGATGGTGAATGGCCGCCTCTACGATTCGGCGACGATGAACGAGATTGGGAATTACGACCGGAAACGCACGAAGTTTTATTTTGAAATGCCGGGGAGCGGGAATGGGTTTGAGTATTTCAAGGAGACGGGGAGTGCGATGCGACCGATGTGTTGTTGGGGGGAGTGAGGGGAGCCAAGAAAAGGTGCAAAGCCTTTACCAAAACTACCTTTTTTTATACTTTTGTATTCTTTTGGGTCAAATTACGTTACAATCAGCAGATGGAACTATTGCCAATCAAGATTCAACCTGACAATCTAAAGGATACTTTAGTGGAGTTTCACTTCCAAAGCGATACTCCGGCAGAAGTATTGCCAGGATTGGTTTATCAAAGCCTGAAAGATTCTTACAAGGTTGTTGCTCGTGAATCACGTGCATGGCAGGTGGCTCCCAAAAACTTCTTTCAGGTTGAAACGCACGATGGGATGCAACTTACGAGTGACTTTGTTAAGATTCACATTAGGCAAGACTCCATCATCTTCAACATAGCCAACCGATACCCCAGATGGGCAAAGTTTTCTGAAAGTATTTTCAAAGTTTTGGAGAGGTTATTTGATGACGGACACTTCAAGCACTTGACACGGATTGGTCTTCGTTACATTAGTGAATACCCTGACATGGAAATTTTCGAGGTGATGAAAACCAAGCCTGAAGTATCTCTGCCAGGTGGTGTCCAACAGAACATGACCTTTCGTTCTGAGGTCAACTACAAGGGCTGCGATATTGTTCTCAGCATAGCGAACAAAATACCCAGTAGGGTAAATTCGGCATCTGAATTGACCTATTTCTCATTGGTTGACGTTATTGCATCAAAATTATTTAACACAAAACCAATCGTGAACACCACTACAATGAAGGAAGAAACCAACCTTCTACATCAAATCCAAAAGGAATTCTTTTTTGGAATCTTGAAAGAAGACTATATTGCAACCCTACAACCCGAATATCAATAAAATCAATTCTATGCTTGCACCTACAACAGATGTTCAGACGTTCGACTTCCCTTTTAAACAGGAGCTATCCTATTTGAATCCTTCAAAGGCACATCACAGAGGGGAAAGCTTGGCTTTTTTGAATTCAGGTTTGTATAAGGATTGGGCAAAACGCCCTTCAGATGATATTGTCATAGAGCGTCTCCAAAAATATTTGACAAAACGCTTGACGAGGTTGAGGGATATTTTCGAGCAAAAGTTACAGAACCATTTAAATGATTTTGATGGGATTGACCTCGATTTTGTAAGGATGGCAACTGTTTTTACTGCCCAATTCAGCCTTCTAACAAATCCAGAGCGATTTACGGTTGATTTCACGGAGGATGCCTCTGTTGTGCTGACTTTGCGATACCCAAATCAAAAAGACGCCTATTTGGAAATGTATTTCGAACCAGGAGTACAGCAACCAGTTCAACTCGTTGTGCTTGTTTCTGAAAACAAGCAGAATGTTTTCGCATACAACGGTAGTTTTTTGGAAAGTCTTTCTGCTTTTATGAAACAGATGTCCCCTCTCGACATTCAAGTTCCTTTCTAAGCCCCCTCCCGCCGAATGAACTATCCTCCACATTTGCTTCCCCAACAGCATTTCAAAATCATGCGCTATGAGACATGGATGGATAATCATTATTTGGTACGCCACACAGATAACAAAGATTTGAAGGACCCGGAAACAGATTTGTTGAAATTGGACTACATAGTTATTTATACTGACCACTTAAGGGATTTTTCTACCAATTTGTTAGGCATTTTCACAGCAGAAGATTGCCACTGGAAAATCGATAAGGCAAGGATGGGCGCATATTTTGGTACAGCATGGCATGAAGGCCAAACGGTTGAAGCTCCACTGCCTGAAGAGTGCGAGCAGGTTGCAGATAGAGGTGCTTTTTACATTCCTATCAAAGGTTGCGCTGGGAAAAAAGTGCCTGCTTTGGGAAGTGAGGCGGTAATTACAATCTGTGATGTGTTGCATACACCTATTCGCTGTAATTTCTGGCACTTCTCGTTGCGTTGGAAGGATGAAAATGGAGTTTATTTTGATGAATTTCGCCCCAGAAGCGTAAAAAACTTCTTCAAGTCTTGTGTAAGGAAATTCATTCAAGACCATGCAGCTTTTGAAGAGCCATCATGCCCATTTATTCCCCTGGACAAGTACCAGAATTTATAATCCCCATAGGCTTAGAGGTCTTTGTGCAACAAAAAAATATCTACCTTCACCATGACAACCAGCTATGAAACAACTCGCCACCATCGCCCTTTTGTGGACATTAATCGCAACCGCCACAAATGCCCAGAAGCCCACCAAGCTTTGGACGGAGGTCGACCGCCAGTACCTGCTGACCAATTTGGAGCGCACCAAGCAGGAAATCATCAAAGAAACCCAAGACCTCACGCCCGCACAATGGGCCTTCAAGGAAGCGCCAGACAAATGGAACATCGGGCAGGTTTTGGAGCACTTGGGACTGTACGAGCGCATCTTCGCACAGGAGGCGGACATAATGCTCAGCAGCGACCCCGAACCCGGCCTCGTCAGTACTGCCAGGCCCGACAGTGCCTATGTGGCTTGGATGGACGACCCCAGCCCGCATCAGGCTTGGTGGAACGCCGAACCCCTCGGCCTGATGCACGGCAAGGACAACCTCACCTTCTTCCAGTTCGGCAGGGACAACCTCATTCAATTTGTGAAGGAAACCACCTACGACCTAAAGGCGCACTATACTTTCCGCTGGGGCGATGAGCGCCGCCGCAGTATCCATGCACTGATGGTGGTGCATTTTGCGCATACGGACAGGCACCTGCGCCAAATCAGAAGGATAAAAGGGGATGTGAATTGGCCAAAATGAACGGCGCAGTCTTTTCTGAAAAAATAGGATGAAGTTTGGAGTGAGCCCGCTGCGGGCTTAGAAATCCCCGACGCCCTTTCCAATCCCTGCGCTGCGAGTCCCTGTTAGTAAGTGTTCTCAACAGGGGAAATAGGCGTTTTGTTAAAAACAGTAAGCTCTGCAAATAGGCTGATGATAAAGGAGGAATCCCAAAAAAGCGAAAAACAAAAACGCCACGGCGCTGCTGCGTCCGTGGCGTTTTTGTTCGAGCAAAAAACATTTAATAGACTACCAACTTCATTGACTTCGACTCACCACTTTCGCTTGAAAGCCTGAGGAGGTAAAGCCCGTTTACCAAGGATGGTTGAATGCTGAAATTAGAGGTGCCAGCTTGTATATCTGATTGTGTTTGGTGCAGCAATTTGCCGCTGGCATCAAACACAAAAAAAGTCAACAACCTTGCTTTTTCCGTTTGGACGAGAAACGGGATTTCCCGTCCAGATTTGATGGGGTTTTGCAACAGGGTTGCGGAGAAACTGGTTGGTTCAATTCCCGATGTGCTAGAGGGATTTTCACCCAGTTTTGCTGCAAAATCAAATACAGCAGTTTGGTTTTCGCCTACTTCTATGGTTGTGCTTGTTTGACAAACAGTCCAGTTGTTATTATTCAAGCTTTCGGTTGGCACCTCAACTGATAATTCATAAACGCCTGGAAGGCACGGGAGACTGAACTCACCATTAACATTGGTGAGATAGAATAAAAATTGGTCATTTTGATGAAGTATCACAGTCCAATTTTCAATGCCGAATTCCCCATCGTCATAAGTGCAATTAATATTTGTGTCCCAAAAAACTTTTCCATTCACTTGGCTGGCAGGAGTGGCACAATTGCCGTTTTGTGTCAATTGGATTTCCTGTCCATCTACATTGTAAACTTCTATGAGCATAGCCGTTTGACTGACGGTTATTGGTGAAATTTGGCCGTTTAACGAAGTAAACCGTACTCGGAAAAGGGAACCGCATTCTGGCAGTGTCTGGCCGTTAAGCGTCATATCTGGCCATGCAAAATATAGGATGCCAATATTTGTTTGGGTAACCCCGAAATTTGAAAGCAGAGGGTCTGTGTTCAGGCTAAAATTCTCGACTGCTTCAAACTGTATCTCGTTTGGATCCCATTCCAACGCAAACTGGATGCTTAGAATGTCGGTAAAACCGGAAACCAGTACATCAGCAGTCACTTCGTCACCCGATTGGGTGGCGTGAATCGTAACATCGACATCAGCCTTGGACAAAACTGGGAAGATGATGGGGGTTAGAACCAACAGCCAACGCCGGGCCATCCGTGATTGGAAAGTAGGTGTTCTCAACATGGGAAATAGGTTTTTTTGTGAAATAAGTAGTAGGCTTCGCAAATATGCTGATGATTAAGGAGGAATCCAAAAAGGCGAAAAACAAAAACACCACGGACGCATCTGCGCCGTGGCGTTTTTGTTTTTTGGTTGGCGAACTTTAGTCCACCATCATCGTCGCCTTGTCAAGTTCCTGTTGCTTCATCCCCTTCGGCAACTCCCGTGGTTCGTACTGCTGATTGCGAAGCTGAGGCGTGAAACCCGCATCACGGATGGCCTGCTGGATGCCGTCGGCGGTGAAGCGGAACTTGGCACCGGCTGCCGACACCACGTTTTCTTCAATCATGATGCTGCCGAAATCATTCGCCCCGGCGTGGAGGCAAAGCTGCGCAACGGGCTTGCCCACCGTCAGCCAAGAGGCTTGGATGTTGACCACGTTGGGCAGCATGATGCGGCTCATGGCAATCATGCGCACGTACTCGTCGCCAGTGACGGTATTGCGGGCACGTTTC
This sequence comes from uncultured Saprospiraceae bacterium, assembly GCA_964508135.1. Classification (GTDB taxonomy): domain Bacteria; phylum Bacteroidota; class Bacteroidia; order Chitinophagales; family Saprospiraceae; genus UBA6168. Next base: position 18,040 of record CAZDSU010000055.1, read on the forward strand.
AGTTTTTTCAAAATGGTGTCCTCGTCCTGGAACGGCCACGGGATGAAGGCAAGGAAGCCTTTGGCATCTGCGGGCTTTTCGGACTGCACTTCCCGCAGCTTCACGAGGTGCTGCATCCGCTCCAGGTTCGTTTCGATATGGCCGAACATTATGGTGCCGGAGGTGGTCAGGTGCAGTTGGTGGGCGGCCCGCATCACGTCGAGCCACTCCTGCGCCCCGCACTTTCCGGCGGAGATGAGGCGGCGAACCCGGTCGTCCAGAATCTCGGCGCCAGCGCCGGGAAGGCTGTCGAGGCCCGATTCTTTCAGGGCTTTCAGCACTTCGTAATGCGTTGATTTTGAGAGTTTTGTGATATGCGCAATCTCCGGTGGGCCGAGTGCGTGCAGCTTCAGGTTGGGATAGAGTTCCTTGAGTTGACGGAACAAATTGGTATAAAAATCAAGCCCAAGGTCGGGGTGGTGGCCGCCTTGCAGCAGCAATTGCTCGCCACCGTAGGCAAAGGTCTCCTCGATTTTCACCTTGTACTCCTCGATGCTGGTGATATAGCTCTCCTCGTGTCCCGGCCTGCGGAAGAAGTTGCAGAACTTGCAGTTGGCGATGCAGACGTTGGTGGTGTTGGAGTTGCGGTCAATGATCCACGTGACCACGTTGCCCGGCACATGGTGCTGGCGCAGGGCGTTGCCCACGTACATCAGCTCGGCAGTGACCGCATTTTCAAACAGGAAAACGCCCTCCTCGGCGGTGAGGTGTTCGAGGCGGAGGGCACGGTGGAGAAGGTCGTCGGTGCGCATAAGGCGGAAATTAGGAAATTTGAAATTGAGAAATTTGGGGTGGTAGTTTTTTCAGAGGAGAAACAAAGATAGGCAGGGAGGGTTGTGATATTGGCTATCAAATTGCCTTTTCTTCCAACCTGATTTACTTTGTTGAATTGCCTTCCAGCACCAACACCCAATCCCGTCCCTTTTTCGGAGGGGTGAAACTACCTTTTTTGCCTTTGGCTGCACTCATGTTCCCCGTGCGGGGGTCGTACCATTGCACCCGTTTCTTGGTACCGGAAATTCTACTCAAATCAACGGTAACAGGCTGGTTTTCAGGCAGGTAAATCATGGCAAAGCTACCATCCTCTGCCCGAATTGCCCGAATGTGTTTATCCCAATCGGCAGGATTTTTTGACAAAATCAGGCTTTGGTCGGCCTTGTATTTGGCGAGTGGGCTGTACCGCATCAGCGCCGCCAAGTGTTTCAATTGCCCAGCGGCTTCGGCCCTCATCGCCTGCCGCCAGTGGATGATGGTGTCGCCGTTGTTGATGGGCGGTTGCTTGGCAGGGTCGCAAAACTGCCAGATGAAGTGGTGGCCGTAGGTGACGCCGCAGCCCCCGGCAAACACGCCCCGGTAAATCCTCGCCCGCACGTCGTAGGCGGTGAAGTAGCCCCGTTGCCGGGTCCATTTGCCGTCCCAGGGGTTCACGGGGTGGTCTTCGTAGCAGGGTTCCATGTCGAGGGTGGGCTTGCTGGGCATCATTTTCAAGTCGCGCTCCACCCAATCCCAAGCGGGGGCTTCCCGGCTGCCGTGGCCGGACTGGAAGCTGTTCATGTCGAGCCAAGGCTCATCGTGGATGTACTGCGAGGTGGAGTTGTCGCCGCCCCAACAGTGGTAGGTGATGAACACCTGCTGTTGGCCGTAGGCTTCCTGAATTCCCGCCGCCATTGCCCGCCAGATGGGGCGGTCGTCGTAGTCCTTGTTGTCTTCCCTGCCTTTGTACTTGGCAGGGCGATCGCCGCCGAGGATAAAGATGATGCTGGGCATTTTACCATAGCGCTCCGCAAGGATTTTGCCGTAGGCACGGGCATTTTTTTCATCAAAAACAATGGGGCCATCGCCCCAGAGGTGCGCCACCTTGTCGCCCCAGGTTGGCAGCAGTCCGATGTAGAGTCCACGGACGGCGGCAGCTTTTACCACAAAGTCCACGTGGTCCCAGTAGTCGTATTGCACGGCATTGGTTGGGTCGTTTCCATCGGTGACTGCCAGTGCGGCCGGGTTGAGGTCAAGCAGGGGCAGGTCGCCGTAGGCGTTGGGCGTGCGCAGCCCATCGAACTCTGCCAGCGCCACCGCCTGGATGACGTTGAACCCCTGTTCCTTCCGGGTGTCGAGGTACTCAATGGCCTCCTCCTGGTTCAGGCGGTGGAAAAGTTCCCAAGCCGTGTCGCCGAGCCAGAAGAAGGGCTTGCCGTCGGTGGTTTCGAGGGTGCGGTGGTTGGCTGCGACTTGGATGGGCAGCAGGGCTGGGTTTTGTAAAAAAAGCATCGTGGTCGGCAACAACCATGCGAACATCGGGAGTGTTTTTTTCATTGCTTTCTTAGTTTCTGAATTTAACGTGAGTTATGGCAATTTAGAAACGCTCCATCGGAGCGAAATCTTTGCAGAACCCAGTATTTACAGCATTTTCCGCTCCTCTATTTGTGCCAAATGGCGATACGCTACAAATAGGGTTTGTGCGAATGCGTAGCGTATTGACTTTTGGCACAAATGCAGATAGTGACTTTTGGAAATATGTTGCCAAACGGCACTATCATCGGAGCGGTATCTTGAATGAGATAGCGTTCCGATGGAACGCCGGTGGGCTTTTTTCGGTATTTCTACAAAGATATAAGTCCTACGGACTTGATTATCAAGCACTTATTGCCATAACTCACGTTGAATTTAAAGATTTTGGGCTAAAATTGGCCATAAAAACTTGTAACACCCTGCTTTTCAATGAAATACTACCTCCTCCTTTTCTTCTTCGCTTACGTCGTGGTCACGATGGCCGTTCCCTACTGGCGGGTAAAGCGGGCCACAGGCCAAAATGCCTTCATTGTTCCCCGTGACGATTCGGCGCAAGGCTTCATCGGGCGCATCTTCAAGTTGCTGTTCGTGCTGGGGTTCATGGTGCTTGCAGTGAACGCCTTTGTTCCGCAATGGTCTGCCTACCTACTGCCCGCCGATTTTCTGGCGAAACCGGGGATATGGTGGGTAGGAATGGCGTTGCTCCACCTGTCGCTGCTCTTGGTCGTGGTAGCGCAAGCGCAAATGGCCCGCTCATGGCGGGTCGGTTTTGATGTAAAACAGCGAACAGCACTCGTCCAGACCGGACTGTTTCGCTATTCCCGCAACCCCGTTTTCGTCGGTATGTTGGCCACGATGCTCGGTCTGTTCCTCGTGCTGCCCAATGCCCTGACGCTGTTGGCCGCTGCGCTGACTTGGGTGGTGCTACAAATCCAGGTGCGCATGGAGGAGGAATATTTGTCGAAGGCACACGGAGCGGCTTATTTGGACTACATGCGCCGGGTGCGTCGCTGGTGCTGATTGCTCAAAAATTTGATTCGCTTTTTAAAACAAAAATCGGTTTTGGGCCTTTGTCAAAAGTATTTTTCGCTAAAAACAAAAAATTGCCCTACCCATGCCGCATTTTGTCTTGCTTGTTCGTTAGGTGAAAGTGCGTTTGGCGCAATTTTTTCCAATCAAAACCAAATAGAAAAAGCGCTGCATGGCTATCCACTGGAATACAGAAAAATTGAACAAGGAACTGGGTCGAATTGACGGTGCCATTTTGGCGGGCCGCTACAACCTCGCTATGAAGTTGGCGCACCGAAGCCTGAAGCAGTATTACGGCACTTACATCGCTACGCACAACATTCCGGTCGAGCAGATGAAGGCCGACAATGTGCGGGCCATGGCCATTTATATTTGCCGCCACCTCATGGCGCACTTCCGCAAGTACGAAATCCCCTACAACGAGCGCCGCCTCATGTTCATCACGTTGGTGAGCAACGTGATTTTCCTGACCACCATGAGCCTCTACTCCGAGGACGAATACCTGATTGACAAGGCGACCGCCACCTACGCACGGGAGAACGTGGACAGCATCATCTCCTACCTGATGCGCTACTTGGGCTGATTTTTTCCGACAGAATCTGCTGGATTCGGGTTTTGTCACCTTGTGACACTGTTTTCGTTTTTAATTGGCGAACTTGCGCCCCGTTGTTTCACCAAAAAAGAAAATGTGATTTTATGAAAAGAGCAATACCACTTATTTGCTTCGCAATACTCCCGCTCTCGCTTTGCCTCGGCCAGGCCACACAAGCTACCTTGCTCGACAACTGGCACGATGACAGCATCGTGCCGACCTCATCGTACAACAACCGGTACAACGAGTGCTGGGGCTTCGCCATCAACGGCCACGAGTATGGCGTCATCGGCTCCACGGCGGGCATCCACATTGTGGACGTGACTGAACCAACTGATGTCTTTGAAGCCTTTCGGGTGAACGGCGCCTCGGCTGGTACAAACCTGGTACACCGCGATATGAAGGACTACAACGGCTACCTCTACTGCGTGGCCGACGAGGGCCCCAGCAAGTTGCAAATCATTGACTTGCACGACCTGCCCAACAGCGTGACGCAGGTGTACAGCTCCAACGAGTTCGTGACCACTTCCCACGACCTCTACATTGATACCTCGCAGCAGCGCCTTTACCTGCTCGGTGCTGGCGGTTCCACAAAGGTGCTTGACATCTCCAACCCGACGCAACCGGTGCTGCTGGCCTCCTACCCCAACGCCAATTACTACATGCCCTACACCCACGACGGGTTCATCAAGGACAATATCGGGTATTTCAACTGCGGCGGTTCGGGTTTTTGGATCATAGACTTCACCAACCCGCTGGCTCCGGTCACGCTGGCCACGCTGACGTCCTACTCGGACGCTGGCTACAACCACTCCGGCTGGATGACCGATGACGGCAATTATTACATCCTCTGCGATGAAACGCACGGGGCAAGGCCGAAGGTGCTTGACATCTCCGACCCCACTGAACCACTGGAAGTAGCCACCATCGAGCCGGGCATCTGGACCAACGAGATTCCGCACAACGTAATCGTGCGGGGCAACTACGCCTACTTCTCCTACTATTTCGACGGCCTTGAGGTTTGGGACATTTCCAACCCGTTGAACCCGCAGCGGGCCTACTACTACGACACTTACCCAGGCACAAACGTGCCATCCTATGCAGGTGCTTGGGGCGTGTACCCCAATTTGCCGAGCGGCAACATCCTGATTGGAGACATGCAGGGCGGCCTTTTCATCTTCGCCAGCGTAGACGGTGTGCCGAACCTCAACATCATCCCAAGCCAGGACGAGTTCAGTATTTGTTTGGGTGAAACGGTGACGTTCAACCTTACCATCGGCAATGGCTTTACCTCCGATGTTACCTTGAGCGTGGGCGCTGGCAGCTTGCCAGCCGACGTGCAGTTCAGCCAAAACCCGGCCCAGCCCGGCGGCACCGTGCAGGTGACGGTGAGCAACATCGCCTCCACACAGGGTGTGGCCGACGATTTGGTCATTGTGGCAAACGACGGTGTGGAGGGCAACTCAACGGACGTTGCCATCGCCGTCGCAGAGACACCTGTCGCCCCGGGACAAACTTTGCCAGCCGAAAATGCAACAGCCGTGCCGGTGAACGCCAGCTTTGAATGGCAGGCTGTGGCCGGTGCCACGAGCTACAAGCTGCAAGTGGCCGACGACCTCGCTGCCTTTGACGCCAACATCGTGTACAGCGCCAACACGGCGGCCACCAGCTTTACCTTGTCGAACAACCTTACGACTGGGAAAACCTACTACTGGCGGGTCAGCTCCAAAAACGAATGTGGCCAAGCCCCTTCTGCCATTCGCACCTTTACGACGGAGGGCGTAAATGCAGTGGGCAGCTTGGGGGGAGTTTCCTTAACCGTTTTCCCCAATCCCGCAAAAGAATTTGTAATGGTGTCCAGCACGGCACCGATGCCAAGGAGCACCAGTTTTTCGCTTGTGGCAACGACTGGTCAGGTGCTGTTCCAGCGGGAATTTCCGATTGGTGCTACCCACATCGCTTTGCCTGTGGGCGATTATCCGGCTGGCGTTTATTTCCTAAAAATGGCATCGGAGAAAGAAGTACTGGTGCAAAAAATCGTTGTTGAATAGCATTTAAAGCCGGGCAGCGAATTTTTTAAGAAAAAAAACTCGTTTGACGTACATGATTCGCCGCCCGGCTTTAATTTCGCCTCGACAAACAAGCGGAAGTAGCTCAGTTGGTAGAGCATCAGCTTCCCAAGCTGAGGGCCGTGGGTTCGAATCCCATTTTCCGCTCGATAAAAATCAAGGACTTGCGAAGTGAAATTCGTGAGTCCTTTTTTGTTTACCCAACTTCCTTCACCTGGTCAAACCCCAACCCGCTCGACCCTTCGCCCTTGCCCGTCAGCTTCCGTTTTCCAATCCAAACGAACGTTTTGCCACCGTACCAGCGCGTTCGCTGGTAGCTGCGGGACACCAATGCGCCCGACCTCGGCACTTCCTCCTCGTGTATGAAAAACGGGGCAGGTTGGTCCAAAATCTGGCCCTTGAACCGCTTCACCCCCGGCATTTTAGACCTTTGAAGTCGAATCTGGCGGTTGCTTCCTGGGTTGTGCACTGGCGCAAACGGTATCCAGTTGTACGGCACTTCCGTGCCCAACACGTAACGAATCTTCGCCTCGGTATCATGGAAAACGGGCGGAACTGGATGCTCCTCTTCCCGCAATTTGGCGGCGGTTTCGTGGCCACTGATGCCCTCGCCCAATGCTGAGGGCAGGATGGATTCCACCGCCCAAACCATATTGGCCATCTCATCCCGCAGAAAGTTAACCTTTTCCAGTGGGGGGCTTTCCATCAGCTTGTCCACCGTTGGTGGGATGAAGAGGCGGTGGTCGCTCATGTCGCCTTCGGCAGTGGTGTGCAGGTTAAACAGCGTCCAGCGCTGCCAGTCCTCGTCCGTGCCTTGTCCTGCCGCACGAACCAGCAGGCGTTCACCGAAAACATCGGTCACCACGATGCCCAGCACATCCGTCATCGTCCCAACTTCGAGGTTAAATGGCACGATGCACCAATCGTTTGAGTAAATCAGGGCGAACTCGGTGAGCAGCAGTTTCGCCACATCGGTGGTGTTGGCTGTCACGTCGGCGAACTCGGTTTTGTAGTTTTCCATTTCCCAGTAACGGGGCAGCGGCATCCCGCCAAAAGATACAGGAGCGGGAATGAATGAGAGCCTTGTTTTAACTTCTTTCGGAGCCGGAATGGTGGCTCCCGGCTGGTCGTTCAGTGTCGCATTCGCTTGGTTATCAATGTCGAAGGAGTACCAATCCAAACTCCCTTGGGCATATTGCTCAGCGAAGAGAACGGTCTTTTGGTCGGCCTCATCTTCCGTTGCAGTAGTAAATTGGTACTCCAAATATGGCGGTTTCCAGGCATCATCGGCTGGATTTTGGGGCTGGCTGAACAAGGTTGTAAAATACTCGGCCAGTTTGGGTGCCGCTATTTTCAACTCCGTTTTCACATTGGCGTCCAATACTGAGGCATCCACCTTGCCGTCGAAACTGTTGAGCGCCGCATCTTGCCCCACTTGGAACCCATCAAAGGCATGTTCCATTGCCAGCCCATGCATTTGCTCCGACTCCCGGTGCAGCAGGGTTTCCAAGTTAATTACCACGGCATATTCTGTTCGCAGCCAGCTTTTAGCGGCTTTTTGTTCGTCGGGTGTCAGGTTTTTTTTCAGCAATTTCAGCAGGAAGCGAGACATCAGCAATTGCGTACCCAAGTCGCCGGGGATAGGCTCCCGCTCGACATGAGCCTCCAATGGCAAGGCGTCGGAGTAGCCCGTGGCAGCAGTCCGGTCAAGGGCGTAGCGGTTGAGGAAGCAGTGCTTCGTCAGCACGTCGGCGCTGATTGGTGAACCCGCGTCTTCACCCCCAAATTCGCCAAACTGCCACTGGCGGCTCAACATCCAAAGCGGGTCACGAATCTCCGCCCGGAGGCTGCGGCTAAAATCTTCCTTTCGGGGATTGCCTTCCAATCGGTTCCAGCCCCGAATGAGGGGGCGGGGTTTCGGGCGAAACGCCTCTGCAATTTGAATAGAAATATCGTCGAAGAAGCCCATGTTTTTTGCTTTTTTTTTAAAATGTCAAAATGACTATATTGTTTTGAAAAACTGGTTGGTGAACTTGTCAAGGGGGCAAGCCCCCTTGGAAATAACGGCATCTCCAAGGGGGCTTGCCCCCTTGTGAAATCCAATACCGCAAGCAGTTGGTCAATCAACTATAATGACCAACTGCTATTTATTTTCAAGATGTCCCGACAAACTCCGGGTCAATCCCCGCCCGCACGATCACATTGTGCGCCCAAATTGTCCTGAAATTGAAGTTCGTAAACTCCGTCATCACGGTGGGCAAGGTTTGGAACGTCGGCCCCGCCAGCAGTTGATTGGGTTCAACGGCCCGCATTTTCGAGCGGTCGAGGGTATCGTTCAGGATGGCGATGAGGTCGTCCCAAGTCCAATGGCCTTTGATTTGTGGCGGCACGGCCAACAGCATCGCTTGCGGCGGCATGGCGTTCGGGCGGTTGAAATGGAAGCTGATGCCAGCGTTCACCTCCCGTTCTGGCACTAATTCCGTCCAGTCGTCCAGCACCAGCCCGCAGCAGTTGGCGGCTGGCTGAAACGGCTCGGCGCTGTGCAACATGATGGAGGTGGTGTCGTTCCGCAGGGCGTAATTCTCCCCAAATTCCTTCCCGATCCATCGTCCAGCCGCATTGAACGGCAACTGGATGGGTGACAATTCGAAGCTGCTTTCCAATAACAAATCGTGGGTGGTGGCGAGGGCGGTCAGGTTGCCCATTTTTTCCCGCACTTTTCCGATGCCTTGCAGCCAGGTTTCTACTTCCAGTTCGTCTGGTTCAATGTTTTGCGCAAGGCAGGCTTGCAACTCAACGGTGTTGTGCGCATTGAAAAATGGCAGTGCCACGAAGCTCTGGTTGAGCAGTATTTTCACTGCCTGACCGTAGTTTGAAATGGCGGTGTCAATGGCGTTCGCCCGCTCGGTCGGCTTCCAGCTTGGGTCAAAAACGACGGCCTCCAGCAGTTTGCCATCCTCCACTTCCTTCAACCTTTTTTGCAAAATTTTCAAAACAGCCTGCACCTGTCCGACCAGCGATTCGAGCGGCGTCCGGTCAAAACCGCTCACCGAACCCGGCAGCGCTTCCGGCAAGGCCAGTGCCACGAGCGGCAGCAATCGCTGACGAATATCGTTCAGCCGTGCCTCCCAAGCCGCTTCGATGGCATGGTCGGGGTCGTCCAGATATGCTTGGTACGGCGCTTCGATTTGGGTTTTGTAAAAATTGGCAAGCCCAGTCCCTGCTTCGTTGGTTTGGCTTTTCAGTTCGTCAGCAATGGCTTGAACCCGCAAGCGGAATGCTTCCAAATCACCGAAATAGCCCCTCGGATTGTCTGGCTGTGCCTTTTGACCTTCGATGCCCGTCATCAAATCTTGGGCATGTAGGGGTCGTGCCTCTGTGATGACCCGTCGCAACGAACGCAGCAACGGTTGGAGGTGATGGAGCGGCAATTTACCTGCACTTGCTTTCTTGAAATCGAGTTTCAACTCATCGCCTTCGGCCAAGTTCTCAAGAATTTTTATCCGGTGGATTAAGTAGCGCTCCAACTCCGAGGACTGGTCGCCGAGGTGATTGCCTGCCATCAGTACGAGGTCAATCGGTTGTAAATCAAAGGTTTGCGCCAGCGTTTTTTCCTCCGTCACGCCACCTGCTTTTTCGATTTCAAACGCAACGCTGGTGCGTGTTGGCAGCATCTGGGCGAGCCAGTCGTTGACGGGGGTATTGGCGGTAGAACGTACGGTGACGTTGCCCCAACCCGCAGCACCAGCACCGGCCCCTGGCCTGAACGTAAGGGCCACCCGGTGGGTGATGTTTTTTCCGTTGCGGGGCGTCTTCACGAAGTCGGGTTCTGGTGGCGTTTTTCCTTCGGAAATGGCCTGCACCATTCCACCCGCCCGTTCGTAGTTGCCTTGCACCACTTGGTACACGCTTTCCGTCAGGGCGAGGTCGCCAACTGCATCGAGCGAGGCGGCGAGGCGGTCAATTTCTTTTATCACCGCCGTCGCCTTGGCAGTGCCAGCAGCAGGTAGCCCGTTCGGATTGGCAGGTTGCACGGGCAAGCCGTAGGGATAAGTTTTTCCCCTGACAAAATGCAGTAGGTCGTATCCGTTCACGACGTTGTTGGCTTCCACTGCTTCGGCGGCAGTGCCTTCCGGTTTCTCGGATATTTTGCCAGAAATGAACGGAAACTTATCCCGCAGGGCGTAAATAAATTCGTCCAGTTCAAGCCCTTCGGCATTGTCGTGCAGCCCTCGTTCGAGCTGGTAGCCAAGTAAGGCGGCGAGGTTTTGGCCGTTGCGCATGCCTTCCAAAAGGCCGAGGGCAGTGCGCACCCGGCGGCTCGACAGGTTGACCGAAAACGGCGAATTGTTCGTCCGGTTTGAATGGCTGAGGTAGGCATTGCGCAGCACAGCGGCTGTCACCGCATGGCTCATGGAGGGGGCGAGGACGTAGCCACCGTTGGCCGGGTCTTCTACTACTGGCGACTTATCGGCGACCTGAAATTCTTTGGGAAAAGTGGATGGTCGCACTGGCGTAGGAGGTGCGGTGCGAGGCCGCAGGTCTTCCACCCAACCGTAAGCGCCGAGGTAGGTGCCCCGGTTGAAATTTGGCTGCCCTTCGCCCTGTTCCCGTATTTGGAATCGCTGGGTGTTGAGGCGGTCTTGGAAAATGCCCGTTATCCAAGCATCCATGCGGTAGCTGCACAGGTCCACGTGCTCTGCAAACAGCCTTTCGAGGCGGCCAGTCGGCAGGCTAACGAGCTTTTCCACTGCCCGCCGATGATGGAGCATTTGAGAAAAACTGGGGTGGAAATCGTCGCCGATAGGCGAACGGAGCTTAAACAAAATCTCCTCGCCGATGGATACACCGCCGCTTTGCGGCACGGTTACGTTGAGCAAATCCCGGTTCGAGATGTGCTTTTCGCCGTTCATGTTGAGCAGTCGAGGGGTAGGTGGCACGGCTGTGACGAGTTTTTCTGACAAGAGCCAGCGTTTGCCCGTGGTGGCCAATTCGTTCAGGAATGCCTGCCGCAGCAGCATGTACAGCAGCGCTTTGGGTGGTGAAACGCCTTTTTCCAATTCGTTCACGAACTGCTCACGCTCGATGGTATGCTTCGAGGAGTTCAGCAACCAGTGGATGTAGTTGCGACGGTCGCCCGTTGTTTCGTTTTTGAAATACGGTCGAATGCCATCCGTCTCCGAAAGCGGCACATCGGGGTCGCCATCCACGACGGGGCCGTAGAGGTGCTCCCGGTTCTTAAAAAAACTTATCTGGTTGATTTGCAGGTCATTGAACCCGCCCAAGCCAACAGCGGCCAACTGTCCCGCCTTCTTGGCCTTCATATCCTCCCACGTGGGCCGGAAGAACAGCCAATTCAATCCATAGTAATTGTAGTAGTTCCAGACGTATTCGTCCACGCCCGCTTTCCTCGAAAAATAATCGGTGGAAGTAGCTTCCAAACCCAAGATTTCGAGCAGCCGCTGGAACGGCTCGTTCTTGTCGCCCGCATGTTTGACGGAAGCCACTGCTTGCCTCCAAAAACCTGACAAAATGCGGATTCGCATCAAAAGGCCGTTGTAAAATTTTTCCTGCCGGATGTGTTCGCCCTGGCTCCATTGCCAGCGGCCAAGGTCGCTCGTGACGAGCACACCGTAAGGTTGGCTGCCCACCCGAAAGGCAGGAATCTGCCCCCGACCTGTGACATTTGACTGGAAAAATCCCTGCAAAAGATTCCTCGTGTTGTCGTCAAATGCCTCCCCCACCATGTCCTTCAAAAAATCGCCGAGCGTAGCGGGGTAGAGCGCCGTGTTCATTGCAATCGCCTCTGCCACGTCCGATGTGGCGGCATTTTCGATGGGTGCGACCGACTCGTATTCGATGCCGAGCGCCTCGGCAAACCGTTGCCCGTCCTGCTTCAAATGGTGTTGGTGCGTTAATTCCCAGTTGTTGGCGTTGGCCGGGTTGTCCAGCGCCTGAAAGCTTTTCTCATTGGAGGGGTCAAAACTGTTCAAGCCGGAAGGTACATCCTCGCTATTGTTGGTTGCCGTGCCTTGCGGCAAAAAGGCGATGCCGTCCGTGTAGCGATGGTCGTTCAGCAAATTCTCCACCAGTTGCTTGGACTCGGAATCATCGGAAGAAAGTCGCAGCCCCAGCACCACCACCCGGTCGAAGCCCGTGCGGTGCCAAGGGTCGGGCAGCGGGATGCGCACGCCCATGCCTACCTCCACAGCTTTGTCAAAATCGGAGAGCCACGCCATGCCGGGGTCGAGTTTGAGTTCGCCAGTTACAGGGTCACGCCCAAATTCGCCCTCCAACTGTGCCGGGTCTGGCCCAAGAATCAGCGTATCGGGCACGAGGGCACCGACGGCGGGAGGCAGTGCCTGCACAAAATTGGCACCTTGTTTTTGGAGCGTCGTCACGACAAATCGGTCGGGCATGACCTTGGTGCGGGGGGCGAGCGTCCAGCCAGAGGCTTTGGTCTCCAACGGCGGGAATTCCAGTTCCTCAATATCACTCAGTAAGTCCTCATCCCAATAGATGGGCCGGGTTTTTCTCGCAATCCACAAGCTGCGGTGCGGGTTAAAGCGGCTGGCAAGGGCGTTCCAGGCGCCACGCTTGGCATTTTGAAAATCCTCTTCAGAGGTTGGCTGCCGAATGGTCTCCCAGATGCTGGTCCAATATTTTTGTCCAGCCTCCACTTCCGAATCCATCAACTCCTCCTCGTGACTGCTCACGGCAACGGTGTCAGGGAAAAAACGCACCCACAACTCGTTTCCGCCGCTTGCATTTTTGGCAAATTTGGTTTCCACTTTCACTGGCAGCAGCAGGAATGGCAGGTTGTCGGGCAGTTGCTCCACTAATTGCCAGGGCTGCTCCACCAGCAGACGGGAGGTAAGCAGTTGGCCGTTGGCTTTGGCATCCAACCAGGCTTGGCGGTTTTCGGCCATGTCGGCGTCAACCTGCGCACGATTTCGCTGCAACTGGTAGAGCATGCCCTGGGCATTGGGATTGTCGCCCTGCCGCTTCAATTGGTCAATCTGCTTGTCCAGTTTTTGCGCCTGCTGCTGATTGCGCCGAAGGTTGGCCTCCGTGCCGTCACGGTCACTTCGGAGCGACCGCAATTGCTGTTGTATGTCTTTTAAATCGCTCATATTAATATGGTTGAAGCCTTTTGGAATTAGGGATTAAATGCGTTATTCCTTGATGTTGCGTCATAGAACCTTTTGCATGGCTTTTGCATTCTTGACAAAAGCACCTTAATTTGCTGAAAAAATAGCCATGACAACAAAAGTCTTGAAACAGCCTTTCTCGAATCTTCAATTGGAATTGCTCAAACTCTATTCCCGTCCAATACCGGATGAAGACCTGCTCCAAATCAAACGGCTCATCGGTCAATATTTAGCCGATAAAGCCTCCGACCTTGCCGACGAGGTCTGGGATAAAAAAGGGCTGACGGAAGAGAAAATCCTCAACCAGCATCGCCGAATTCCTTCATCCCAGAAGACTGCCTGATGCGCATCGTTTTAGATACAAACGTCATTACAGTCGCCATTTCGAGGCGTTCCAAGTTTTACCCGATTTGGCAAAGCCTGCGAAACGGGGATTACGAATTGGTCGCTACCTCCGATATTTTGGCCGAATACGAAGAAATTATTGGGGGCGACCTTTCGCCGGAAATCGCAAACTTCGTACTCGACACCTTGGACAACCTTCCGAATGTTTCTTACTTGAACAGATATTTCAACTGGAACCTGATTGCCGAAGACCCTGACGACGACAAGTTCGTTGACTGCGCTTTTGCAGGCAACGCCGATTTCCTCGTTACCAACGATAGGCATTTCAATGTCTTGAAAACCCATCCGTTCCCTAAAATCAAAGTCCTTTCAGCCGATGAATTCCTCGACTTGCTATTGATGTAACCACCCTTCGTTGGGGCCTTTCATTTTACTTCTCCAAATTCTTCAACATTTCCCTTGAATGAACCCCCACCAGCACGGGTTTCTGGTAAAGGATGTACGCCAAGTCTGCCGAGTTGCTGTTCCAGTTGATGTTGTGCGGATTGTCGCCCGGCGGGTTTGGTGCGATGGCGCCAGCAGCATCAATCAGCGGAACGGCATCCCCCAAGTTTTTCCACGACATGTTGTCCCATTTGAAGCCGTCTGTGGCAGTCGTCAACTCCTCGTCCAAACCAAAGCGAGGCTCGCCCGGTACCTCCTTGATGACGAAGAACCAGCCTAATTGATTGGCGGGAATAGTGGCACGTGCCTCGGCAGTTTCAGCCAAGTCGTCGTGGCCCTTCGCCTCCTCGATGGTCAGGTCAAAGCCGAGGAAAGTGATGTCTGGTTTCACCTCTGCCTTGTAGAGCGGGTAAAGAATATTCGGGTCGTTCAATGCGAGATTTTCACCCGTTTCGTCAAAAAGAACAAGGTTGTTGAGGTGGTCGGGGTCGGTGTCCCACTTCGCTCGCATGGCGTACACGATGGTGTTTGGGTAGCGCTTCAACAGGTCGCCCCGAATGACGAGCACTAATTGTTCCTTGTCGCCGCCAGCCTCCCGGTGGTTGTGCGCACCAAGTTGGCTGCGGCTTCCCCAGCGGTGTATTTCGGGAATGTCCTTCAGTTTTTCCTCCAATTGCTTGGCAGGCAAATTCTCCTTGTTGACGTAGCCGTCCACGTCCCAGAACTGCCGGAAATAGCTGCCCCGCTGGTCGGTCGGGTACTCTCGCCAGAGCAGTTCCCTCGAAAATTCGTGGTTGAGGCCGACCATGTACGATTCGATGAAGGGCTGGTTTGTGACCATCAGCGAGAGGGTGTTCGGCGGTATCAGGTTGAGGTTTGGCACGAATAATTCGGTGGAAATGTCCCGTAGCGGCTCGTACATTGGCTGCTTGAAATGCGGGTACGCCATCACCTCCACGATGCGTTCCACCTCAAAAACAGGCGGCGGCACTGGCAAATTTGGCGGCGGTCCAAGTGGTAAAAACGACGCATGGTCATGGTAACGCCGCACATAATCGGCATAGGCAACCTGACCTACTTGCAACTGCGGAACTACCCGTTTCGGGATGGCGAACCCCGGCGAAATGGCCGTCATCACCTTGGAATAGACGTTGCCGAAATCGAGTGCTGGGCGCGGTGGCAGCGGTGGTGCCACCACCTGGATTTCCCCGTGGAATTCCTCCATCGCCTCCTTGAACTCCTTTGCCACGGGCGATTCGGCGGCAGGGTTGGGCGGCGTACCATCTGGGTTGGGCGGCACTGGAGTTGAAACGGTCGGCGGCTCGACGCCCTGCGGCTGCAAGTCAAAAGTCTTCCGAATCGGGATTTCCTTCACCGCTTCCGGTGTCATGTTTTCGGGGGTAAAGTTTTCCGCAATTTTCTCCAATTCCTTGGCCTGCTCTGGAGTTGGATTTCCCGGTGGCACTGGCCCTGGCGGAACTGGGCCAGGCGGTACTGGGCCTGGGGCTGGCAGTGATTTTTTGAACTTGGCGTAAAACCAAATCGCCAAACTGCCAATCACAAAGCAGAGGATGGAGACCGTCATGGAATCATAAACCCACATCAGCCAAAGCAACAATAGCAGCAAGGCGATGAGCAGCATCAAAAGGATTTTTGCCAAAAAGGATTGTGAATCTGGTGGCGATGCCGTGGGTTTCAAACCATCCGACACCGTGCCCAATGTTGGTGTTTCCTTCGGCAAAACAAGCGGCGGGGCGGCGGTGATTTTGCCCTCGTTCCACTGCTGAATAAGTTGTGCGACGAGGTTGCCCCTGTCGCCTTCGGGCAGTAGGCGCTTGGCCATCAGGCTGTTCGGTCGGGTGATTTTTCGGAATCCCCCGGAGGTGACAGCGGGCGTCAGGCGGCTGTGCTTTGTATAGTATTTAATAGTGAAGGGACTGCCTTTTACTTTCGCATGAACCGGGGCGGTAAGTTGAAAAATGCGCTCTGGGACGTTGGCCTTGATGTGCTTGTCGTACACCAGTTGCGTCACCCACATCGCCAGTTGGGTGTACTGTATTTTCCGGTTCAGTTCCAGCACGTCGCCGATTTGCTGCCAAGCTTTTCGCACAAAGCCTTCCTGGTTTTTCTGTACCACGGCTGTACCCATGCCGCCGACTGTCCGCCAGCGTGGGTCTTTGTTCAGGTCGTTGACCCAACTGGCATCCGGGGCGGCGATGCTGAGGCGTTTTGCCATCGCATGCCACTGTCCGTAGAGTGGGGGGGCAATGGTCGGGTCGTCGGCTGGGGCAGCACCTCCTTCCTCGCTCAATTCAAACTGCAGGTTGATGATAGGCTCCACTTTTTCCCCAAAATCGCTGTCAGCGGAAAGCGGGATGGAGCGGGTTGTCGGTGCTTTCAATGCGCCTTCCAGCCCCACCACGTCGAGCGGGTGGGTGATTCCTTTTTCCACATCCGTGAACTGGGTATGCACGTCGTTCACGCCGAAGCCGGGCTGCTGCACGTCCAGGTTGCGGATTCCCACACGAGAATCCATGTCACGTGGCACAAGCCTGCGCACGAGCGTTTCAAAATCGCCAGCCTCACTGGTGCTGAAATACCATTCGTAGTAAATAGGGAATTCCTGTTGCCCGTTCGCCCAAGAAGACGCCGTGCCCGGCTCATTTTCAGCTATCGCAATGCCCAATCCCGCCTTGCGGCCTACCTCGAAAGCTGGGACTACGAAGGCGAAATAACCCGTTTTCGGCTCCAAGTGGCGAGGCGACACGAGGCGGGAAACGCCCTTGTCTGGGTTGTTGCGCAATACGTTTTCGAGGGTGGAGCGGTCGGCATCCGAGAAATCGTGGTCGGTGAGCGGGGCATTGTTGACGAGGTCGTTGATGTGGACGTGCGCCCAAGCCCAGGTACGGTCGGCAGCGGGCATGAAGTTTTGCACGTTGGCGCCGCCACTGAACTTGATGGAGGATAAAGGGCGACCTGGCGTTAGCACTCGTTCAAATTCGCTTTCTTTTAAAACCATCAGCGCCAACCACGGGCGCAGCCGATGTCCGGCTGGTGGTTCCGGTGTGTAGCGCCATGGGAAATCTTCGTCGTAAAATTCGATGAAGGCCAGGTAGTTTGGCTCGAAGTCCGTTATCCAGTTGCGGGGTTCGGTGCGCACGACCATCTGCTGGTTGATGCCGATAATGTCACCAGGGCCGATAATCCGTACTTTCTGCGTTGCCGTCCCCGTGAGTTGGTGCTCGTTGCTGGCCTGCGACTTACGGGTTTCGATGGTGAGCACGGCGTCCAATTCAGCACGTGGAGCAGCACTTGCCGCCGCCTGCATCTGGTTGGCGATGCCCCTGCGTAGCCAAGGAAGGAAGGAATATCTCGCTATTGCCATGGTGGTTTGTTCAACTTGATTAATTCAACTGATACGCAGGCACAACCTGCAATTTTGATATCAATGCCGCATCCTGTGCCACGAGGTTTGCCCGGGCCATGTTCGCTTCGGCTTCGGTAGCAAACACCAGGTTCTCGCCGTGCAGCGCCAGCGTTTCCGTGTTGGCGACGACGTATTCCTCGTGCTTCACCTTCACCTTCGGGGCGTCCAACACCGATGGGCGTTTTGGCTCAAAAGCGAGCGGCGATTTCGCCGTGGCATTGCCCCGCAATAAGACGGTGAACAATTCTTCGATGAATTTCCAGAACTTGATTGGGCGCTTTTCTGGCACGTAAATCAGCTCGTACACCACCTCCAAACCAGCGATGTAACTCGCCTTCAACTGGTCGGAACCTTTGATACGCACCCCGCTGTCGAACTGTGCGAACGACTGGCTGCTCAGTTTTTGGGCATCGTTCATGTCACGGAACGACGCTGGCGCAAACTGTTCCTTGAGCACGTCCAAGCGGTCTTGACCGAACGATTCTGCGCCCAGCGCCAGTGAATTTACCGTGAAAAAGCGGTGCGTTTCGAGCGGGGCATTTGTGCCAAACTTGTTGATGTCAATATGCAGCGGGGCAATCTTCTGCGTCACCTCCAGGATGCCGAAGGGATGCAGGATAAGCTTGTCCGTTTGTTCCTCGGTCGGTATTTCCCGCATGACGACCATGAGGTTCGAGCCAGCTGGTAGTTCAGCCCGCCAGTTGCCCACTTTTTTGAAAGCTTCGAGCAATGGGTCGAACACCTCCACCGGCGGCAATGTCTGCTTGCGGTCTTCGCCGATGGTGACATCGAAATGCACCGTGATGCTGATGCTGAAGAAGAAAAAGCTGATGGAAATTTCGCCTTCGCCATAGGCATGCCAGGGCGACGGGCCTTCCAACACGAAGCGCAGGCGGATGGAAAGCAGGTCTTCGCCGAAGATACGAACCGCCAACATCGCCCCGATTTCCACGATAAACTTGAACGGGTTGAACTGGATGAGCGCATCGAACGAAAGATAGCCCTTGACCGAGGCTGGGCCTGCCTCCACGTACAGCGACAGCTTGGCACCAAACTGAACCGTGTTGCTGGTGACGGCGAAATAGCACTCCACCCGCAGGTCGGGGTTGCCGTCGAATATGACCAAACCGAGGCGTCGCAGGGCTGGCAGCCCCATCGGTGGCGGCGTGTACGAGGGATGAAAACCACCGATGGTGAACAGGAAATTGGCGTTCTCGCCCCAATAAATACGAATGGCCATGTCGCCCGTGAGGGCAAAAGTTAGGATGCGGGAATTGAACAGTGAAGCATCCAAAGTGAACTCCTTTTTGTCGAAATCGAGCGTGGCGATGAAGTTGATTTGGATGTAAACGATGGCCGCCTCCTCGGTCGGGAGTGCGAGCCGCAAAACACCGAGCAGCGCCAATCGCACCGGGCTTGGCACTTCGATGAGCAGCCCCAGTTCCACGCTGACCAGCGTGGGCGTTCCCCAACCCAGTTTTGCCATTGGCCCAAAAACAAATTGCCCTTCGTAAGGCGGGAATATTCGCTTGATGTCGGCGATGATGCGGTTTGCGTTAGCAACGATGTCGGTGGGGAACAGGATGCTGTTAATGGAGCCGTCGTAAACGCCGAGGCGCAGCGGTTCCAGTTCCATCGTGCGGTTCAATCCAAGCAAACCGCCCACGCCGTTGAGCGTGAAGCCAAAGCCAAGCTGGATGGGCACGAACTCCGCCGTGATGATGATAAGCAGCGAGAACCCGTCGGAGCCGTCGGGCATTTTGGTGTTCAAAACACCGATGGCTTTCAGGGCGATGGTGCCCTGGAATTCCAGTTCCAAACCACCTGCGTACTCGCCCTTGTCCACGTCAATGAACAGGAAGCCGCCGCCGGTGAACCCGCCAGCATTTATCGAAAGTCCGACCCCGGTGGGCCACTTGAATTCCGGGCTAAGGTTGACGGGGCCGAGGTTGCCCCCGTTGTCGCCGGGGAAGGTGAAGACAAGTTTGAAACCAATGCCCTGCACCACCGCTTCAAGTGGGCCGAGCGAACCTTTGACGTCAGCGCCCAGTTCGATGGGTATGCCGCCAGCATCGGGCTTGATGCCAATCGTAAGTCCTTGGATTTCGATGGGGCCGAGCGAAATATGGGTGGGCAACGAAATCTCCAGACCGCCGCTGCCCTGGAAGTAAACGCCGAGCTTGCTCGACCAGCCAACGAGGAGGTCGAAGTTCCCCTCTATGCCGTTTTCGCCGAGAATGCTTTGCAAAAAAGTATCGCCTTCGCCAGCTTTTATGACGAGTTTGCCGCCCTGTAATTCTCCTTCCACCAGCACCTCAAACTCGCCGTTGGTGAGCACCGAGCCGCCGCCTTTGATGGCAAATGACTCCAGTTCCACCCGGCTGCCGTCGCCTGTGCCGACGAGGATGGTGGGCGCTTCTTTGTCCTCGTATTTCAAGCCCAATTTGAGCCGCAGGCTCGAAGGGGGCGTGATGCCGCCGCTGCCGATGATGTCCAGCAAAATCTGGACACCTGTATCTGGCCGCACGATGAGGCCAATGCCGAGGCGCAGATCGGCGCTTATTTCAAAGACAAAATAAAGGTTGTCGGCCAATTGAATTTCTTCGTCCAGCTCTGCCGAGGCAAACGGGATGAAAGCAAGTCCAGGTTTTGCAGCAGCGGTTTCCGGCAAATTAAAAACACCGATGCCCACTTCAAAAGCCACATCGCCTACCGAGTTTTCCACCAACGGAAAATATATCTGCCACGGGTTTATCTCGTCGGGCTGGAGCGCTCCCTCGCTGAGTTTGGCGAGCATTTCCTCCTCCAATCCTTCCTGCCGCACATTCAAGCCCAATGCCGTGCCGAGGTCCATCAGGCTGTCGGCAAAATTCAGCGATTTGAATTCCGAGGTTCCCCAGTTGTAGGCATTGGTGAAAACGGCGGTGGGGTCGTTGAAGAAATTGCCGAGGTCGTTCCAAGCGATATCTTTTTTGGTGTAGCCCGGTCGCAGTCCTGCCTCCTCCACAAAATCAACCCGGATGACGCCGATTGTTTGCAGCACGGCTCCGATTTTCGGCTGGTTTTGCAGCAGGTATTCCACAAAAAGAAACTGGACGAGTTGCCCCGGAAATTCGTTTTTGAACAGGTCGGCGTCGAGCGTGGCTGGGAAAAGCCCAGGGGGGTGGGTAGCAATTTCACGCACCTTGTTAAAAACCAAAGAAAGCTTGGTCAAAAAGCCGCCGAGCGCAGCTTGGGTAAGTTCGCCACTTTCGAGCGTCGTCTTGAGGTCGTTGAGAGGGGCGGCGAGGTCTTGGATGGGTTGTGGCACCTGGTTGATGGGCACCACCCAGCCCAGTTCGAGCATGAATGCCGAAAAGTCCGCAGGCGACTGAACAGCTTCCTGCAAAGGATTAAAAACGGCGCCTATTTCTTCCGCCAGCGCAACGAGGGTGTCGGATTCTTCTTCCATATCGAATGCAATTGTTGCAGGTTAAACGGTTAAGAAAAAGCGGCTGTCGTTCTCCGGAAGCAGGCGGATCACAGGCGTGGGATTGCCAGCATTCGGAAAAAAATTCAGGCATAAATTATTGGTCGCCGGGTCTGTCACGGGCACTATCATCGTGTAGCGGTGTCGGCGACCCACGCAGGTCAGTATCCTCGTGCGCCGGGACCAGGAGAACGTCCAGGTAAAATCATCCAGAAAATCTGAAACGGAGGTAGTTTCATAGCGTTGGTACATGGGAAACTCGTGCCCGCTTGAGAAGGCAGCGTGTGCATTCAACGACGTGGTCAAAACGGTAAGTCGTTCTGCATGGGTGGTGCCCGGCGCACCGCTGGAATATGGGATGGTGTAGGTAAATGATTCCTGGTCATGCCGGTACTGGCCATCCACCCTTACGTTGGTTATTTGATGGGTAGCATTGCGTTGGATTGGTGTGCCGAGGTTGACGGTAAAACGTTTGGCAGTACGTGCCCGGCGGATATTGCCTGGTATCCAGTCGTTCCAACTGTCATTGGGCACTGCCGTGTTTTCGAAAAAAGTGAGATTGGCCGCCTGGAATGCCGCTACAAGTTCGGCTTTGTTGGCAAAAGCGGTGTTCCTTTTCACGGCAAAGTCGTAACCCAAATGCTCCAAAACGCCCATCCTCGGCAGGTTTCGGTTTTGGTGAAAATGCATAGGCGCCGTGACGGTGACTTGCCCTCCCAGGGCTTCTTTCAGCTTCCTGACAAAAGGCTCGGCCTGCCCGATCTTGCACCCCCTAATGTGGAATCCAGCAGGCACTCCGGCCACCGGACGAGGGTTTGTAAGGCTGTTGGGAATGCTGATAATGCCTGTGTTCACTGCTTCTTCCAGTACCTCGAAAGTCGTAACCGTCTCCGCCCGTCGCCTACCAGCCAAGTGGATATCGGCCAATTGTAGCTGCATGTAGCCAGCGTCGTTTCCATGCGATGAAATCACGAAATCACCAACGGGAAGTCCAATACTTGCAGCCGTGTTGAGATGGTCGAGAAACTGGTCAACGCGGGTTACCCTCCGCTGGTTTATCAGCGTCGTGTTTGGCCTGCGTTGAAATAGCTGGTGCATGATATTGTCGTATCTCGTTCGACCGGGTGCAAATGCGTAGTCCATACTGGATGCATTGTTTTGAAAGAAATATTGAAAAAGTTGGAGAAGGGAATCAGGTGTCAGATAGTCGTTGTACTATCCGTCTAACGGTTTTTTCAGAACAAAACGAGGAACTGCAGAAGCAGGTAACAAACGCCTTGAAAGGATTGGAATTGGTAGTCTAGCCATGTCGTTTTCCGATGGTTTAAGTTCACTTAATAGTGCTTCAATAGGGTATAGCTTACGGCGGTAAATTTAGATTTTATTTTAATATTGTGCCAAAAACACCAATTTATTTTTGAAAATAAATAAAAAATGGCCAAGGATGGTTGGCGAATCCATCCTTGGCCATTTTAAACTTTGTTTTCCTGTGAAATTTTCGCCCTATCGCTTGAATTCCACAAGTTTCATATTCCTTCGCTCGAACTCACTGCCAGCTAATCTTGTCACCAACCTTGATGCCGTGCTTTTGGGCATAACCCCCAATCACTTCCACCACGTACTTGGCTTTGCCATTGGAGGGCAGTGAGGTGTCATTGAGCGGTCTTGCGTTCTCGTGAATGGTCGTGATCACGCCGTTTTCATCCACGAACATGATGTCGAGCGAGATATAAGTGTTGCGCATCCAAAAGCTCTGTTGCTCGTTCACGTCGAACAGGAACAACATGCCCTGGTCTTCCGGCATGGACTTTCGGAACATGAGGCCGAATTGGCGGTCTACCTCCGTGTCAGCCTTTTCGATGTCAATTTTGGAAATGGCCTTGCCGGTAGCGGTGTTCTGAAAATATAGCTCCCCTTCTTTTTGAAATTTGGGTTCGGGCATGGTCTCGGTATTTGCTGGTGGCGCAGTGGTGGTGCTGGTCGTTGAATTGCTGGCCGGATAAGCATCCCTGCTGCTCGTCAAGCCCGCAACCCATTGGAAAATACCGGGAGCGACCATGCTCAAGGCCGCAATGACCATGACGCTGATGATGATGATTTGCTTCCAGTTAGTGGCGGGTTTCCTTTTCTTCTTTTTTACAACGGTTGATTCCTTCGTCTGGGATGGATTTGACATGATAGTTTGATTGTTTACCCCCGTGGGGTTGAATTGCTAAATTGTTGAAATTGCAGCCCTCTTGGAAGTGCGGCGCAAATTTCAGCAAAAAAATGGCCAAACAAACTCAATCGGTCGTGCCTTGATATAAAAATGCTTGTTGGCCAGTTTTCATTGACAAAAAAAGCTGTGGAGAAACGATACCTCCCACGTACTCCTCCACATGAAACCCAAGGAGGTCGTCATTCAAAAAAAGCTATTTTTGCCCCTCAAAATTCAAAATGATTCTTTCCGATAAAAAGATCCTCGAAGCCATCGAATCCGGCGACATCGTCATCGAACCCTACGACCGGGACTGCCTCGGCACCAACTCCTATGACGTACACCTCGGCAAGTGGCTCGCCAACTACCGAGACCCCGTGCTCGATGCCCGCCAACACAACCAGATTGACCATTTTGAGATACCGGAGGAGGGTTTCGTCCTTAGGCCAGGGGTACTCTACCTCGGCGTCACGCAGGAGTACACGGAGACTCACCACGCTGTGCCTTTCCTCGAAGGCAAGAGCAGCGTCGGACGGTTAGGCATTGACATCCATGCTACGGCTGGCAAGGGCGATGTCGGCTTTTGCAACCATTGGACGCTCGAAATCTCCTGCACCCAACCCGTCAGGGTCTATGCTGGGATGCCCATCGGCCAGCTGATTTACTTCATGGTCGAGGGCGAAATCGAGCGCTTTTACAACAAAAAATCGGATGCAAAGTACAATGCCCGCACGGATAGACCCGTGGAAAGCATGATGTGGAAGAATAGATTTTGAGGGATTGAGAATTTGAGGGCCTGAGATAGGAGCCTCACTCGAATTCTCAAACCCTCAAATTCTCAATCCCTATCTTTCCACATCGAGAACAGAATCCCGCCGCCCAGCACCAGCACAATGAAGGCCAGCGATATCCACTCTGGCAGCTTGATATGCAGTGGGTGCAGTATCAGCATCTTAAGGCCGACATAGGTCAAGATAATGACCAAACTGTATTTCACGTACTGGAACTTGTCGAGCATGGAGGCCAGCACGAAGTACAGGGAGCGCAGTCCGAGTATAGCAAAGATGTTGGAGGTAAAGACGATGAAGGGGTCTTTGGTGATGGCAAAAATGGCCGGGATACTGTCGAAGGCGAACATGATGTCCGTTGTCTCCACTACCACAAGCGTCACGAAAAGCGGCGTCATGGCAATGGTTTTTCCTTTCCATTTTATAAAAAAATGCTCCCGCCGGATGCTCTTGGTCACCGGTAGTATCTTGCGGAGCTGCAATACCACTGGGTTGTTCTCAGGATGTATTTCATCATCACCTGATTTAAGCATTTTGTAAGCCGTCCAGAGCAGGATGAGGCCGAAAATGTACATAATCCAGTCAAATTGCTGCACCAAGATTGCGCCAGCGCCAATCATCACGCCACGAAAGAACAATGCCCCAACAATACCCCAAAACAACACCCGATGCTGGTATTTCTGCGGGATATGGAAATAGCCGAAGATGACGGCGATGACGAAGACGTTGTCCAAGCTGAGCGATTGTTCAACGATATAGCCAGTGAGGTAGGTGATGGCCGCATCCCACCCGCTGGATGGAAGGCCGATGGTCTTACCAATGCCGAACCAGTGGTGTTCGTAGGCAAAGTAGATGAACACGCTGAACAGCAGCGACATACTGACCCACAGCACGGTCCACCGTAGCGCTTCTTTCGTGGAAATTTTGTGTGGGTCTTTATTGAATACGCCCAAGTCGAGCGCCAGAAACACGGAAATGAGTGCTATGAAGCCTATCCAAACGAACATTTATTATTTTTTTGGTTGAAAAAATGGACTTTTTGGGAAAGTGCCGCAAAGTAAACAAAAATCGAGCGGCCAATGGCCAACAGAAGGGCAGGTGGTTACGCCGATTTTCGACCAAGGCAGGGCTACGGTACGATGGAGCCATGATTTCGAGACAAAAAAAAACCCCCCTCCAAAACGTGGAGAGAGGCTATCCCAAAAACCGATTACATCTTTTGTTCATTGGGGTGAAAAAGATGAAAGTGAGCCAACCTGCTTTGCGGGAAGACAAAAACAGAACAGCACCACAATAAAACATGCAGTTAAAGATAGATTAGTTTCAAGATTGCAAGCAACACCACCGATTTACAAAAATTCTGAGTGGAACATTGGAGGTAAGCTGTGTAAGAAAAAAGGATGAGAAGCTCGGACTACAATTGGTTGTTGAAATGTCTTTGTACTACAAATCGGTTGTCAGGATAGTTTGCTTACTAAAACGGTGTTGCTAATTGGTCAGATGTCCTTTCCGGCTTCTCATCACACTCTTGCGTTGAATAACAGTCCTTTCATGTTCACAGGAATTTTAATAACATTAACTAAAAAATCGAGCCAAAAGTAGCCGCTCTTACCGAGAGCGCAAAGTATTTGTAAAAAAATAATTTCTTAACCTGGAATTCTGGATAGTGCGATTGCTTTTTTGAAGCTCCAAGCTTTAGGTCTAAATTGTTCAGAATCAATAGTTTGAGAAAATATACAAACCCTCCAAGCAATTTCAACCAGACCTGAGGTCGAGGAAACCCTTGCCCATGCCGCCCCCTAAAAACACAGAACCCCTTCCCGGTTGCCCGGAAAGAGGTCTTGCGTGTTCTCAAGGGATTACAAATTGCATCTTAGGCATTGCGAACATCAGGTACTTGCGCAACGATGTGTGGCAACACTGCTTCTTTATCGGTAAGGGATGCAAGCACGTAGCTTTGTAAGCCTTGAGCCGCCCGCACGTCGGGCTTGAAATCGGAAGTTGGGAAATTTTTAATTGCGGGTAATCGAACCCCGGATTTGTTCAATAGTGAAACGTAGTGTAGAAATCTCAGCTTTTTGCGCTTGGCGAGTATTGACTTCTAATGCCTCCTGAATGTCAAATTTTACAAGTGTCTAAGGTGTGTGAGTGTAACAAATCGACTGCAAGGTATGCAAATTCTGATTTCTTGCATAGAAGGCAAGTAATTTTTTTAATACTTATTTTGACGAATATCTATGAGACTGATAAAAATACTATCTATTCAAAATCTTGGTTAGATAGGTTTCTTGTTTCGTAACTTCTTGACAATCAGGTAAATATACTCCAAATAGACCACTCGCCGCAAGCAAGCATCCTAATTGTCGTCAAACCTCTGGCACAGCTTTTGAACTTTTGCGGTACAAACTTGTCTATAATCAAGTTTCCAAATTTTCAAAAATGACGAAAATACATTTCACTGCATGTTGTTGTTGCTGTACCATTCCGACAAGGAAGGGCGGCGGAGCATTGCGGTGAAACGTGCAATATTCTGTTATTTTCAAAAAAGCCTTTCCGTGTCACGGGAAGGCTTTTTTGTTTTTGGCAATAGCCAGGTTTAGAAAGTTTAGAGGGTTTAAAAGGTTAAGCACTTAGTCAAACCTAAACCATCTAAACCATCTAAACCCCCTAAACCTAAGAAAAATGACCACATCCCTGCTATTACCAACAGTTTCCGTTCAGGAAAAAACCTTGCAAGTCGGCCAACTCGTTGGCAAGACGCCGCTGTACGAGATCCGCAACGTCTTCCAAAAGCCTGGCGTCCGCATCTTCGCCAAGCTCGAATGGCAGCAGCTCGGCGGCAGCGTGAAGTCACGCCCAGCGTTCAACATCATCAAAAACGCTGTGCGGGATGGCCACCTCGGTCAAGGACGTCACCTGCTCGACGCCACCAGTGGCAACACAGGCATCGCCTACGCCGCCATTTGCGCAGCGCTCAAAATTCCCGTGACGCTCTGCCTGCCTGAAAATGCCAGCTCCGAACGCAAGCGCATTTTGCAAGCACTTGGCGTCAACATCCATTTCACCTCCCGCTTCGAGGGTACGGATGGCGCACAGCTTGAAGCAAAACGCCTTTACCGGGAGCGCCCCGACCAGTTCTTTTACGCCGACCAATATGCCAACGACCACAACTGGCGAGCGCACTACGAAACCACGGCCCCCGAAATCTGGCAACAAACCTGCGGTAAAATCACCCATTTCGTGGCGGGGCTGGGCACCACGGGCACCTTCACGGGGACGGGTCGTGGCCTCAAGATGTTCAACGCCGACATCGAACTGGTGGCGCTGCAACCAGACAACCCCATGCACGGTCTCGAAGGATGGAAGCACCTCGAAACCGCCATCGTCCCGAAAATCTACGACAGTTCGTTGGCCGACCGCTTCCTCGAAATCGAAACCTTGGAATCCTACGAAATGGTGCGCTCGCTGGCGCAACAGGAGGGCCTGCTCGTCAGCCCATCTGCCGCTGCTAACCTGCTAGGTGCCATCAAAGTGGCAGCGCAAATCGAGCAGGGCGTCATCGTCACCACCTTCGCCGACAATGCGGAGAAGTATGCAGAGGTGATGGAGCATATTTTCAATTAAATTGGCGTGAGTAAAACCCTGCGCAAACGGCTGAAAAACAGCCGTTTG
>CAZDSU010000056.1:0-44986 GCA_964508135.1 uncultured Saprospiraceae bacterium
ACGTATCTCATGCCGCAAGATAGAAAGTATCGAATAATTCAACTTGACTACTTAGAATGCCGAGAATTTTCAAGAATTTTTTCATTGTTGAAAGATTTTAAAGTTGGTGAAATATCAGTGAATGCTGGGTTTAGGGTTAAACAGGGGGTCATTGAGCAAGTGCATGAAGACTTCCTGCGTAGAAACGTGCCTTGCTTTTTTTGGGGAGGATGTAGCAGTTGATGGCGTTTCTGAAATGGAACCTGGCCAATAGTTGTGCTCAATTTTGAGCAGGAACATGACAAATAGAACTGCAACTGTTGTACTGATTATGATTGATTTCATTTGACTGTTGATTTAAAGGTTTTGAATTTTTCAGTGTGGGTCGGATACAAAGGCAGCGGATACCCGATGGTACTGGATTTGACACCATCCAAAATGGTCTTTGCGGACTTCTGATTGTTGATAATACCCTTCAATATGCACCGAACCATTTCCTTTCAACGTAGTAGTGACCGAATCCCCATCAATGCGCAGCCGCACCGTTGCATCGGCATTTACCACCACTTCCAAAGACGACAGGCTCAGCAGACCTGAACTCTCCACGGTTGAATTCTCGACCACATTTAGCTTCCGCAGGGCCGGTGCACTCACCACGATGAATGGGCTCGATTTCAGCGGGGAAAAGAATGCTTTGCGCAGGGTCAGCTTCCCATTTTTTTCTTTGATTCGTATTCCCCTGACCGCTTTTTTAGAACCGAATACCGAGACAAGGCTTGAGGTATCTGTTGTGAGAATTACGTTGATGGGGGATTTGATACGGAGTTCGGTGATGCCGTTCGGGAAGGGAATAGTTTTCTCCACCTTGCCCTCTTTTTGACAAAAAAGGAGGCAAGGCAAACAGGCCAGTAATGCTACCAAGACTATTTGATTGAAATTCAGGAGGCTGTTCTTGGATTGTTTCTTGATTTGATTTTGGTGCGACATGACTAATTGATTTTGATGAAAAATGCTGTTGCTGATTGATGGGTCAAAGATGGGGGTGGCCATTCCCGAAGGGTTATCAAAAGCGTCGCAAAGGCTTTCAAATTTGTCGCAGCAATGCAATAATCCAGCAAAAACAGGGGGTTTGGAGTAAGAGAGGTGAATTCTTCAAACTTTTTTTTCAAAAGAAAAACTGTATTTTTGTCGAATCAAAGCCATCAGTTTTAAAAATTCTGAACATGATTTCACAAGCCGCCGAAGCTGCCCGCCCATTCAAGACAAGGAAAAAGCGCCTCACCTACGAGGACTACGTCCGCCTCACGCCACCCAACAGTGGCAACTATGAACTGCATGACGGTCAAATCATTTTTAAGCCATCACCTACTCCCTTTCATCAAGACATAGCCGGATACCTTTACCGCAAAATGGCTGATTTTGCGGAAGACCGAAAATTGGGCAAAGTTTATATCGCCCCACTCGACACCCTGTTCGACAAGTTCAACACCTTCCAGCCGGATGTGCTTTTCATCTCCAAGGAGCGACTCGACATCGTTGGCAAAAAGAAAATCGAAGCCGCCCCCGACCTCGTGGTGGAGGTACTATCAGACGGGAACACACGCAAGGAGATGCTACACAAAAAGCACACTTTTGAAAATTATGGCGTTCGGGAATATTGGCTCATTGACCTAAAAAAAGAAACGCTGACCCAATACCTGCTTAAAGAAGGTGAGTTCGAAAGCCGCCACTTTTCGTTCGAAGAGGAAGTAAACGCTGAGGCGCTTCCCGGTTACAAGGTTTGCTTGCGCAATTTGCTCGCCTAATTTTTTTTCCTTCCACTTGTTTATCAAAGACTTTGACAATTATTCCGTCAATGACTGCCCACTGCAAACTGTCAAACTGCCAACTCTTTTTACATTTGCCCTATCATGACGAGACTCAACAAAACACACCTACTCCTCGGTGTCAACCTCGGCGACCGCATTGCCACGCTGGCCGAGGCCAAAAAACGCATTGGCCAAAGAATCGGCTCGGTTGTCAAAGCTTCCAGCCTTTATGAAACGCAGCCCTGGGGAAAGCCCGACCAGCCCGAGTTCATCAACCAAGCACTGGAAGTGGCCACCAACCTTCCACCGCTGGCAGTACTGAAGGCCATCCTCGAAATTGAACAGCAGCTTGGGCGCACCCGGCAGGAGAAATGGGATGCCCGCACGATTGACATTGACATGCTTTTTTACGAAAACAGAATCCTGAATACCAGTGATCTGACCCTCCCCCACCCCCAGCTTCACGAGCGCAATTTCGCCCTCGTGCCCATGCTGGAAATCGCTCCGAACAAGCAGCACCCCATTTTCAAAAAGACCATCGAAGAACTCTACGAAGCCAGTGCCGATGAACTCGAAGTGGTGATGCTGGACAGCGAGGAAACCGTTCATCCTGTAACCTAACGGCCATGAAAGAAAAAACTATTTCGCCATATTATCGCGAGCCATCCGACATGAACCCCTTTCCGCACGGCTTCATCGCCATCGAGGGAAACATCGGGGCAGGAAAGACGACCCTCTGCAAGATGCTGGAAGACGACTTCGACTGCCGCCTGATTTTGGAGCAGTTCACCGACAACCCGTTCCTGCCAGAATTCTACAAGAACCCAGAGCGGCACGCCTTTCCCGTCGAGCTGTTTTTCATGACGGAACGGCACAAGCAGTTGCAGGAGTCGCTGTCGCAACGGGAGCTATTTCCACAGCTTCTAGTATCGGATTATTTTTTCATCAAGACCCTGCTTTTTGCAAAGAACAACCTCAACGACGAGGAGTACCGCCTGTTCCAGCGCTTATTCCACACCCTCAATGCTTCCTTTCCCAAGCCCGACCTGCTGGTTTTCCTCCACCGCTCGGTGCCCGACCTCTTGAGCAATATCCAAAAGCGGGGAAGGGACATTGAAAAAAATATCCAGCCAGGTTATCTCCAGGCATTGCAGGAGGCATATTTCAACTTCTTCAAATCGGAAAACGAATTGCCCATCCTCATCATTGACGTGACGGGCGTGGACTTCTGGAGCGAGGAGTCCGCTTATGAAAAAATGGTGGGATTGATGAAACGTTCGTACTCAAAGGGCATACACCGGGCAGCGATTCAGTAGCTTTTTTTGGGCAAAAGGAAACCTGACTCAAATCCCATGCACAGCTTCCGCCATTTCCCTCACCAGGTTGGGGTCTTTCTCGATGGCATTCCCCACCACGATGACATCAGCACCGGCACGGGCTTTTGATGCAGCTTTTTCCGGCGAACATATCCCTCCGCCCACTATCAGCGGGATGGTCAGCGCACCACTCACCGACTCGATGATGTGCTCGGGAACCGGCTGTTGCGCACCGCTGCCAGCATCCATGAACATCAGGCGGAGGCCCAACATTTCGCCAGCCATTGCCGTGCAAACGGCGATGTCGTCCTTGTGGGTAGGAATGGGGCGGGTGTTGCTCATGTAGAGCACGGAAGTCGGGGCGCCGCCGTCCATGAGCATGTACCCGGTGGGCATGATTTCAAGTGGACTGAGCTTGAGGTACGGCGCTGCGATGACGTGGTTGCCAATGAGCAGGTCAGGGTTCCTGCCCGAAATGAGCGAGAGGAACAGGATGGCATCGGCCTTCCAACTGAGCTGGAGCGAGCTGCCGGGGAAAAGAATCATGGGGATGTGGCAGCGCTCCTTGATGGCCAACAAGCATTGGTCCAGGGCGTTGTTGACGATGAGGCTGCCGCCGATGAAGAAGTAGTCAACCTTGGCGTCCACGGCGAGTTCGAGCACTCGCTCCATGTTGCCGAGGCGCACTTTGTCGGGATCAATGAGAACGACGAATTTCTTCTGGCCTTCGGCCTTGGCTTGTTGAAGGGAGGTAAGGATGTTTTGCATAGATGGTGAACTAAGGTCTTGGCAAAGATAAGGCAGTATTCAATTTGCCAAGTAAATTCACGATTTAGTTCTATCCGAATTCATTCCCACCTCATTACCCTACAAAAAGTGGTTAGGCTGCTTGAGCCTCCAAACCAGCCATTCTGGACATTTGGTTTGGAATTATCGGCTGCATTTGAAGTGATTCAAGCGTAAACTTCAGGGCCTCCCTGGTTGGCGTAACGCGATAACCAAGCTGCGCTTGGGCTTTTTGGCAAGAAATGGGGCAATCCGAAGTGAATTTTTTGGCACCAAAAACGGTGACGAACGGCTTGCTGCCCATCAATCTCGACCGCCATTCCTCCAGCCAACCAATGAACCACATCACTGGATAAGGGATTTTTCTCAAACTGAAACGCCGCCCAGTCAATTCTTCCACATGGTAAAAAAGCTGGTCGTAGTTTAGGTTTTCGCCACCCAAAATATAACCTTCGCCCTTCTCCCCCCGCTCCATCGCCAGCACCATTCCATTCACCACGTCGTGGACAAAGGCGTAGTTGGCAACGGTCTTGCCGTCACCGGGTATTATCTTCCAAGTACCGTTCAGCATCCCCTCAAATATACCGGTGATGCTGTTGCCATTGCTTTTTATGCCGGGACCGAATACCCTCGACAGGTAAACGAAAACTACTTCGAGGCCATATTTGAGGTACTTTTTACTGATATCTATTTGCCGGTATTTCGACACCTCGTAGGGGTCGGTAAGTTTGGCACCGTTGTCCAGGGTTTCGTCAAGCATTTGGCCAGGCCCAGGGAAGCCGAAGGCACCGCAAGAGGATATTACAACCACTCGTTTTACGCCTTTTCGGAGGCAAGTTTTGAGGAGGGTATCCGTGCCGAGTACGTTCACCTCATGGAAAATATTGGGGTCTTTTTCCCAAAGTCCCACGATGGAGGCAAGATGGAAAACGGTGTCGCAGCCGGTAAGCGCTTGCTCAATGGTTTCCGCTTTTCGGATGTCGCCAGTGTAAATGTCCACAGGCAAGGTTGGCAAATCATGTGCATCCGTGCCTTCCAGCAGAAAGGCGTTCACATCATACCCCCTGTCCAAAAGGGTCTGTGCCAAGTGGATGCCGATATAACCGTTTGCGCCAGTGATCAGTGTTTTCATGATGTTGATAATAAGTTGTAAGGGTCAAGAAAATATGGAAGGTGTCAGTTCAGTCTTTCAGCACCATTTCAATTTTTGTCAAACCAATATCAACGTCCATGCTTTTCAATGCCTGGTTTTTATAATGATAAATGGATTTACGTCCTCTTGCATTACGTTTTTCGTAAACATTGGTCACCGCCTTCGCAATGTCATGAAAGCCGCCACTTTCCTCGGAATATGCAGTAGCAATGCCCGTTGGCTCACTAAAAATCATCATGGCAGCCGAATACTTGATTGGGCCGCTCAATATGGCTTTAAGTTTACCGTCCTTGTAAAAATGATATTTGTCACCCACTTTTTTGGTGGTTGACTGAGAATATGATTTACCGTTCACCAAGATTTCCACCGATGAGTATTCCAACTCATTATCCTTAAAGGTAGATTGGATGTTGAAGTACACCCTGATATCCCTGAGTATTTTCGTTTTTATGTCAGTAGCGTTCACAAAGGTAATACGTTCACCTTCAGTGGTTTTGGAGGCGATAAACTCACCCACGGAACTTCCATTGTGCATAATATCGAACTGTATGGTCTCCACTTTTTTTGAACCGGAAAGTGGAAGCAGAAATAACAATTGGAAAATAATATTACTCCACATGGCTTATGGGTTTACGATTTAATGGCTTATTTCTGGGCTTCTTCGATAGTGTCAATTTTATGTCTAAAAGTGAAATCCACGAACCAAGGTGCCAGCATTTGCAGCCAATAATATATTTTGCCTTTCATGCCCACGATTTTCTTGAAGCTCCGGTTGTACAGCACGTCGAGCACGGCACGAGCTGTATCGTCTGGGCTGTCCACGAATATTCCATCGTGCTGTTCGAGGTTTGTCCAAGAACCATCGGCATGGAGCACTCGTTTCTCAGGGTCGTTTTTCGTCATGCCAACATATACAATGCCGACATGTACGCCATCTTTTGCAGTCTCTACATGCATTGATTCTGCTAGTGAAGTCAGTGCCATTTTTGACATACAATATGGGGCGCTATTGGGCATACCCCTGAAGCCCGCCAAAGAGGAGATAAAAATCACGCTTCCCTTGCTCGCCTTAATATGAGGCATGGCTTCCAAAGTAGGATAAACCGCTCCAAGAATATTGCTGTTGATGATGTATTTAAACACCTCAGGGTTCGTATTTTCTATAAAACCCCGTGCGCCCACCCCTACATTGTTAATCAATATATCAATGCCTCCATATTTTTCCAGCGCAAAATCCACCAACTTTTTGCAAGTCTCAGGATTGGTTACGTCACCTTGAAAAGCACTTGTCTCAAACCCTGGGTTTCTCAACGAAGCTGTTGTTGCGAGCAGCTTTTCCTCGTTTCTACCATTGACAATTATATTGGCTCCTTCAATGGCCAAGCGATAGGCAATCGCTTTCCCAATTCCCATTGAAGACCCAGTAATGATGGCCGTTTTTCCTTTAAGATTCATGAGTTGAAATATTTTTCTTGAAAAGAAATTCTAGAATTTGGTAAACTATACCTACGCCGTCCAATGCATCAATTTAAGA
The DNA here is from genome assembly GCA_964508135.1 of uncultured Saprospiraceae bacterium. Lineage (GTDB taxonomy): Bacteria > Bacteroidota > Bacteroidia > Chitinophagales > Saprospiraceae > UBA6168. The sequence goes on from CAZDSU010000056.1 coordinate 6,577, forward strand.
TAGTCGCATTGAAAATTAATTTCGGTGCTTTTGAGTTCCGGAACTGCGGGGTTCGATAACCCCGCCTCTCAAAAAATACTGGAAATTTTCACAACTCAACCATTAGTTTCAAATGCGATCATCTATAATCAAGAAATGCCAAATTTCAGATTCTCTTTAAATCCACTATTGGAGAAGGCAATTTGATAAAACCTTACCGACCGAGAATTGATTTTTGATAGGTGAGAAGACTGATTAATATCAGCAGTGACTGACTGGTAACCTTGCCCATGAAAAAATATTTGGTAAACCTTACTTGTCGTGCCAAAGCTCCTCCAAAACCCGGTAACGGAGCCGGACCATGTCTGCTTCTCGCTTGCAAATCGTCCACCCGGCCCGACCATCGAGGAAACCTCTTTTCAGGATAAAACCCCGCACAAAACGGGCAGCCGGGGCGAGCCAGCGTTTCACAAAAGTCACTTTCTTGCCTGCGGCAAACTGCTCCGCTGCTCCCAGCCGGGCGTATTTTTCTAAGCGGCGGAGGTGGTCGGCAGCGTCCTTGTAGGAGTAATGCAACAGCTTGCCCTGCAACTTAACCACTTGATGATCAGCAGGTATGTGCAAAGTTTCGTGTACAAAATCGCCCTGCCACTTGACGTGGTTGCGGTCAAAAAGTCGAACTTTCCATTCCGGGTACCAGCCACTGTGCCGAATCCACTGGCCGCAGTAGTTGGTGAGGCGGTCGAGGGCGTACACCTTGCCTTGTTCTGGCTGTAGTTTCTGCAACGTTTCAATCAGTTGCTCCGAAAGCACCTCGTCCGAGTCAATCGAGAGAATCCAGTCGTGACGGGCACTGGCGTTGCCGATGTTCTTGGTTTTTGCGTAGCCAAACCACTCCTGCTGCACCACTTTTGCACCCAATTTCTCACAAATCTCAATCGTCCCGTCCGTGCTTTGGCTGTCCAGTACAAGCACCTCGTCGCAGACTTTGCGAAGCGCCGCCACGCACTCGCCGATGGTGTCCGCCACGTTGTGCGTGATGATGACAGCAGAAAAGGAGGTATGAGGTATGGGGGTTGAGGTATGATTCGGCATCTGCGAAATTTCTGGGCAAAAATGCGTGAGATTTCTGGGTATTTGTAATTTGAGCGCTCAAAGTTTGGGATTGCAATTCAAACATTGTTCCCCAACAATTCAACAATTCAACAATTCAACAATTCAACAATACAACAATTTCAGGTACTGCACGGCTATTGTATGGAGGTTGCCGTCGCTAACTTGTTGATTATCAATGGTTCAATTTTTTTCATGCTTTTTTTTGCTTCATTTTTGAACCCGTTTCGGGAGAAAATCCACAAATAACAACTTGGGAATAGAGTTAGCCAAGGCATGTCAAAAATGTAATTCATTCATTACCAAGCATTTGTTCAAACAGTCCTTCCATACAATAGCCGCGCAGTACCCAATTTCAACAATCAAACAAAATGGTAAAAATAGCAATGCTCGGCACCGGCTTCATCGCCGATTTCTACATCTCCGCCCTGCACGGCCAGCGCAGCCGTGACCGGGTCATCATGGCCTACTCCACTACGCCCGAACGGGCAGCACCATTTGCTGCCAAGCACAACATCCCGCACTGGACGAACGACCTGCACGAGGCCGTCAACCACCCGGATGTGGACATCGTGTGCATCGCCCTGCGCAACTACCAGCACCTCGAAGCCGCCGAAGCCGCAGCCAAGGCCGGCAAGGCCGTGATGTGTACCAAGCCCCTTGGCCGCAACGGCGCCGAGGCATGGAAGATGGTGCAGGCCATCGAAAAAGCGGGCGTTTTCGGGGGCTACCTCGAAGATCTCGTTTACACGCCCAAAAACCTGAAAGCCGCCGAGAGCGTGCGTGACGGTGCCATCGGGCGCATCCTCTGGGCCAAGTCACGAGAGACCCACCCCGGCCCGCACAGCCCTTGGTTTTGGGACAAAGAACTCGCTGGCGGCGGCGCACTCGTTGACCTTGGCTGCCACTGCATCGAGATCGCCCGCAATTTTATTGGCAAAAACGTGCGCCCCATCGAGGTCATGTGCTGGGCCGAAACGCAGGTGAAACCGATTGACGCCGAAGACCACGCCATCGGTTTGGTGCGCTACGCAAACGGAGCCATCGGGCAGTTCGAGGTGAGCTGGGCCTTCCGGGGCGGCATGGACCTGCGGGACGAGGTGATGGGCACCGAAGGCACCATCTGGCTGAACAACTTCCTTCGCACCGGTTTCGAAATGTTCACCGCACCCGGACAGTCGGGCTACGTGGCAGAGAAGGCTGAATCGGCCAGCGGCTGGCTCTTCCCCGTTGGCGACGAGACGAACGACCTCGGCTACAACCACATGTTCACCGACATGCTGAACTCGATGGAAACCGGCAAGCAGCCCATCGAAACCTTCTACGACGGCTACGTCGTGAACGAAATCATGGACGCCGCCTACCGCTCCGCCGCTTCCAAAAAATGGGAACCCATCCACCTCAACGAATGGCGGGGCTTACCGGACGAGGCCGTTCAAGTGCAAAAGGAAGTGGAATACGACGCCAACCACTGGCTGCTGAAAGAGGAAATTTTGCCGGACGGCAATCGGAAGTTGCTGCTGAAAGTGAAGGCGACTGGGAAGTTGGTGCAGACGGAAACGAAGTGAACGGTGAATTATGAACGATGAACGATGAACTGTGAACGCCGTAAGCAGGAGGTTCACAGTTCATAGTTCATAGTTCACCGTTAAATAATAACTGCCTTCAACGTCACCTCCCCCACCCCTTCTGCTCGGATGCGCACAAGATAAACACCTCCGGCAACGGACTTTCCGGCAGTGTTGGTCAAATCCCAATCCAAATCAGGGTAAGGTTGCAGTGCTTCAACACCCGAACCATTCGGCTGGCCGGGCTGCTCATTGCGGCTGAAATGTCGGACCAAATTCCCGCTTAGGCTGTAAATGTCTACCTCGCACTTGGCTGGCAAATTGGTGATTTTAAGGTAGCCGTTGCCATCGCTATCAGCGTATGCAGAGCGGTGGTAGTAGGGGTTTGGCACGATTTGCACCTTGTCGAGCAAACCGCTCTGCGCTGGGCGGGGCATGATACCGTAAGGGAAGCCATCCCCATTGGGGCCGATATTGTTCCGACCGATGACAAACATTTGGCGCTGCCCAACACCCGTTGCAGGATTGAATGGCATGAAATCGTTTGCAGCGTAGGCCACTGCCAAATAATAATAGGTGCAATGGTTGACCAAGCGGCGGTCATCACCCGTCGCAAACAGATTTTCTGAAAAAGAGATACTGTGCTGGATGCCCGTATTTTCACCCTCAATCACCTTGTCTGGAAAATGCACAAACTGCTCTATCTCAGGACTGAGTTGGTAATTGGGGTTCTTTTCTGCCCGCCAGTTGGTCAACCTTGAGAAACCGTTCTCCACATCGCATTGGAAAGCCAACCGTGCCTTGGTTGTGTCGCCAATATCGGAAAACCCGAAACCCGGCCCTGCCATCTGGTAAATCAAGTACCCTTCGAAATCGTAGGTCGTGTCTGCCACCCCTTTCAGATGCCCCAGTGCTTCCGTTTGAAAGTCCTCGTCCCGGTTGTTTGACCATTCGCTATTGGACAAAATCAGGTTGATTTCCCTGTCGCCTGCCACCCAGTCCACGTCCGGCGCATCGGGGCCATCCACGAAGGTGCTCATGCAGTTGTCGAAAAGGGCCTGTGCATAGTCGTCGGCAGCGAAGAGGCGGGAGAGGTCGGGGCAGGGGTAATGCATGTTCGGTGTCCAAATTACGCCAAAAATGAGTTCGTTCACGGCACCGGGTTGAAGAATGAAAGGGCCACAGGACTGGACGGTACGGCGGTCATAAGACGGCAAACCAGTTGGGAATTCCGGTCCGGGATGGCACATTGACCAGCCGTTCGGGTCGTTGGGCGGGCTTGGGAAGGTAAACGGATAGTAGTTCGTACCCTGTGGGTCGTAACCATCCCCACCGTAAGTTAAGCGAGTTCCGTCCTTCCAACTCCCTGTAAGAAACCTATAAAACTCTATGTCAATAGCTGGGTCTATTAGGCCTGGAGGGGCATCACCCCAAGTAAAATAAGCAAAGGAAGACATCCTCAGCTCATTCCCATTTTCATCCAATGGCCCCCTAAGAATATCAATGCCAACAGCGGGAATATTGGTTCCGTAAGTTGGAACACCATCGCAATTTATTCCGGGTTGGCCATCTGTTGCATCGGCATTGTAAACATAGGCGAGGTTGCGGGCGGGGTCGCAGCCGAAATAATCATCGAGATAGCAGCCAAGGTCAGCATCCATCCATAGGCCAAAGTACGTGTAATCAACGTCCCCCTTCTCCCTGTTGATGAACTTGTGGCGCTGAAAAGTCATATCGTTCAGTTGGTCGTCGGTGGCGTACGCAAAGGCCGTGGCCTGTATTTCCATGCGGATGGGGATGCCGTGGGTCTCGTTGTGGATGGCACCGCCGCCTTCGTCGTTGTAAATCCAGAAAATCATTTGGTCGGGGAATTGGGTTGGAAATTCATAACAGCCCCACATTTCAATGGTCGGGAAATCGCCATCCAACGGTTCATAATTTCCATCCCCATCTTGGTCATAAAACGCTGCAAGCCCTTGGTCAGTGTTAGGAATATCAAAGCCATGAATGGTGGAAAAAAAAGGATTCCCCCTACCCGGCCAGCCTTTCACGCTCGCTGGAATGTCGGATGCAGGGTAATCTAGTCCCTCTTCCAATTCCATTTGCCATCGCATCAGGTGATACTTGATGTCCGTACCCTTTACTTCGAAATGCCTGTCCCAGTTGTTGCAGGTTTGGGCTTCGGTGATTCCCTCGTCCAAAGTGAGCGGGCCTGGCCAGAAGTCCCCGTTGCCGTTCCAGTTGCCGTAGGTCTGGCAGGCCATCTTGAGGTTGCCGCCGTCATCGAAGCCACCGAGCCAGATGCCCGCAGCGAAGATGGCCGACACTTCCGGCTGACCGGGCAGGGGTTTTGGCACCACGTATTTTCCGTCGTTGCGGTCCCACCATAAATCGCCGCCAGTAAGCAGCCGTGCCCGCACGTTGTTGATGTCCTGGTCAATCTGCGCCTGTGCAGTGGTGCAGGCCGACCGGAAGTTGACCTGCTGCGCTGGGTTGCCGCTTTTCTTTGGTGGCCTGATTGGTTCTCTCGAAAAGGCAGGTTGAAGCAGGAACGCCAGCGCCCCTGCTACGGTCAGCAGTGTCATTTTTAGTTTCATGGCAATCGTTTGATTTGTGAAACAGCGAAACCCATCGCAGTGGTGCAAACAGCCATAATGCGTGGAAACAGGACAGATTTTTATACAGGAAATTGGTCGGAAGCCGCTTACAAAAGTCTATTTTTAAAAAAAAATAGTAAAAAAAAGGTGGTGGAGCCGACTGAATTTCAGCGGCTCCACCTGCTATTTTACAGCGTGATGCGCACGGAAAGATTGTGCGTACCATCATAAATCTTGGTAGTACGGTAGGCGTAGTCAAAGGCAATGCGAGGGGCATTGTCTTTTTTGTTGGTAGGAACATTCAGCGTTGCGCCAGCAGACAGGCCGGTGTACAGCGGCTGGTCGTTGAATTCGCTTCCTGTGTTCGAAATCTGGCCAAAGTCGAGTTTGTAACCTGCACGGAGCATCACCAGTTCGTTGTACGAGAACTCCAGGCCACCGCCGAGTTGGTCTTCGGAGAAGGCGTTGGAGGTGTAGTTGCCTGCGAAGGTGAGGCGGCTGTTGCCGACGACGTAGTAGTCGTAGGACAGGCCGATGTTGAGCACGGACTGCATTTCGAAGGAGGTAGAACGCTGGTTGGTCACGAGGCCGTGCGTACCATCAAATGCAGGGATTTCAATGGTTTGGGACAATCCTTCGCCACGGAACTGCATGCGGCCACCGACATTGCGGAGCGAAATGCCAAACTTGAAATTCTCACGCTCCCCAGTAACGTACTGGACGCCAGCGTCGAGGCAAATGCCTGTGGCGTTTACGTCCTCAACGCCTTCGGAGACTGCACGGCCAAGTACGCCCACGGAAACCTTGTTCTCGAAGTTGTGCGAAAACCCGATGCCGATGTTCACGAAGCGGGGTGAAAACGTGCTGCCCGTTCCCTCTGGAGCGAAGGTGGTGGTTCGGTCAATTTCACCAAAATCGAGGGTCATGATGCTGATGCCCAATGCACTGTTGTTGCCAATTTTTTGCGCAAAACCAAATGCATTGGTGGTGATGCCCGTGCCTTTCAGGTACTGGGAGTGGCCAAAGACCACTTCAGTTTTGGTTATCCTGGATAGGCCGGCGATGTTGAGCATCATGGATTCAACGCCAATGACCATGGAGGTGGTCATGGAGTGGAGGCCTGCGCTCCTAGCCCATGGGTTCATGAGCAGTTCCGGCGCTCCAGCTTCACCCTGACGGTCGGGGTTGCCAGCCTGCAAACCAGTGGTTGTCAGCGACAAGAGCACCAGGGTAAGTAAGAAGTATAATGACTTATTCATAAATTTTCTTTGATTTTGTGATGGTTTTTGGAGTCCGGTTCCAGCATTGCCGGAAGGCTTCGAGCCATCCTTGCCGGAACCGGACATCCAAATCCCTTCTGATTTTTACAAGCCTGTCGGGTCATACTGGCGCGTGATGCCGAACCATTTCAGGGTGCGCTCGCCATCTTCACCAGCATTAACATGAACGAGGTACACACCCGCCGAAACCGGAATACCCTTGCTGTTCTTCAAGTCCCACTCGATGTCGGGAATGATTTGAGTACTCGGAGTTCCGCTACCGTTGGCCTGACCAGGCAGTTCGGCACGGTTGTACTGGCGGATGAACTTGCCATCCAGCGAGTAAATCGTCACCACGCATTTTGCAGGCAAGTTGGTAATCTTCACCACGTTTGACAAGCGGCCGTCTTCGTAATCGGAGAATGCATAATACGGGTTTGGCACAAGGTTGATCTTGTCCAGCGCCTCGCTGATGCCTACTTGATCCAATGAATCGGCTTGTTGGCCGTCCAGTTTGAAGCGGTAGGTCGGATAGCCGTTGAACTCGCCAGTACCAATTGCTACCTCATAAGGATTGTCCACACGGAGCTTGATGGTAAGGTCGTTCGGAATCAGGCCATCTTTGTAGTCCAGCAACTGCGTGCCAGGGTTCAACAATGGAAGACCCGCCCAAGTAATGCGCTTCAAGCCATTCACTTTTTTGATGTCCGACTCCGATGGATCGAACCTTCCACGGAGGTAGGCACATCCGTCGTACTCTTCGGAAGTCACATAGACAAAGTGCTGGCCACCTGCATACCAGAAAAGCGGAGAGTTGAACACATCGAAATTGCTGCCGTAATCGGATGGGAAGAGCAACTGTGAATTTGGGTTGAACATCATGTCCGCACCGTTTGGCTTACCATTGTTGTAATAGTTCAGGTAGCCAGTTTGAGCAGAATAGGCAGAGTTTTCACCAAAGAAAATGTTCAGGCGTTTGCCAGTTTCAACGTCAACTGCATAACCTGGGAACCAACCCATTCCGATACCATCGCCATCGGGGTCGGCTTGGCCATCGCCATCGCCGTCATCAGGCCCAACGGATGGAGAGTTGCGCAGGTCGAAGCTCAGGATTGGACTGGTAGGAGTGGAGCCAGCGGTGGTCACAGGCGTGCCATCCTCTTTCAAAGCAAAGCTGGTGTAGTCGTTATTGGCCATTTCCACCACGATGCAACGGCTCCATTTGCTCTTGTCGGAAGTGAAAACAATGTCCACGTTGTTCAATTCAGGCAATTGAGTTGACGGCTTCGCAACGATGGAGTTTTGTGGGCTTCTCCAACCTGGCGACAGGAAGAACGGGTACTCGGTACTACCAATCCTGGACCTGTAATCTGCAAGTTGGTATGGTGTAAATATGCCGTTGCCCATTGCGCCCAACGTGTTCTCGTAGTGACAGTCCCAATTGCTTTCATCAAAGCGGATGTAGTCAAATGCGACATTCAATACACCGGGCAAGGTGGTCACTGAGAACCCGTCTTTTATGCCGTTGAACCATGAAGGCGCATTCAGGTCACGGTAAACTTGTTCAGCACCAATGGCCCCAAAAGTATCATCGGAACAATCACCAGCATCCGTGGTTTGGCCAACGGAAACCGTAAAGCCGTACTGACCAAAAATCTGCTCGTTCAACAGCGCCAATGACTTGTCGGAAACCGTTTCTTCGCCAGTGCCCACATTGGTGAGCTTCCAGTACACATCTTGGTCGAGTTTGTTGTTCGACATGTTCTCGTCGGTAAAAGTAAGCTCGAATTCGCCATCTTGTACTTCAAGCGGGTTGAACACTTTCACATCAATTGGGCCACGGCCCTGTTCGTAAACAATGGTGCCATCGAAGCTAGGGTCGAGCATTGCGGCCCTCATATCATCCGAAATATCAAGGAAATTGCCACCTGCACCTACCCCGTCAACGCGCGTAATTATCGGCCCATCACCATAGTTGGCGTTGAGCTTCAGGTTGACTATTGGCCGCGGGATGACGGTGTACGGGAACCCGTCCCCGTTCGGGCCGATGTTGTTCCTACCAATCAAGAAAGTCACCTTTTGGCCTACTTGTGTAAGTGGGTCAAATTGCCCCCAGTTGTTGGTGCCGTAGGCAAGAGCAGTGTAGTAATATTTCCTGTGGTTTATCAGTCGGCGGTCGCCAGAGGCAAACTGGTCCTCTGTGAAGCTGAAAGTGTGGCTTATACCATTGTCCAATGCTTCGATTTTGACCTCCGGATAGTAAATAAACTCAGGTGAGTTCGGGTCTAGTTCTGCAGTTGGATTCTCAATGGCTATCCAATTGTAAAGTGCTTTAACCCCGTTGCGCACGTCCACCCAATAAACCAATTTCGCCTTGGTAGGGTCATCAAACTCGGAGGTACTGACACCAGGGCCTGCCACTTGATAAATCATATAACCTTCGAAATTGTAGGTGGTGTCAATGCCTGGGATATCAGGCTTACCAATCACAGTTTCTTGGTAGGCTTCCAGGTAATTGTTGGAGGCAGGAGCTGGCCTGTTGGTCAGCACGGCGATGATTTCCCTGTCCAAAGCAATCCAATCAACATCTGGTGCATCTGGGCCATCAATGATGTCGAAGCAGTTGTCGAACAAGTCTTGTGCAAGGTCGTCAGCGAACTGAAGCTTGCTGATATTTGGACAAGGATAGTCAAGGTTTGGCACCCAAACCGCACCAATGATCAACTCGTTTACAGCACCCGGCTGAAGGACGAACGGGCCAGAAGCCTGAACCGTACGGCGGTCATAAGCTGGCAAACCCGTCGGGAACTCCGTGCCAGGATTGCACATGGACCAACCATTAGGATCGTCAGGGTCGCCTGGAAAAGCGTAGTTGACACGATTTGCAGGATCCGTATCAGTTGGGTTGTAGGCATCGCCACCAAACGTGAACCGAGTTGCATCTTTCCAGCTACCAGAAAGGTAACGGTAAAACTCGACATCAGTGCCAGGGTCAGTTGTGCCTGGAGGAGGGCCGTTGATATTGTTATTATAGTATGTAAAAGAAGACATGCCCAACTCATCCCCATTTTCATCCAGCGGGCCACGGAAATAGTCAGTCCCAATAATCGGAATTTCAGTGCCATAGGTAGGCACGCCATCACAGTTGATGCCAGGTTGGCCGTCTTCGGCGTCCACGTTGTAGGTGTAGGCAAGACTCCTGTCAATATCGCAACCAACATAGTCATCAAGATAACAACCTAGGTCTGGATCCACCCACAAGGCAAAAAAGGTACTGTCAATGTCCTCCTTTGCACGGTTGATGAGCTTGTACCGCTGAAAGGTCATGTCGTTTATCTGGTCGTTGGTTGCATAACTGAACGACTGGACTTGTACCTCCATACGAATGGGGATACCTTTTGTCTCGCCGTGGATAGCTCCACCACCATCATCGTTGTAAATCCAGAAAATCATCTCATCGGGGAACTGCGGTGGGAACTCCTCGCATCCACGGATTTCGATGGTCGGGAAATCGCCATCCAATGGCTCATACTGTCCGTCACCATCTACGTCAAAAAATCCTGCAAGACCTTGGTCGGTGTCGGGCAATAGAAAATTGTGAACCGAAAAGAAGAATTCGTTCTTCCTGCCTGGCCACCCCTTCACGCCGGCAGGAATCATGTCCTCCGTGTAGTCGGCGCCTCCTTCCGAAGCAATCTGGACAAAGGACAGGTGCTCCTTGATTTCGGAACCTGAAACTTCGAAAAACTTGTCCCAGTTGTCGCAAGTTTCTTTCGTAGTGATACCCTCATCTGGTGCGAGGGGGCCAGGCCAAAAGTCGCTGTTGCCACCGTTGTTGCCATAAGTTTGGCAGGCAGTCTTTAGGTTACCACCATCGTCAAAACCACCGAGCCAAACGGCACCTGCAAAGATGGAAGAAACCTCGGTTTGGCCAAGTGGAACTTTGGGCACCACATACTTGCCATCGTTACGGTCCCACCAAACGTCACCACCCGTGGTCAAACGGGCACGCACGTTGTTTACGTCCTGGTCAATTTGGGCTTTGGCAGTTACACATGCCTCCCTGAAATTGACGGAATTTTTGCTGGGCTTTTTGTACTGCCTGCTCGGGTCGTAATAAGCATGAGCCGAGGAAGCAAAGACCAAAATTGCCACAGCAGTTGTGATTATTGTTTTTAAACTACGCATGGTTCAAAAATTTGGTTTTATTGCTGGGGTGATGATTGCTATTTCCAAGGACTCCAGAAATCGCCATTCTGAAAGGCAATGCACCAAACACAGCAACAATTTCAAAGAAAATTCAATTTTGGTGAAAGCAGGTGTTGCCCGCTTTCACCAGGATAAAAACAAAATTTAGAAATCAAAGACAGCACCGATGAACACCCTCCTTGGGAGGCTGAAATTGTCTGGGTTCAGCATCCGCCACTGATACGAAGCGAGATAAGCTGTTGAACTTTGGCCAGCGCCAGTTGCATTTTGCAGCAATAGTGCACCACGGGCAGAGTTGAGGAAGCCATCGTCGTCTGGTTCGCCGGAGTAGGTGTACACGCCCTGGATGTTGCGCTTGTCGAACAAGTTGGACACCCGCACATAGATGTTCATGCCGATGTTGCGCTTTGAACCTTCTTTGGACAGGTTGAACTGCTTGTCAATTTGCATGTTCACCAGCGTGTTCCAAGGAAGCCTGGAGCCGTTTATTGCGCCCTTGATGCCAGATGAGCCAAAAGCCTCTGATTGGATGGCAGCCGTGTAGGGGCGACCAGAAACGGTAGATGCGGCAAAGTTGATTCCGGTATTGGCAAAAATATCGATGCCGCCAATACGTGGTCCATCGTATGCTGAGCCGGAAGAATAACGATAGTCAATGATGGCGTTGATGCGGTGACGCTCGTCGTAGCTCATCGGGAACAGGGTGCGCTGGATGCCCCTGGAACCAAGGCCCCTTGAAGACTCCGTGTTTGAACCCGTACCATCCGCAAATTGGAGGGTGTAGGTCAAGTTCAGTTGGAGATTGCCGGTACGGCGCAGGTCGTAGCTCACCGAAAATGCTTTTACCGTTGCGAAGTCAAGGTTGTCGAAAGTCTCATAATTGTTGACCGGTGCTGGAACGTTCAGGTAGTAGCGGCTCTGAATCATGTCACGCAACTCCTTATAGTATGCCGACAACTTCAAGGCGGAGTTGAGACCTACTTTTTGCTGGAAGCCCAGCTCGTAGGTAACGGTGCGTTCCGGCTTCAGGTTGGAGTTGTTGCGGAGGCCACTGCCGTTTTGCTCCCAATAGAAATAGGTAAGCGGGCTGACCAATGAGTTCGATGGCGGACGCTGCACGAGCACGTCGTAGTTGGCAAAGAAGTTTGCCTCGTCCGAAATCGGGAACGAGAATGCCAAACGGGGCATCCAGTTGATTTGCGGCGTGTAGTCTTCGAAAGAAATGTCTGGGTCGAAGTTCGTGCTGGTGATGTCACGCTTGGTCTCATCATCCTCTGCGTAGCGAGGATAAACGATGGTGCCACCGAATACCTCTGTGCCATCGTTGGCAGGTGCGCCGTTGGCGAAGTACCAAGTATCGTCGCTGCGGTATGCTTTGATGGATTCGCCACCCTCGCTGTTTACGTACACTTTGAAGTCGTCGCCGATGTTGCCTGGACGCTCGCCACCGAAGCGGCTGTGGAAATCGGAAGCAGTCATCACGTCGTACAGCGAGTACGGGTCTTTCAACACTTTGGTGTTTGCATCGAATCGGTCAATGCGCAAGCCAACCCGGAAGAACACGTCCCGGAATTTGAATTTGTCCTGAATATAGGCGGCTTGATAGTTTGGCTCAAATGCGGCAACCGGGAATGTACGAACACCGTTGGCATCTACCGACTTGAAGAAATCCTCGAAAGTAATCCCATCAAGCTCGTTGCCAAGGTAGTCGTAGCCCCAGTAATCAAGAAGGTCATCGTCGTTGAGTTCCCGTGCGGAGAACATGTCGAGGCTGAGGTCGCTAGGGTCAATGCCATCTACGTTCACGTACTCGTTCAGTTCTTTGCCCAACGCCTGCCTTACCCTGCGGAAGAACAGGTTGTCCGAATTTTCGGTCGTGGTATTGGGGGCGTAAATAGGCACGTCAATGGAATCAACGGTGATTATACCAGTTATCAGGTCAATGGTTGTAAGTGACCCCGGCTGGGTGCCAACTTGGTTCATTGAATCAAGGCCTTGACCTTCGATGTGCTCATTGGCGTGCAGCCTGGCAGAAGTCCAAAGCCCAAATGGATTTACGTCGTATCCACGTTGTTTCGACTGCTCGTAAAGAATGCCGAACTGGAAAGCGTGGCGGTTGCTGCCCGAACCTCCAGGTACCAGCTCGAAGGAAGTGTTGGCATTGAAGGTGTAAAGTTCGCTGTCGCGCTTGCGGTTCAGGTTATAGACCGATCCAATATTGGAATGGTGGTTTGCCCAAACATTGGTCAAAGTGGACGGGATGCGACCGTTGATAACTTCAAAATCTGAAAAACTAATAAGGTCAGCGCCATCGTTCGGGGTGTACCGAGTGAGCACTGGGTTTACCTCCGTATTGGGCGTGTAATCAAGTAATACTGGAGAATAGTCAACATGACCATCGTACAGGATTAATGTGTCGGGATGCGTATCGTCAGCAAAAGTTGTGATGGTTGGCTCCCAAGCACGGTCAAATTTTCCAATGTAACCGTAGTTGAACAGGTTGTCACCGTGGCGTGGGTCAGCAACACTGGATTTGGCTTTTTCGTAGCCGAACTGAAGGGTGTAAACGGCATTTTGAATAACTGAACCCTTGCCGGTACCCTTGTCCTCTTCGGTATTGGTATTGGCACCACCAAGCCTGTGGCGGAAACGGAAGTTTCCACGAAGCCTTTCGTCTTTTTGCGTCGGGTTGTTGTGGGAGTTGAACGTCCTCCAGTTAGTTGGCGTAAACTTGTTGTCAATATTGTAATACGTGCCAGAAAGCGTCACGTCAATGTTCTTGCCGAGGTTCGCATCTAGCTTGCCGTTCAGGTCAAGTGCATTGCGGTCTTCGTTCGGCCTGTAATCCAAGGTGTTTACGCCATCATTGTCAACATACTCAGCGGCAGGGTAGATGGTAGCGCCTACAATTCGGATTGGGTTCGCCTCCAATTCTGCGCGTACTTCGTCTTTGATGCTGTAAACAGGCGTGGCAGGAGGGTCGTCATCTTTGTTGTATTGGTATTGGCCGTTGATGCGGTAGCCAAGGATGGTGCGGCCTTTACGCTTGAGAATAGGCCCACTCAACTGCAAGCTGGCCAAATGCTGGTAGTAGGGGTCGGTTAGGTAGGAGGACTCCAACTCAATGCCGCCGCTGAAAGATTCAGAAGGGCCCTTGGTGGTGATGGAAACGATGCCACCAGTTACGTCGCCGTAGCTGGCCTCCACACCACCTGTGATGACCTGGAGTTCTTCAATGGCCTGTTTCGGAGGCAAATTGCCCGTAACACGCACACCATCTATATAATAGTTGGTGCCACTTGACCGAGAACCCCGAATGTTCAGTGCACCACCTTCGTCTGCTGATGAAACACCGGCAGTGAAGGAGGCGAGTGCATTGACATCACGGGTTGGGAGGGACTTGATTTGCTCAGAGTTTAAATACCCTCCTTGCGTCGTGCCGTCCTGAACTATAAGCGGTCGCTCATATTTCACGACGACTTCAACAAGTTGGACGCCTGCGGAAAGCGTCATGTCCAATTTGTTGGCCTTCCCGCCCGAAATCACCATGCCGGTGACTTTCGCTGGATTGTACCCCGTGTAGGAGAACTCTACATCGTAGGTGCCTGGGTCAAGTGAGGTGATACTGTAATAACCTTCGAAATCTGTTTCCGTTCCGGTCTTGAGCACCCCATCTCGATAGAGTGCAACCGTCGCAAAAATCACAGGCTCGCCGGTGTCAAGGTCCTTAACAGTTCCCTCCAACTTGGTCTGGCTAAATGCAACCATCCCAGTGAGTAGAAAAGCGAAGGTGAGTAGTAAATAACGTGCCATAAACATGAGTTTTATTTGTAATGAAATTTAATCCGAACCGTTAAAAAAGAAAGTGCGCAAACTTAGTGAAAGATACTTACCCTGCAAAATCAACTGTCACCTCTTGGAAATTTATAGATGCCTGTTAGGCATTCTGTTCCGAGGGCATGTTCCAGTTTGCGTTTCTTCTACGGTTACAAATGTAAACCTGTTGCTTGTTTTTGACCTGCCAATATCTGCCATAAGTCAGCTTCTTGATTCCTTGAAAACAAATACTAAACTCGGCATTATCTTCTATCCCTTAGGTAAATTCTTTGAACCCAATACGCTACAAGCGGCTTGATTAGGAGATAGGTTCTTGGTATAAAAAATTGATTGTCAATATTTTACAAAATACTTAGGCTCAATTTTTTGAATACACGGCTAGCAAGAATTTTGGTCATTTCTTTTTACGACTCAAAATTCGGTTGTAAAATACTTGCATAAATCAGGTTTTTGCACGTGTTAATATCGGAAAAAAATTCAAGCAAAATGGCCAACATCAATTACCTGTAATCAAGTTTTGCAGCCCAACCGACAATTTGACTATGGAAGGATGGAATCGAAAAAAGCCGCTTTCAATGGAATGCGGCTCAACTTCTGGACAGGATTAAAATTATCCCGTGTGTAAAAAACAAGCCTTTCCTTGCAACGTCCTGTTACATTTTACTGTCCTTGGCTTGTTTATCGTCGAAAAATCAAGTTTTTGCCGAGAAGAACGATTCTTTTTGCTGAAAACTGCCTATTTTTGGCGTGCCTTTAGAACAAAAAGCGATATTCGCACAACCAATTTGCTCCAATGAAAAAATCTGCATTTTCCTCCTATTTCCTGCTTGGTTTGACTGCTTTGAGCTTGTGCTGCTATATCTACTTGCACAAGGTCGCATTCACCACCACTGGCCATTGTCCTTCCTCCTTGGCATCAACCGTTACGGATGAACAAGATACCGAAACAACACAGGTATTGTTGCCGGATGTTGCTTTGGTAAAGCGTTTTTTGAACATCACCAAAATTGTGCTTGCCCAAGACTAAAGACGGACTTTCTGCAAACTTTGGCTTCCTAATGGTCTTGAGGTTTCCTTGACCAGTAACGAAAAAGTCCGGCCACGCTCATTTCGGCAGGATTTGCCAGTTCGTACCTCCGCTTGTCCTCATCGCCTATTCCCGATAATTCCAATTGCTTTTGAACGTATTCCTCGAAAAGTGGTACTACGTCGTCCATCAATACACCCTGTTCCCAAAATGGCTTCACCCAATTCGCCCAGTTCAATAGCCGGCCTTCCAATTCGATGAAGTGCTTTTTCACTTGCGAAACAGCCCCGTAATGTGTCAAATAAATAACCCGGTACCTCCTTGTACGTAGGTAGGCGAGTGACTTTATCCAATGCTCCAAGTTGATATCCGGTGGGGGGCACGGTGGCATGACTGGCCCATTTTCCACCACCTTCACACCCGCCACATCACCGGTAAAAGCGAAATCCCCCACCTCCCACACAATATGGTGGACGGCATGTCCAGGTGTATGCCTCGACCGAAAGCCGACATCGCCAACAATGATTTTTTCTTGGTCTCGAACTGCCCGGAGTTGCTTTTCTGGTATGGGCTGCAGGTCGCCCCAAAGTCTGTCCATTTTCTCTTGATAAATGCGCTTGGCAGAAGCCAGCAACTTCTCAGGGTTGTGAAGGTGCGGCAACCCAAGTGGGTGTAGATAGATGGTAGCTCCGTGCTTGGCAAAGACCCACGCCGCCCCAGCATGGTCGAGGTGGATATGCGTGACGAACACGTGCCGAACATCCTCAATGTTGTATCCATGGTGACGTAGCCCGGCCTCAAGCGCTTGAATGGTAGAATGTGGTCCAGTTTCGATGAGCACAGGACCTTTCTGCGTTTCAATCAAGAAAGCGGCAATTGCGCCCGATTGCTGCTGAAAATGGAGGTCAATTATTTTTACCATGGTTCAAGCTTATGGATTCAAAATTATCTTTTACATGGCATTCAGTTTAAACTGCAAGCAATAAATAGGTTGATATTCGGTAATCACTCGAATAGTTGAACATCGGCTGCAAGCTAACTGTAGCTATTTTCCTTTAGAAAGAAGGGTAATTTGTGGCCACAATTTAGGTGGAAAAAACTTGCTTTGAAAATAATTCTTTCACTAATACGGAGAATAGCCTTGCACAACTGCTGCTTGTTGATTGCCTAATCTTCGACTATGACTAAATTTTCATTATTTACCAATCAAGTGACCCGGAAAATCAGCCACATGTTCACAGCAAATCTGCTCCATAATTTGTTGTAATTGAACTTTTAAAATGGACATTGTATGGTTGCCACCTTCATTGCCCAATGCCGCTACGCCGTACATAAATGAGCGCCCCAAAAAGGTGAATTCCGCCCCGCTTGCCAATGTCCTTGCTATATCTGGGCCAGTCCGGATGCCGCTGTCCATCATGATTTTTATTTGGCCTTTGTACTTTTGGGCAATGCTCGCCAGCGGTTTGATGGTTGATTGCCCAGCGTCCAGTTGACGCCCGCCGTGGTTGGACACGATGATGCCATCCAAGCCCAGTTTTATGGCCATTTCGGTGTCCTCCTCGCTTGCTACTCCTTTGAGGACAATTCTTCCCTTCCACATATCTCGAATGGGCTTTATTTTTTCCTCATTTAGCCTACCGGCAAAAGTTTCGTTCATTGTCCTGCCCAACTGCGTCATGTCCAAGTTTTTGGGGAAATATCGCATCATCGTTTCAAACCTTGGCTTGCCGTGAAGGAGCGTTTTGATTGCCCAATTTGGCCTTCCCATTATCTGCAAAATATTCTTAAAAGTCATTTTCGGCGGCATGGCCAGCCCATTTCGTATATCCTTTGGCCGATAGCCAAAAGTCGGCACATCGCATAATATGACCAGTACCGGGCAATGTGCTGCTGCTGCCCGTTTTATAATATCGTCCCTCAATTTGTTGTCTGCTGGGTGGTACAATTGAAACCATGCCCTGCCCTCCGTTATTTCACTGATTCGCTCAATGCTGGACGTAGAAACGGTGCTTAAAACAAAGGGAATATTGTGCACAAATGCCGCTTGCGCCAGTATCTCCGGGGAGTTTGGCCACATCAACCCTTGCAGACCGACAGGTGCTACGCCAAATGGTGCGTCATATACATGGCCAAAAAGCTCGGTTTTCATATCCGAGGCAACATGCTTTGAAAGATAATAAGGTTTTAATTCTACCTCCCGAATTTCAGCCGTGTTTTTATGCAGGTTTACCTCCTCGTTGCAGCCTCCGTCGAGGTATTCAAAGGCAAATCCGGGTATACGCTTCATAGCCTTTTTCCGAAGGTCGTCAATTGCCGGATATTTGGCGTTGTATTCAAGTTTCATATTGTTCCATATTTTTTCAAGTCCACCAAATTTGTGGGCAATGGCTTTGAGTTCCAAACATCGTGTACTGCAACCGCTGCCCCCAAAGCAGAAGCTTGTGCCACCGTTGCTGCGTAAAAATTCAGCCCCGGCAAGGCTTCCGCCAGCAAGGTCATGAAAATTTCGTTCTTCGAGAAACCGCCGTCCACGAATATTTTCGAGACTTCTGACATCAGCACTAAATTCAATGCAACTACCTGTTTTTCAACGAGTTGCTCCATAAAGTCAATATACTTCCTGCCCACCAAGCCAAGTTTCTTTGCATCTTCAAACCTAAGAATGGACACTCCTTCCAGCCCCAAATCCCGAATTGCCATTTCATGCTCACGCCCCGCAAACAGCCTCGAAGCCTTCACGGGCTTGCCCTGATAGCTGAGGTAGCACAAGCAATCTTGCGCCAACTCATCGGGTGTAAGGGGATTGTCGTTAAATGGGTTCATGGCGATGTTCCAAGTACCCGTGGAGAGCAGCACAAATGACTCGCCAAAACTAGCAAGATATGGAATCAAAGCGGCGGAGCTGTCGTGCAGGCCATTACCAACTTTGGGTGACTGGTGACTGGTCACTGTTGACTGGTGGATTGGAGGAAATTTTTCGGCCAAACCTTCCATATTTACCCATTCATGGTAGTCATTTATTTCAAAATCCCAGAGCATGGTATGACAGCCAATGCTGGTAATTTCACTGAATAATTCGCCACCCAAAATATAGCTTAAAAATTGTGGCAAATGCAGTGCATACTTTATTCGATTAAAAATATCCGGTTGCTCATATTTGATGCGATAAAATTGCAAACCAACATTAAGGCTACCCAGTACAGGCGAAGCGGTTTCGCTGGCAAGTTTAGTTTCGCCTCCATATTTTTCAAAAAAATCTTGCTGTAATGGCGTTGGATACGGCTTTAAATAATTGTACAACGACGTCAAGATTCCACCCTTTTCATCCAAATAAACAAAGCTGGCCCCATAAGCTGAAATATTAACCGCATTGATTTTAAAATCAGTCACTTGCATGACTTCCAATAATGATGACTTTATCCATTTTACCAGCAAATGCACATCCTCACAGGGGTCGCCATCCTCGTCTTTTGTCTCTGGCAAATGCTCGCTTTTTTCATAAACGATATGGTAATCCTCATCAAAGACGAAGAGTTTTTTGTTTGTTTTGCCGATGTCGAAGATGGCGATGTGTGGCATAACTTATAATCCCGTAGCAATGGTTTTTAAGCCACGTTCTTTAATTAATTCATTCCTAATCCCAACTTCCCGGAACAAGCCAATTGGCTCCAGCGCTCCCCCACCCCGTAGCCTCGCTTCTGCCACCAGCGCACGCACATCCGTCCGATAGGCCGCCTGTAAAATCTCCTGACAGCGCACTGTGTCGTTCTCCAATTGCGCATCGTTCAACGCTTTTCTATCCACGAGTAGCGCCTGGGCGTAAGCAATTTGTATCGCCTCAACCGACTGCAACAGGTCCTCCAGCGGGTCTTTGACGTTGTGAGAGGCGTCAATCATCCAGCCCAAATCCGTGGCGTGGTTCATGCCACGGGCGTCCATCCCCTCCGCTAACTCATTGAAAATCAAGAACAACTGGTAAGGGCGGATGCTACCCACCGTCAAGTCATCGTCGCCATATTTTGAGTCGTTGAAATGGAAGCCGCCCAGCTTGCCTTCCATGAGCAGCAGTGCCACGATTTGCTCGATGTTGGCATTCGGCAGGTGGTGGCCGAGGTCAACCAATGTGTAAGCTTGCGGGCCGAGCTTGTTGGCGTACAGCAGCGATTGGCCCCAATCCCCAACCGTCATGGAGTAAAAGTTCGGCTCGAACGCCTTGTATTCTATTAACATTTTCCAACTGACAGGCAGCGCAGCGTATATCTCTTGCAAACTCTCCAAGGTATTCTGGAAAGCCCTTCGGAAATTGAGCTGCCCCGGAAAGCACGACCCATCAGACAACCAAACGGTTATGGCATCCGAACCAAGCGCCACACCGTGTTTTATCACCTCGATATTGTGCTCAATGGCCTGCCTGCGAACAGCCTTGTCCACATGTTGCAAACTCCCAAACTTGTAACTAAGTGCCTGATTCTGTTGGTCTTGGAAGGTATTGGAGTTCACCGCATCGAACTTGAGGCCGTGCGAGGCAGCCAGTTCCTGGATGGCCTGTCCGTCCTGCGGGATGTCCCACGGGATGTGCAGCGAAATGGCTCCGCTACTGCAGTTCAGGGCATGGAGCAGCCCCACATCCTCGATTTTTTCCTCCAAACTGCGAGGCTCGCCGCCACCGGGGAAGCGCCCGAAGCGAGTGCCGCCCGTACCCAGCGCCCAAGAGGGGATGGCCACCTGAAACACCATCAGTTTTTGCAAAATATCCCGCTCGCCCGTGATTTCGGAGGTGAGGAAGTCGAGCCGCTTTTTGTGCTTCGCAACATGTTTTGCATTATGCGCTTCTATATGTTGTTCCGTTATTTTACTGGCGTGAATCTTCGATTTCATGGTAAATAAAATACTTGTTTTAATGGTGTTGAAACAGGTGAATTATCTGGATTTGAAGCCATGATGTCGCCCATATACGCCCACCAATTTTGCATGACGGGGTGCTTGGGCAAATCATCAATTGCCGCTGGGTTTTCAAGCTCCATTACCCCAAAAAGCGTGTTCGTTTCTTCGTCCAAGAAGATGGAATAATGGCTGATGCCGGTTGCTTTGAGCAAATCGGTTAGTTCCGGCCAAAGTTCGTCGTGGCGGCGGCGGTACTCCTCGGCTTGGCCGGGGTGGAGGTGCATTTTGAAGGCTACTTTTTTCATGATATCTAGCGCAAAAACCCCATCGCAACACCCCCATCCACGTTCAGCGCATTGCCCGTGCTTTTTTTAAGCAGCCCACCCACGAGTGCAAAAACCGCATTTGCAATATCTTCCGGCAAGAGGATTTCGCCGAGCAAAGTCCGCTTGGCGTAGTAGGCGGGCAGTTCTTCAACCGTCACGCCGTAAGCCTTCGCCCGGCCCTCAGCCCAGCCGCCCGACCAGATGTTCGAACCAGCAATGACGGCATCGGGGTTCACCATGTTCACCCGGATTTTGTCGCCACCCAACTCGGCAGCAAGGAGACGAGTCATGTGCGCCTGGGCAGCTTTGGCTGTACCGTAACCGAGGTTATTCGGGCCAGCGACAACGGCGTTTTTGCTAACGATGTTCACAATGTCGCCACCAAAACCCTGCTTGCGCATCACTGCCACGCCCGCCTGACTGACGAGGAACTGCCCCTTCACGAGAATGTCCTGCAACTTGTCCCAATCCCCCTCCGAATGGTCGAGGATGCCCTTCGAGATGCTGATGCCCGCATTGTTCACCACAATGTCCACCCCGCCGAAGGCCAGGCAGGCTGCTTCGAATGCCTCGGCGACGGAGTTGGAATTGGTGACGTTTAAAAGGGTTGCTACAGCTTTGTCATTGCCGTAGGCAATCTGAAATTCAGTTTTGGCTTCCGCAAGACGTTGTTCGTCCACGTCGTTCAGCACCACGCATGCACCCTCTGCGGCCAACCTTTTTGCTGTTGCCAAACCGATGCCGCCGCCGCTGCCCGTCACGAGCGCAACCCGACCAGAGAGGGGTTTCGGCTTGGGCATGCGCTGCAATTTCGCCTCCTCCAACAGCCAGTATTCGATGTCGAAAGCCTCTTGCCGGGGCAGTGCCGTGTACTCCGAAATGGCCTCGGCGCCCCGCATCACGTTGATGGCGTTGATGTAAAATTCGGCTGCTACCCGTGCCGTTTGCTTGTCCTTCGCAAAAGTGAACATGCCCACACCGGGATACAGGATGACCACCGGATTGGGGTCACGCATGGCGGGGGAATTAGGGTGCTTGCAAGTGTTGTAATAGGCGGCGTATTCCGCTCGATATTTAGAAAACTGCGGGGTCAAGATTTCCGAAATCTTTGAGATTTCGGAAATCTGGGCATCTGCTTCCAGTTCCAACACCAGCGGTTGAATCTTTGTCCTCAAAAAATGGTCGGGGCAGCTTGTGCCCAACGGTGCGAGGCGGTCGAGGTCGTTGGAGTTGATGAATTGGAGCACCCGCTCGTCGTCGGTGAAGTGGCCTATCTTGGGCCTAACGTCGGGGAGGTTTTGAACCTCCCCGACGTTGTTGACCAAGCCTCTAAGGATAGGCGCAATCGCAGCCGCCTGTTTCCTACGGGCCTCACTATCAAGGATTTGTGTTTTGGCTCCGCCAAAAACGGGCTTGATGCAGGCGGTTCGCCCAACGACGCCACCTCTGTTAGAGTTGTGAACTCTAACAGAGGTGGCGTCGTTGGGCGAACCGCCTGCATTTTCAATAAAAACACTCGCCTGCTCAATAACTTCCAAGCTATTCAAATAGCACTCCTTCGAAGTATCGCCCCAAGTGAACAACCCGTGCCCGCCCAGCACGATGCCCCGGATGCCGGGGTTTTCGGTGAGGCATTTTTCGAGTTGCAAGGCAAGGTCGAAGCCGGGTCGCTGCCACGGCACCCAGCCCATGGTGTCGCCCCAGATTTCTTTCGTGATGGCTTGGCTGTCCTTTGCGGCAGCGATGGCGATGGCGGCGTCAGGATGCAGGTGGTCGATATGCTTGAACGGCAGCAGCCCGTGCAGCGGCGTGTCAATGCTCGGTGCGGCGCTGTCGAGGTCATAGAGGCAGTGCAGTTGCAGCCCCACGATTTCGTCCTCGAACTCGACGCCCCGGTAGCGGTTTTTGAGCTGGTGCAGCTTCTCGACGTACAGCCCGGCGATGCCCTTCCGGGTCAACGTGCCGATGTCGCCGCCAGAACCTTTGACCCACATCACTTCAACTTCTTTCCCTGTCAACGGGTCTTTTTCGAGAGTCTTGCAGGAGGTGTTGCCACCACCGAAATTGGTGATGCGCAGGTCGGCTCCGAGGATATTGGAGCGGTAGAGGAACAGGGCGATTTGGTCGTCACCCAATGCGCTTGCTTTCTGATCGTCCCAGTGGTAGTTGACGTGGTGGAAATTTGACTTCATAAAACCTGTGTAATCCGTGTCCAATCCGTGTAATCCGTGTGTTTCAAAGGAACACGGATGACACGGATTAGACACGGATTTTATTTGAGATTAGGTTTGATTTCGTTATCGTACACTTTTCGTCGGATTTCAGGTTTTTTGCCAAAATTCAGCAGCAAACCGACCTCAACTTCGGTTCCCCTCAAATAGTTGATAAGCTGTGCTTCATGCTCTTCGACCAGCACTTCCGCCGCTTTTAACTCGAGTATTACTTCATTGTTTACCACTAAATCGGCAATATATTCTCCGACTTGCACACCTCTGAACCAGACTTTGATTTTCCGGTTTGCCTCGACTTGTAATCCTGCCTGACCAAGTGCGAGATAGAAGGCGTTCTGATAAACACGTTCTAAGAACCCGTACCCCAATTCATTGTAAACCTGATAGAAAACCTTGATAATTTGGTTGGTTAATGCTTCGCTTTTCATTGTATGATTCGTGCAAATCCGTGTCTCATCCGTGTCATCCGTGTTCCTTAGTTGCACACGGATTACACGGATTGGACACGGATTATTTTATTTCTTCTGCATCCATTTACTCAGCACCAAATACAACACCCCGCACCCCAACCAAGCAGGCAGCGTCAAGAACGACAAGAATATCCCCTGCGATTTTGACACAAAGTAAAACAGCCCGCCGCTCAATGCCCATGCCAGCAGCACCGCCATGTTGAACGAGATGCCCGCCTTTTCCGCATAGTTTTTCACGACGCCGAAACGCTCCGCAAAAAAATGCTCGAACACGATGACCGCCCCCACCGGAGCGAGGATGAAGCCGTACACCGCCACGAAGTCCAACAGCTTCATGGCGAAGGAGGGGAACAGCCCGGCGATGGTCGCCACGGTGCCGGCCAGCACCGTTGCCCAGACTGTATTTGCTTTCCCCGAAGGGGCAAGCGGCAAAATCGCCTGAAACGCAAGACCGGAGCGGTAAATCGTCGGATTGGCAGTCGTCCAACCAGCGAGGATGATGGTAAGGATGCCCAGGATGCCGATAGCATTGTAGGCCAATGGGCCGGGCGCTACGGGGGGGGCTGTGCCGTTTGCCAGCATGGCGGCGGCTTCGGGCGTCTTGATGTAGGCGGCGTAGAGCAGTGCTGCCGCAATCCACGCCATGTAGTGCCCGATGTACATCCCGGCGGCGGTCGTCCAGCCGGAGCGGGCGCTCTTTGCGAAGCGAAAAACCGAGAGGTCGCTCATGCCGATGTGCATGGCGGCATTGCAGAACCACGACCAGATGACGACGTGCCAAAAAGTGTATTTGATTTGGCCGGGAAACGGCTCGCCGCCCTCGCCCCAGATGTCCCAGAACTGGCCGAAACTGCTGATACCCATTTGCCGTAAGGCAGCAAAACCTGCCAAAAGGAAGCCAAGCACGATGATGGGCGACATCCAGTTGGCGGCTTTCGCAACGGTGTTGTAGCCCTTGGCGGCGATGAACGTGAACAGCGCACCCAACGCCAAAACGATAACCACCCAAGTCACGCCATTGGGCATGGTGTCGGTCAGTTTGGGCATTTCCATGTTGAACGGGATGCCCACCGCCGTGGCCGAGACGGTTATCATCGAGCCTGCGAGAAAGCAAAACAGGATGCCGTTGGCGAGGTTGTAGAAGGTGACGAGGCGCTTTCCGCAGATTTTTTCCAATTGGAAATAGAGTGTCAGGCGGTTCTTTACGGCGATTTCAGCGGTGAGGAAACGCCAGGAAAGCACGGCGAGGAAATTGCCCAAAAGCAGCCCCACGATGAGGTCGAAGGCACTGACGCCCGCCGTGAGGAACAGCGGACCGATGACGAATTCCGTCCCGGCGGCATGTTCCCCGGCGTACATGCCGAGGAAACTTTTCCAACTTTTCCAGTGCGAGGCGGGCACGGGCTCCCGCTCAAATTCTTCGGTTTGCAGTTGCTTTTCGTCTTGCATTTTAAAATTGGTTTTGCAGAAAATTCAAAACTACTTGGTCATCCAACCGTGGCTTTCGAGCCAGAGGCCGAAGGCGTCCAGCCATTTGTCGCTCGGCAGCCCCTGTTTTTTCGCCCCGAAGCCGTGGCCGCCTTTTTCATAGAGGTGTAGCTCGACAGGCTTTCCGGCGGCGTTCCACTTGTTGAAAATCTCGGTGCTTTGTTTCTGGAAGCCAAAGAAATCATCGGCGGTGCAGGCGATGAAAATAGGCATGGCGTCGTCAGGTACGGGCGTGCTGTCGTCCCGTTGCAAGGCAGAATAAATCGGCGCAGCGAAGTCGGGCCTGCTGGCAGGCGTATGGTCGAACACCACGCCACCTACTACGCCGCCACCTGCCGAGAAGCCGATGATGCCAATCTGGTCGGGCTTTACGCCGTACTCAGCGGCATGGCTTCGCACGTACTCAATGGCCGACCGACCATCGGCTACCGCCAACGGGATGACTTGACCCACTTTTTTCATAAAAGCATCCCGGTCGCCCACGGCTTGCATGAACTCGGCGGTGGCATCCTCGCCGGTGGGTGCGAGGCGGTACTTCAGCACGAAAGCTGCGATGCCTTGCTTTGCTGCCCATTCGGCCACCCAGATGCCTTCGCTATTGATACTGTGCGCCATGTAGCCGCCGCCCGGTGCGATGACGAGCGCTGTGCCGTTGGCAATGGCGGGGTCGGGCAGGTAGGCGGTCAGTGTGGGTTTTGAGACGTTGGTGACGACCTCCGTTTGCCAGATTTGGCTGAAATACTGCCGCTCTGGGTTACTCCAGGTCAGTTCCGAAGGGGTGAGGGTGGATTGAAGGTTGATGACTTTTTGGGAAAATACTTGGCTGATGAAGCCAATCAGTAATACGAGAACTGTTATTAAGTTTTTCATTTTTCAAAGTGTTTGATGAATGCCGAAGCTACACCGCACCATAGGTTTTACAAACCCGGCACCATATATTTTTTATCTGTGTCGTCCAATATCAGCACAAGGTCGGTACGGTGGTCAGGCACAGGCGACCAAACGTAGGGCGGGGCAAAAGTCTGCCAGCCTTTATTGTCAAAAATGCCGATATTCGTTGCCTTCCCGGTGCGTGGGTCGAACCAATTCGCACTGATTTTCTTTCCCGAAATTTTGCCCATGTTTACCGTCACGGGCAAACCGTGGGTGGTGTAAACAAAAGCGAATCCATCGCCCCGAATGGCGGAAATATGGTCAAAAGCATTGTTGCCCTCGCTTTGCAACATGGACTGGTCGGGCGTTCTTCCGTTGGCTGGTCGGCTTTCCATCAGCGTTTTCAAATAGCGCATCTGGTTGGCGGCGGGGAGGTCGAGGGCATCTTGCCAACGGTGAATGTCGGCGAAAAAATGCTCGCCTTTTTCTGAAAAAAAGATGACCGAGGCGCTGCCGTAAGTATGCCCGCAAGCTCCGGCGAACACGCTTTGGTAGGCTGCCCGGCGCACGTCCCATGGGCTGGCATAGCCCAAGTTTTTGGCATCAAAACAAACTGGCATCTCCTCGTAAATCGCTTCGCCGTTCAAAAATGGCTTTGTGGGCTGGCGTTTCCAATCGCTTTCCATGCGCTTCCAAACTGGCGTGTCGTCGCAGTGCCCCGTCTGCAACATGTTCATATCCAGCCAGTTGTCTTCGTGAAACCATGTGGACGACGATGCCTCGATGCGCTCTGGCTGTGGATGGAAAGTCATCAACGCTCGGTCATTTCCCCCGATTCCTTCTGTCACACCAGCCGCCATTGACCGCCAAACGGCCACATCCTGTGAGCCGTCCCGTGGGTCACGGTCGCCACCGATAACCCAGATGATGTTCATGCGGTTGCGGTAGCGGCTGCCAATCCATTTGCCATAAACCTTGGCGTTTTCAGCATTAAAAATCTCTGGCCCTTTGCCCCATTTGTCCTTGAAAACCTTGTCGCCCCAAGTAGGCAACAGGGCGATGTAAAGCCCATGCGCCGCCGCCATGTCAATCAGGGTATCCATGTAGCAGAAGTAGGCTTCGTTGGGTTGGGTCGGGTCGCCATTGCGGAGCGGCAAATCGCTGTTGCGGTTGGGCACGTTCAGCACGTCGAGTTCGGCCAGTGCCACTGCTTGAATGACGTTGAAACCCTGCTCTGCCCGCTGCTTGAAGTACGCTTCGGCTTCTGCTTTTTTGGTGCGGTGAAACAGCTCCCAAGCCGTGTCGCCCAGCCAAAAGAAGGGCTTGCCATCGTTGTTAACGAGGTGGCGGCCATTTTCGCTTACCCGCAGCGGTTGCAGTTGGGCGTTGCTGCTTGTTGCGACAAGCAGCAACGCAAGTAAAAAATGATATTTGAATCGCTTTTCCATAGTTACATCGCTGGCTTCCCAGCCCCCTGGAACATCACCTGCATCATTACAAACAAGCTCTGCCCTGTACCCGCTTTGTCGTTTTTGCAAACAAAATACACGTCATGTTTGCCTGTCTGCGGCTTTAGCTGAGCGAGAGCCATCGCTGGCATTGGCGGTGCTGTGGGATCCATCGGTTTGGCCACGATGGCCGATGTTGTGCCAATCAACTCGCCTGTCGGCGAATCGAGCCGCACCTCTACCGAACCGCCAACCATGCCATATGTGGAAGGGGCATTGGCCAAAACCATCACTGAGCCGATGCCGCTCAAGTCAACGTCCTTGTAAGCGATGTAGGCCCCGGCTTTCTGTGCAATGGCAATCTTCACTTCCTGACCCGGTATTTTCATAATCATCATGTCGGCGAAGGCATCGGAAGCGGCAGCACTCAAGCTCGCATTGCGAAGCACCATCACCTGTTCCGAGCGGATGCCGGGGATGCCGTTTGCCCCCTTGTCGGTGTACGCCGCCCGCAGGATGAACACGCCTTGGTCACTTTGTCCCTTCGGAATGGCGGTGGTGAAGCTGCCTTTCAGTGGCAACGAATTGGCGGGTTTTTGCGTCAAACTGAGGATGTATTTCACCATCTCCGCCACGTCTTTGTCGGGCAGGCTGGGGTGCGCTGCCATCATCACTTCCCCCCAGACGCCGCCGCCGCCTTCCATGATTTTTTTGGTCAAATAGGCGGGTGCCTTGGGGTCGGTTGCGTACTTCTTCGAGATGTCCATGTAGGTCGGCCCGATGGACTTCTTGTCGAGGCCGTGGCAGGACTTGCAGTCGCTTTTTTCCATCAAAGTTTTTCCCAAAGCGGTAGCGAGGTTGTCGGCAAACTTGTGCCCCTGCGCTATCAGTGCCTTGTCGAAGCCCTCCGGCAGGTAGTCAATCGTGACGCTGACGGCGTCCGGCGAAATGCCGCCCGATTCGGTGCTGCCGTCCTCGTTGTCGTTCACAGTTACTTGATAATCAAAGGATTGACCGAGGAAAAAGAAGCCGGAGTTGCCTTTTGTGATGGCAAATTCAAGCTGCGGCGGCTCGTTTCCAGCTTGTATTTCAGTGGTGGAAACGGTCTCGCCGCCCTTGCCATCGCTCACGGTCAGCTCGACCTTGTAGATGCCCGGTTTTTCAAAATTAAAATCCATGTCGGGCGTGGTGAAAGTTTGGAGCGATTTGCCCTCAGGCGAGATGACGTTCCACTTATATTTCACTTCATCCCTGTCATAATCAATCGTGCCTTTCGAAGAAAAATGTGCGGCAAACGGCACAGCGCCCTGCGTCTTGTCAGCGGTGGTTTTCACCTGCGGATTGCGGTTTCCGGCTGTGTACTCAATGCGCACGAGGCGGGCATCGGGGTTGCCGGTGAACCAGCCAGTGCCGTATTCCAGCATATACAAATCGCCGTCCTTGCTAAATTCCATGTCAATCGGGTTGCTGAATTTGTAGCTGCCCATGAACGGCTCCATGCTCTCGTAATTGTCGTCCTTGTCCATCGTCACGGCCATAATCCAGCCCCGCATCCACTCGTAAATCAGCAGTTTTCCGTTGTAATAATCGGGGAACGGGCGCTTGGCATTTTTGAAATCTTCGGTGTAAAAAACGGGGCCAGCCATGGCGTTCCGACCGCCACTGCCCACCAGCGGGAACTCCTCCGATTCAGCATACGGGTACCAGATGAACGGTGGGCTGACAGGCGGCAATTCGGCCAACCCAGTGTTGTTCGGTGAGTTGTTGTGGGGTTTGGCAGGGTCGTATTTTTCACCGCTTTTTTTCGCCGCAAAATCGTACTCGACATACGGGTAGTTCTTGCCCACGAAGTAGGGCCAGCCGAAATAGCCCGCCTTTTTCGCTTGGTTCACCTCGTCATAACCCCTTGGGCCATAGGGGATTGAGTCGTTGTTGGCATCCGGCCCGACCTCGCCCCAGTAGAGGTAGTCCGTCTTTTTGTCCACCGAAATGCGGTAGGGATTTCGAGTGCCCATCGCATAAATTTCGGGACGGGTTTTCTCCATTCCTTTCGGGAAAAGGTTACCCTCGGGAATGGTGTACGAGCCGTCCGGTTCGGGGTGGATGCGCAGGATTTTGCCCCGCAAATCGTTGGTATTGCCGCTCGACTTCTGGGCATCCCAAGGGCCTCTGCCGGGCCGCTCATCGTTCGGGCCGTAGTTGAAATCACGGGGGCTGGTGTTGTCGCCCGTGCTCACGAACAGGTTGCCAGCGGCATCGAAGGCGATGCTGCCGCCTGTGTGGCAGCACTGTTCCCGCTGAACGGGAATCCGCAACATGACTTTTTTGGAAGAACGGTCGAGTTTTTCATCCTTCAGCACGTAGCGGGCCAGCACATTTTCCGCCGTGTCGCCCGCGGGCGAGTAGTAGAAGTAGATGAAGTTATTTTTTACGAAATTGGGGTCGAGTTGTACGCCCAACAGCCCGTCCTCTGCCTCGCTTTTTTTGCCTTCGGCATCGGTGTATTCGTGGCTGATGGCGATGCTGTCCACCACCATCGTTTTCTTTTCTTCTTGGTCGTAAATCTTGATGGCACCGTGCCGCTCGATGAACAGCACATTGCCGCTCGGCAAGATGGCCAGTTCGATGGGTTCGTTCAGTCCCTCGTCCAAAACCACCTTGGCAAAGCGATTTTCTTCCGGCATCTTTGGCGTGCGTACTGCGCTGTAATTCAAGGGCTTAGGCTTGCCATCGTCCAAGGCCCATTTCAGACCGCCCCAGAGGTGGTTGAGGAAAAGAGGCTCTGTGAACGACTCGATGGTATGCCCCATCGCCGTGTAAAACGCCCGCCCGCCGTCGTACTCGTGGTACCACGACATCGGGTGGTTGTCGCCCATATTGCCTTCTTTGTAGGTCTTTTCGTCAATGTTCACGAGGGGTTTCACGTCCGGGTTCATCTGCTTGAAATTGTAAAACTCGTCCGTGCGCTTGAAGCGGTCAGGCAGTGAGTCGCAGGCCGGATGGTTTTTGTCCACCACGAAATACTCGCCCTCCTGCACGTTGGGATTGCCGGGGTGGTCTTTGAAATAAGCCCCCGCCAGTTTGCCGTACCACGGCCAGCCGTATTCGGTGTCGGTCGCTGAGTGGATGCCGACCCAGCCGCCGCCCGCTTGGATGAAGCGCTCGAAATTGTTCTGCTGCTCCGGGTTCAGCACGTCGCCTGTGGTGTTCAGGAAGACCACTGCGTGGTATTTTTTCAGGTTGTCTTCGTAAAAAGCGGAGTCGTTCTCCGTGGTGTCCACCTCGAAATGGTACTTAGCGCCCATTGCCACCATCGCTACCTTGCCCACTTCGATGGACTCGTGGCGGAAGACTGCAGTCTTGGAAAAGACGAGGACACGGGGTGTTTCTTTTTTGCAAGAAGAGAAAAGAAAAAGTGCGACTAATGCGCTGAATACCAAGTATTTAAGTTTCATGTCGAACAAATGTGGATTGTTGAAAAAATGGCTGCCTGATTTTCCGAAGTATCAGTTGCGAAGCAAAATCAAATGTATCAGAATAATTGTTCAAGTAGATAAAAGTGGGTGAAATGGGGATGAAAATGGAATGCTACGATGCGCATTTGCATAGAACCAGTTGATTTTCTTTACTTTATCAAAAAATGCAAAAAATGCAGCCATTGCAATTTCCATTAAATGAAGTTCAAATTTCGTTGCTGAAACTCTCTGAGAGCCTCTCCGCTGAAGAACTCAAAGACTTGAAGCGTTTGATAATTGCTTTCAAGGCCCAGCGATTGGCAAAACTTGCAGACCAAAACTGGGATGAAAAAGACTGGACGCAAGAGACTATGCGGCAGTTTCTTCAATCCCATTCCTAATCTCACTTAACCTCCACCAACCGAACGGGCCCTAACAACCCGCTCGGCAGCAACGGCTCGCTTCCCCGATAAAATGGCATTGTCGTGAACGTGATTTTCTCCGTCACCCCCGGCTGTGCATCGCCGATGAGGCGGTTCACCCAAAGGTTCGTCACCTTGATTTCCACTTCGTTTTTGCCCTTTTTCACGGCGTCGGTGATGTCAATTTTGAAGGGCGTTTTCCACAGGAAGCCAAGATTTTTGCCGTTTACGATGACCTCTGCTAAATTTTTTACCTCGCCCAAATCCAATAGGATGCGGCTGCCGCTTGTCATGCCGGAAGCATCAAATGCATTGCGGTAGGTTGCCGTGCCGGAAAAATATTTGATGCCGGAGTCGCCATTTTCTGACCAAGAAGTCAGTTTTGGAAAAACAGCGGTTGCAGGAGCACCCCGTTTTGCCTGAAAACTCACCTGCCAAGCACCACTGATTTGAGCGATTTCCGTCTCCGTCGCCTTCGGCAATGTGTGGCTCGTCTCACTTGTTTTATCCTTAAAAACGATGAAAAAAGCGCCCCACGGCTCAAACTCCAGCGGCACGATGGTGCGGCCATTTTCGATGCGCCAAGCAAGCTTCGTGGTCTTGCCTGTCTGTGCGCTCCAAAGCTCCGGCACCTTTCCGCTGACCCTGAAGCTGACCTCGGCGCTGTTCGCCTCGGCACTACGGCTGTTGAGCCAGTAAATTTCCATGTCTGGTGTGTGACGATGCACGTACAGGATTTTGGACTTGTTGTTTTTGATGACAACATCCTCTGAAATGCCCAGCGTCCTCAACACATCGGTAGCTGGCTTTCCGTACACTTTTGGGCTTCCCCAAATTTCGTTGACAATTTGATTGAACTCGTTTGGGTCGTCGGCGAGGCTGGGCGATTTTTCAGGCTTGGTGCCAGTTACCACTGCGCCCGCTTTCACCAAATCACGCAGCTTTTTCAGCACAGGCAGGGTCATTTGTTTGGCACTTTCGTCAAGCACCAGAACGCTGTACGAGCCACCACCGGGCGAGGTGATTTTGCCGTTTTCGACCTTCAGCACGTTCATCAGTGCCGAGGAGTTGACAAAATCGTATTCATAGCCAGTGACTTCGGGCAGTTTTTCCTTGAAACGCCAAGTCAGGTTCGTGTTTTCACCATAATAAATCAATGCATCGGCTACGAACTGGCCCTGCTGCAACAGGTGGCAAGAACGGCTGAGGTAGTCCACCCACGCCTTTGCGCCAGCGCCCGACCAAGTCTCTTGCCGCCCGAAATATTGGCCGAAAGGCCCCAATGAAAAACCTGGCATCTTGTCGTCCAGCGGCTGGTGTACGGAGGTATGGATGACGAAGCGGTTCAGCCCGCTGGCCAGCTCCAAATCCGCTGTGCGCTTGAGTTTTTCTGGGTGCCAACTAAAGGCGTTTTGCACGGCGGTCATGCTCTCGGCGGCCACGATGGGCTTGCCGTAGATATGCGCCACCGAAGCACTTTCCCGGATATCCGCCTCGCTGCGCACCTCCTCATCGGGGCCAGCGGCGAGGCTGCCGGGCGTCCACATGGCGCTCATCGGTATGTCGGAATAGCGCTTCACATCCATGCCGTCGGCGAGGTAAATCCTGCGGTCTTCGTGCGATTCAGTATAGCGCTTCATGCCCCGCTTGTGCAGTTCCTCGCCGATGATATCGTAGTGGTACTCGGCAATCATTTCGCCAATCGTCTTCCTAAAATCCCACAAAAACGCCTCGCTGGCCTCCCTGCTTTTCACGATTCTGCCCGTCAGCACAGGCACCCACGGCTTGAGGTCGTATCCTCTTCGCTTCGCAAATTCATCGGGCATTGCCTTCGTCCAGGTCATGTGGCCAGCCTCGTAGCTGTCCAAAATCATGTGGCTCAATCCCTTGCTGCCCATCAGACCGCCCGTGGCGTCCTTGTACATGTCAAGGTAGGCGTTGATGTACTTACGCACGGCGTCGGGATCGAGCTTGTCCACTTCGAGGCCAGTCGCCTCTGGGGATGCGGGGTGGTTTTGGCGGCCCGTGAGCGAGTAGCCGAAACGCAAAATCAGCCAGTTCCCTTCAGGGACGTTCCAATCCAAGCTGCCGTCTGGCTTCATTTTTTGGGTCAAATCAATGACGTTCTCCAACGGAATGGCATCGGCATTTTCGCCCAGATAAGAGGGGTAGTCCTCCCTCCACGGGGTGAAGCCAGCCTTGTCCTCCGCTTGGTCAATGCGGTCGGCGGTGTAGAGCATCCACTCTGCAACGTTGATGCCATCTGGCTTGGGCGGTTCGCCGCTGCCGCCCGTCATCATGGCTATCCACGGGTTGAAGGGCGGGGGCAGGGTTTTGTAGCAGAGCCGCCAATACTTGGCAGTGGTGGCCGGAAAAGCGAGGGTGTTCAGCGGATTGATGCTGCCCGTGAAGGTGGCCACTTCCCGAAAGTTCACGCCATCGTCGCTGACCTTGATGCTGCGGTTGAGCGGCCCTCCGTTGAACTCTTCCAATGCCACGTGCAGCGCCCCTGCGAGTGAAGCAGCCTTGAAAGTTTGCGGAGCGGCAAATTCATATTGAATCCACATGTCCTCGCCAATGGTCAATGGGGGCAGGAAGCTTGATTTATCTAAATCGTTGTCTGTCAGGTCTTTAAGCGTGAAATTGCCGCCGCTGGAAGTCACTTTAGGATTCATGCTGGCCAGCGGCACGTCCACGTCGAGCAGCTTGTAGGCGATGACGAGGGCGTCGGAGTAGTATTCTGGCACAGAGTGCGACTCCTCGCCCATCGCCGAGGTTTTTGGGATTCCCACGTTGCCGAACTTGCCCGAAGTGGCGGCGGGCTGGGGTAGTTTGCCACTGAAAGGCTTGCCCCCTTCCACCCTCGTGCGGGTGAAAACGTATTTCTTCATGCCATCCTCGGCGGGCACCCACGGGCCGCCCGTCACGCTCCAGCCAGGCGAGCCAGCGATGGCCATTTCCAGCCCTTTTTGGTCGGCCAGTTCGGTGGCGAACTTGAAAGCATCCTTCCATTCCGACGTCATAAACACCAGTTTTTCCTCTACCACCTGCGGAGTGAAGAGGTTGGCGTCGAAGTTCTGGAAGCCGCCGATTCCGACCCGCTGCATCCATTCGAGGTCTTTTTGGATGCCGTTTTTGGTCACGTTGCCATTCATCCAGTGCCACCAGACACGGGGGCGGGCGGCGTTGGGCGGGTTTTGGAATTGGGTGAGGAGGTCGTTTTGCGCCAGCGAAAAAAGCGGCATCAAAAAAAGGCAGGGCAGTATTTTGACAAATTTCATGTGGTGAAATGTTTTGGCAAATGGACGAAGATTTTACGATTTGCCATTTATCCAAATTGGGGTAAAGCATGTACTTTTTGGTAAATTTGCTGCCCAAAACAGGCCAAACCACACCAAACGATGGAAACCTTTCGCAAATATTTCACCGATGCCCAGTTGGCAGACTTGGAGCAAACCGGCCCAAACTGGGGGGTCAACGTCCACACGGTCGGGCACTGGGCACACCCGCCAGGAAGAGCCTACCCCGACCCTGAACATCCCACCACGCATGTATTCCAATGGGAAAATGGGCGGCGATTGCAGGAGTTCCAAATCGTGTACGTGGCCAAAGGTCGGGGTGTTTACGAGGGCGAGGGCACTGGGCTGGTAGGTGTGGAAGCAGGCACCATCATGCTGCTTTTCCCCGGCGTTTGGCACCGGTACAAGCCCTTGCAGGAAACCGGATGGGAAGAATTTTGGGTGGGCTTCGACGGCCATTTTGCGGAATACCTGATGCGGCAGGAGTGCTTCGACCCGCAGCGGCCGCTCATCGGGGTGGGCTTCAATGCCGAATTTTTGGACATCTTCCGGCGGCTGATTGACGTGGTGAAATACGAGGGGGTGGCGTTCCGTCAGATTTCGTCGTGCCTCGTGATTCAGATGCTGGGGCTAGTGTATTCCTCCGCATTGCTAAAAAACCAAACCCGGCTCCGACAGGAGCAAATCGTGCAGTCCATCCGGTTCGGCATCCATGAAAATTGGGAACAAACGCTTGATTTTCAGGCGATTGCGACAGCTCAAAATGTCAGTTACGAATGGTTGCGAAAAGCATTTAAGTCAGTAACAGGCACCTCGCCGGGGCAATATCTGCTCAACCTGAAAATTGAAAAGGCCGGGCAAATGCTCAGGGAAACTTCCCTGACCATCGCCGAAATTGCAGCCAAGTCAGGCTTCGAGTCGGAGTTCTATTTCTCAAGGATTTTTAAGAAAAAAACGGAACAGTCGCCAAGCGAGTGGCGAAAGAAAATATGATATTCACCGAAGACGCAGACACCCATGAAATACCTCCAATTTATCTCTTCCAGTTTCAATAGTTTTGCGGACATTTTAAACCATAAACCTAACATCCAATACTGACAATGATAGCCAATTTCCATATCAACTACGGTACGCTGCCCGGTGAACAAATCGCCATCCGATTCAGAAAAAATGGCACGGAAGAAACCGTGATTTGCCAAAGCTACGATGCCACCAATTGGCACGAAACCATTCAAGTAGCTGAAAACGACGTAATTGCGTACAAGTATTTTCTCCAAACGCCAAAGGGCATGGTGGGCGAGCACGGTGAATACCGCCAGCTTTTCATCCCGAAAGGAAGAACGCATGTCTTCTACCAAGACTATTGGCGGCCCCAATTTGAGGTGGCCCGCAGTTTTTTTTCCGCTGCGTTCAAGGATGTGATATTTCGGAGGAATGAGGCTGTAAAAGCCCCCCCCAAGCTCCCCCAAAAAAGGGGTGAGTCACTGGGCAACAAAATCATCTTTCAGCTCTACGCAGCCGCCATCCCACAGCACCTCAAGTTTTGTATTTGCGGGAACAACGATGCCCTCGGCAACTGGAAAAAGCCGCTTGAGTTGTCCGAAGGGCATTATCCCAATTGGCAAGTTGAACTTGATTGGAACGGACAATCTGTGGACATTGAATACAAGTTCGCCATCTACAACCCTGAAAATCAGCAAGTTGTGGAATGGGAAAAAGGCTTCAACCGCCGCCTCCAGTTTACTTTTCCCTCGGCAAAAGGAAATACCGTTGTTCGAACGGACGAGAGCTACCAATACGCTTCCGACCTGTGGAAAGGGGCAGGCATGGCCATTCCTGTTTTTTCGTTGCGCAGCGAAAATGGCTGCGGCATCGGCGAGTACACCGACCTGAACCTGCTGGTGGATTGGGCAACGAAAACGGACATGAAGCTCGTGCAGACCCTCCCAGTCAACGACACCATTGCCACAAAAACCTGGGTGGACAGCTACCCCTACGCCGCCATTTCGGTCTATGCGCTGCACCCGCTGTACGTCAACATCCAGTCCATTGCGAAGCTGAAGGACAAGGCCGACGAAACCCGACTTAAAAAGGCAATTGCGCAGCTGAACAAACTCGAAACCGTTGATTTCGAGGCAGTTTTGAACACCAAATTCGCATTTTTCGAACTGCTGTACGAACAGGAGAAAGCTGCTTTTTTCAAGGACTATGAAGCCCAAAATTTCATCGAGGGCAACGCCGATTGGCTCAAGCCCTACGCCGCTTTCTGCCATTTGCGTGACGTGAACGGCACAACGGATTTTCATACTTGGGAGAAATACTCGACCTACTCCGAACAGGTCATCACCGACCTCTGTGACCCCAAATACAAGGCATTTGACGAGGTGGCAATGCACTATTTTATCCAGTACCACGCCCATCTTCAATTGCTCGGCGCTACCAACTACGCCCGCAAAAACGGCGTTGTGCTGAAAGGCGACCTGCCCATCGGCATCTACCGGGAAAGCTGCGACGCTTGGGTGGCGCCGCACCTCTACAACATGGACGGCCAAGCGGGCGCACCACCAGATGCTTACTCGGAAGCTGGCCAAAACTGGGGCTTCCCGACCTACAACTGGGAAGTGATGGCCAAGGACGGCTTCACCTGGTGGCAGCAGCGCATGACCAAGCTCGCCGAGTACTTCGACGCCCTGCGCATTGACCATATCCTCGGTTTTTTCCGAATCTGGCAGATACCAACAAACCAGGTGGAAGGCACGCTCGGCCTCTTCAACCCCCGCCTACCCTACTCCCGCCAGGAGCTGGCAGCGATGGGCCTGCTCGGCGACCTGCACCGTTACACGAAGCCTTTCATCCGGGAACATTTTTTGGAGGAAATCTTTGGTGAGGACACCGATTTTGTCCGAAAACACTTTCTGGAAGAAACGGATGGCGGTGTTTTCAGGCTGAGCGAAATGGTGGACAACCAGTTGAAAATCAAGGAGTTGTTTCAGCACGACGAATATCTCTCGGAGAAAAAAGACGTTGAAATTGGCCTGATGCGCCTCGTGAGCAACGTACTGCTCATCGAGGAGCCGAACGGCTTCAACCCCCGCATCACACTGGAAACGACCCGTTCGTTCCGGTATTTGAGCCAGGAGGAAAAGGCCATATTCAAGCTCCTCTACAACGATTATTTCTATGTCCGCCACGACGAGTTTTGGAAGCAACAAGCCCTTTGGAAACTGCCCGCCCTGCTGCAAGCCACCAACATGCTCATCTGCGGCGAAGACCTTGGCATGATTCCGCACTCGGTGGCCGGGGTGATGAAGGACCTGAATATCCTCTCCCTCGAAATCCAGCGGATGCCCAAAGGCACGGTGAAGTTCGGGCAGCCAGAAAAGTACCCGTACACCTCGGTTTGCAGCCCCTCCTGCCACGACATGCCGACCATCCGTGGCTGGTGGGAACACGACCATGAAATGGCGCAACAATTCCTAAACGAAACACTCCGTATTGGCGGCGTCGCACCTTGCGAGTGTACGCCTGGCGTGGTGGAGGCCGTCAACCAGCAGCATCTCGCCTCGCCGAGCATGTGGGCCATCTTCCCTGTGCAGGATCTCGTTGGCATGGACGCCAAGTTGCGCCGCCCCGTGGCCAAGGATGAGACCATCAACGACCCGTCCATCTCGCCGCATTACTGGCGGTTCCGGTTCCACTTGACGCTGGAGCAGTTGCTGAAGGAGGAGGGGTTGAATGGGCGGATTCGGGAGATGGTGGGGAAGGCGGGGCGGTGACTACTTTTTGAAAGTTGTCACCGTTTTCCTTACAAATACCGCTTTATCTTCTCCATGATTACCGCCGCAGGCTCCCGCACCTCCACGGCGATGCTGTTCAGGAAAGCCTTGCTGTCTTTCTCGCCGAGGGCTTTGATGGCGACGTA